>JALHMH010000028.1 GCA_022844165.1 Lysobacterales bacterium
CACAAAGTGGCTCGATTGAAGCGATCACCAAATGGCTCGATTCAGCCGATCACGCCGTCATCAAGGTGGCTCTATTCACCCGATCACGAAATGGCTCTATTGAGGGTGTCAGTGACAGCGCGGCGAGCGAATGCCGAGGACGATGTGACCGGGCGATTCTGGGAGGGACGATTCAAGAGTCAGCTGCTCGACGATGAGTGTGCGCTGGCCGCTGCTATGGCGTACGTCGATCTCAATCCCGTGCGCGCCGGCATTGCTGAGAGTGTCGAGGGTTCCGATCACACCAGCGTGCAGGCGCGAGCAACAGAGTTGCGCAAGAATCCGAGCAACGCCAACAAATTGCTGATGCCGATCGCCGGCTTTGGTGTGTTCCTGCCGAGCGGCGACAAGTTCGATGGAGACGTAAAGCCAATCGGCAGCCGTCTGCCGATGACGAGTGCGCAATACATCGAACTTGTCGACTACACCGGCCGGCAGTTGAAGCCCGGCAAACGCGGTGTGATCGCTTCAAGCGAGCCACCGGCGTTGCGAAAGCTTGGAATCCATGGCGACTATTGGACCGGCCACGTCAAAGGGTTCCGCTCTGCGTACCAGCGATTCGTTGGTGGCGTCGAGGCAATGGCGGAGAAAGCCAGAGCACTCAACCAACAGTGGCTCAAAGGCATCGGCTACGCGCGGAGCCTTGCCGCCAACCGGTGAGCAGACCCATCCGCGCATTCTTGACGCCGCCGGCGTCTGGGCGCGTTGCTCGCAAGAAAATCGCAGCCTTTGTCTGACAGCAGTTGCAGACGTCTAAACGTGTAGACGTCTTCTGACCCGAAGAGCGCTAATCAAAATCAGGCTGTCCTCGTTCTTTTAGCGTACCAGCGATTCGTCGGCGGCGTTGAGGCAATGGCTGAGAAAGCCAAAGCGCTCAACCAGCAGTGGCTCAAAGGCATCGGCTACGCGCGGAGCCTTGCCGCCAACCGGTGAGCAAAACTCACCGCGCATTTTTGACGCCGCTGGCGTCTGGGCGCGTTGCTCGCAAGAAATCCCGAGCGTTCTCCAACCTGATTTGCGGACGTTCAAACGTCTGGACGGCTAAAAAACTCTCTTTCGAAAAACGAAAAGTGACTGTCCGCTTTCTGTGTCTCTGGGCGCGTTGCTCGCGCGCTTAAAACCACCCAACTTCAACCAGCCAATTCGGACGTCTAAGCTTCTAGACGTCCAAAACAGTCCGCTTCGAAATCAGAAAGTGCGTGTACTTGTTCTCTTCACAATCGGGCGATGCGGTGAGGTTAGGATCGTCGCGGCGGCGGGAATCCTTGATTCCGACTAAGTCGGCGCATTGACTTCGACAAGATGAAGCTCGACCAAAATGAAATCGTAGCCATCTGCTCTGTCGCGCAACCGACATTTAATCCTTGAGAACACGGGCCTACCGCTCTGATCCCAGTCAAAAAGCTCGTCGAAAAACGCCACGCCACTCCCAAGTTGTATCAATGACAGCGTGGCGTCCCACGCAATATTCCCAACGTCCGTCGTTCGCCCGAATAGAACAGGAATGGGAACGCCAGGCCATCGCGCGCAAACTTCCATCGTCGTCTCTGGCATGAAAGCGCGCCGGCCTTTCAGGACAATCAGATCGAGAAGCTCAAGACTCAGTCGAGACCAAGTTTGATACTGCTCATCAGTAAGCCCACCGTGCTTGGTTGCGAGACTCCAAAGCAAGGCCTTCGCGACCCGAAAATCATGAACCTCATCGGTAACATTGCGTTCTATGCTCACGGGGCTGGACTACCAACTGGCGGGGGAGAAGTTCCATCACGTCGGAATGGAAAGCACATGCAACTACTTTGATCTTGATTCCATTCGATCCAGTGGTAGTGAGTTCCGGATGTTGATCCATGAGCATTCCCAGGTGCCGACCAGTAAGTTGGAGTTGGGCATGGCCGGCATTGCCCGGTGCATTTGTGCCTGCCGGGGAAGTGAGGACGAAATGCAATCGGATCCTGCCCCGCACGGTTTCTCGAGGGAGTGACCGGGACAGGCGGAGGCAGGGGCGGGTCGTCTTCACACGGCTCGCATTCGGGCGGCTTGTTCATCGTGTCACAAGCCGACGTTGAGCTGGGAGTTAACAGCAAGCCAACTCCGGAAACGACTCGAGTGGCAACAGAGACCAAGGGCTTGACGCACTGATTTATGACCATGTTGTACGTCGAACCGTCCAGACCCAACGCATCGGTCGCACCCAGCGGGCCGCCGGAGACGTATGAGAACGTGCTCCACCCACCCGCCAACCCAATCGGATCACTCTCAACATACCTCCCCGTACCCGCCTCATAGTCCCGGAAGTAGTTGTAATGCAACCCCACCGCCTCATCCCACTGCTGCCCAGGGAACCGGAGGTCAAACTTGACCAGCGTCGAATTCCCATCCGGATCCTCGCTTGCGCCCAACGCACCAAACGCATTGCTGCCACTCGCGGTGTGCTGGTTGAGCTTCCAGCGCCAGACGACGGTGCCGGCCGCCTGTCCGCCTTGCGTTTGTGCGTTCGCGAGTGCGCGTGGGGTGTTCAGGTGGTCGCTGTGGATGGCGTGCACGTCCGTGACGGCGGTGGTGCTGCTGAGCACGCGGCCGACGGGGGTGTTGTCGATCCAGACGATCTCCTCGAAGCTGAGGCTGGTGCCGCCGCGTAACGTGGCGATGACCTGGCCGCTCTCATCGTACAGCTGGCCGAAGAGACCGCTGGTGGCCCAATCGCCGCTCGCGCTGGGCAATGCCGGCGCCGGCGTGCCGCTGCTGCCGAGCACACGTTCGCCGCGGCCGTTGTAGTTCGCGCGCTGTTGCGCGCTGCCGCCGGTGCCGATGGCGGTCAGGCGATTGCGCGCATCGAAGCTGGCGGTGTCGGTTTCGAAGCCCGGCACGCCGCTCAGTGTGTTGCCGACCGCATCGAAGCTGCGCGCCGCGCTGCCGACTTGGGTCAGACGATGGCTGGTGCCGGGATAGGTGTAGCTGGTCACCGTTGGCGTGCTGCCGGCCGGGAACGCGACGCTGTGGCTGAGGCGATTGCCGGTGGCGTCGTAGGTGAACGCTTCGATCAGCGCGGCGTTCTGATCGCGCACCTCGTTCAACCGATCGAGCCGATCGTAGCCCAGGTTCTGCGTCCCTTCGCTGGCGCTGGCCACTTGTGTGATGTTGCCCACCTCGTTGGTGCTGAAATCATAGTCCAGCGCCGTGCCCTGCACCGCATCAGGCCAGTAGTTCTGATCCCAGCTCTTGCTCAGCGTTTGGCTGGGGAAGCTGATCTGCCCGATCGGACCGAACGGCAGGTAGCTGACGCCGCTGACGAGCGTGAGCGCGAAGCTGTCGCGGCTCAGGTTGACGCTGGCGATGCGGCCTTGCGTGTCGCGGGTGTAGTCGACCACGAGACCTGAGGGATAGGTCATCGAGATCAGCCGATCGGCGCTGTTGTAGCGGTATTGCACGGTCAGCACCTGCCCGCCGCTGGTTTGCACTTTGCGCCGCAAATTGCCGCGGCGGTCGTAACAGAGCTGCGTCTGGCCGCTGGCATCGGTGATCTTGCTTAAGCGCCCGGTGGCCGATTGCTCCTCTGGCGCACAGACCGACTCGACGCTGTCGTAAACAAAGCCGACGTTCTTCGCCGTCTCCGACGGATAGCTGATCGCGGTGAGGCGTCCCAGAACATCGTAAGCGTAGTTGCTGACCACACCGCGTGCGTCGGTTTGGCTCAAACGATTGCCGGCGGCGTCATAGGTGTAGCTCGTGGTGCCGGTGTCGGGGCTGATAAGCTG
The DNA here is from genome assembly GCA_022844165.1 of Lysobacterales bacterium. Lineage (GTDB taxonomy): Bacteria > Pseudomonadota > Gammaproteobacteria > Xanthomonadales > SZUA-5 > JALHMH01. The sequence continues at coordinate 3,795 of JALHMH010000028.1, forward strand.
CGTCTGATTATTGAGGCCATCGTAGACGTACTCGGTGGTCAGGTTTTTCGGATCGATGACTTTGCGCAGGTTATCGCGCGCATCGTATTCGTACTTCACCGTGGCCTGGATTTCGCCCGTGGCGGCTGCGGTGTCCTTGTCCTGAATCGACTGGATCAGCCGATTGAGCGGATCGTAGTCGTTGTCGCCCACGCGGCCGAGCGGATCGGTGGCGAGGTCCTGGTTGCTGTTGGCGTCATAGGTGAAGGTGGTCTTCTTGACGCTGGGATCGTCGAGATTGGTGTTGGCCGCGAACGGTGCGTTGATCAGGCTGCGCAGTTCGCCGAGCGTGTTGTACTGGCGTGCGAGCAGGCGTTTGGTGGCACCGGTGCTATCGCGCACTTCTTCCTTGGTGCGATTGCCAGCGGCATCGAGCGTGTAGACGATTGCCTCGCTGCCGGCCGTGGGTGCGCCGTTGCTGCAGCGGCTGGGACTGGACAGCGTGGTTTGCACTACCGCCTTGATGCGATGCGCGGCGTCGCGGCAGTACTCCATGCCAGACTCATCCGGCTGGATCACGCGCTTGACCTCGCCATAGGGCTCGTACTCGATGCGCGTGATCGCATCCGACGTATTCGGTGTGCCATCGGCATTGGTGCGCACCGTGCGGCTGAGCAGCCAGCCACGCGGGTGATACATCAGATCCGTGATCACGCCATTGGCGTCTTTCTGTCGCAGCAGCCGGCCAGCGCCGTCGTAAGCGATGAACTCGGTGCGTTGGCCGAGTGCGTTATCGAGATACCGCAGATCGCCCTTGCGATACGGACAGCTCGTCGGTTGCGTCGCGCAGCTTGTGTGCTCGGCGCCGAAGTAGGTGCGCGTGGTGATGTCCGCCACATCGGTGCGCGGGCCGTCGACGGTCTTGACGTAACCCTCGAACGGACACGTCGCCGAGTTGAAGTCCGCATCGGTGGTATCGCAGAAATCCGTCACCGTCTGGCGTACGCCAGTGGGCGCGTTGGTTGCGCTGCCGCAGGTGTAGGCCATCGCAGTGGGGTTAGCGGGATCGATCTGGCACACCGCCGTGATCTGGCCGCGGGCGTTCACGGCGTGGCGAGTGAGCGATTCCAGCGTCCAGCGTGTGTTTGAGGCCGTCGAGCAGGCTTGCGAGGACGTGCTTGGTGCAGCGCAGAAGAATGTCCGGCGTTCGGTGGGGACGCGCCAGTTCGGATGCCAGGTGGTTTCGGTTTTGCGCTCGTTGGTTTTCGACGAACTGGGCTGCGTATCCTGGCCGCGGGCTTCGATTTCAGACGTCGGCAGTTGTCGCGCCTCGTCGTACGCGAACGCTTTCACGGTGTTGCGGAAATCGGTCTCAGTCTCGACCAGGCCAGACGCTGTGAACGTCGTCGATTTCTTTGTTGAACCGCAAGTGGTGCAAGGTAGCGACGAGCCCCAGAACTGGTTGACCCCGTTGGCGGGCGTAAACCAGAACGTGCGCGTCTGTCCTAACGGGTCGGTGACATTGGATCCAGAGAATGTGTACCGACCGATGTTCGGCTGCACTTCCGATTGTTGCATCAGCCCAACGCTATCGTAGGTGTAGTGGCCGATGCGCTGACCGTCCCAATCATCGATACCGGTAATCAGCGGCGCGTGCGGCGCAGAGTTTTGCTGGCTATATCCCGGTTCGTTGTAGCGGTAGGTTTTGCTACCCAGCGATGGCCGGGAGATTGTGGTCAGGCGCTCTTTGCTATCGAGTGTATAGGTAACGGTTTCGCCCGAAGAACTCAGCGCAGAAGTGAGACGGCCTTGACCGTCGAGGTTCAACGAAAACCCCCGGCCCTGCTCATTGACGATTTGCTGAAGGCGACCATTGACATCGCGAATGAAGTTGACGCTGTGTCCCGACGGCTTTCGGAAACTCAGGAGCCGACCGTTGCTATCGAAGCGCTGAATATTGTTGTTCGCCGCGGTGAGCTCACGGTAAGTCACGCCGCCTTCGGTGACGTCGGCGAGACGATAGCCATGAGCAATCGGGCCGACGCCGACGTAGTTTCCACTCACCGTTCGGAACATCAACTCCTGACCCCAAGGCTGGCGTATGCGTACGTTCCCCGTACCCGCGTGAAGAACCAATTCAGTCTCGAAATTGTGCCGCCAATGGGTGCCCAGCGCAGCCGTGTTGGACACCGGGAGCGTGAATCCTGAGCTGCGATAGCTGCGGTGGAAACTCAGAGAACCGGACGGGGATTGGATGGCCAGATCGGTCTCGCTCAACAGTCGTTCGCGCGTGTAGAACTCCACCGGGTTGGGTGACATAGGGCCACCAGCACCGAAGGAGGTTCCCATATTGTTGGGATCTGTGGGGCAGATTTTCGGTGGAAGCCAACGGGCACAGGCCCATTGTCCGGTTTGGATGTCAGGTGCCGATGTCACCGCCATAATCGTCATACCAGGTGGACAGTACGGATTTCGAGCGCCATTCAATTGCAAATGCGGGACGAATAGTTGACAGATCCCGTTGCTGTTTCTCCAGCTGTCAAGTCGCCAGTCGCCTTCGAAACCGAGGTAGGTCGGTACGCCGTTCGGAATCGACATGTAGGTTCCGGTGACGTACGGCGTTCCGATGGTGTATGTGCAGTTGCACCCACCGAATGGAGCACTTGCCAAGCCAATGGCACAGGACGCGTCAGCTGCGCCCTGGGGCGTGAGGTACGTGACACCACTGACATTAAGAGCCCAGTAACGCCAGTCGTCAAACAGGATTTTCGAGCACTGGACGTCAACCCCGCACTCGCGCCCGAAAGCGGTCGCAGAACACGCAAGTACCGCGCTGCCAAAGAGAATTGCGCGAGCGCTACTCGTTATGTGGAGAACTCCAATTCGATGGGCTTTGTTGTTTGCGCAACAACCTACTAACGGCGCGCCTGTCTTTGCTTTCATACCAAAGTCCTTAGGATTGACTCAGAACGACGACCGGTTCGCAATGCGATTTGCGGACCCGAATTGACCATGAAGAGTTGGCCTGGATCCGATACGCGCAAAGTCGTTTCATTCGGCTCATCATGATTCGACAGCGCCGAGCGACGCCCAGACGCTAGCAGCAACCACACAGTCCATTGTTAATAAACTAGAATTTACGCGAGCGAAGTTGCTAAAGTGTGACCTCGGTACGGCTATTCTGAGAGCGACGACTTGGCAGTCGGCGCGGTTGATCCGGCCATCAACCATGCCGCGAACTTGCCAGCTATCGCCCGCTACGGCATCGACTCATCAAGTTTGGCGGGGCCAGAATGCGCCACGATGCCATCGGCGCACAGAATCCTTGTGCATTGACGGCGCATTTGCCCTTCTGAGCCTTCAGGCTTTGCCACGCCACCACGCAAACAACCGCCGCTTCCAGCGCACCAGACGTGTCGCGCCCCAGCGTGCCTGCCAGTCGGCAAGACTGGTTTCCAGGCGCTGCGCATCGGCGTACAAACGCTGGATGTGCTGGTCACGCCGCGCGATGGCGATGGCCAACGTGCGTTCGTCTTCTTCTGTCAGCGTATGGCCGGCGCGAAGGTGCGGCGGCAAGGGTCGGTCGACATAGACAGTGGAATGAGGATCGGCCTGCTCCTCGGCCGGGCGTGTGGTGGTGTAGAAGTACAAGGCGATGGAACGCCGGCTCAATTCCGCCCGATCGGGCGGCGCGACGATGGGCTTAAAGCCGTGCCAGCTGTACTCAGTGGTTTCGAAGATGACGCAGCGATTGGCGGTGGGCAGGATCGTCACGATCCGGCCAGGTCCGCGCGGGTTCTCGTGCAAATCCAGGGCGCCGCCCCACGATGGATCCCAGTGATCGTTCAAGTAGACAATCAGGTTGAGCCGGCGATGCCAGCCGCTGATCGGGTGGCGATTAAAATCGATGTGCGGATCGAGTTCCTGGCCGCTCAGGTTCTCGTGCGTGCCGCCGCCGAAGTAATATGGGTCGTACAGAAGATCCTGAATGCCCGTGATGGCGCCGATGGTGTCCAGGAACGCACGCGTTTGCACCAGGGCATCGAGCTGTGAGTAGATGCCGCCCAAGGTCGTGATGCGCTCGACGACGCTTTTGCGGCCCAGAAGACCTGCCTCATTTCGCGCCGACCCCATCTCGAACGGCGGAAACTGCGCGATCAGGCTGGCCAACGCGACGGGATCGAAGAAGTCCTCGATCAGCACATGCCTAAAGGGCTTCGCGTGGGCGAAACGCTCAGTGGCAGCGGCAATGTCGATGTTCGAGTTCAGCATGCCGCGATTGTACGGAATTCGCCGATTCGATTCGCCCCGGCTATGGCAGACTGCAAGTCACCGAGATGGAGGAACCGCCATGACACTGCAAGCCATCATCATCCTTGTGCTCGTGGGTGCCATCGCCGGCTGGCTGGCGGGCATCGTGATGCGCGGCCGCGGCCTGGGCATCGTTGGCAACATCGTGATCGGCATCCTCGGCGCGTTTGTAGGCTCATGGCTGCTCGGCAGTGTGCTGGGCGTGGTCATCGGCGGCGGGATTGTGGGTTCGATCATCAACGCTTTTGTCGGGGCTGTGGTGGTGCTGGCGGTCATCGGGGCGATCAAGCGCGCGTAGTCTCAACCTGCTCGACGCAACCGCCACAACGCCCAGGACACCAGCAATAGCGGCGGCAGCACGTTCACCAGAATCAACCCCTGGCGCTCGGTCTCGGCCAGATTGATCAGCGTGCGGTGCATAAAAAAGAAGGTCACGCCAAAGAGAATCCCGATCAGCAGCCGTTTGCCAGCGCCGCCGCTGCGCTGTTGTGCGAAGGCGAAGGTCGCCACGGCGAAGCACAGGCTCAGGGCGATCAGCGGATAGAACACTCGGTACCAAAACGCGCTTTCGAAGGCGAGGGCGTCGAGGCCATTGATTCGCGCGTAGCGCAGCGTTTCGTAGAGATCGGTGGTGCCCTGCTGACGCGGGCGCACCGTGTGGGCTTGCACGATGCCCGGATCGAGCCGGGTGGCTAAGCGGATCGATTCCTCGCGCTCGCTGCTGACGCGATCCGTGGTCAAACGGTCGCGCGTTGTTCCGGAGAGCTCGAAGTTTGCGCCTTTGAGACTGGCGCGTTCGGCACGAATGACCTCGTTCAATCGCGCGTCCGCATCGAACTCGTAGCGCCAGACATCCCAGAGTTCCAGCTGCCCAGGCGCTCCGACCACGATGCTCCTGGCATTCCAAACCGCCTTGCCATCGCGCAGCCAGAGGCCGGTTCCGGAGAAGGCGATGCCAGCGGTTTTTGCCTGCGCGGTCATATCCGAGGCCATCCGATCGGCGCGTGGACCGATGGCCTCGCCGAGCAGCAGCGCAAACAACAGCAGCAACGCCGCGGCGAATGTGCCCGATAGCGCGATGCGCGTTCGCGAAACGCCAGAGGCCTGCAGCGCCGTGAGTTCGCTGCGCGCTGCCAATGCGCCGAGCCCTAACATTGTGCCGACCACTGCGGCGGTTGAGAACATCGCATAAAGACGCCTGGGCACGGTCAGCAGCGTCACCTGGACGATCCGGGTCAGGTCGTAGTCGCCTTCGCCCAGTTCATCGATTTCGCCGAGCAGTGCCAGGAGCACGTCGAAACTCGTGAATACGATCCAGGTCAGCAAGATGGCCGGTACAACCGCTTTGACGATCAACCAGTCCAGGCGCTTCATGGTTGCGCTTCCACTTGTCGCAACAACAGGCGGCCACGGTGCCAGGCCAGCAACTCGCGGCCCCAGGCGATGATCACCACTGCGGCAAACACGGCATGCACCCACCAGGTGCCGAGCAGCGCTGGGATTTTCCCGGCCACGGCCCAGATCCGCGCCAGTTCGACCAGATTCGCGTAGGTCACGTAGAGCAGGATGGCGACGACCAGTTTGTCGTAGCGCGGTTGCCGCGGCGCACCCTGCGCCATGATCGGCGCCAGCAGCAGCAACATCGCCAACACGATGGGCTGCGCCAAACGCCGTGTCAGTTCCGAACTTGCTTCGATGCTGTCCGCGTTGAGCAAGTCGCGTGTCGATTGCGACTGAATCGGATCGTCGCCCGTGTCCAGCGGTTGTTTCGGGATGGCAATATCCGCCGTCTCGAATCGGATTCGCCGGTACCCCGGTTCGCCGGGCCGGCCATCGACACGCTCGCCCGCTTCCAGGCGCAGCAGTATGTCCTCGGTGATCGGATTGACCTCGATCACTCCGCGGCGCGCGGTGAGCACCAGACGCCCGGCATCGCGCTCGCGGACCAGCATCAACTCCTCGACTTCACGCATATCGGTACTGACTCTGGCGACATACAGCACACCGGCGCCGCCGGGCAGCTCGACGAACCGGCCCGAGGTCAAACCGGCGACGGCAACCGAGCGTTGCATCGACTCGACCATGTCATGGGCGATCGCCCGGCCTGCGGGCGCGATGAAAAATGCCAGCCCGATTTGCACCGCCACGAGCACCATGCCCATGCGCAACAGCGGGCGCAGCGTCCTCAGCGAGCTGTATCCGGCCGCCGCCAGCACGCTCATTTCGCTGTCGCGATACAGGCGCCCGTAGGCGAGCAGCACGCCCAACAAGCTCGCCAAAGGCAGCAACAGCGTGAGCGCATCCGGAATGCGCAGCCCGATCTGACTGAACAGCAATGGCGCCGGTATTTTCCCGCGCGCAATTTTGTTGAGTACGTCGGTGAGCAAGCCGCCAAACACGACGATCAACATCACCAGCAGCACGCCGGACAGCGCTGCGATGACTTCACGTTCGAGGTAGCGATCGGCGCGCGACATGAGAAGGCCTTGGTGGGGCTGCGGGTGGCGAAGATAGTGAATCGTGAACGCCGAATCGTGAATAGAAGCGCTTGTTGGCGATTGTGGTCCCACGAATGCGGGCGATTCATTAGACTTGGCGGTTCATTGGCAATCTTACAACGGGCACGCGAGCGGCCTGTCTGCCGCGCATCCCGATTCTATTCACGACGCATCGTCCCGACGCTCTGGAGACACCATGTTGGAATTCAAACGCATCACCCAGCGACCCAACGAAGTGGCCGCATCGCTGGTCATCGTCGGCGTGTTCGAAGAGCGGATGCTGACCAGTGCCGCAGCCGAGTTGGATGCTGCGAGCGGCGGCGTGCTGAAGCGTTTGATGGAGAGCGGCGATGTCAGCGGCCGGGTTGGATCCACGGCGCTGCTGCATCACATTTCGGGGCTGAGCGCACCGCGGGTGTTGGTCGTTGGCTTGGGCGAGCAGCGCCGTTTCGATGCGCCACGGTTCCTGCGCGCAACGCGCGACGCCCATAAAGCACTCAAAGGTCTGCCCATCGAAACAGCGTCGTCCTATCTGACCGAAGTCGAAGTTCCGAAGAAAGACCTCGATTGGAAATTGCTGCAATCGGCGCTCGCAGCGGACTACGCGGCATATAAATACACCGCCACGTTGAAAGCCAAACCAGAGAGGATCGAGCTGAAGTCGGTGGCGTTCAGCGCGGCGGGCGATGGCCCGATTCTGGAACGCGCAAGCGCAGTGGCCACTGGCGTACGACTGGCGCGCGAACTGGGCAATTTGCCACCGAATATCTGCAATCCTGCGTATTTGGCGGAGCAGGCGCATGCGCTGGCACGACGCCATCCGGAAGTCGCTGTGACCATCGTCGAACGCGACGAGATGCAAACGCTCGGCATGGGCGCGCTGCTCGCGGTCGCGCAGGGATCGGAGAACCCGCCCAAGCTGGTGGTCATGGATTACAAGGGCGCTGCCGGCAAACCCGTGGTGCTGGTCGGCAAGGGCATCACATTCGATACCGGCGGCATCGATATCAAGCCCGCTGCCGGGATGGAGGAAATGAAGTTCGACATGTGCGGCGCAGCCGCGGTGTTCGGGGTCATCGAAGCGGCGGCGGCGCTCAAGCTTCCGTTGCATATCGTAGGCATCACGCCGGCTGCGGAGAACATGCCCGACGGGCGCAGCTATCGCCCTTCGGATGTCATCACCACGATGGCCGGTCACCAGGTGGAGATCCTCAATACGGATGCAGAAGGTCGGCTCATCCTGTGCGATGCCCTGACCTACGCACAACGTTTTGAGCCCACAACGTTGATCGATATTGCAACGCTGACCGGCGCTTGCGTGGTTGCGCTCGGCTCGCATGCCAGCGGGCTGATGTCGCGCGACGACGATCTGGCGAACGAACTGCTCGCCGCAGGCGAACAAAGCCACGACCGCGCATGGCGACTGCCGCTGTGGGAGGACTACCAGAGCCAACTCGACACCGGTTTTGCCGACTTCGCGAATATCGGCGGTAAATACGCCGGTGCGATCACCGCCGGTTGTTTCTTGAGCCGCTTTACCGATGGCCAGCGCTGGGCGCATCTGGACATCGCCGGCAGCGCCTGGGATTCGGGCCGCAAAGGCACCGCGACCGGCCGCCCGGTCGCGATGCTGATGCAGTGGTTATGCGCGATGGTGTAAGAGCGTCACAGGGCTGACGCTTCGGAGACGACATTCGCGCGCGGCGCTCGAGCGCCGCGCGCTGCCGATTCAACTATGGGCAGACGTTCTGATACAGGCACGCCACCCACTCGGGGCGATCAACAAACGGGTTGCGATTGCCCTGATAGTTGAAGATCACTTCATTGCGCAGGCGTTCGCGGTCGTCGACCGGATCCTCCTGATGCCACTGAATCAGGGTAGCGAGCAATCCCATGTAAGCGACTGACGCGTTGCCGCTGCTCTGGGTAATCAGCGAGGCATTGTCGGTCAGTCGCAGATCGGGTTCAGACACGCCGGTGCCGCTGTGCGTGCCGCCCTCGTAGCGGACATCCATGTAGAACATCGCGCGCGCCACATTGCCCTTGAGTCTGGTCCAGACTTGCCAGTAATTCCCACAACGGAAATTGCTTTGCCCCGCGCCGCCCTGGCCAAAATACACGTTCGTTGCGAACTGCTCTGATCCCGAAGGACAGTTGTTGAACACCAGATTGCCGCGCGCCGAGTTGTGACTGATGTCCGAGAGCATCAGCATATGTGTGTCGCTGTAAGGGTAATTGGTCGATCCATCGTTCGGGAAACCCAGCGACTTCGGCCAGGTGTGTTCGCGGTTGTAGCTGGAATTGCCACCACCGACCTTGGCATAGCTGGCGTTCTTGTAGATATCCAGAATGCGCGACGCGTTGAGCGGATCCTGATCGGCACGCTCCAGCACAAACCAGGTGTCGGTGCCACCGCCCGAATAGGGAATCTTGACATGGTCATCGATCACGGGGTGCAAGGTCGCACGCAGATTGGCTGCACTGGACGAATTCACGGATGCGTAATAGCCGCTGCTCGTTCCTGCTGCGCCGAAACTCATCGAGTAGTTCGCTGCCATCGGCGTCGGCGTACCATCGATGTCGCGGACATTCGCCGCGACGATCGTCAGCGTGCAACTTTCGTTCGCGGTGAAATCGACGTTCGGGTTGATCGTGTAGCTGCTGCCGGAGCCGCTCACAACCGTTGCCTTGGTGCCGGACGCAGTGCACACCAGCGTATGCCAGCTGCCGGACAACGTCACGGCTTCCGAGAAGTTCACGACCACATTGCCATTGGTGGGGTGATTGCTGGTGCCGTTGCTCGGTGACGTGCTGCTGACCGTGGGCGCAGTATCGCTGGTGGTCGCGTAGCTGCCGGTCAAACCGACGCCCGACACGGTGTTGTACATGCGCACCATCACATGCCAGGTGCCGGCGGCTGGGCTGGCGAAGGCACACGACTCGGCATTGCCGTTGAGATACGGGCGGCAGTCGTAACTGCTGGTCGTCGGCGCGCTGGCAAAGCGCACATACAGATCGGCATCGCCGGTGCCTCCGCTGGTAACGAAGGACAGGTTCGAAGCGCCTGCAGGCACGGACATCGTGTAGCGCCGCTCTGTGTTTGCGCTGCCGCCGATGCCGGTCACGGCAACGCCGTTCTGCAATACGCTGCTGCCTGCCGCTGCGGTGGTGAAGCTTACAGTGGCGTTGCTGACCATCGGCGCATTCGCGCTATCGCGCACATTGGCGGCATTGATCGTCAATGTGCAGGTCTCGCCAGCCGCAAAATCGGCGGTCGGATCGAGCGTTCGGCTGGCGCCGCTGCCGGTCACCGTTGCCGTGCGCGATCCGCTCGGACACGACAAGGTGTACCAGCCGCTCGACACCGTGACCGCTTCGCTGAAAGTCACGCTGAGGTTGCTGCTCGCGGCAACGCCCGTTGCACCGTTGCCCGGCGAGGAGGATTGCAGCGAAGGCGGCGTATTGGCGGTACCGCCCGTCAGCGTCTGGCCGCTGTTGCATGCGCCAAAGGAACTGGCTGACGGTGCGGCCCAGGTAAACTGGCTGTAAGCGGTGCCCGAACCGCGCAGCTGCAAAGATTGTGTTGCGAGTGTTGAGGATGACTCAGTCACACCGATGTTGCTGCTGGTGCGACCTGAAGCAAGCCCGTCGATGGCGGTGAACGTACCGCCGTAGCTCAGAAATTGCACGACGGCGTTGCTGGCGTTGATCAGCGCAATACCATCCGGATTGCCGTTCTGAATTCCCGTGACGTTGAACGCCAGCGTGCCGTGATTGCCACATTGGTTCGGCAGCGTGCCGGAGAGATTGACCGTGCTGTACGCGCGGCCATCGCCACCGTTGTACAACACCACTTTCCAGCCACTCAAGTTGGTCCCGGCATCACCGAGAATTTCGACGCGCTCGTTAGCGTCGGTGCCGCTGTTGTCGTAGTGCAATTCGTTGATAAAAACATCGGCGTTCGCTGCCGCTGCACAAAACAGTAGCGCGCAGAAGACTGCGCGCCCGATCCAAGCACGTCCGCTCATCTCAAGTTCCCCAACCCGAAAAAAGGTCGCGCACTGTGCCGTTGCGGCACCCGACAGTCAATGGACGAAATTTGAAGAATTGGTTGCAGTGGCATCGACAAGAATTTTGTAGCAGTGTGCTCGGAGTCCTTTGCTGTTCCATGCCATCATGCCGTTTTAGCGCACTCGCGCAGGCGACGGAGAAGCAGAAGATGAGCGTACTCGAACAATTGCTGGGTCAGCTGGATGCCGGCACCATTCAACGCATGGCCGGGCAACTCGGCGTGTCGCCACAACAGGCACAGAGCGGCATCCAGGCCGCGCTACCGTTGCTGATGGGTGCCATGCAACGGAACGCGAGTACGCCGCAAGGCGCCGCATCGCTGCATCGCGCTGTGGTCAAGGATCATCAGGAAGTCGATTTGGGCGGGTTGTTGGGTGGCCTGCTGGGCGGCGGCGCTTCGGCTGGTGGTGGCGCCAGCGGCAGCTTCGGCGGTAACGCAATGGGCGGCCTGATGGGCGCAGTGATGGGGGCGATGGGCGGTAGCCAACCGGCGCAACGCTCGCCTATGGAAAACGGCATGGCGATTCTCGGCCACGTGTTCGGTGGCAGCCAGCCGCGCGCGGCGACGGGTGTGGCGCGCGCATCGGGCATGGACACAGGTAACGCCGCGCAGCTGATGGCGATGCTCGCCCCGCTGCTGATGGGTGCGCTGGGCAAACAGGCCAAACAAGGTGGCTTGGATGCTGGCGGCCTGGCCGGAATTCTCGGCCAGGACGTGTCGCGTATGTCGGGTGGTCAGGCCAGCCCCATGCAGTCGATGTTGGGCAACGTGCTCGACAAAGACGGCGATGGCGATGTCGATGCTGCCGACCTGCTGGCCCATGGCGCCAGTATGCTCGGCATGTTTGGTCGCCGCTAAGTCGCATCGACGTGGCGCCATTGCAATCCTGGCGCCGCGTCCCCACCTTGCCTCGCTGATGACGATCTGGAAGCCGCTGACGTGTCGGACAATCCCAATATCTTTCATGCCACTCAGGACAATTTCGAAGCCGATGTGCTCGAGGCTTCGTTCCAAACACCGGTGCTCGTCGATTTTTGGGCACCCTGGTGCGGCCCCTGCAAACAATTGATGCCGATGTTGGATAAGGTCGTCCGTGAGGCGAACGGCGCGGTGAAGTTGGCGAAGGTCAATACCGACGAAGAAATGGCGATCGCCGGCAGTTTCGGCATCCGCAGCTTGCCGACGGTAGTGTTGATCAAAGACGGTCGCCCGGTGGATGGTTTTATGGGCGCGCAGCCGGAAAGTGTGGTGCGGGCGTTGCTGGCAAAACACGTTGTCGCAAAGGCCCCTGAAGCCGAGCCAGAGCCCGAGCCGATGGTGGAGAGCGATGTCGATCTCGAGGCCGCGATTGAGGCACTGCGGGTGAAGGTGAAAGCCGAGCCCAAGAAGCACGAATTGCAGGCGGAACTGGCCGACTTGCTGTTGCGCGCGGGTGGCCTCGAAGAAGCCACAGCACTGCTCGACAAGTTGCCGGGCGATGCGCAGTCGAGCGATGTCGCGAAGCGCGCCATGGCGCGGCTGAATTTCATGCAGGCGATCGACGGCGCGCCGGGTGAGGCTGAACTGCAGGCGGCGATCGCGCGCGATGGCGCCAATCTGTTGGCCCGCTATCACCTGGGCGTGCGTTTTTTGTTGGCTGGCGAGGCAGCCGCAGGTATGGACCAGTTTCTGGTGCTGCTGCGAACCGATCGAAAGTTCAATGAAGATCAAGGACGCCGCGCGTTGATCGATGCTTTCAAACTGGTCGACGACCCTGATCTCGTCGGCGAGTACCGGCGCAAGATGACCAGCCTTTTGTTCTAGCTGCGATGACCGCCAAGGGACTGAAGCGCCTGCTGCGCTTTTGGCCGCCTTTTTGGATGAGCGGCATTCGCCTCGTCGAAATCAGCGACGATTGGCGCCGGGCGAGCGTGCGCCTGCGCCAGCATTGGTTCAATCGCAACTACGTCGGTACGCACTTTGGCGGCTCGCTGTTTGCGATGACCGATCCGTTCTGGATGATCATGGTCATGGAACGGCTGGGTCGAGACTATCTGGTCTGGGACAAAGCGGCCGAGATCGAGTTTGTGGCGCCCGGCCGAGGCGATGTATTCGCAAACTTTGTGCTCGACGATGCGGTCATCGACGAGCTGCGCGCGGAGGCTGCAGGTGGCGCCAAAGTGCTGCGTTGGTTTCCGGTGGATGTGATTAACAGCAGCGGCGAAATCGTCGCCCGCGTGCGCAAACAACTGTATGTGCGCTTGAAAGAGCGTATGCGATGACACCAAAGGAACTGGTCTTGGAATGGGTGCGCCGCTTCAATGCGGGCGACGTCGAGGGTCTCGCCAGGCTGTATGCGGCGGATGCCGTGAATCATCAGGTCGTGATGGAGCCGCTCGTTGGCCGGGACGCGATTCGGCACATGTTCGCTGTCGAGTTCGGGCGTGCTTCGATGACCTGCGTGGTTGAGGCGCTCTACGAAAGCGGCGATTGGGCAATCCTGGAATGGAGCGATCCTAACGGGTTGCGCGGCTGCGGGTTTTTCCAGATTCACAATGACTACATCGTCCGACAACGCGGCTATTTCGATCAGTTATCGTTCTTCCGCAAACAGGGCTTGCCGGTGCCGGCCAGTTATCTGGCCTGAACTGGCGCAACGCCCGACTTGTCGGCGCAGCCAAACCGGCTCAGTCTATGTGCTCCGCTGTTTACCCCCGAGCCCGATATGCGACTGACGATCAACGGCAAATCCACAGAAATCGAAGCGCCTGAAGACATGCCGCTGTTGTGGGCGTTGCGCGACGTGCTCGGGATGACTGGCACCAAGTACGGCTGCGGTATGGCGATTTGCGGCGCGTGTACCGTGCATATCGACGGCGCGCCAACACGTTCCTGCCTGTTGCCGCTGAGCGCCGTTGCGGGAAAATCGATCACGACGATCGAAGGCCTCGCAAGCGGCGAGACCTTGCACAAAGTGCAGCAAGCCTGGCTCGATCACGAAGTCGCCCAATGTGGTTATTGCCAATCGGGGCAGATCATGAGCGCCGTGGCCCTGCTGCAATCCAATTCCACGCCGAGTGACGATGAGATCGATGCGGCGATGGCCGGCAATTTGTGCCGTTGCGCCACGTACCCGCGCATCCGAGCGGCGATCCGCGCCGCCGCTGGGGAGGAAAAAGCATGAGCACGACGCGCAGACAGGTCTTGCAGGTGGGACTGTTGGCCGGCGGCGGACTCCTCATCGGCGCGCCGCTGATCGCCAAAGAGGCAGGACAAGCGAAGGCATCGGTGGCGCTGAATCCGTTTATCAGCATTGCTCGCGATGGCACGATCACGGTCTTTAGCAAACACTCGGAAATGGGTCAGGGTGTGCTCACCTCAATTGCGATGACGGTGATGGAAGAGCTCGACGGCGATTGGTCGAAAGTCGTCGCTGTGCCTGGCGACGCACGCGCCGAGTACCGACATAGCTTATGGGGCGTGCAGGCCACGGGCGGCAGCACCACGACACACTCGTCGTTCGACCAGATGCGACAGGCTGGCGCCACGGCTCGCGCGATGTTGCTCGCAGCGGCCGCTGCCGAGTGGAAAGAACCGGTCGACAAGCTGCGCACTGAGCAGAGTTTTGTCATCGGCCGCAAGGCCGGACAGCGGCTGTCCTATGGCGAGCTCGCCGCGGCGGCCGCCGCCATGCCGGTGCCGACGCAGATCAAGCTCAAGAACAAAGACGACTTCAAGTTGATCGGCAAGTCCAAGGCGCGACTCGACGGTCGCGCCAAAGTCACCGGCAAAGCGAACTTCGGAATCGATGTGCAAATGCCGGGGCTGCTGACGGCGCTGATCGCCCGCCCGCCAGTATTCGGCGGCAAGCCCAAAGTGATCGATAAGTCCGGGGCCAAAGCGGTTCATGGCGTGCGCCACGTGGTCGAAGTTTCAGCGGGAGTTGCCGTTGTCGGCGAGAACTTCTGGGCAGCGAAACAGGGCCTGGACGCGCTCAAGGTCGAATGGGATCTTGGCGAACACAAGAGCTTCTCGACCACCGCGCAGCGCGAGTCCTTTGATGCCTTGCTCGCGGGCGATGGCGTCGACGCCAAAGTCATCGGCGATGCGCGCGCGCTGCTCGATGGCAGCGATGCGCGTATCGAATTTGAATTCGATTTTCCGTATTTGGCGCATGCCACGATGGAGCCGATGAACGCCACGGCGCATGTGCATGCCGATGGCGTGACGGTGTGGGCGCCGACGCAATTCCAGACCATCGATCAAATGGCGGCCGCGGAGGTTGCCGGCGTCACAGTCGACAAGGTGGTGCTGCACACGACCTTGCTTGGTGGCGGCTTTGGCCGACGCGCCAATCCGAAGGCAGATTTTGTACGCGAGGCGGTGGAAGTCAGTAAAGCGGTGTCCAGCCCGGTCAAAGTGATCTGGCTGCGCGAGCACGATATGCAGGGTGGTTACTACCGACCGCGGACGCGCGTTTGCGCCGTCATGTCTCTGGACGAAAAGCAGCGTCCGGCCGCGCTCGAGATCGGTGTCGCAAGCCAGTCGATCCTCGCCGGCACGCCTTTTGGTGCCGATGTCGAAAAAACCGGGCTCGATGCCAGTCAGGTCGAGGGTCTGGCCGATTGGGCCTATGCGACGCCCAACCTGCGGGTGCGTTACCACCTTGCGAAGGGTGCGGTGCCGGTGTTGTGGTGGCGCAGCGTTGGCCACAGCTTTAGCGCGTACGTCAAAGAAACGCTGATCGACGAAGCCGCCGCGCGCGCCAAGGTCGATCCGATCGATTACCGTATCGAGTTGCTGGCGGCGCATCCGCGGCAAATCGCGGTTCTCAAGAAAGTTCGCGAAGCGGCGCATTGGGGCAAAGCGCCCGAAGGCCATTTTCAGGGTGTTGCGATCCACGAAAGCTTTGGTTCGATCGTCGCTCAGGTGGCACAAGTGTCGCTGGTCGAGGGTCGCATCAAAGTCCACAAGATCACCGCCGCCATCGACTGCGGACAAGTGGTGAATCCCGACACGGTCAAAGCACAAATCATGGGCGGTGCGTTAATGGGATTGTCTGCCGCGCTGGGCGAGGCGATCACCTTCGCCGAGGGTCGGCCCGAGCAGAGCAACTTTCACAACTATCCGATTCTGCGCTTGCCCGATGCGCCCGACGTGGACGTGCATATCGTCGCCAGCGATGGACCGATGGGTGGTGCGGGCGAGCCGGGTACGCCGCCTGTCGCACCGGCGTTAGGCAACGCGCTCGCCAAGGCGCTGGGCAGACGCTTTGTTGAGTTGCCGTTGCCAAGATCCGTCGCGACATCATGAGACTCCGGGCTAAGGCGTGAGTGCCGATCTAGACTTCAAACAACTGCGGCGGCGGTTGGCCACCTATGGCTTCGAGTCGAACGATGACTACGAATTTGCGCTGCGCGTCCTGTTTGAATGCAAGCCCGCAGGCGTGCGCTGCCTGAACATTGTTGGCGACAGCGGCCGGCGCAAGAGTGCGTTGGCGCATGCGCTCGGCAATGCACTGGGATTTCCCTACGTGCTGTATCACGATTTCTCGCACAAATCCGAACCCAACGCGGATTCCGTCATCATCGATCCTGAATCCGGAACGGCCGAGAGAATCGAGGCCCCGGTGTGTGCGTTCGATCGTACGTTGACCGAAGCCTGCGCTTACAGCGAAGCAGAACGGGTGATCGTCATTCTCGATCAAATCCAGGCCAGCGACTTTCAGGCACAGGTGCGGCTCTATCAGTTTGCGCAGTCGCGGCAGTGGCCGTCGAAAACCGGCGTTGTGGCGGCAAATGCAAACACGCTGCTGATGGTGCTGATTTCCGAAGAGCCGCTGTATCACTCGCTGCAGAAACTGTGTTTCAAGGTCTGGGCCGATCGCGGCACGACGCTGCTCGAGTTCGAACCCAAGGACTTTGGTTTTGGCGACGATGCGCGCGAGCTGTTTGCCGCACTCGCGGCACTCTTCAGGCAACTCGAACAGAGCCCCACGCCCAGCGAATTTCAACGGGTCATCGACGATGTCACGCGGCGCGTGCGCAGCGCCGAGCAACTGCGGATTTGCCTGTACGGCTGGATGGAGAACATCGATCGCGACACCCTGCACGCACCCGCGCTCGGGCCGGCCATCGATCAGGTCATCACCACCCTGCTCGCATGGCTCGGCGTCGAGTCGATTGAGCTGTAACCATCCGGCTTCGAGGTTCAGCCTATTCGTTTAGCTCCGTCAGTTTTTCGTCCGATCGGTGGGCGAAATCGCCCGCCAGCGCTTTGTACAACGCGGCCAACGAGGTCGCTCTGCGCGTGGTGGCCTCGGCGAAACGATCTTCGAAGTCGAGCAGCGAGCGTTGTGCATCGAGCAGCGCCAGGAAGTCGCTGGCGCCGGCGTCGTACCGCAGTTTCGCCAGCTCGACCGACTTGCTGCTTGCGCTCACCGCCATTTCCAGCGCAAGTGCTGATTCGTTCGCGGCACGATAGGCGGCGAGCGCGTTTTCGGTCTCCTCCAGAGCGCGCAAAACGACGCCATGGTAAGCGGCGAGTGCACTATCCGCAGTCGCTCGTTGGCTCAGTACGCGTTGTCGGACGCGGCCGAAATCGAGAAAACTCCAGCTCAGCGACGGACCGAAGCTGAAGCGCTGCGACCGGCTATCGGCCAGATTGCCGAAGCTCTGCGCGGTGGCGCCGAAGTCGCCGAGTAGCGTGAGTTTTGGGAAGAACTCGGCCGTTTCCACGCCGACGTTCGACACCTCCTCGGCCAGCCGCATTTCGGCCTCGCGCACATCCGGGCGGCGCTGCACCCACTCTTCCGGCGTACCGATGGCGACCAGTGCGGGAAGCTCAGGCAATGCTCTTTCGCGGGCCAGTTTTTCACGCAAGGTGGTCACTGGCCAGTTCGTCAGCGTCGCCAGCCGCTGCTCCTGACGGGTCACATCGGCGCGCGTCAACGGTACTTGTGAGGCCACCGACAGGCCGAGCGCATTGCTGCGCGAAACGTCGAGTTCAGTACCGCGACCGGCTTCCAGTTGTTTGCGCAAGATCGACAAGTTCTCGCGCAAGTTGTCGACGTTCTTCTCCTGCACGCGCAACCGTGCCTGTGTGCCGCGCAACGCAAAGTAGCTTTGCGCAGTCTCAGCGACGATCGACAGTTGCACTGCTTGCAGCGCAGCGGTATCTGCATCGACGCGCCGATAGATCGCTTCAGATTGGCGCCGCAACGATCCGAAAAGATCGATCTCCCAGGTCGCATCGAATCCGGCCCGATAGGTATCGGTGCGGCCTTGGTCGCTGGGAATGAACGGATCTTCGCCGCTCGGGTCGCTGCGCTCGGCATCGGTGCTCGCGGTGACCGTTGGAATCCAGCTGAAGAACGTCAGTCCTGCAAGTGCGCGTGTGCTATCGAGGCGCGCGATCGCTTGGGCGATATCGGTGTTGGCGGCGAGCGCGCGCTCGATGAGCAGGTCAAGTTCGGGTTCGTCGAATGACGCCCAAAGCGCGGTGCCGACCGGCTTGATCTGGTAGCCCTCGACACCGCCCTCGACGAACGCCTCCGCTTGCGGCGCGTCCGGGCGCACGTGGTTCGGGCCGACGGTGCAGGCGGCCAGGGTCAGGGCGGCACTGAGAAGTGCGGTCCGCAATTGAAAAAGCTTGACGCGGCGCACGGGGCGCGGGGCAAGTACGTCGATCGGGCAGTTCGCCGAAGCTACCGCACCTCTGTACCGGTCGAAGGCAACCCTCGGTGTCCGCAGATGCACGTGCCCCGTGCCGCGTGCCCCGCGCCCCGCTTCATTCTCGTTGTTACCCATGTCCATGCCCTCCCAAAACAACTTCTTCCTCACGCGTAAAGCGCACCGCCAATTTGCGTAGCAAGACATAGAACACCGGGGTAAAAAACAGGCCAAAGAAGGTCACCCCGAGCATGCCGGCGAATACTGTAACGCCCATCACGTGGCGAACCTCGGCACCGGCACCGCTGGCGAAAACCAGCGGCAGCACGCCCATGATGAAGGCGAAACTGGTCATCAGAATCGGGCGCAAACGCAGGCGACAAGCTTCGATGGCCGCCTCGACGATGCTGCGACCCTGCGCTTCCAGATCGCGCGCGAACTCGACAATCAGAATCGCGTTTTTGCAGGCCAGTCCCATCAACACCACCAGGCCAATCTGGGTAAAGATGTTGTTGTCGATGAAGTTGGGCGGCACGCTCATGGGCGGTGGCGGTATCCAGCCCCAACCGATCTGCAATCCGAACCACATGCCGTTGATGAAATTCAGCAGCCAGATGCCGCCAATCGCGCTCAACAAGCACATCGGAACGATCAAGATCACCGCGAGTGGCAACGTCCAGCTCTCGTAGAGCGCAGCCAGCACCATGTACACCAGCAGGATGCAGAGCGGGAACACCAGCAGCGCCAGCGAGCCTTGCGTGACTTCCTGATAGGTCAACCCGGTCCATTCGACGGTCATTCCCTGCGGCAGGATATTCGGCGCCAGTTCCTGCACCTTGGCGATCGCCTGCTGCGAAGACATCTGCGCCGGATTGGTGCCGCCTTGCAGGTCTGCCGCCGGAAAGCCGTTGTAGCGGATCACCGGATCCGGCCCGTAACTTGGCGTGATTTCCACCACGCTCGCAATCGGCACCATCTGGCCCGCTTGATTACGGACCTTGAGTCGATCGATATCCGAAATCTCGTTGCGGAACTCAGCGTCGGCCTGTGCGTAGACACTATAGGTACGGCCAAAAATATTGAAGTCGTTGACGTAGGCCGATCCTAAGTACACCTGCAATGCGGCGTAGATATCGGTGAGCGCGAGCCCCTGCTCCTTGGCCTTGACCCGATCGACCTTGGCATCGAGTTGCGGCACATTCGATTGGAATGAGCTGAACACACCATAGGGGATGAAACCCGGGGTACCACGCAACACGTTCGCGAAGTTCTGCACCTGATTGTTGAGTTCACCGTAACCCTGCGCCGAGCGGTCTTGAATGTACATTTCAACGCCCGCGGTGTTGCCCAGACCCAGCACCGCCGGCGGCTCTGCAGCAAAGGCGAAGCCATCCTGGATGGTGCTGAACTTGCCATTCAACATGCCGGCGATTTCGGCAGCGCTGACGTCGCGCGTGTCTGGCGGTGTGATGCCGATGAACATCACGCCGGCATTGCTGGTCGCAACGAAATGGATGCCGTTCAAGCCAGGGAACTGCACCGCACTTTCGACACCCGGCGTCGCGAGCGCCATTTCGCCCATGCGTCGCATCGTCGCTTCTGTGCGTTGCAACGTCGAGCCCTCCGGCAACTGCAACACGCCGAACAGGTACTGCTTATCCTGCGTCGGGATGAACCCGGCCGGCACATTCATGAAGCCGAGCACCGTGACGCCGAGCAGCAGCACATAAATCGCCATCAGCCGCGGTGCACGCGCGATGGTGCCGCCGATGCCACTGGAGTAGGTATTGCTGGCACGCTTGAACCTGGTGTTGAACCAGTTGAAGAAGCCACCGAAGATCTTCTCGATGCCGCGGCCGAGCACATCTTTCTTTGCACCGTGCGGCTGCAGCAGCATGGCCGCCAGCGCCGGCGACATGGTCAGCGAGTTGAACGCCGAGATCAGCACCGAGACCGCGATAGTGACCGCAAATTGTCGATAAAACTCGCCGGTGACGCCACCCAAAAAAGCCAGCGGCACGAACACACTGGCGAGTACCAACGAAATCGCAACGATGGGCCCGGAGACTTCGCTCATCGCCTTGTGCGCGGCATCGATCGGGCGCATACCTTCTTCGATGTGGCGCTCAACGTTTTCGACGACAACAATCGCATCGTCGACGACGATGCCGATGGCCAGCACCAGACCAAACAAGGTCAGCACATTGATCGAAAACCCGAGCATCCACAGCACGGCAAAGGTGCCGATGATCGACACCGGTACCGCGAGCAGCGGAATGATCGAGGCGCGCCACGTTTGCAAGAAGACAATGACGACCAGAACCACCAGCGCCACCGCTTCCAGCAGCGTGGTGATCACCGAATCGATCGATTGGCGGACGAACACGGTCGGATCGTAAACCACAGTCCACTCGACGCCTTCGGGAAAGCCCTTTGCCAGTTCGGCCATCTTGGCGCGCACCGCATCGGAAAGCGCGATCGAATTTGCGCCGGGTGCTTCAAAGATCACGATCGCTGCTGCGTCCTGGTTGTTGAGCAACGACGCCAGCGCGTAGTTGTTGGAGCCAAGTTCGACGCGCGCAACATCCTTGAGCCGGGTGATTTCGCCACCCGCGCCGGTCTTGAGCACGACCTCCGCGAATTCCTCCGGCGAATTGAGGCGGCCTTGCGCGTTGATTGCGTACTGCACTGACGCGCCTGCGGGTTGCGGTGGCCCGCCGATGGCGCCGGCTGACACCTCGACGTTCTGCTCGCGCAGGGCACCGAGAATGTCGTTGGCCGTCAGATCGCGCGATGCGGCCTTGTCGGGATCGATCCAGATACGCATCGCGTACTCGCCCGCACCGAAGGCCAGCGCCTGACCCACACCGGGCAGACGCGCCAATTCGTCCTGTACGCGCAGGTTGGCGAAGTTCGACAGGTACAAACCGTCGTAACGGTTGTCCGGCGACTGGATATGCACCACCATCGTCAAGTTCGGCGACGCCTTTACCGTCGTTACACCGAGTTGTCGCACCGCTTCAGGCAAGCGCGGCGACGCTTGCGCGACGCGGTTCTGCACCTGCACCGCGGCCAGATCGATATTCGTGCCACCTTTGAACGTCACCGTCAGCAGCATCGTGCCATCGGCGCCACTGGTGGACTTCATATAGATCATGTTTTCGACGCCGTTGATCGCTTCTTCAATCGGCGCGGCCACGGTATCGGCGATGGTTTTGGGGTTGGCGCCGGGATAAATCGCGGTGACCTGGACCGACGGCGGCACCACATTCGGGTACTCGCTGATCGGCAAGTTAGGAATCGCGATCAGGCCGGCGATGAACACCAGCAGCGACAGCACGGCCGCAAGAATCGGGCGGTCGACGAAGACCGCAGAAATATCGGTGCGGGCCATGGCTTAGCTTCCTTGGACTCGAGGGTTCGCGCGCTCCGTGCGAGCGGGGCACGGGGCACGGGGCACGGGGTACGGGACTGCGTTCGTGCCCTCGTTGGTGGGGGCGAGGGAACGGTGGATCGACACCCAAAACTTCGGGCGACGGTCATCCCACGTGCCCCGTGCCCCGTGCCCCATGCCCCGCTTCAAGGCGCCCCCGCTCACAGCCCACCCCCCGTCACGGCCGTTCCTTCTGCCGCTGCGACCACCGTATTCGGCGCATCCATCGGCACGTCAATGGGGTTCAGCGGTGCGCCTGGGAAGAAGATCTTGCGCATACCGTTGACCACCACTTTGTCGCTGGCGTCCAGACCTGAGGTGATGATGCGCAGGCCATCGACGCTGTTGCCGGGCTGCACATCCTTACGTTGCGCGGTATTGCCCGGGCCGACCACATACACATATTTGCGGTCCTGGTCGGTGAGGATGGCTTGATCGTGGATCAGTATCGCCGGATGTTTGGCGCTGCCGATCAGCTGTACCCTCGCGAACAGACCTGGCGTAAACAAGCGCTGGTCGTTTTCGAGCACCGCGCGCGCGCGGATGGTGCCAGTCGCCGGATCGAGCTGGTTATCGACGAAGTCCATTTCGCCGACGTGCGGGAATCCCTGTTCGTCGGCAAGGCCAACGCGCACCGGGTTGCGCGCGTCGCGCGAGCTCGGGCGATCGCCGCTGCGCGCCAGTCCCTGATAACGCAAGTAGGTGCGTTCATCGCCCTCGAACTCCACATAGATCGGATCGAGAGAGACCAGCGTCGTCAGCACCGAGCCAGGGTCGACCAGGTTGCCGGCTGTGATCAGTGCGCGGCCGACGCGGCCGTCGATGGGCGCGGCGATTCTGGCGAACTCGACATTCAATCTGGCCTGCGCTGAGGCGGCGACCATGGCATTGACGTCGGCCTTGGCCTGCTCCAATTCTGAGGACTTCTGATCCCACTCCTCGCGCGACATCGCTCTGGCTTCGACCAACTTACGTCCGCGCTCAACGTCGCGTTCGGCCAGCGTCACTCGGGTTCGGGCCCGGCTGATTTCCGCCTCCGAGCGCGCCAAAGCCGCGCGGTACTCGCGTTCGTCGATCTCGAACAGCAGATCACCTTTCTTGACCTCCGAGCCCTCTTCGAATGCGATGCGCGTCAAATAGCCCTGCACGCGCGGCCGGATTTGCACGGCATCGACGGCTGCGAAGCGGCCGTTGAATTCATCCCATTCGGTGATTTCGCGGCTGACGACTTGTGCGACGTTGACTTCCGTCGGTGGCATCTGCGGCTGTTCACCCGGCGGGCCACCGTCGCTGCCACACGCCACAACGGCGAGCGCCAAAGGGAGCCATATCAACTTGCGGGTGTTCATTTGGGCCTCGTCTTTTTCGTCTTTTTTGATTTGATCATTGGGGTCGGCAGCGCTGCCGTCGGCGTGCTCCAGTCGCGCGCGAGGCGCTCAAGCTCGGCGACCACGCGCGGGCGCTGATCGTCCGGAACCTCGTTGCAGCCAAAGTACTCGCTCCAGAACAATCCTTCTGCCGCCAGACGAATCACGCTGCGGCGAATTTCGTCGTCGTCCCATCGCGTGTCCTGGTGCATGCATCGATGATGTTCGCGCACCGGTTCCAGCAAGCTCGGATCGTGCGCCACGGCGCTCAGCATGCCGGCGATGAACTGTCGCCGCTCACTGTCTGGCGCGCACCAGGTTCGAATCAGCGCAATCAAGTCAGCGCCAGGTTCGTCCGTCAGCTGTTCTGAGTGTTGGCGCTCGGCTTCGATGCCCTGCGCCAGATCGTGCGCGATCAACGCACGCAGCAGATCTTCTTTCGTGGCAAAGTGATAGGTGATGCCGCCACGCGAGATACCACTTTCCAGTACCAGCTCCTCAAAGGTCAGGTTCGCCGCGCCGCGTACCTTCACGATGCGGGCGGCGGCGGCGAGGATCTCCAGTCGAGCTTTAGGTGGGCGCGGCATGACGGTTTCTTTACAGAACGTTCTGTGTAGTAATCCATCATGCCGCTGCGGACGGTTCGAGACAAGTAGGTCGAACGTCATCTGCATTCGTATGCATCGTGCCGCTCGCCGAAGGTGGCGGAATCGCGCAGGGCGCAAGTTCATCGTGACCGCAACGCGCAAGCCGGATATCGTTCGCCCTCCACTCTGTGCAGGATCGAACGATGACGCGCCTGGTTCTTTGTGTTGCCTTGCTGGCTGCGATGCCGGCCGCGGTCGCAAACACGCGCACCGCCCCCGATGATCGTTGGGCAGCGTGGGACCGACATCGTGCCCTGGAGCAATCGAGTCCGCTGAAGGGCCTGACCTGGCGCTCGATCGGGCCTACTGTACAAGGTGGACGTATCGTCGATATCGAGGTGCATCCGAACGATCCGTATACGTTTTATGTGGCGTATGCGTCGGGCGGCGTCTGGAAAACGACCAACAACGGCGTCAGTTTTGTGCCCCTGTCGGATGCGCTGCCGACGACGATTTCCGGCGATATCGCGATCGATCCGAACGATCCGCAGGTATTGTGGATCGGCACTGGGGAGCCGAACTCGTCGCGTTCTTCCTATGCCGGCCTGGGTGTGCTGGTCAGTCGCGACGGTGGCGCCACGTTCACGCCGAGCGGTCTGGATGACGCCGATCGCATTGCGCGGGTGCGCGTCGATCCAACCAACAGCGAGCGCATCTTTGTCGCCGTTCAAGGCGCGCTGTATACCCCGGGCGGTCGACGCGGCATGTTCCGCAGCGATGATGGTGGCAAAACGTGGAAGCATGTGTTGAAGGACAAAGGCGAATGGACAGGCGCCATCGATTTTGTCTTCGATCCGCGAAATTCGAACGTGGTGTATGCCGCGATGTGGGAAAGATCGCGCAGCGCCTTCAATTTTGTCGAAGGCGGCAAGGGTTCCGGCGTCTACAAGAGTACCGATGGTGGCGATACCTGGGCACGGTTGCCAGGATTTCCGATGGGCGAACACATCGGGCGTATCGGCTTGGCGATTTCGCCGGCCGCGCCTGATCGGCTCTACGCCAGCATCGACAATCAGGAGCCACTGCCCACTGCGCTGATGGACGCTGGCGATCGGCCGCTCTCGCCGGCGCGCCTGAAAACCATGAGCAAAGAGGAATTTTTGCGCCAGGATCCCGATGAAATCGAGATCTTCATTCGCGGCGCCGACTTCGATCCGAGTATCGATGCAGCCGCGCTCGTGGCGAAGATCGAGTCGGGCGAGTTGACAATGGAAAAGCTGAAGGCCAAGTTGGTCGACGGCAACGCCGCGCTGTTCAATACCGATATCCGCGGGATCGATATCTGGCGCAGCGATAACGGCGGCGATTCGTGGTCGCGCGCCAACGACAAACCGATTCGCGATTTCACCTTCACTTACGGCTACTACTTCGGCGAAATTCGCGTCGCGCCCGATAACGCCGATCGGGTCTACATACTTGGCGTGCCGACGGCCATCAGCGAAGACGGCGGCAAGACCTTCAGCGGCCGCATCAATCAGCCGGATGTTCACGTCGACCATCACGCTTTTGAGTTCGATCCGGCAAACCCCAGGCGTATCTTGAATGGCAACGATGGTGGACTGGATGTGAGTTATGACGGTGGCGCGACCTGGCTCAAGCTGGATCGCCAGTCGGTCGGTCAAAGTTATGCACTGACCGTGGACATGGAGACGCCCTACAACGTCTACACCGGCATGCAAGACAACGGCACTTGGAAAGGATCGAGCATGCTCGATCCGTCACGACCCGGCGGGTTCTGGGACGGCGGTGGCGATGGCTGGACGTTCTTGAACGGCGGCGATGGTATGCAAATCCAGGTCGATCCGCGCGATAGCAGTGTGGTTTACACCGGCTACCAATTCGGCTGGTATCAGCGCAGCGGCAAGGACGGCGGCGAAGTGCGACCGCGGCCGGCGCTCACCGATCCGGCGCTGCGCTACAACTGGAACACGCCCATCGTGCTCAGCGAGCACAGTCCGAACACGCTGTACTTCGGCGCCAACAAACTGTTCCGCTCGCTCGATCAGGGCAAGACCTGGCGTGCCATTTCTGGCGATCTGACGCGTGACGAGCGCCGCGGCGATGTGCCCTATGCCACGATTACAACGATCAGCGAATCGCCGCGCGAGTTTGGCCTGCTCGCGGCCGGTACCGACGATGGTCTGGTATGGGTCAGCGAAGACGGCGGCGTGCAGTGGCGCGAGATCACCCGTGGTTTGGCGAAAGGCCGATGGATCAGTCGCGTCGTGCTGTCGGCGCATCAGCGCAATCGTTTGTATGTAACGCAGACAGGATATCGGCTCGACGATCAAACCGCCTATGTCTGGGTCAGCGAAGACCTCGGGCGTTCCTGGCGTTCGCTGGCCACGGGTTTACCGAACGAACCGGTGAACGTGATCGAAGAGGATCCGGTCAATAACGACCTGGTTTACGTTGGAACCGGTCGTGGCGTGTATGCGAGCTGGGATCGTGGCCAGGGCTGGATGGCCCTGCAACAGGGTCTGCCGAACGTACCGGTGCACGATCTTGTGGTTCACCCGCGCGATCGCGAGCTGGTCGCGGGCACGCACGGACGCAGCGTCTGGATCACCGATGTATTGCCGCTACAAGACCTGACCGGTGAAGTTCGCGCCAAACCGTTGCACGTGTTTTATGTGCCCGAAGTGACCGCCTCGCGCGGCTGGCGCAGCACCAGCAACCCGTGGTTCGCACACACCGACAAACCTGACACCGCCGTCTTTCACTATTGGGCTAAAGAGTCCGGTCCAGTGACGATGACGGTTGCGGATGCGGACAAACAAGCCGTGCGCAAGATCGAAATGCAGGCCATCGCTGGTATCAATCGTTTCGAATACGATCTGAAAGTCGATGGTGATTTGGCGATTCCCGCGGAAGCTGCGCGCGTCAAGAAGGCCGCCGAAAAAGCGACAGAAAGCGCCAAAGAAACCGCAACCGGAACCGCAAGCGCCAAAGGCGAGCTGGCGAAGTTTCCGCTCGCCGAAAGCCAGCGGCTGGGGCACCCGCTGTACATTACGGCCGGCGATTACACGATCACTTTGAGCCAGGGAACGGTCAACGCGGAAGCGAAACTCAAGGTCAATGCCGCCAAGGCTTTCGAGCCGCGACAAAAACCCAAGTACAAGCTGCGCGGGCGATAAAAACCATGGATCACCTGCTGACCGAAGTACGAAGCTTGTTTGGCTCCGGCCATTTGCCAAACGCGGATACCTTGGTGAAGTGGGATGGCTTCGACCAGCTCGAGAAGGGGACTGCCGTCCGGTTCTACTCTGGAAAGACCTGGGAAGATATCCTGCTCCACCATCAGCGTGGTGGGACTCGCGAGCTAGAGGCGTGGTCAGTGCTCCGTGAGCCGTCGCTTTCGTACTACGGTCGTGCTCATCTAGAGTATGTCTTTGGCACAGTTGACAGCGCCAATCCGGACGACGGCTTCGTCTCAAATCTGTTCCATCAGCTCTACCAATTGGTTTACATGCACAAGGGCAGCCCTTTCACCCCCGCGAAGACTGATCTACTCGTGAGGATCGCCAAGGCCATTCCCATGGCTGCGGTCGAACGAGGGGTAGAGTGTCTCGTCGACGACTATGTCATGCACAACATTGAGCTCTTCTTGGAGGAATTGGCATGTTGCAGCAAACTCTTTATCAGTGGACTCACCCGAGTCAATCGTTTGGACACTGACAAAACTGGAGGGGCTGGTTCAGTGCGGCCCTGAGCCTTTAGGGCGAGTGGCCTTGGTGGAGATGCACCTAACTCCAGCCAAACGGTTAGCGGGGAGAAGCACCCTGTTTCCCAATACTTCATGTTGCCGCTCTCGCATACCCACGATTCGAATTCACCGGACCTGTGGTTAGAAGGTCCGTGCATACTGGTTCTGCGCCGCGTGAGATCTTTACTCCGTCAGCATCTTCGGCGCCGCCAGGTCCGGCCCGGACAAACCCGTGATCGCGTTCAGATCGCGAATCGCAAGCTCGGCATGGGTCATGCTCTCGGCCACCGAGTCGACTTGCGTGCTGATGAAGTCCGGATTCTGGTTGTTCACGCTCATCTCGCTCAATGCCAGGATCTTGGCTTCGATGCGCTCAAGCTCAAGACTCACAAACTCGCTGTTGGACTCCGCGCTCTTGAGGTTGTCCAGGCGCATCGTGGTCGTCGCGATAGCGTCGGTCAATGAACGGATGATGCGTTCATCGGTCCCTTCTGCCATTGCCGTTCGGCGTGCTTCCAGATCTTTGAGCTGCTTCTCCAGCGCCGCGCGGTCGGTGTGATCAAGAAACTTCCATAGGCTCTGTTGCGCGTACAACAAACGCAAGAACACCCAAAGCAACTTGTCGAGCCCGCCGCCGCGCAGGTCGTCGGCCTCCGGCGCTTCGGTCTGACCGGCAGCCGCGCCGCGCGCGATGCGCCGCAGGTTCAGGCAACGCTGCCGCAATTGCATGAAGCGTTCGCGCGGCCCAGGAGCCAGCTCAGACAATATCTTCGTCAAAAGGCTCTGCGGATCCTCTTCGCGCTGGGTCCACTCCGGACTGACGCCGATCATCTTGCGATCGACATAACTGCGGAATTTGGGAATGGAAATCAGGCCGCCGAGGTATGCCAACTCCGCCGCCACAACGAGCGGCATCAGTGCCCCAGGGTTCGGCGACAGCATCGCAAAAACCGTGCCGGCACCGAGCGCCAGCAGATTCCAGCGCCAGCGAAATGCCTCGCGCAAGTAGTCGCCAAGTCCCGGCGCCCTTTTGTTGGGCAAGGGAGGTGGTGTGGGTCGCATACGTTCAGCCCGAATTTTGCAAGGGTTCGAGGAAAGGCCATATTTGAGGCTTGATCCGAAGTATGCACGCTCGCGCTTCTTGCGGGTCGGTCGGATACCAACGATCAGCCTATTGCTACGGCTGGCCAATACCGGCAGCCTGTAGCGATGGACGACGTACTCATTACGAATAGTTTGGTCAAGCAGTACGCTACCGTGCGTGCGGTAGATGGCGTTGGCTTTGCGATTCGGCGCGGCGAGATCTTTGCGCTGTTGGGGCCCAATGGCGCCGGCAAGACCAGCACCGTGCGCATGCTGATCGGCCAGACGCAGCCCGATGCCGGCGAAATCCGCTATCTGGGTGCGCAGGGCACAAGCGCCTCTGTACCGCCTCGCGAGCTCGGTTATCTGCCCGAAGAACGCGGTTTGTATCTCGATCAGAGCGTGCTGCGCACCTTGTCATACCTCGGACAGCTGCGTGGCATGGCGCCCAAAACTGCCGGCGAGAAGGCCATGGCGTGGCTGGAACGCTTATCGCTAGCCGATCGCGCGAAAGAGAAAATTTCGGCGTTATCCAAAGGCAATCAGCAGAAGGTGCAACTGATTGCCGCCGTGTTGCACGAACCGCGATTTGCGATCCTCGACGAACCGTTCAGCGGATTCGATCCGATCAACCAGGAGTTGGCGCTGAATCTGATCCGCGAATTGCGCGATGGCGGCATGACCGTGCTGTTGTCGGCCCATCAGATGCAGTTGGTCGAACGGCTCGCCGATCGCATTTTGTTGTTGAACCAAGGACGCCCGGTGCTCAGCGGCACCCTCGCGCAGTTGCGGCGCGATGCCGGATTGTCGCAACGCCTGACGCTCTCTTTCGATCGCGATGCGGACCACGACACGCTCGCTGCGATTCCGGGTGTGGTGGCCGTTGAGCGACTCAACGATCGGCAGGCGGCGCTGCTGTTGAAGGACGACGCGAATCTGAATCAGGTGTTGAGTGCGCTCGGTGGCGGCGCGATGCTCAGCAATGTGCAGTCCGATGCCGTGGGCCTGCACGAGATTTATTTACGCGCTGTGGGACCGGGAGCATGAACATGCGGTGGGTGGTCGCGAAGTGGGAGTTCATGCGCTACTTCAAGTGGAAAGAAGAGCTGATGGGCATCGCCGTGATGCTCGGAATCGGTTTAGTGATGACCCTTGGCAGCGCCGCTTTTGAGTGGAGCAAATCGTCGCAACGTTACAGCGTGGCAGTGCTCGATTCTGTGGGTCTCGAATTCAAACTTCCGGAACGCTCGCAGATCAGCATCGAGCGAATCGCGGCCAGTGATTTGACCTGGAAAACCGAGCAGGTTGGACTGGGCCAGATCGATGCGCTCGTGACCATCGAATCGCTGGATTCTGCAGAGGTACTGCTGCACAAAGAACCAGCATTCAAGTCGGCGTTGCAGTCGTTGCTCGACAACGCCAGGCGCGACGTGGCGCTGCGCGGCGCCGGGATTGAGGCCGAGCGCTTCGAGAGCTGGACGCAACCGATGGCGATGAATCTGAGATATCACGAGAGCGGCGAGGCACCCGCATCACAGGGCGACCGTCTGATCGTGATCGGCTTTTTGCTCTTGTTGCTGAGCGGCGTGTTCACGTGTTTTGCGTACTTCTTTACCAGCATCACCAGCGAAAAACAGGCGCGCGTGACCGAGCAGATCATCTCCGCGATCCCGGTGCAAACCTGGATCGACGGCAAGCTGATCGGCATCTCCTTGCTCGGCATCAAGAGCATGGCCACGCTGACGTTGTGGGCCGGTCTGGTCGCATTTGGCGTTGCTCAGTTCGCACCGGAGTTATACGCGAAACTGGGTCGCGTTGGCGCCGACAAAGTGCTCGTCGGCCTGCTGTTCATTCTGCTTGGATTGGCCTTCTGGAACAGCTTCCTGGCCGGAATTGCAGCCACTATCGACGATCCCAACAACTCGACGCGTTCCGCGCTGATGCTCGTGCCCTCGATTCCAACCATGCTCGCGTTCCCGATGCTTAGTCATCCGGACAATTTGGCCGTGGTCATCATGAGCTGGATTCCGCTGACATCGATGGCCGTCATGCCGGTACGTTATGCGCTCACCGACGTGCCCTGGTGGGAAGTTCCATGCGCCGCGGCATTGTTGGCCTGTTGCGTCTTCTGGATGCGCAAGTACGCCAGCCGAATTTTCCGCGCCGGCATGTTCCTCTACGGCAAAGAACCGAGCTTCCGAGAGATGTGGGCCTTTGTGCGGCACGGTGGTTAGCCGGCATAATTCATGAGGTCGCGATGACATGGACTCGCGTGTCGATCGGCGACGCGCACGCGCGAATCTCGCGCTCGGAACGGTCGATCGTGATGTGGTTCTGCAGGTGGTTGAACCAAGAGTCCTTGACGGAGCCGGATCTGTACAGTTGAATCAAATTTTCTGCGCAGCGCGCTTTGGCTTTTGCAGCCCCTCAAGTTAAGGGGGTGAGACTCGGCGCTGACACGCCGCAGGCGTGTGCCGAGTCGAACGCCCGGCGGCTGCGCCGCTGGGCCGGAAATGCGAAGCGCAGGGTTGTGGCGAGTACGCTGTCGGACGAAGCCAGCAATGCTCGGCGGTCTGAGGCGGAGCCTCGCTACCGTGGTGGTTCGCAAATTCCGAACCGCATTTTCGCGTCTTTCGGTGCCGCCGTCTGTGAGGTTATGGGTGCTGAATTCAGTTTTGGGTGTCATTGCCGCCGTACTTGCCGCCTCGGCCATGGGCGCAATCTGGTCGCTCGCTGCGTTGTGGACCACCAGCCGGACACCTTGGATGGCGCTGGTGGCTGCGTTTGCGCTGGTTGCTCTGCTGCGCTTCAATGGACATTCGGCGTCGATGGCTCGCGGCCTGTCCGCAATGTTGCTGACCGGCCTCTCGATCGCGCACGCCAACTATTTGATGGCAGCCGGATTCATCGGTGCTCAAATGAGCATGCCTTTCGTGGACTTACTGCTGCGCATGGGGGCTGAAATGGCGATTGCCGTCAGTCGCGCCCATGCCGCGCCCTTCGAGGGGCTGTTCTACATTCTTGCATTGGTGGCCGCCGGACTGCTCGGTTGGCGGATGCCTGGGGAAGTTCTGCACAAAGCTACGCAGCGGCGCAGGCGGGCGGGCAGCACTTAAGCGGCGCTTTACCAGCAGCCGAATGGTCCGCAAAACGGCCAACCGAAAAACGGGCCACGATGTACGACCGGCGGCGGTTCTCGCTCCGGCCACAGCAGCAGCTGATCGACCTCAACCTGTGGCAGGCGGAGTTCGGCGTCGCCGATGCGCCGTTCGACATGAGCAACGACTTTGCCCGTGAGCGTGACTTCGCGACCGCGCGCAAAGATTTCAGGATCGAGGAAACTACTTGCCTTGCATGCGACGAAGCGACCATCGCTTAGATCGACATCGCGAGGCCGCGTGTTCGACTGCAGAGGCTTCGCCAGCACCTCAAGGCAAGTACCGTTCGCGTTTGGTGTGGTGCGGATCACTGTACCGCCTCAGCGCACCTGCGCCCCGGCCGCAGCTTCACGCGGCGCCGGCGTCGCATAATTGCCCCGCAAGGGCGGCGGCACGCTTGCGCACGCCGCCATCGCCAACGAGATCACGCTGATCGACACCCAACGCATAGCCATCTCCTGGTTCGCTGCCCGAATGCAAGCTTAGCGCGTCGCAACAACAATCTCGCTGACTGAGGTCGCAGGATGGCGATGAGGCGTCGTCTCGCCAGTTGCCGCTCCGAAGGAACTCAACTCAAATGGCAAGATCCAGCTCCAACAAGGACTGTAGCCACGACGCGATGCGTCCCGAACTTTTAGCGAGGCTTCGCCTCAGACCGCCGAGCATTGTTGGCTTCGCCAGACACCGTACTTGCCAAAACCCCGCGCTCCGCATTTCCGGCCCAGCGGCGCAGCCGCCGGGCGTTCGACTCGGCACACGCCTGCGGCGTGCGCTCGATCGCCCCCTTAGTTTAAGGGGGCTGCCAAAGCCAAAGCCGCTCCTAAGAAAATTTGACTCAAATGACAAGATCCAGCTTCATCAAGGACTCTAGCTGCGCGGCGTTCTTGCCAGTCCGGCAAATCTTCGCAGCGCCTCGTCCAGCGATACCAGTGCCGCGGCGTCGTCCGCATAACGCGCCGCTGCGTAGCTGCGGCTCACGTCGAGTATGGCGTCGCGCAACGATGGCAGCTGTTGCGCCGCCCGTTCCGCATAGTCGAGCGGCCCCTCGGAGGGTCTGGCGGCAACGCCGAGTTTAGCCAAACGTCGCTGAAACGATCGATAGCGAGCCAGCGCCGGATCGATCGGCATACGACGCCGGGCGAACATCCAAATGCTCATGGCCAAGCCAAACACGGCGATACCACCCGCCATCCAGAGTCCGAGCTGACGCCAATCGCTCGAATCGATACCCAGATCGGAAAAGAATTCACGCTGGCGCATGGTATCGAAGCGCACCACCATGGCGTTGAACCAATGCTGCAGTGCATCGGTGCGCATGCGAATCGCCTGCCACCAGGGATCGCGCGCAAAAAAGGAGTCGTCGTCGTAACGGCCACTGCCTAAAGAGATGCGATCCGGCGCCACCGCTGCGGTTGGATCGATGCGGGTCCAAAGCCCATCGTCGCTCAGTAACACTTCAGCCCAGGCGTGTGCATCGCGATTGCGCACCAGATAGTAGTCGCTACTGCGATTCCGCTCGGCGCCCATATAACCGGTGACCACGCGCGC
The DNA here is from genome assembly GCA_022844165.1 of Lysobacterales bacterium. Classification (GTDB taxonomy): domain Bacteria; phylum Pseudomonadota; class Gammaproteobacteria; order Xanthomonadales; family SZUA-5; genus JALHMH01. Next base: position 37,246 of record JALHMH010000028.1, read on the forward strand.
GGGCACGCCAGCCGCGCGCATCAGCACCACAAACGCTTGCGCGTAGTGTTCGCAGAACCCGCTGCGCGTTTCGAACAGGAACTCGTCGACGCGATGGCGGCCGACCAGGCGCGGCGGCGTCAGGGTGTAAGAGAAATTCTCGATGCGAAAATGCTGCAATGCCCGGTCGACGATCTCTCGCCGGTCGACAGCTTCGGCGGCCCAACGCTGGCCTAACGCAATGCTCTGTGGATTGAAGTTTTCTGGCAGCCGCAGCGTCTCTCTGCGATACATGTACGGCGCCGGTCCTTGCGCCAACGAGGCACCGAGGTCGGACGCAGCGCGGTACACCCAAACGGTGGTTGTTCGCGTAGCGCGCAGCAGGTGCCCTTCGACTTGTTGTTTAACGTCCGCTGGAAATCCAGTCGCCACGTCGAGTGCAAACACCCAGTTTCGATCGGTCGGCTCGAGCATTACTTCATAGGCCAGATCGGATTGCCCGCCGAACTGCGGGCCTGCAATCTCCCCAAGATGCGTCGCGCCGCGCCAGGCGCGTCGGCGCCAGGTTTCGCCATCGAAATTGACCAACACCGGACCGCGCCAGTACATCTCCGATGTCGCTGGCGGCGCGCTGTCGAAGGTGACGCGCATGACCGGCGAGTCGTCGGCGAGCAACTCCGTGATCGACCCCGGACGCATTTCGTCGCTCAGTCCGGTTTTGGCCTCCCAGGGGTTATCGCGTGTGCCCCATAGCGGACTCTCGAAACGCGGCACAGAGAGAAACAGAAAGACCGTGAGCGGCAGAGCGATGGCCAACAACACGACCACTTCCTTGCCAACCCGCATGAACTCGCCAGCAATGCCACCGGACGTTCCCGGTGGCGCGACCAGCTCGTTCATCGCGACAAAAACCAGGATCGTCGGGATCAGCATGTAGACCGTGACCAGCAGGCTCTGATCGAACAAAAACTGCACGCTGTTCAAAAACAGGCACACGAGCAAGGCGCGCAATCCATCGCCCTGATTTTCCGACTCGATCAGCTTGAGCACGGTCAACCCGATCAAGGCCGCTGATCCGGCCTGGCGTGCCAACGGATTGCCAAACTCCGCAACCACAAAGACCAGAACTGCAATCAACAGCGGAAACTTGATCCAACCCGGCCATGCGCGCACGTAGCGTCGGCGCTGCACATAACGCAACACCAGAATCGACCCGAGCATCAGGCCGTACATCAACGGCAGCCACATCAGATGCGGCGCCAGCGTCGCGCTAAAGGCGATCAGCAGCCAGTCGAACTGGCGCGGGCTAAGAACCGGCGAGCGCATATTGAGCGAGTGCCTTCAGGCAACGTAGTCGATGCGTATGGCCTTGATCAGGGCCAATTTTTTGGCCCGGCAGGTCCAACCGATAGCGCAACCCCGTTCGGTCGGCATCCAGCACCCAACGTGTCAGGCGCGACAGCTTGCGTTCCAAATCGAGGCCGATGATCGCGTCGAAATCGAGAATGGTCTCTTTCGCGCGCGGCACTTCCAACTGCCTCACCAAGAGCTCGCCGGTTCGGGCACTGGCTTTCCAGGCGATCATGCGCGGCGAGTCGCCGGCGGCGTAATCGCGCAGGCTACGCAAGTCATCGTCTCCCGGATCGGTGCCGCCGAGTTTTCCCGCATCCGGCACTGCCGGCAGCGGCGCTGCGGGCGACTCTGGCCGCGGGTAAACCAAAGTTCGCGCCTGGGAATGCAAATAGCTCCAGGCAAAAAATAGCCCGAATGGCCACACGGTGGAGATCCGGAGCGGCGCCGGACTCAACCAGCCGCGCGCGAGGGCCGGCACCGGCACGTCCAGGCGGCGGGTCTCGCCACTGCGTACGTCGATGTGTCGGTATGTGTCGAGATAACGCCCGGTAATGCCAAAACGTGTGCGACCATCCGCCGCGTTGAAGTGAAATGAGAACAGCGCACTTTCGCCACAGAACACCGGATCGGCGTGCACTTGCACGAGTTGCAGCTGATTCAAGTTGCGGAAGGTCTGGTGCATCGAAACCACGGCAAGGCTCACGGGCAACAGACCAAACAACAAGGCACCGTTGTTGTTGTAGTTGAGCGCACCGGCAAGGATCGCAAATAGCATGACGGCAAACATCAGTCCGAATCCGCTCGGTACGATGTAGATGCGCCGCTGGTTAAGCGCGATCGGCAGCGCTTCGAAGCGATGGCGGCGCGTCAGGTTCGGTAAGCGCCGATCGACTTGCTGCCAGAACGCCGCCCGGGCGCGTCGCAACGCCGCGCTCATGGAATCGGCACGTGCGCCAACAGATCGCGCGAGATGCTCGCACCATCGCCGCTGGCGTCGGCGGCAAGCACGAGCCGATGTCGAGCAACGGCCACGAACACCGCTTGCAGATCTTCGGGCAGAACGTGCGTACGCGCTGCGAGCAGCGCATGCGCCTTGGCGGCGCGCAGCAAACCGATGCCAGCGCGCGGCGACAACCCGATGCGCACACGCTTGTCGCTGCGCGTGCTGCTGATCAGCGCGTAGGCGTATTCGATCGCGGCGGCGCTGGCGTGCAAATTTTCGGCCTTGCCACGCAGCGCCATGAGTTGTTCGGCCGAGAGTTTGGGTTTCAACTCGGCGATCGCCTGGCGTCGCTCGCGCGCGCCCAACAGCATCTTTTCCGCCGTCGCATCTGGATAACCCAGACTCATGGACAACAAGAAGCGATCGAGTTGCGACTCGGGCAACGCAAACGTACCACTCTGCTCAATCGGGTTCTGCGTGGCGATCACGATGAACGGCTTGGGCAGCGTATGGCTGACACCATCGACAGTCACCTGGCCTTCGGCCATCGCTTCCAGGAGCGCAGACTGTAGTTTCGGCGTGCCGCGATTGATTTCGTCGGCCAACAGCAGTTGTGTGAAGATCGGCCCGCTGTGAAAATCGAAGCGCCGTGCATTGGGGTCGAACACCGACACACCGACCAGATCTGCCGGCAGCAGATCACTGGTAAATTGCACGCGCCCGAAGCCCAGATCCAGCGAAGCGGCCAAAGCGTGCGCCAAGGTGGTTTTGCCGACGCCGGGCAAATCCTCCAGCAACAGATGCCCGCCGGCCAGAACCGACACTAACGACAGATGCACTTCAGCAAGTTTGCCGACCAGGATCTCATTGATCTGATCGCGTGCCGCAAGCAGCGGCTTCAGGTCATCGGCTGCAGACATAAGGCTCTTTGTTTGCCCAGGTAGTGAATGGTGAATAGGGAAACGTGAATCCGATGGCAAGCGCTGTTTTTGTCGCGATGCGCAATCGAAGGTGGCCACGATAGTATTGATCAGCCGCATTGGAGCCGAAGACATGAAGCGCAGCCAATACAAGTGGACCTTGCCCAGCGAGATCTCGGCCCGTCTTGGCAGCGAGAGCTGGGGCGCGCAGCGCGCCATCTTCGAAGCCGGACACCTGCTGTTGATCTTGCACTTACCACCCAAGCCCGACGGCAATGCTCGCGAACATGAGGTTTTTCTCCGGCAGCCAGATGGAAAGTGGCTGTACAAAGGTGTCGATCGTGGCGAGCACGCGCTGAGCGGGTTTCTCGACAATTATCGAGCGCTATTTGAGCAAATGGAGTCGCGCTTCGAGAAGGCGACCAGTATCGACGCGCTATTCGCCGTCATCGACAACCTGATTCCGATCACGCGATCGTCGGGCAACATGAAGTTGGCCCTGCAGGCAGCTCGCGAGGCGATCGGTAACGACGCCTTCATCATCGACATGCGCGACCGCGCGGTCGAGATTGCGCGTGGGTTCGAGCTACTGCTGGCCGATGCGCGCCTGGCACTCGAGTTCCGCGTAGCGCGCAGTGCCGAAGAGCAAACGCGCGCCGCGGAAATCGGCAACCGGGCGCAACACAAACTCAACCTGCTCGCTGCCATTGCATTTCCGCTCATGAGCGTGTCCGCCGTGTTCGGCATGAACCTGCGCAGTGGCCTGGAAGATCTGCATATCATCACGTTCTGGTTGGTGTTCTTAGGCGGCGTTGGCCTGGGCCTATACGTCAAGGGCTGGGTGGCGCCACCACCGCCAGCCAAAGGCGGCAAACAACCGCCGGGCAAGAAGCCCTGACCAAGGATTGCCTCAAAGACTCAACGCCGATTCGATGACCTGCCCCAACTCGATCAACGCCAGATCGCTGCCGGGCGCGCCGATTAACTGCATGCCCGCAGGCAGACCATCGACAAAGCCCATCGGCAGGCTCAGCGCGGGCAGGCCGGCGAAGTTTGCGAACGAGGTGAGATCGGCCTGATTGACGGGCGTCGCCGTCGAGAAGGGAAACGCAACCTGGGGCGTCGTCGGCGTGATCAGCACATCGACTTGTTGGAAGATCGACCGCGCGCGTAGCACTGCGGTATCCAACAACCGATCGGCGGCGAGCAGATCGACCGCTGAGCGGCTGCGCGCGAATGCGAGCATCTCGCGCAAGCCCGGCGAAAATCGTTCGGGCTGTTGCGCCAATGCTTGCGCGTGGACCACGTTCATTTCCGCCTCCGCCAGTAGCAGTCCGGCACGGCGCAGGCGACCAAAATCGAGGCCGTCGAATCGTATATCGACGCAGCTTGGGAAGCAGTCTGCCAACAACGTCAGTGCTTGCTCGAAGGCAACGGCGACGCCCGTATCGACACCGTGCGATTCGAGATCGACCATAATGCCGACACGCAACGCGGTGCCCGGCGTCAAGTGCCCGAGCGGCACCGAACGCGATTGAGGATCTTGCACATCGAGACTCGAAAGTTGCTGATAGATCAACCCAAGATCCCGCACGCAACGGGCCATCGGGCCGACGTGGTCCAGCCGTCGAGAGACCGTGTCCAGGCCGCGCTGCGAGATCCGTCCCGGGCTCGGTTTCAGGCCGACCACGCCGCAATAGGCTGCAGGGATGCGTACCGAACCCATAGTGTCGGTACCAAGCGTGAGCGTCGCCATGCACGCGGCAAGCGCCGCGGCCGAGCCGCCACTCGAACCGCCCGGCGAAAATCCGTGCCGATGTGGGTTGTGACACGGACCATAGTGCGGATTGTCGCTGCTGGCACCCAGCGCTGCTTCGTGCAAATGCAGTTTGCCTAGAATGACGGCGCCGGATTTTTTGAGCCGAGTGACACAATGAGCGTCGGACCCGGCGACTCGCTCAGCGTAAGCGGCCATGCCGGCGGTCCACGGCAAACCTGCCACCGCGATGTTGTCTTTGATCGCGACCGGGATGCCATCCAGCGGATGAAATGCGTGGCCTCCAGCGCGCCGGGCGTCGCTGGCGCGCGCATCCGCGATCGCCGATTCGCGGGCGACATGAAGATAAGCATTGATGCGTGGATTGACCGACTCGATGCGTGCCAACGTTGCGCGCGTCAACTCCTCACTGGAAAAGTCGCCGCGCAGCAAACCTTCGGCGGCGGCATGTGCGCAAAGTTCGGTCAGATCATTCACGGCTGCAGCAACAGATGCTCGTCGAAGAACTGAATGACCGCTTCACCCATGCGGTCGCGATTGGCCTTTTTCTTGAAACCGTGCCCTTCATCGAGCGCCAGCAAATACCAGGCTTTCGTGCCGTTTTCGCGCACGGCTTTGAGGATTTGTTCGGACTCCGATTGTGGAACGCGAGGGTCGTTGGCACCTTGAATGACAAATAACGGGGAGCGGATTTCACCGGCGCGAGCGAGCGGCGAAATGTCTTCCAGGAACCTCGCCATGTCCGGATCGCGTTCATCGCCGTACTCGGGCCGACGCTGATCGACGCGATAGGGATTGGTGTTTTTCAGGAAGGTCACAAAGTTGCTGATGCCAACAATGCTGACGCCAGCACGTATCTGATCGGCGAAATGCACCATCGAGGCAAGCACCATGTAACCGCCATAACTGCCGCCGTATACCGAGATTCGATTCGCATCGAACTCAGGTTTGGTCTTGATCCAACCGATCAGCGAGCCGATGTCTTTGACCGAGTCCTCTCGCAACTTGCCGTTGTCCAGCGCCAGGTAGGTTTTGCCATATCCCGACGAACCGCGCACATTCGGCACCATCACGGCAATGTTTCGCTCGCGTACCAGGAACTGAATGAACTCGCTGAACTCGGGGCGGCTTTGGCCCTCCGGCCCGCCGTGGATGATGATGACCACGGGATGCGGGCCCGGTGCCGTTGGGCGATACACGTAAAACGGAATCTGCCGCGGCAGGCCGAACATCGCCGGGTCCACATCGTGCGCGCCAAAGCGCTGCAACTCCGGCATTGCAAAAGTAGCAGGGTCGATGCCACCCGTCTCGCCTCGCGTCCAACGTGTCAACGTACCTGAATTGACGCGCCTGGAAAACACGTCGCCGGGCACCTGCGGGCCCGCCATTGTCAGACCGATTTCTGTACCGGCCCAGTTGAAATGGACTCCGCGCATCACACCGTAGTCGAGCTCCATTTCGCTGACGACGGTGTCGTTTGCCTGGCGATCGTAGATCTTCAACCTGCTACTGCCATCGACATTGCGCGCTATCGCCAGGAATCGTCCGTCGGCGCTCAAATCGTACTCGTCGACATCCCATTTTTCGCCGGCAAAAAGCGGTACCACGACGCCGTCCGCCATTGCCACGCGCACCAGTGAGACGTATTCGCCGAGCACATCGGTGAGTGCATAAATGTGATTGCCGTCGACATCGAAACGCGCCGACGTGTCGGCACTGCCGCCCCGGCCCAGCTCGATACGGTTGATGGCACCGGAGCCGATATCGAGCACGAACAATCGCGAGTCGCTGATGGAGATCCACTGCATGACCAGCAGTTTTTGGCCATCCGGCGAAAAGTCGAGCGGGTACCAGGTACCGCCTTGCTGCAGCACAAGTCGATGCGCCTCATCGCTTGCGACATCGCCCACATAGATGTCGAAATCGCGACCCGTCCGGCGCGTGCTTGAATAGGCGAACCGCCGACCATCGCGCGCGAAAACGGGCCGCTCGTTTCGCGAACTGCCATCGGTCAAAAGGCGCGAGCTGCCGTCGGCGAAACTCAAGAAATGGAGTTGAAAGTACTCGTCGCCGCCGCGGTCTTTGCTGAAGATCGCGCCGTCGATCGCGGGATCGGGACTGACGACGGCATTCGCAATCGGCTCATCGAAAAATGTCAGTTGCGAACGCATGCCCTCTGGCGCGGTGATCGCCGCCAATTGCGCAACATCGCCAAAACGAACACTCGCCAGAACGCCGCGGTCGCCCGGCAGCCAACCTAAAAACTGGGCAGGCCGCGTGTTTTGGTAGCGGCGTAGTACCGCGCCCAGTGCCGGGTCTGCTGTCGGCACCGCATCGAGTCTCAGATTGCCTACGGCTTCGATGCCGGGCGACGGCTCGCGTGCCACAGGCCGCGTCGCACAGGCAGATAAAAACGCCAGAACACATAGCAGCAGGAGTCGCATGGGCGGATCATCAGAAGCGATCAGATCCTTGAGTATGCCGCGATCCACCGGGCCGATGGTCGAAACGTCCGACATCTCGTAGCATCCCTACTCACTCACACGAACTTTTCGCGACTTAAGGAGCTGTCCATGCTGCGCAAATGGTTGCTGTGCGCGTTACTCGGTTTATCGGTGCTGTCCTTGGCCGCTTGTCAGCAGGAAGCGCCGAAAACCGAAAGCCTGATTGTGATGCCAACCAATCCCGGCGACACCGAAGGCTGGAAGAAGTATGTGTCGGCGGTGGTCAAGTCCTATGTGCCGGCTGGACAGAACGCGCGTTTTTTCGTCACTTTCGCCGAAGCCAACCAGGATGCTGAGAAAACCGCCCGCCTGGTGGAAAACACGCGGAACTTTCTGCTGCGGGGTGTTGCTGAGGGCACGCTTTTGCCATTCGCCTCGCCGGACTCGGCGCTGATGGCCGACATCGTGGAAAAGGCCTTTGCCGAACCGCAGGTCGATAAACTCAAGGGCTCGAAGGTTTTGTTCATTGGCAAATCCGAAGATCAAGAGCGTGTTCGCACGGCCGTGACGGCATGGGGTGCAGAATTCGTGTTTCACGAAGCCAGGTAAGCTGGGTGTTTTGCTCACGTCGATTGTCGGGCCGCCGTCCCGACTGATTTTGCTGGCGCGGAACTTCGGCGTTGACTGAGCCCTCGGGTACGAAGATCGTTTGCTGACCATGGCCTTACGCATCACCGATCAATGCGTCAATTGCGACGTTTGCGAGCCCGCCTGTCCTAACGGCGCAATCTCGATGGGCGCGAAAATTTATGAGATCGCGCCGCGCCTTTGTACCGAGTGTGTGGGCCATTTTGACGAACCACAGTGCATCGTCGTTTGTCCGGTGGAGTGTATCGAGTGGGATCCCGATCACGTTGAAACGCCAGCTCAGTTGCTGGCCAGGAAGCTTGCGTTACATCCGGAGGTTGCATGATGCGTCTTGGCTGGTTGTTGGTGCTGGTTTGGCCGCTCGTCGCGGCAGCACAAAAACCTGACGGCGCAGCGATTGCCAGCGCCAACAAACAGGCGACCGCAGCCGGCATGGAGATCCTCGCGGCCGGCGGCAACGCATTTGATGCGGCCGTTGCGATTTCGGCGGCGCTCAGCGTGGTGGAACCGGAAAGTTCAGGGCTCGGTGGGGGTGGCTTTTTCCTGTTACATCGCAACGACGGCAGCGCCACATTCATCGACGCGCGTGAAAAGGCTCCTTTGGCCGCATCGCGTGACATGTATCTGAAGGCCGATGGCACTGCCGACCGCGACAAGAGCGTCAACGGCGCGCTGGCTGCCGCGATTCCCGGACTTCCAGCGGCTTTGGTCGTGGTTTCAAAGAAGTATGGCCGTCTGCCACTGAGCGAGTCGCTCCGGCCCGCCGTCGCGCTCGCGCAGAAGGGCTTTCTTTGGAGCGAGAAGAATGCCGCAATGATGGGCTGGCGAGCGGAAAAGCTGGCTGCCTCGTCGCCGGCGAGGAAAATCTTCCTGCCCGGCGGTAAGCCGCCTGCCGTCGGCGCGCGCATCCGTAACCCGGATATCGCACGCGTGTTGCAAGCACTGGGCAAAGATGGCCACAAGAGCTTCTATACCGGACGTTTTGCGCAACAACTGGTGGATGGCGTGCGTGCGGCCGGCGGCATTTGGACCATCGAAGACTTGAACCAATATCGAGTGGTCGAACGTCAGCCGTTGCGATTCGCTTATCGCGATCAAGAAATTCTGACGTCTCCACCACCATCGTCGGGCGGTATCGCGCTGGTCGCGCTGTTCAACATTCTTGCCGGCTACGATCTGGCGACCATGGAACGCGCAGGACAGGTTCACCTGATGGTCGAGGCGATGCGCCGCGTGTATCGGGATCGCGCTGTGTATCTGGGCGATCCGGATTTTGTCGACGTGCCTCTTGAGATGTTGTCGAGCCCCTTCTATGCCGCAGGTTTGCGCGCCTCCATTCGCACCGACAAAGCGACGCCGAGCACCATGTTGCCGGGCGTAACCGTGGCCAGCGAAACGACTGATACCACGCATTTTTCGATCATTGATGCCGATGGAAATATTGCGGCGGTCACACAAACGGTGAACTTGCCCTATGGCAACGCGGTGATGGTGGCCGGCACCGGATTCATGTTGAACAATGAAATGGACGATTTTTCGGTCAAACCCGGCGTGCCCAATGCGTTCGGTTTGATCGGCGACGACGCGAACGCCATCGAGCCCGGCAAACGCCCGCTGTCGTCCATGACGCCCACGATCTTGATCGGCAAGGATCGCGTTGCGGCGCTTGGCGCGCCGGGCGGCTCGCGCATCATCACGCAGGTCTTTTTGGGACTCACGAGCATCCTGGCAGGCTCGACTGCTACCGAAGTTGTCACCCAACCCCGTTTTCATCATCAATTCGAACCCGACCAGATTTCCATCGAACCCGGCGCGCTGAGCGAGGTCGAGCAAGCAGAGTTGATTGCCCGCGGATCCAAGGTGGCTCCAGCAGAACGCCCGTGGGGCAATATGCAGGTCGTCATCTGGAACCGCGTTGATGGTTCGGTTGAAGCCGCGAGCGACCCGCGCTGGAAAAATGTCGGGGCTGGGAGCACCAGCGAAGGATCGATCTATCGCTGAGCGTGCTCAGCCCGATGCCCACCCTACGCTTGATCATCGCCGACGACCACCCGTTGTTGCGTGCCGCTGTGCTTCATGCGCTATCAGCGGCCTTGCCTAAGGCTGAATTCGTCGAAGCGTCCAGCGTAGCAACGCTGGACGCCGCGCTCGCCCGTCACATGGATGTCGATCTGGTCTTGTTGGATCTGAGCATGCCCGGCGCGCACGGTTTTTCGGCCTTGTTGCATGTGCGTGGCGAACGCCCTGAAGTGCCGGTCATTGTGATCACATCGAACGAACATCCGCGCGTCGTGCGCCGATCGCAGCAGTTTGGCGCGGCGGGCTTCATTCCAAAATCGGCGCCGCCCGACACGCTGTGCACGGCGGTAAGTACGGTGCTGGATGGCGGCGTCTGGTTCCCGCCACTGACCGCGGCCCGATCCGATGCAGACGACAAATTGGCCCGCAGGCTGGCGCAGCTCACGCCACAACAGTTTCGCGTGCTGCTATGCATGGCCGACGGCCTGCTCAACAAACAGATCGCTGATCGCTTAGGGTTAGCCGGCAACACCGTCAAGGTTCATATCACAGCGATCTTGAAGAAGCTCGAGTGCTACAGCCGAACACAGGCTGCCGTACTGGTCAAAGCCCTGGAGCCAGATCGCGAATCCTGAGTGCGCAAACCACGTTCTGCCAAGCCAATAGTCTGCCCGTATGCGCACGTAGCGCGCCGGAGGATTATGCCGACCGTCGCAAGTGCGATCACATCAGCCAATTGGCCAACACAAACTGGATCGCCCGATACGGCACAGTATTGATCAGCAGCAATCCGATCATCCAGAGCAGCGCTACGAACACCGCCTCCCACCAGCGTAACGCGAAGATGCGCCAGAAGGCGCGAGACAAGTAAATGCACGCCAGAATGGGCATGCCCAGACCAATCGAGGTCTGCACATAGCGCGTGGTGATTTCGAGCTTCAACGCCAGCCCTACCGCAATCATCAGTACCATCATGAAAGCCATCAGATGCAGGCTGACCACAAAGTGTTCTGCGTAATAGCGGCGCTGCCGATACAAGACCATCGCCATCGCTGCAGCGAGCAACGGTACGTGCAGAATGATGAGCAGCTTACTGATGTTTGTCGAACTGGCTTCGTAACGATCGGCGTAATCGCGTACCGTGAACGCAGGATCGTGGGCCTGCAGCGCGGCGATGCGACGTTCGACCCACGGCGTGGTCCAGGGGCTATGCGCTTGCCCGGAATTGGATGCGATTCGCGCCTTGGCTTCTGCCGACAAATGAGCGGCGTTCGGGTGCGCCATGGCCGCCAACTCGCCGCCCACTTGATCGATAAACGGCAGATCGAAATCGGTCATTGGCGGGGCGAGAAAGAACAACAAGTTGACCAACAAAAACAAGGCGATTGGCGACATGAATGTCTGCCGTCGTCCGCTCAGATGTTCCACCGACAACCAGCCCGGTTGCGTCAGCAGCGCGCGTACGCTGCGCCAGAAGCGGCTGTCGAGGCTGGTCAGCGCCTCGAAAAACTGGCCAAGCAAGTGCGCAAGTCGACGATCCGCATCGCTAAAGCGCTTTTGCCCACAGCTGTGGCAATAGACTCCCGCTAGCTCAGTTCCGCACTGTCGGCAGGTTTCCCGCATGGGTCTGGACGCAAGCCAAATTCGTGATCGCAGAGTGCTCGATTGAACGTGGTCGAGTCAAATTTTCGTGCGATCGACCGAACGCCCGGCGGCGGCGCCAACGGGCTAAAAGCAACGTAGCATTCGAGTCGAAGGACGCGGACATAATTCCAATTGTTTCTGGGACAAGAGTCCTTGACGGAGCGGGATCTGGACAAATGAGTCTGTTTCTTCGAAGCGGCTTTGGCACTTCAAGCCCCCTTGATCAAGGGGGGTGAGGACCGGCGCTTACACGCCGATCGGCGTGTGCCGATCCGAACGACCGGCGGCTTTGCCGCCGGGCCGGAAATGCGCGAAGCGCGCGGGGTTGCGGCAAGTCCGCTGCCGAGCGAAGCCGAGAATATTCGGCGGTCTGAGGCGAAGCCTCGCTAGAATGCGCGATCCGACCGCAAGAGCCGCCCATGGCACAAACTGTCCCCGATCGCCTGTCCAACGATCCGCGCTCCAAGTTCCACGATGCAGCAGCGCTCGCACGCGGCATCGGGATTCGCATTAACGGTCACGAACGGAACGATGTCGAGGAGTACTGCATCAGCGAAGGCTGGGTGCTGGTGCCGGCCGGCAGAGCCCTCGACCGTCGCGGACGCCCGATGACGATCAAGCTCAAGGGCACGGTCGAGGCGAGATTTCTCAGCTGATTCGGCCCAGCCTTCCGGCGCCCTTCGTGGCTACCCGACTCTTGCCATTGCTCAGCCTCGAGCGCTTTCAGGCGCTGCGTGCGGCGTTCGACGGTGGCGCACTGGTTTGGCAGGGCTCGCTCGATCTCGATCGAAGCCAGGATGAGCTGATCCTGGACGCCGACGGCTTCGCCTGGCGCGGCGAGCACTGGCCCTGGCCCGTGGCAACTCTCAAAGACCGCACCTTGTACCGCTTTGACGGCACCGCGTGGGCACCAGTACAGCGCTTCAACACCTCGCTGATCAAGCTGATCCCGACCGGCTGGGGTCCGCCGACGTTCGAGATCGACGGCATCAAAATGCTGCCAACAGCACAGGTCTCGCCCTGGGACGACGCAGCGACCAAGGTCGCATTGGTGCAGCCGCGCGGCCGACGCCTGCTGGACTGCTGCGGCGGCCTTGGCTACTACGCCGCGCACGCGTTGGCGAACGGCGCGACCCACGTGCATAGCTTCGAGAAGAATCCGGACGTACTGTCGCTACGGCAAATAAACCCGTGGTCGCCGGATGTTGACGATCCGGCGTACGCCGGACGATTCACACTGACCGAAGGCGATGTATCGAAGTTCATCGCCGAGTTGCCCTGCGCCCACTTCGACGCGGCCCTGCACGACCCACCGCGCTTCGGCATCGCCGGCCAGCTTTACTCGCTGGACTTCTACGAGCAGCTTGCCCGCGTACTCAAACCGGGCGCACCGATGTTCCACTACACCGGCAACCCGAACGCAAAGACCAGCGGCCGAGATGTGCCGGGTGAAGTCATCAAGCGGTTGGGCAAGGCGGGTTTCCGCGCCGAGCGAAAACTCGACGGCGTATTCGCGACCGCACTTGCCCGGCGGCGCTGATGCGCTGGCTGGAGGACTCAGGCGGCGCTGAACAGATCCAGCGAGCGGTAGTACTCGTCGCCGTAGTTCAGGAAGTTGCACGCTTCGCGTTGCAATTGCGGCAGAGCGGCTGACGTTGCCGTGGCGCCGGTGTTGATCTGCAGCACGGCTTGCGCATACGACGCCAGCGCATCTGCGTTGCTTTCTCCGATCTGCTGCGCGGCGAGGAAGAGCAGGTCGTGATGGGCGATGGCGATTCCTGCTGAATGCGCGGGTGAGACGAGGCCGGAGAGGCGTTCGCCTGCGTGCAGGCGTTTGAGCAACGCCTTGTTCAAGGCGTGCGCGCGGCTTCGGGTTTCAGTTTGCGGGGCGGTTGCCGGGCCGAGATAGCCCAGGCACAGCATCAGGTCCAGCGTTTCGCGAATGCTTGCCGGGCTGGTGTTTGCGTGCGCGGGCAGCGCCATCAGTGCAGCGATGCTCTGCGGGCCGTTGGCGAGCGACGCGAGCAACGCGTCGACCGTTTCATCGTTCAGACGCAGCGTTTCAATCGGCGTGCGCACACTGCGCGCGCAACTGGCTGGTGGGCGTTGCAAGGCGAGCAGGGTGGCGTTGTATTCCCGCTCGATGTCGGCGGCGCCCCGTGTGCGCGGGCTGCGCACGAACACATCGCGGCGCAGTGACGTTTGCTGGACGAAATCGCGCAGCAGTTCGCGCATTCCTAAGTCTTCGGTGGCGTCGATCAGGGCGCGCGAAGCGGAGGGCAGCGACCATCGGGGAAAGTTGGAAAACAACTTGGCCGACGCGGCAAACTGCAAATCGGCGCGTGCCATGTCGATGGCGACATCGGTGTGATAGAAGGGTGTCCAGCCGCGCGGTGCGAATTCGTGCAGCAGGTAGGCGTCGCTGGCGCTGGTGATGTCGCGCAGCGCGGTGCGCGCGCCGGGGTTCGTAGCGAAGTAGGCGGCGCCGGCGGCATCCAGTTGCCCCAGCAGATCGCGTGCGGCGTGGAAACGTTGCAGCGCACTGCCGTCGGTTTGCCTTTGCGCAGCTTCGCTCATCAGGCGTTGCAACGGTGCCTTGTTGGCCCAGCCGGGCATTGCGTTGTAGGACACGTAGACCACGCCACCCGGTTTGAGCAGACGCGCGATGAGGGCGACGATGTGGGCACGGTTGTCCGCATTGACCCAGGTGTAGACGCCGTGCAGGACGATGAAATCCATGGGCGGCAGATCGCGGTCTTGCAACTGAGCAAAGCTGTCCTGCATGAGTTGTAGATTGCCTAAGCAGGCTTGGGTTGCAAGGGACTGCGCGGCGGCCACGTGCGCGGGCATGAAGTCGTTGCCGAAGAATCGCCCTTGCGGGTGCACGGCGGCCAGCATGTTGAGACCGAGGCCCTGACCGAAACCGAGTTCCAGGTAGGTGAAATCCGCGTCGATCCTGGGCGCGGCCAGCCCGGCCTGCAGCAGTGCCAGGCGCAGATGCGCAGGCGCCATCTCGGGGAAATGGTTGACGCTGTAGGGAAGCTCAGTGACGTATCCGTCAGTCCAGTCATCCATGGTGTTTGTGGTGATGGCGGCAGGGGGCGGGGCGGCGATCCTGCCGGGTTAGCTACCGTCAAACAACCTGCAGGGCCGGAAAATGCTCAGGGTTCGTGTCCGAAACTGAGCGGCGAGCTTTCCGCGCTGCGGGATCTGACGCTACGCACGAGCACTAGCGAGGCTTCGCCTCGGACCACCGAGCACTGTTGGCTTCGCTCGGCAGCGTACTTGCCGAAACCCCGCGCTTGGCGCATTTCCGGCCCGGCAGCAAAGCCGCCGGTCGTTCGGATCGGCACATGCCTATTGGCGTCTGAGCGCCGGTCCTCGCCCCGCTGACCCATGGGGGCTTCAACAGCCAAAGCCACTTCGAAAAAATTTGACTCATTTGTCCAGATCCCGCTCTTTCGAGGACTCTAGAGCCGGGTTCGCCAGCATCGGCGCAATCGCGAGGACAAGACGATCCGATTGGAATCAGTGCCCGGAATCCAATCGTTGCAAGCCACTCACCCGCCTGCCATCGACCACCAGCGACAGCAACTCCGGCCGCGAGTAGTGGCCGAAAGGATCGAAGGTCTGGCGTTCTTCGCGGACGCGGGCGTGGTCGAGCTGCGCCAGCAGCAGTTCTTCGCGGCCGACGACGGGCTCGATGACGAAACGGCCGTCGGGTCCGGCGATGCAGGAGCCGCCGTCGGCCATCACCTCGGGCAAATGGTCGCGCAACAGGTTTCCTTCGGGCAGCGCGTCGGGCAAATCGTCGCGGTGCAGCACGGAACTCACGGACAACGCGAAGCTGCGGCCTTCGCGGGCGATGAACGGGGTGATGGTTTCAGTGTTGCGGCGACTTCCGGGCCAGGAGGCGATGTGCAGCGATTCGCCTTGTGCATACAGGGCGGCGCGAGCCAGCGGCATCCAGTTTTCCCAGCAATTGAGGCTGCCCACGCGGAACTCGCCGAGCGGATGGCAGCGCAGGCCGTGTGCGTCGCCGGGCGACCAGACGAGGCGTTCTTCGTAGGTCGGCATCAACTTGCGATGTACGCTTCGGATCGCGCCTTCGGCATCAATAGTGACCATCGACGCGAACACGCTGAGGCCGCGCGCGACATCGCGCTCGATGACGCCGCAGACGATCCAGATCTGATGGCGCGCTGCGGCGGCGCACAGCGGTGAGAGATGGCCGACGTTGATCTGCACGGCCTGATCGCAATAGTGCGCATACAGGCGTTTTTGCAGCGGCGACTCAAAGCGCGCTCCGTCGGTATTTTCCACCCAGAACGGATAGCCGGGCAGCAGGCCCTCGCTGAAGGCCACCAGACTCGCGCCTTCGCGCGCGGCGCGCTCCACCCACGAGAGCATCTTCTGCAGCGTGGCCTGCCGATCCAGCCAGACCGGCGCGATCTGGGCCAGGGCAACGGTCAACGTGTCGGCGCGGATGCTCATCAGCGGGCTCAGGCGAGGCGGGACGAGAAGTATGACCGCCCCGGCGCCGTCGCGACGAACGTCGAGAGCAGCACGACTTTCGCGCCCCGACATTCCGCCGTTTTCACCGGCGCACCCTACTCAAAGCCATCCCTGAACAACGCGTCGCGCTGCTGCACGAACACCAGGCCGCGGTCGATGGCGCCGGGTTCGTCCGCGGTGTTGTCGCCCACCAGCACCTGGGCGCCGGCGATGGCTACGCTGTTGCCGTAACTGCTGACCGATCCAGTGTTGCGATACCAGGACTCCACAGGCGCCCAGGCGCCGTTGCTCTGGCGGCGAAACAGCACTGCCGCACCTCCGACAGTCGCAGTCGCACTGCCTTGCGGGTCGCCGCCGAGCAGCAGATCGCCCTGCAGGTTGACGCCGGTGCCGAAGCTGCCGCGCGCGCTCAGCGGTGAATCCACGCGCGCGCTCTGGGTCCAGGTGTTGCCAGTGCGCTCGAACACGAACACCGCGCCGACGATGCTGTTGCCCACGAGTGCGCCAGCCAGCGGCGCACCGACCGCCAGCCGGGTTCCGGTGCTGTCCAGCGACAAGGTCAGGCCGAACAAGAGCGCCGCATTGGCACCCTGATTTGCGGTCATCCGGAAGCGTTGGTTCAGCGTCCACACCGCCGAACTGCCGTCGCCCGTGCGCGAAAAGGCATAGGCATTGCCGGTGGCGTTGTTTGGATCAGCGTCGATGGGCGAACCCACAACCAGTTGATTTCCGCGAAGTCCGAGCGCAAAGCCGAACCGCCCCGCGCCGACGAGATTGGAGACCAGCTTGCTGTGGAACACCCAGTTCTCGGCCAGGTTATCGAAACGATACATGTACACCGCGCCCGCGCCGGACAGGTCAGGCGCACCGATAGCCAGCCAGCCGGCGTCGACGTCACTGCGCAGTCCGAACCAGCCATTGAAGGGGACGTCCATCGGCGCGGCAATGCTCTGCAGTAGCTGGAAGCTGCTGCCGTTGTTGCCGTAGATATGCAGAGCACCACGACCGTCGTTGCCGAATGGAGCGCCGACCAGCAGCGTGTTGGCCACGACGGTCACACTGTAGCCATAGCCATCGCCCAGGGCTGGCGTCGGCGCCTGCAATGCCTGCGCGTAGTTCCAGTTGCTGCCCGTGCGCCGGAACACGAATGCCGTGCCGGCGACGTTACTGCCTCCGCCCGTGTTGTGCGGCGCACCGATGGCTGCAATATCACCACTCACGGACATGTTCTGCGAAAAGAAGCGGATCGGCGTCGGCGCGCCCGCCTGAGCCGGACTGAGCACCTGGATCGGCGCGGGAACCGTGGCCTGCACAGCACCGGCGAGGAGCAATAGAAGCGTTGCCGAACAGGCCGGCAGTCGAATCGAGAATCGCATTGACAATGCACTCCGTATGGACAGCGTGCAGTTTTTCCGGCCAGACGATGCGGCGAATCCCATATCCATGGGGGCAAACGCGCCGCCATGCTGGTTGCGCGTGTTCCCCGCGCGCGAAGGCGATACCTGTCGTCCGCAGACCGGTCAGAATTTGCGAGATTTGCGCGGCCGATATCATCTTCCTTTCCTGATAGCCTCGACCCGAGCATGTCAAGTCTTGGCGCGCTCTCAACGATACAATCACCAGGGGAACATCAAATGAGTCTCTCGCGAATACAGGCTATATTCAATTTATCTAGCTCTACAGCAACGTTTACCGATCACGAGAATAAAGGACCAAGTCCCATCCAATTGTCGCCAGCCAATGCGTCCGGCTACAGCAACACACCGGTGCCCTGGTACAATTCCAAGAACTTCACCAGCCATAACATAGAGATTCAGGTTGGCAACAACACTTTCTACGTTTGGCAATACGGTGACAATATCTACTACTCGACATCTGTTATTTCAGGTGATAATCCCATCTCCAATTCAACGACACTAATTGGAGCTGCCGGCAGTCCCATTGCGCTTTACATCAATGCCGGTGCCACACCATCGACGATGCCGTGGGCGAACTAGATTTCGGCTTTCAGATTTTCTGCTTGGTAGACGGAAGAATGAACTAGCCGTTTCGCGCAGGTCGAGTTTCTACTCGAGGCGACTCGACTTGCGTTACGGTGGGTGCTGATGAGTTACCCCCGAAAATTAAGAAAATCGGCATGGGCAATTCGTGCGCGATTTTTTAAAAGGCCCTTCGCGATTCGCGTCCACGATGCGTAACAACCCTGATCGGGCATCGACTGCGCTCGAGATCTTGCAACTGGAGAGAACACACCGCGCAATCCGCGGCCCACCATCGTGACGAGGGCAAGTGGAACTTGTGGCCCGCTAGCTCGGCATTTCCCGCGTTGTATCAGAGTCGGGCGATTTTCTGGCAACCTCAGGCATTGATTGACCCGCCAGCTGTCTTGTTGGTTCAACAGGAATTGCCCAATGATCGCGCCCCGTTTGTGGCCTCGTCAGCGCTTCACCCGTTCACGCTCATTCGACTATGATGGTCGTGATTCAGATGATGCAGACGATGTGATGCGAACCACAATTGACTTGCCAGACGCCAAACACCGCCAGCTCAAAGCGATCTCGGAGAAGCGTGCGATCAGTTTGGGGCAGCTGATTTCCGAGCTCACCGATATTGCGTTGGAAGGAAGGGGGGCGCCCGCGCCTGCGACAACACTCATGGCCAGTCAGCAGACAGGGCTGCTGACGCTGAGCGTCGGCCGACCGATCTCTAGCGATGAAGTGTCATCGCTCATGGAAACGATGTGATTTTGTTCGACGTCAATGTACTGATTGCGCTTGGGAGCCGCGATCACGAAGGCCGAACCGCCGCAGAGCAGTTTTTCTGCGCGTTGACCAGTTCGTTCGCAACTTGTCCAATCACGCAGACGGGTTTTGTTCGTGTCCTGGCACAGATCGATCGAACCCTGGCGCTGACCGATGGTGTAGCCGTTCTCGCCAGCATTTGCGCGCACCCGAGGCACCAATTCATCGCGGACGATGTCAACGCTTTGGATCTGCCATGGATGTCGATTCGCGGTCACCGGCAAGTCACTGACGCTTACCTCGCAGCATTGGCGCGCAAGCACTCTGCGAAACTCGCAACCTTCGATCGTGCGCTGGTAGCGATCCACCCTGACGTTGCTGTGCTGGTGCGAGCCTCTGAGTAGGCGCTTTTAACGCCCGGCGTTAGTCGACCGGCAAACGTCAGGCGAGGAATGTCATGCGGCCGTATCTTGAGGCGCTCGAATGAGCAATCGCGCCGAATCGGTACGCGCCCGCTTGCTGAATGTGGCCAAGGTGCAGGGCGTGAATTTCAACCATGTCGAAAACACGAATCGGTGGCACGGAAGGCGAGTTTGCACGGGCAGCGCAGACTCAAGCTGAGGTCTGGATTTTCGCTAGCACTTAAAGACAGCGCGGCTGTTTCACCGCCCATGATCTCTGGCCCACACGTCATGCGTATGCATGGGTGCCGGCGCAAATTGAGCGTCGAGTACCTATCCACTATCGCTACGGACTCTTTCAATGAAAACCTGGTCTTTGATTTTTTCTTCGCTGCTTGCTGTTGGCGTCAGCGCCGCATCGGCTGCAACTCGCCCGCTTGATTTGCAGCACGTCTTTGGTACGGAACTGGTGCCCAACAAAGCTCTGATCGGTGCCGAATGGCACCATTTGGGCAAAGCCAAAATGGGGCGAGTTGGCGCCAGCGCCGAAGTCATCGAAACGCAGATACAAACGCATCTTCAGGCGCTCGACAAGAAGGATGGTGCGCACTTCTGGATGGCCGTCGATCTCGTGAGCGGCGATGAGTATTTGGTGGAGTTGCCCAAAGACATGGCCGGTGGCTTGCGCAGTTTGGCCACCAAGAGCGGCTGGGATATGGGCTTTGAAGGCACGGCGCCCAGTTTCGACGAGGAGTCGGCCGAAAAGGGCTGGAGCAACGGCACGGATGGACGCACGCGGCGCACCGACAACACCAGCTTCCCAAACCGCGCCTTAGGTCAAATCAACGGCGGGCTGCTGAGTGGTTGCAGCGGAACGCTCGTAGGAAGGCGCCACGTGCTGACTGCCGCGCACTGCTTGTACGACTTCGGCGATCAAGCATGGACGATCAATATGCGCTTTCGGCCCGGCCGCGAAGGCAGTTGCAACACGGCGGCCTGCCAGCCGTATGGCGCTCATACTGGGACTTGGTTTTTCACCCCAGTCAAGTGGCGTACCACCGGCAACTTCGCGTACGACTACGGCATGATTGTCCTGCAAGACACGCCGGGATTGGAAACTGGCTGGCTCGGCTATGCGGCCCTGGCATCAGAGACACTGCGCGACTATTGCGATGCGTCTCCGGCTGGTTTTTACTTTGGCCGTTGCATGAATCGAGGCTATCCGGCCTGCGGCTTTCCCGAAGCGCCCCTGGAATGCCGACTCAACAACGCCTGGCAGAACTGGGCCTATCAGGATGGCACCAACTCTTGCGAAATCGGCTCGTTTTACGGCGAAGCAGACGATGGTTGGCACGCGGCTTTCAGTACCAATTGCGATATCAGCCGCGGGCATTCTGGCTCGGCGATTTATACCGATCGCTACAACAACGCTGCCCACGCGGTGTTCGGGATCGTCAGTACCCAGAAATGCAGCACCTGCACCGCAAACGACGACTTTCCGAATGGGATCCGTCGCATCACACCAGAAGTGCTCGACATGATCAGCTACTTCAAGGCTGAGAAACCCTGATCTGCATGCGTCGCGGTTGATTGGCAGGGGTGCCGGGTGACCGGCGCCCTTTGCGCGTTGATATGAACAGATTTCTGATCGCAAGGCATGCTCCGACCAATGCTTGTTCCCGCTTCATTCAGTACTTAACATCGCATCAATGAAGTACGGAGATCGCGAAGGTCAGCACGATGGATATTCCAGTCCATGTGAGTCCACGATTCCGGAGCATGTGAGTCCACGGTTCCGACGGATGGGAGTCCAGAGTCTGTCGCTCTCTCTCCTCCTCTCCTCTCTGCGCCTCTCTTCCTCTCCTCTCTGCGCCTCTCTTCCTCTCCTCTCTGCGCCTCTCTTCCTCTCCTCTCTGCGCCTCTCTCCTCTCCTCTCTGCGCCTCTCTCCTCTCTTCCTCTTCTGCGGACACCCTGCAGCCGTCAGAAAATTCTGACACCACTTTCAGCGTAAGCCAAGCCCTACAGACAAGCTCAGCGGTCATCGCAATGATCGCCGCATGACTCAAGCCCGCCACCTCACTGTCGCCGAAGGCCAGCAAGGCCTCTATCACTGCGTCGCACGATGCGTGCGGCGCGCGTGGCTGTGCGGCATTGATCCGATCACGGGAGTGGACTACGAGCACCGCAAGCCAATGATCGCCTCGCGCATCCTGCAATTGGCTGGGATTTTTGCGGTCGATGTTTACAGCTACGCCGTGATGAGCAACCACTTGCACGTGGTGCTGTCGATTGAACCGGCCGCCGCGCGCGATTGGTCTGATGAGGAAGTTGCCTGGCGCTGGGTGCAATTGTTCCCGGCGCGCGAGGAGGAACAGAACACGGCGAAAATCATCTCGTTACGCGCAGACAAAGCCGCACTTGAGGTCCGCCGCGGTCGGCTCATGGATCTGTCCTGGTTCATGCGCTGTCTTGACGAGCACATCGCGCGCAAGGCGAATGCCGAAGATGATGTGACGGGGCGCTTCTGGGAAGGCCGATTCAAATCTCAGTTGCTTGACGATGAAGCCGCGCTCGCCGCGGCGATGGCGTACGTCGACCTCAATCCGGTTCGAGCAGGGATCGCCGACAGCATCGCGAGCAGCGATCACACCAGTGTGCAGGTGCGTGCCGAGGAACTGCGCAAAGATCCCAGCAAAGCGGACGAGCCAATCCAACCCATTGCCGGCGTTCGGCTTGGTTTGTTGAAAGACCAAGCCTTCGCCAGACTGGCGATGAGCAATCGCCAGTACATTGAGTTAGTTGATTTCACCGGCCGCCAGATCAAGCCCGGCAAACGCGGCAAGATCGACGAGCGTGAGCCGACGGCGTTAAGCAAACTCGGACTCGACACCAACTACTGGACCGCGCACGTCAAAGGCGTCGGCTCTGGATATTGGCGCTTCGTTGCCAGCGTTGAAGCACTCGAAGCCAAGGCCGCAGAGTGGAAACGGAAGTGGCTCAGAGGTATCGGTTATGCCCGGAGCCTCGTGACCGGCTGAGATACTCACATGGGATTTTTGGCGCCGCTGGCGTCTGGAGGCGTTGGTCGCGCGCGCAAGATCACCTACCCTCGAACCACGATTCCCTTGTCGGAACGCCTTTGCGGCGTTCAGAACCGCCTACGCAGTTCGAAAACTGGGTGTCTTCGTTCTCCGCCCTCTTCGTTCTCCGCCCCGAGCAACGCGCCGCGCGCCTGGCAAAACTCGATCAAGCCGAAGCGCTCGGCGAGCGCTTGGCGAACAAACTGGATGCGCAAGACGAGGGTAAGCCGCAAGCCGGTCGCCGCGCCAGCGACCGCGGCGCGTACGCGCGTTTTGCGCGCGAACTGAAAGATCGCAAGCTGACGCGATTCTTCAAGATCGA
>JALHMH010000029.1 GCA_022844165.1 Lysobacterales bacterium
AGCTGCTCAGCTCCACCCGCCCCGCGCGGCGCTGCTCGCGCACCCGCCCTTCCCCATCGCGCACGTAGTGGGTGACGATGCCATTGCGATCCGTGAAGCTCAGTTCGCGATCGAGTGCGTCGTAGGTCCAGAGTTGTGTCGTGCGCGTCGGCGAGGGTGGATCGCGGCTGAGCGTGCGGCGATTCAAGTCGTCGTATTCGTGGTTTGTGACGCGCAGCAGCCGGTCGCGTTCCAGCAGCACATTGCCGACATCGTCGTACTCGACGATCGAGGTGCCGGCGCTGTCGCTGCGGCTGACTTGCCGGCCCAGGCTGTCGTAACCGTAGGTGATGATCGTCGTCGCGCCGCGCGGATCGGTCTCGGTCTTGATCTCGTCGTGTTGCGTGTAGGTGCGCGTCCAGGTGCGCGTCACACCCGGCGCCAGCGTGCGCGTCTCGGTCAGTTGCCGGCCAAGATCGTCATAAGTGTAGGTGGTCACCGCGTTCGCGGCATCTGTGCGCGTCAACACGCGCCCCACTTCATCGTACGTCAGCCGCTCGATATCGCTGATGCCATCGAAGCTGCGCGTGCGGCGATTCAAGACATCGTATTCGTATTGCAGCGGCGTGCGGCTGGGGCGCGTCTCGCTGAGCAGATTGTTCGCCGCATCGTAGGTGAACGTGCGCGCGCGGCCTGAGCCGGGCAGCGTTTCCGTGATGCGCCGACCGCGCGGGTCGTAGCTGTAACTGGTGGTGCGGCCGGTCGGATCCGTGGCCGATGTCATTTGCCCCTTGGCATCGTAATCGCTCAGCCACGTTGCGCCGCTGCGATCGGTGCGCGTCTTCTCGCGGCCACGTGGGTCATAGGTAAACGTGCGCGTAAACGGCCCGACGGTCTCGCTGGTCAATCGACCCATGCCATCGTAGACCAAGGTCCACACGCGCAGCGGCTCGACGCGGCTGGTCACGCGGCCAAAACCATCCAGCGTCAGCGTTGTGGCGCGCGCCAGCGGATCGACCATGCCGGTGAGCCGGCCCTCGCCATCGCGGCTCTCAGTGGTGAGCAACTCCTCGCTGCCGAGCAGCGCGATCTGCGCGGTGCGCGCATAGCGAGCGTGCTGATAGCGATAGCGCATCGTGCGGACCTCTGCGCCACTGCCCACGCGCTGCTCGATCAGATTGCCGACGCGGTCGTAATCGCGCTCGGTGCGGCGGCCCAGCGGTTCCACACTGAGCGCGCGCCGATCCAGGCTGTCGTACTCGTGCGTGGTCACCTCACCAGCGAAATTCTGTTCGCGGATGATGTTGCCGACTGCGTCGTAACCGGTGGTTTGTGTATCGCCATCGGCGTTGACCCGCGATTCTTCGCGGCCGAGTTCGTCGAGGTGAATCGTTGTGATGCGCCCCAGCTCATCGCGCTCGATGCGTTGATCGCTCGCATCGTTGTAGTCCACCGTGCGTTTGGCGCCGCCCGGGAACTCGGTCTCGGTCATGCGATCCAGACCATCGTACCGATAACGCTCAATCGCACCCAA
The DNA here is from genome assembly GCA_022844165.1 of Lysobacterales bacterium. Classification (GTDB taxonomy): domain Bacteria; phylum Pseudomonadota; class Gammaproteobacteria; order Xanthomonadales; family SZUA-5; genus JALHMH01. Next base: position 1,514 of record JALHMH010000029.1, read on the forward strand.
CTCATCGCGCCGCGAAATGCGCCGTCCGCGGCGATCGTTGTCGAACTGCACGAAGCTCGCATCGGCATACGTCTCGCGCACGAGAACGCCTTGCGCGTCATAGTTGTACGTTGTCTGCGCACCACTGAAATCGCGCCAACTGCTGATATCGCCGTTGCTGGCAATGCCCCAGGTCTCGCTGATGCCAGCGCGGGTACGACCAACGCGATTGCCGCGGCTGTCGTACTGATACAAATCGCCATCGCCGGCAAAATCGATGCTGCTCGCCATGCGATTCTTGATCCACGGCCGCGTGAAACTGGTGTGCTCGCGATACGTGGCGGTGCGCACCAATGGCGTGCCGCGACCCGCGTGACGCTCCAGCGTGAGGTTGCCGAAGGCATCGTACTCGTACGTAACCGTTACACCTTCGCGATCGATGCGCGAAGCCGGCAGACGCTGTGCCAGATTCCACGTGGTGGTTGTCGAACCAATGGGATCGGTCACCAGGTCCACGCCGCCGAATCCATTCATGCGATACGTGGTGTCGATGTTGCGCGGATTGCTTACCACCGTCGTCACCGGCTGACCCAGACCCCGCAGCCCTTGGAAATCGAAGGTGGTGGCTTGCGCCAACGCATTGCGTTTCTCGATCACGCGCAGCTCGGGAATCGGGATGATGTTGCCACCATCCGGGATGTTCACCCACTGCTGCTCGTAGTCCAGCGACAAAATCTGGCGACCGCGAATCTCATCCCTGACGGCAACCATTCGCGAGCCGAGGCGGTGGAAGCTGCCATCGACTGCGATCACCGCACCAAAGTCGTTGTACGCGTAAGACTCGCGATAGTTCGCACCCACACGGCGCGCGTCGATCAGCTGCGCCTTGTCGTCGTACTCGAACGACAAATCGAACCCTTCCGGCCCGGTGACACGCACGATCAGCGGCATCAAACCGACTTCGCCCGGCTCATTGCCCGTGGATCGTTCTTCGTACGTAAACTCGATGCGACCACGATCGCTGACCAGCGCACTGACGACAGGCAAACGGCCCAGGCGGATGTACTCGCGCTGCACCCGATTGCCGTTGGTGTCTTCGACGAAGTCCAGGCGGATCGCCTTCTTGCCGTGCAACGGACTGATGTACGTCAGGCTCGGCGGGAAGTGGTAACGCGTGCCGTCTTTGGCGTACACATCGTAGGCACCACTGGCATCGCGAACCAACGTGCCGTGATAACCGTTGGTGGCGCGATACAGGGCGCTGCCATCCGGCCCGGCGCCGTCGAACACAAACTCCACACCCGCACCTTCGGCGCCGGTGACCATGATCGTGCACGCGCCTTGTGTCAGCTCGCTCTCAAGATCGGTCTGCCAACCGCGGCCCAGCACACTGACTTCGTTGCCACGCGCGCTGGCCCAGGTTCGTGCAAATCGCAGCGACGGGCCGCGGCCTGCCAACTCCAGATCGGCGCGCGAAACGGTGGTCTGGCCATCGAACAAATCGACATCGGCGACCACGGTGTGACCCAGCGCCAGATGGTCGCGCCGGTTTTGCTTGTGCACCAGATTGGCGGTCATCGTTTCCGACTCGCCGTCTTCGTCGGTGGCGGTGATGCGCAGCTCAAACTCGCCGATTGGTGCGTCGCTGCCGATCTCTTCGCGAACCGTGCCGGCGTCGAACCATTCATCGCTGATCAGCGTTGCGGCGGAGATCGGGGAAACATTGCCGAATTGGTCTTTGCGATAGGCGTCGACGCGCAAGCGCGCGCGGGAGGCCAGGAAGACGATCAGCTCCCCGCCGGCATCGCAATAGGAGCCGCTGCTGACGTTGATGTCTTTGCTCAGCACGCTGTTGCCCCCGAGCAACGCCAGCGCACGCGCTTCGTTGTTGCTCAGCGAGGCCGCTGCGCCCGAGTGCACGCTGACACCGGCCAGAATGTCAGTTTCAAAACTGAGTGTGAGCGGCTCGGCTTCGATGCGATAGGGCGTTTGTTCGTTGATCGCGAACTTGAGCTTGTAGGTCTTGCGGCGATCGTAGGACCACCCTCGGCGGAAAAGCACAGAGTAGTCCCCTTGTCCTGCCCATTGCTGGACAGAACTCTGCACATCACTGTCCGCCAATAGCTCTAGATTCGTCTGGCCTGAAAAGTACTGACCCGGGGCGATCGATAGATTGGCAAGAAAGCCGGATGAAACCTCGCCGACAAGCCCTATCGGAATAATTTGAGGCGAAGTCGACACAATCCGCGGAAGTACCGAATAGACGTCGGGGAAGTCCCCTTCGAGTCGGTAGCGTAATCCTGCAGGACCTTCCTTTTCAAACTTGTATCCACTGCGCGCAGCGCCTGGTTGACTGGGCACGCGGTTGTTGAACTCGATCTTCCCTGCTCCGACAAAAGATGGGCCGGAAATAGAGCCAGTATCCGCGCGCAGAGACAGCGAAGACAGGTCAAAGCTTACGTAATCCCCGGTCGAAGTATCGATGTACAACCTTGGGAAACCGTACTCCCACTGCGCAACCCCAGAGGGCGAGTCGCTGGGCCTCAAGAAGTAAACACTCCTCGGAACTGGCAACCAGTGGTTGGGGAGCGCGGCTTCGATGGTGTTGCCAATACCGTACGCTCCGTAGGTCGCGGAATGACCAATCCGGCCAAACAGCCCCTGAATACTGTTTGCATCAGAATCCTGCAGAACAACAGGCCGTACGATCACTGTAGATGTAAGCTGAAGATAGCAAGGGTCCGAATTCGGTTCGTCGAGCAACACTGGTTTCGATATCGGGCTCAGTCCGCCGGTTGAAACGGTCAACTGCAGGTTTGCATAAACCGCGTCCGGCGGGACGACGTGGAAAAGGCTTCGTCGGCTTAAGGTACGCAGGCGCAAGGTTGGGCGGACACAGCCATGACCTGTCAGCAGAACTTCCTGTGTCGGACAATCTCCTGGTTCGAAAAAACCGCCCGCATTCACCGGCCCTTGATTCGGGCATTGACTTAAGAGTGCGTATTCCGAACGCAGATCCACAAACTGGTTGGCGATGTAGTTTCCGAACTCGTCCTTGACGCCAACGCTCCAGGTGTAGAAACCAATACCGGGAATCATTCGCAACGGGGCATTCGCATCGCCTGTCCTGGGTGGAGGAATCAACTCCAGCTCATGTGGATCGCCCGGCCTCGCATAGGCAAAATAGTCCTCCCCCGCTACAACACCTGCGTTCGAATAGCGCGAATTCGCGCGAATCCGAACTTCGTTGTACAGCATGAACTGCGGGTAGTCGTCCGGCGCGTCCGGGTTGCTGATGTATCTGCCGAAGGTGCTCGTGGTCCCGAGTTTGAAGCCGGCGCTCACAAGCCCGCGCTGATCGCTGGTGAGCGCAACGGTGCTGGCCGATCCGGCGGCGGAACTGAGCGAACCATTGCCCTGGGTGACCTCAAAATGCACCGTGGCGCCGACCACGGGGCGACCGGTGGGATCTTCCACTCGCGCGCGAAGCGGCGTTTCTAACACTTCATCGACGGTGCCCAACTGATCCTGCGAATCGTCGAACAAACGAATCGCAAACACCTCCATCGGATCGGTGTTTGGCCGCGGCGCGTAGGGGCTCGATACCAACGCGGCAAGGCTGGGCAAGAACCACTGATCGATCGGGATAATGGTGATGCCACCCGCCAAACCGCCGCTGAGGAAATAGCCGCTGGAACCGTTGGCTGCGGTGGTCTGCCAACCCGAGCCGCGCCATGGCCCCTGGATCAGCGGATTGACCGGAATACGAACCGTGTATCCCTGCGTCAGTTGCGCCAGCAGCGTGGCTTTGACGCTGTCTGGGTGCCCCAGACCCGCGACCTGCGCCGCGCCGGCCGATCCGCTCAGCTCAACCATCGGCTGGCCAGCGACATGCGCCAGCGCCAGCACACGATCGGCAGACAGCGACGGTACCGCCCACTGCTCTTCGAACACCAGGTGTTCGCGATAGCTGCCATCGAGCGCAGCCAGACTCAGCCAGGCGCTTTGATCGGCCCCTGGGCCAAGAACGGCCACGCTGCGCGCCGCGGCGTCGAGCGCAACACTATCGAACCGCAAAGCGGTGGCCACACCACCCTGACGTTCGACATCGAATTGTGTGAGCACCAGCGCGATGGATGGCACCGGCTCGATGACTGTCACGCCCAGCAGGTTCGCCAGTTCCTGACTATCGCGCCGCCACTCGGACGAGTAACGTGCACCGAGATTGGCGAACACCCGCGAGGCGGGCGGCTCGCCGTCACCCAGGACCGTGTCTGCCACTTCAACCGCAGGCCGCGGCGCGCCGGCATCGAGCACCACCGCCGCCATGCCACCGGCGATCAACTGCTGCTCGATGACTCGCTCCTGCCCAATGGTGCTCAAGCGCACGCGGATCATCAGCGCATGAGCGGCGGCGACCGAATCACCGGTAGCGAGCACGTTGCCATCGACGCTGATGCGCGGCCGCAACTCGATCAGAAACGGCGGCACGGAATCCAGTCCGCCGCCGAAGCTGTTGATCAGATTCTGGTCGTCGGCACTCGCCGCCTGGAACGAAACGATGACGCGTTGCTGCGTGAGTGCGCTCACCGGGCGCGTGCTGCTCAACAGCAGCCGATCGCCATCGCGGATCTCGATCGTCAGTTGTGGCGAGTGCGCGGGGATCAATCCGGCACTCTCCGACGACACGCCGAGCACCTCAAAGGGCAAACTGGCGGGCAGCAATTTCAGCGCCTGCTCGCTCGGCAGCACCTGAGCCAACTGCGCGTCGTAGTTGCCCAGTGCCGGATTGGAGGATAAGTACGCTGTCACCAATGCCCGCAATCGGACCAGTGGCGTCTGCTCCGGGTCGGACTGGCGATAGGTCTGCATCAGCGCCGCCAGATCGATGCTGGCCGCAGGGACGATGCGACTTGCGTCACGCGCCGTGTGCGGCTTATGCGCAGGCGCCAGCGCGATCCAGCTCTTGCCCGCGCCGCTGGCGGCGCTACCGCGATAGGCCACATAAGGCACATAGGCCGACACCCAGGTGGTTGCCAGCTCGATGCTGCGAATCTGACCGCCGCTGACCACCGGACGATGTGCTCGCAAAGATCGGTTCAGCGCCTCAAGCACCGCATCGGCACCCCGCACGCCAAGACTCGACTCCAGTTCCGCCAGCGGTAATCGCGCGACGCCGTGTACGTAACGCGCCGGCGCGCTGGCGGCGCGCAGTAACGCGATCAGCAGACTGGCCTGATCGACATCGTTTCCAGCCCGCGCGCGCAACGCCCCGAGCGCACCGCGCTGCGCGCCCGGATACCACTCGGTGCGAATGTTGTTGCGCACGAAGTCGTAGATGCGCGTGTATTCGTAACCAAGTTCCTGCGCCTTGTCGACGATGTCGGCATGCAACGGCGCGTCGGTCGAGGCCCCCATGTCGGCGGCGACCGGCGCGGCCGCAGCCGACGCGTAGCTCGGTGCGATGCCTGGACCTGGCACCGTCAGTGCGGGCGCCGTCCAGGCAATACGTTCCAGGGGCAATGCACCGTACGTTGGCGCGGCGATCGGAGCCTGCGGGGCGCCGGCCAAAGCTGTATCGATGCCGGCCAGCGCTTGTGTTCGCGCTTGCTGCAAACGCTGCTGACCGAGCGCCGAGTTGCCGATGCGTTTGGCCCAGGTATCGAACGCGGCGGCCGTGAGCAGTCGCTGTGCGCGTAACTGGGTGGTGCTCTTTGCGGTGACCTGCGCGGGCGCAAATTCAGTGGAATAGGCACCGTGACGCGCCTGCTCCGGGCGCACGTGGTGACGCGCATCGATGTGATTCTGCAACTGCGTCAGCCAACGATCCGCATCGGGTGCCGAAGCTGAAGGCGGCGCTGATCCCACCGCGCTGCACATCGCGAGCAGCGCCAGCGCCCAGACCGAGCGCCAGCCCGATCGCTGCGTTTGCAAGATGATTCGTGATCGCTCAGCGCGCATGATCGGCCTCCGCAGGCGCATGGCCAATCCAGGGGAAGCGCCCCGACTCGAAGACGCTGGACGATGATCGGGTTGCTCCGCGTTCGGACTTATCATCTGCCTTGTCGTCTGCGGATTCGGCACGCGATGTGCCTTGCGCATCGCTGGCGCGCGAGGTTTGCGAGCGCTTGCCCCAGGATTCGATCCAGTTCTTCAACACCGCTGGCATTTCCGTGCACGTCGACTTTTCAAATCCGGTGGCGCCGCTGCGCGCTTCGAAACCGTCGGCAAAACCGGTCCAGACTTCGTCGCGGCAGATCGGAATCGGGCCGACATCGCGGCGATTGCCGGCGCCGTCTGTCGCACGCACCATCAGTACATACGGACCTGGCGCCGGTAGCGACAGTGTTCCGCGCCAATGGTCCGGTGGGCCGGTCTTCACCAGCGGTTGCCAGTCGCCATCGCCGACACGCACGGCGACTGTCGCAACGCCGCTCAGCGCGTCCTGTGCCGTCGCCGAAACCACAACAGGGTTGGCAACGATCGCGCCCACGGCAGGTTCGGTGACGGTCAACGTTGGCGCCTGCTCATCCAGCACGCCCAGCGCCCGCGTGGCGATCAGGGTAAACGGCGTTGTTGGTGCAATCGCGCGTCGCCAGTGCACGTTGACCTGCAGCGTACCGGCCGGCCAGGTAGCGCTCGGCAACGAAAACGGCAGGTCGACCGCCTCACCCAAGACGAGCATTCGTGACCACTGCAAACTCACGACATTGCTGCCGTCGGCGCGATTGACATCCAGGCGCAACTCGTCGGCCTGCGGGCCAGCGTTCTGGGTGGACGTGACGCGCAGATTGCCGATCAGCTCCTGGCCATGCGGCAGCGATTCCGGCAACGTCAACGCGGCGGTGATCGGCGCGGTGTTGTCGCCCAGCCGCAGCACGCGCACCTGGCGGATGCTGCTCAGGTTGCCGGCGCGGTCGCGCGATTGCAGCCGCAACGTGTTTTCGCCGGGCACCAGCCAGATGCCGGGGAAGGTCGCGATACCTTGAGCGTTGCTGCGCACCAGATAGGGCGGGTTGGTGTCGAGCAACACCACGTCGGTGTTGGGTTCGGTACTGGCGATCAGCGTAATCACAGTCTGCGGCGTAGCGCTGCCATCCACCGGCGAGGTAATGGCCAGCGGCGGCGGCGTCAGATCGATCGTAAACCGTAGCTCACGCTGATTGCTGTTGCCAACAGCGTCGGTGGCCTCAACACGCAACAGGTGTTCGCGCTCGGCGTTGATGGTGGTGCCGGAGACAAAGAGCTGACCATTCAGCGTGACCGACTGACTGCCCGGATTGGCGTCGCTCACGACGATGACTGGTGTCAGCGGCGACGCGCTCAACTGGCCATCCAAGACGCCGCTGATGTCGATCGTCGGCGGCGTGCCATCGATGCGGAACGTGCGCGCCTGCGGCGGTTCGGTGCGCTGATTGCCGGCACCATCGAGGGCGCGCAACTGCGCGGTGTGGTCGCCATCGCTCAAGCCGCTCATCGACGTCGAATAGGCCGAGCCGCCGGAGGGCGACATCGGACGCGGCGCTTGGGCATCGATCACCAGTTCGACGCGATCGATTGGGCTGAGTGCATCGTCGACAGTCGCTGCGGCGACGAAACTGGCCGGCAGCAGCTGGTTCGTCGCTGGCGTGACCAGCATTGCGTTGGGCGGCGTGAGGTCGGCCAGCGTCAATGCTTGCTGCGCCAGGGTTGCCCAGACCAGTTGGCCATTGCTGTCGCGCAGCTCGGCCTCAAGCAGCAGCGCATAACCGCCGAGCGGCAAGGTTGCGGTTGCAAAACTGAAGGCAAAGGGCTGCGCCACATTCGGTATATAGGTTTGGGTCCACTGCCGCTGCGCAATCGACTGTCCGGTCGCGGTGGACAACAACGACAAACGGGCCGCGACGTTTTCCAGCGGACTGGCGGCGCTGGAGGTCAGCACCGCGGTACCGGACAAATCCGAACCCGGCTCCATGCTCGTTGGTGCGGAGATGCTTCCGGTCAACAAACCAACCGTCGCGGTCAGCCTCGTGACCGTCAGTTCGGCGGGCGTCGGCGAGGCGTTGCCCGCACGATCGACCGCCGTGGCGCGGAACAGATTTGCGCCTTCATTCAACGGCACGGCGCTGAACAACGCGCTGCCATTGGCGCCAGCGGTGGCCTGCCACTGAGTACTGCCGCGTTGCAGTTGCACCTGCGCCAGGGCTTCGGTTTGTACGCGCACGTCGGTGCTCGCGGCGTTAATCACAGCATTGGCGGCCGGGAACGTAAAGGCCACCGTCGGCGCTGTTCGATCGACGACAAAACTGCGCGTCTCCTGGCTGCGATTGCCGGCGCGATCGAGCGCAATCACCACCAACGTGTAGTCGCCATCGTCGCTGATCGTGGTGCCGGAAGTAAAGGGCTGGCCGTTCAACAGCGTGGTGGTCGACGCCAGATGCAGATCGGTCGCTTGTACGACCGGCGTCACTGGATTGGCATAAATTTGTCCTTCGCTCACGCCGCTGATGACGATCACGGGCGGCGTGCCATCGACGATCACGCTCCAAGCCGGCGTGCTGCCGACATTGTCGTACGCATCGCGAGCTCGCGCGCTCAGAGCCAATGGCCCATCGTTGGCCACGCTGACGAAGCCACGGTATTCACCGCCGCTGCCGCCGCTCAAGCTCATCGCCTGGAATGCGCCACTCGCAACACTCAATTCGGTGCGACTGACAAAACTCTGCTGATCCACCGCGCGCACCAGCGCGTCGAACTGGCGGCGCACGATGGCACCGGGTTGCGGCGCGACGATGCTCACCAGCGGCGGCTCGCTATCGACGACCAACACCGTGCGTACATCCAATACACCGCGCAACGGCCCGCTTTGAACTTCAAGGATCAACAACAGCGCGCCAGGTGTCATCGCGCTGGCCGGCAAAGCAACGTTGCCGCTCTGCAGCGCGCCCGGTTGCAGGCTAAGGCTTACGTCCGTCGTCGCCAATGGCGTGTCAAGCAGCTGTCGGCGCACGGTTGCGCGCACCGGCACATCGGTGAGCGCAACGCCGCCGGTGTTGCGCACTTCGAATCCGATGCTTGCGCCCTGCCCCGCGCTCAGCGGCGCGCCCGGCAACACCCATCGGCCGGAGAGCGCTGGCGGTGCGGTACTGGCGAGCAGCGTCACCGCCGCTCCACCTTCGGCAAGCTGGCCGCCTGCCCAGATTTCGCTGCGAATCTGATAAGCGCCCGGCGCCAGATTCGCGCTGATGAAGGCGATCGGAACGCTGCCGCTGAAGCCTGGTGTCATCGTCGCCAACGCCTGTGTGCGCGTCGCCACTGTGACGCCGCTGGCGTTCAACAGCTGCGTGCGCAACTCGGCGCCATCGACCACCGCATTGCCCACGACGTAACTCAGCGCTGCCGACACATCGATGGACGTGCCAATAGCGATGGCTTGTTGGCTCGGCGTCAGCGTTAGCGTCAGCAACCGCAGCGCGCTCACATCGACCGGCAGCTCGCGTTCGCGCACGATTTGCCCGCTGGTCGAGTACAACGTCGCGCGCACCAGATAACGCCCTGCCACGACGTTGCCGGGCGACCATTGCAATCCACGATCCACGCTGGCGCCCGGCGTGGTGAGGTTGATCGACTGTTGCAACAACTGCGTGACCAACACTTGTTGCGCGTCGAACACACTGATACGCAACTGGCCATTGAACGCGGCGCCGCCAGCGCTGACGATGGCGTTGCCAAGCAAGGTCTCGCCCGGCACCACGACCGGGCGATCGAGCGTTAACGTCAGCTCGGGCAGACCATCTGCGTTGACGATCAGCGAGCGTGTCGCCGCATTGTTGGCGAGCGACGATTCGGGCATCGACGCGCCCGGGTTGACGCGCGCGGTTAACGAATATGCGCCGCTGTCCTGCAGCACTGGCGTGTCGGCTGCGACCACGCGTTCTGCGCCCGACGCGAGCGGCGCGACCGCCACAACGATCGGCGCAAGCGACACGCCGCTCGGCGTTGCCAATTGCAGCTGCAACGTAGTTGCCTGACTGCCGGCGCTGCCAATGTTGCGCACGCGCGTGAAGATGCGCACAGACGATCCCGGTGTACCGGTCGCGGGCTGCAACGTGATGTCGCTGGCGCGCAGCGCCAGATCGGGCAGACCATCACTGGGCACTGTTACCGTGATCGGCAACGCTGGCGGGCTGTCGGGCTGCCCCGGCAGGGTGGCGATCGCGGCCAGAATATTCTCACCGAATTGCAGCGGCTGGCTGTCGATGCGGAAGGTGCCCGGCGCCTGCACGATGCGCGTTTGTTCGCTGAACGTCAGGCGCCATTCGTCGCTGGCCAACTGCCGGAGATCGTTGGCATCTTGCGTCGGCAGCGACGCGACGGCGGCCAGATCGGGCCAGCGCAGCAATCTGAATTCACTGGCGCTGAGCACGCCCAACAACGTGTCGTCGCTGTTGAAGTCAGCGTGCGACGCGCCTTCGACGCTGATCCGCGTCGCGGCGCCGGTGCCCAGGTGCACGCTATACACGCCGGTCACCGCGCCAACACGGCCGACCACCAATACGATCGGCGCGCGTTTGGCGAAGCTTGGCCGGGCGTTGCCGGTCAGTTCCACGGGCAGATCCAACGTGGTCGCGGTTTCGACATCGAAACGCTTCAATCCGGCCGCAGACTGCCAGACGATCCAGCGACCGCTTGGATCGAATCGTGGTCCCCATGAGATGCCTGAGGCCGCGGCAATCGTCTGCCACTGGCCGTTCGGCTGTAGCCGCCACTCGATGCTGGTCGGACCGATGACGGCAAGGCGCCGGCCATCGTCGCTCAATCGGAATCCGAGTATCTGCGGCTGCTCCAACAAGGTGTCGCGATGAAGGCTCGGCAGCCGGATTCGATCGATCCGCGCGCGATCGCTGAAGACTTCGCAAACCAGCAGATCGTGCGCATTTAGCCACTGCGGATCGCCGCATGGCGGGCCGAGCGCGGCCAACATCGCGCTATCGGTCGCACGGCGCAGCGCCTGCGACACGACGACATGCCGCGCGTCCGGCGACCAGTCGCCGACCAGCGAAAAATTGCGTGAGGCCATTTGTGTGGCCACCATGGCCGAGGCGATGTTTCTGGCCAAACCCACTTGCACCGTTGAGCCGGGCTGCCCGCGCCCGGTCACCACCGTTTGGGTCTCTGGCACGGTTACGGATTGACCGTAACGTGTGGGGAACACGAACAACGGCGAAATCACCGGGTTATCGCTGAAGGGCACGGCCGATGCGGTGTTGGACTCGGCACTCAAGTTGCCGATCGCATCGCGCGCCTGCACTCGATAGTAGTAGCGCGTGCCGTTGGTCAATCCCGTATCGCGATGCTGGTTGGTGGCGACGTCGGTGAGAGTGGTGAAGGGTCCGTCCTGCGCCAGCGAACGTCTGATGCGGTAACCCGCGGGCGTCAATCCCGCGCCCGGTTGCCACGCCAAATCGATCGCACCACCACCGGCGACCGCCGTTGCGCTCAAGCCCACGGGCGGCGACAAACTGCCGACATCAATGGTCAAAACCACCAGATTGGATTCCGCTGTATTGCCAACGGCGTCCACGGCGTACACCTGATAGCCGTAGGCGCCGTTGAGCAACTGCGGATCGTCGTAGCTGCGCCGCGTGATGTCGGTGAGTGTGGCGATACGCGTGCTGCCGCGGAACACCCAAAACGCCGCCAGGTCGGTGCCTGGATGCGTCCAGGTCAATTGTGCTGTCGAACTATTCACCGAACCGCTGAGCACCGGCGCTGCGGGCGGCGTGGCATCGCCGACGTCGACATCGTGGAACTCGGATGCGGCACTGCTGAAGGCATGCTCGTTGATGGTCAGGACGCGGTAGCGATGGCGCCCGTCGGTCAAGGTTTCGGTCAGTTCCGTGGCGCTTTGCACCGGCCGGGTGCGAACACGAACTTCCCGCAGTTCGTAGTCTGCCGCCGCAGCCGCCACATCGAGTCGCAGCCGTGTGCTTCGATACGGCTGCGCCAGCGTCAGTCGCAGCGAGTGGCTTTCGGTTTGTGTCGATGCCGTCAACGGCACCAGTACCGCACGCCATCCGGCTCGTAGCTCGACCTGCATCGTTGCTGGTGCCGCAAACAGCAGCTCGATCTCGGTGATCATTGCGACCGATGCCAGGTCAATATCGATGCCGAGCGGCGTCTCGGCGGGGATACCGAATCCGCTATCGAGATCCTCGTCGTTCAGTTCGGGCGCCGGGAGCGGCGGCTCCTGTCCGTATTGCACGGCTACGGTGGTGGGTGTCGTCGTCACGTCCGGCGCCACCGGCAAACCACCGCGCAAGACGCGGAATCCGAGCGGATACAAGTGATTCGCGACCGTCCAACCTAACGTCGCGACGTAGCCGTTGACGGTCGATGTCAATCCGGTTGGCACCGGAGGTATCGCGCTTTTCAACACCGAAATCTCGGTGGCTTTGCTGCGTTGACCTTGGGCGTCGCGGATCACAAAGCGGAACAGATTTTCGCCGTCGCTCAAGGCGAGGGTGCGCGGGCTGATTTGCCCCGCGCCAATCGACGTCGGTGGCAAGGAAACGGTGCCGCTGGCAGTGGTCTGTTCGATTTCCACGTTGCCCGCCACCGGCGAGCCGATGCGCACCTCGCTGCTCGATTCCAAAGTGGGCGCAAACGGTTGCGAAACGCTGGGTTGGTAGATCAGTGCCGACACCACCGGCGATGGCACCGAGCGATTGTCGAAGCTATCGACGGCCAGTACCCGATACCGATAGGGGCCGTTGGCAAGGCCCGCGTCGACGTGACTGAGCGTGCTGCTGGAAACGGTGGTCAGCAGCTGGAACTCACCGCCGCCAGGCGCCCGCTCGACGCGGTAATTCGCCAAGTCCTCGGCCACGACTGCCGTCCACGTCAACGTTGCATCGCCACCATCGACCGCCACTTGCAGTGCTGATGGCCGCGGCGGCGCGGTCAGATCGCGATGTTCTACTGTGATCTCCGGCGGCGCCGCATCGATCAAACCTTCGCTGTCGCGCGACCGCGCGCGCAGCTGATAGGGCCCGAACGCGCGCGGCGCCGGCACAAAGTCGCTATCGAACGGCGGCGACGAAAATGCGGGCGCGAAGGGTGCCCATGCGCCTGTTCCGCTGCGCGACTCGAAAATCACTTCGACCAGATCCTGATCGGCGCTCTGGCCACGAACGGCCACACGCGTATCGAACTGAGTGCCATCGAGCGGCCGGATCAAATTGACCCGCGGCGGACGACCGCTGCGGGTCAGGCTCGCCGGATCGGAAAACGCGCTCAAGTTTCCGGTGGTATCGATCGCCGCAACGCGCCACGCGAATACGCCATCGCCAACACCCACATCCAGCCAGTTAGTTTGCGCGATCGCAAGTTGTCGCAAATCGCCATCCGGTGAGCCTTGCAACAGCCGCGCATCGCGATACACGAGATACCCACGCAAGTCGGTTTCGGTGTTTGCATTCCAGGTCACGCGCACGTCGCCACCCTGCTCCACCACGGCAACGCCCGTCGGCGCGGCGGGTGGTTCATTGTCGATGATCACTTCGGTACTGACCTGCGCTGCGTTGCCCGAAACATCGAGTGCGCGCAGATGGAGTCGCACCGGTGCGGTGGCGATGGCGGAGCTGTCCCAGGTACCGAGCAGGCCGCCGAGCACCGCGCTGGCGCGTTGCACGATCGACGACGGTGCTGTGGGCGGCTGCAGCACTTCCACCGACAGCTCGTAACGATCGAAATCATCGCGTGCGTACGCGCGGCCGGCGATGGCGATGTTGCCGCCAATCCGTTCGCCTGCGCCCGGCGCGGTAATCAGAACCTCGGGCGGCGTGCTATCGATGCGCACGCGCGCCTCGTTGCTCGGCGTCGACGCATTGCCGGCGCGATCCAGCGCCTGCACACGATATGCGTAGGTGCCATCGTTGAGATCGCTGTCCAGGTACGTGGTGGTTGACGTTTCGCCGATGGCCGTGCCGTTGCGCAATACGCGCCATGCCACGACGTCGGGATGTGCGCTGGCCTGAATCGTCAACCGCGCGGCACGTTGTCCCTGCCGCTCTGCGCTTAAGCCGTTGGCCGGCGGCGGCGGGGTTTGATCGATTTGCACATCGACAAAATCTTCGGAGACCGTTCCGGCCTTGTCGGCCACGCGCAGTCGCAGCGCATAGGCGCCATCGTTGGTTGGCGCACCGACACTGGCGATTACACCGCTGGCATCTTCGTTGCCCAACGCCAGCGTGGTGAAGCTGCCGTTCGGACGCGGTGCGATGGCGATCTCGTAGCTGTCGATATTGGCATCGGTGGCCGCACCGGCGACATCGAAAATCGCACCGACAAAACCGTTATCGCTGGGCGCATCGATACGCGCCAGCGGCGGGGTGTTATCGAGCACGATGGGGGTTTCGGCAAAACCGCTGTTCCCGGCGGTATCGCGCGCAAGCAGGCGCAAGCGATACGCCCCATCGGCGGCCACGCCATTCCACTGCACCGTCACCGGACCGGAGGCCGCATTGTTTTGTGTGGCGATACTGCTCGACGAAGCGCCTTCGAGCGTCAGCTGCCAATCGGCAAGTCGCGTATCACTCGCGGCACCGACAACCGCGATGGGTCCACGCAGCCGCGTCACGTAGGCATTCGCCGCTGGCGTTGTCAGCGAGGTTTCCGGTGGCGTGCGATCGATGATCATCGGCGCCACCAGCGTGCTGCGATTGCCGCCGGCATCCTCAGCGACCAGGTTCAACTGATAACTGCCTTCGGGCACATCATCGAGATTGACCAGATCGATGTTGCCGGCGCCATCGAACTGTGTCAGCAATCCGGGCAACGGCGGCGTGGCGCTGGCCGTCAATAGCCGGGGATTGGCCTCCACCAAATTGATCGTGAAAGCGCCGCGACCGTTGCTGATACTGCCGGCTGGCGCCAGACGCTGAATCACCGGCGCAGTGCGGTCGACGATCACCGGGAAATCGGCAACGTCGACCAGCGCCGCCTGATCCGGATCGATCACGCGCAAGCGCACGAAGTAGCGGCCGTCGGGCAGCACCGTGCTGGCATCGTTGCGCCCATCCCAGCCGCGCGTCTGCGTGCCGTTCAACAGCGTTTGCGCTTGCACGGTGCGCAGTGTGTTACCACCCTCATCGACGACCAGCACACTGGTGAAACCGGTGCGCGATTGTTGCCAGTTCAGCTCAGTCGCATCGAGCACACCATCGCCATTCGGCGATATCAGCGGCACCGTGAGCGCCGCCTGCGTGATCAGCGGCGAACGTTGCGGAATGATCACCTCACGTTCGACCATCGATTCATGGCCGACCCGGTCGACCGCTTTCGCGCGCAGCCGATAGGTGCCCGGCGGCAGCGGGTTGTGCCAGAGGTGGGTCGCGACAAACGGACCCTCGTGGCCTTCGCGTACATCGATACGCGCGATTTCCGTGTAGGTACTCGCGCCCTGGCCACGCACGGCAAACTCAACCGCGCGTAAGTAGACATCGCTGGCCGTTGCTCGCAAGTTCTCGAACAGCGCAATCGTCGCCCCGGCTGCCGGCGCGTTCCAGGCGATGGTGGGGGGCGTGGTGTCGATGCCAACCGGGACGACAAATCGCAATTCGTGCCCACAAGTATCGATCGCATTGAGCACAAACACATACTCGCCGTCGGCTGCAGCCGCGCCATTGATACGACCATCCCACGCCCATGCCACGTCGCCACCGGTCGTTTCACGCGTCGGCAGCGTCACCAACGCAGGCCCCTGCGCCGACCATTCGCCGATCCAACCGACACTAGTCAACGTGGGTCTCGAGCCAACCGCGTGCACTGCTGCGGTAACCGTCATCGCTTCGAACGCCGTGGCGACAACATGCGCAGCCTGCTGCAAGTTCGGCGAAAACAGGTAGGCACTGCGCGCCAGCCCTGCAGTCATTACAGTTGGTAGGATCACCGCACTGGGCGAGCGTCCGATGCGGGGTTGTGCAACAGAAACACGGCTATCGACGATGACGGTGCGTTGAACTGCGGGTGAGAGGTTGCCGCAAAACTCGCTGCGAATGCTGAGCTGAGCAGTTCCGTCGTCACCCCCGGACACAGGTTCCACTCCGAGGGAAAAGGCAGCGGGATTCGCATTTGCTCTTCCGACCCCATTCGGACGTGGCAATCGTTCAACCCCTGTGAAAGTTCTAGAAGAGCCGCCGTCGATCAACGCCTCGACCTCAATCGAACGAACGAACATGGAACGAACTTCGCCCGCGACGGCGTTGTTATCGCCGAGACACACTCGATCGCCGTTCAGCGGCTGATCGATCACCGGCGACGGTGGCATCGCTTCGCTTCGACCCACCGTCGAGCGGTATTGGCCATCGGCTGTGACGACATCGACGTTAAACTCGCCGGTGGGCAATCCAGTCAGATTTAGGCGAGCACGTCCCGGCCGCTGCTCGATGATTTGCAACGCAGTAGTTTCGCCATTTCGAGGGTCCGTCCAATGAGCGCTTATGGCGCTCTGCAGCAATGGCACTGACACCCAGGCACTACTCGCACCCACCGCTTCGCACAATTCGACCTGGTTTCCTGGAGCATTGCCGCCACTGCCACCTGAGGTGCTGTCGCCAGGCGGCGGGTCGATTTCGACCATGTTGGAAGTTTGCCCGTTCGGGCCGCGAAAACGAAGTTGCACCTTTGCGCTCGTCAGCCACCCTAACGGCACTCGCGCATAAAATTCCGAACGCGCAAAGCAGCTCGTCTCTCGCTCGGGAACGTCGGATGCGGCGACCAGTTGGAATGGCGTCGAGATCCAAGCCGAAGAACCAGTGCGCCGTTCCAGAACCCAACCGATTGGATTGGACGTCAACAGCTCCAAGTCCATCCTTGGCGGAGTTGTTTCCGGCCTTTGAAGCACAACCAACTCACCGCGACCCGGCAATGACCAGTTCTGCGCTTGAAGCCGCCCAGACTGCACACCGAGCCCAGACAACGCCACCGACTGTGATCGCAGGTTACCGCCGCGATCGGTGCCCAGCACTCGGAACTCGCCAGATCGCACTTCGGCCGGTGTCAGCGATGCCGTGGCTTCGATGACGCCGTTTGAACCAAAATTGCCGATCGCGTAGATGTTGTTCCAAACACCCGCGCGGCGCTCCTGCAACCTCACCTCACCCCAGTTCGCATCACCCGCGTGAATGGATAAAACACCCGCAAAACCACGCACAAACGGCCCAGTATCGGCATTTTGGCAAGTGGCGCTGCCCGGTAGCGATTCGCTCACTTGGATCACCGGCAAGCTATTGTCGATGGTGACCTGCACGGCTCGATCGTTGACCAGCAGGCGATACAGCCCATCGGGCAAGACCTCGCCGCTCGCGCGACGACCGTCCCACGTGTAGGTGTAGGTTCCGGCGCTTGCGTGGGTGCGTTCCACGGTGCGCACCAAAGAGCCTGCGTCATCGACGATGCGGATCGAAATCTCGGCGGGCGAACGTAGCTCGTAGGTCAGCGTCACGCTGTCCTGCACACCATCGCCATTCGGCGAGATGAACTGGCGATCGGCGCGCACCAGGCCCAGGGCCTCGATGGAAAACCACACGACTTCGCGCTCGCTGATGGCTTCATTGCCGGCACGATCCTGCGTTCGCAGGCGCACACGATAGCGGCCTGGCGCGGGTGGCGACCACGCGCCCAGGATCGTGTCATCCAAGGGCTCGATACCGGCAAAAATTTCGGTCCACGTCGATTCGCCGGTGCGCTGGTACGCAACACTGTAGCCTGCGAGATTGACATCGTTCGCATCGCCACGAATCAGCAAGGTTCGTAGCGCTGCCTCGTATTCGATGCGCAACCCGGCCAGCCCATTGGCGATCGATGACAGGGCCTCAACGCGCTCGCCATCGCATTGCGGAGATGAACCGAACGCCCGCATCCAGGCGATGCGCCCATCGCCTGCCAGTGCCTCTGGATCCTGCGTCGCTGGTGTCGCGATACCGGGCCGCAAGGGCCACTCGCCGAGACCTCGTTCCACAGCAACACCGTTATCGCGACCTAACAATTGAAGCTCGCCATTGAGCCAATGCTTGGGCAGCAAATCGTCGAACGCATGCGTCTCACCGTTGGGCAAGATCATGAACCCACGCGAAGCGATGGCACCCGCCGTGGATCGATCGATGTCCTGATACGCAACATAAGTGCCGGCCACATGCGATTCGTCCGGCGACCAGAGAACATTCTCGACATGAAGTCCCAGCGGATAGTCCGCATTAAACGGCTCAGCATCCGGATCGGCCGGACTGAGATCGACTTCGGTGTGCGTACCGCTCTGCAAATCCCAAAGCCGGGCGCGGGCCGCTTTGCCATGCGTCGTCAGCATTCTTGCGCCCGAAGGACTAACGCTGACCGAATAGTTCTCCTGGCCAAATTCTGCGCTGAAAAGCGCGGTCAGCGAGCCGCTCTGTTCGTCGATGCGCAACACGCGCTCCGGATCAGCGCCCCGAAAGACTGGTGTGTCCTCAGTCGCCCAATAGAAGGCTCTGGAAAATCGGCTGTACTTAAACTCACCAAACTGCGGATGCGGCGTGACCCCGGTATCGACATCCATCGCACCGTTCAAGCCAATCAGCTTAAAGCGCAGCGGCTCGCCCAGAAGGCGAATCAATACCCGTTCACGACCGACTACCGGCACGGTGGCCGAATCCATCCCCGCGCTCTCGGGCAACGACTGCGCCTGACCCGACGGACTCACCGCGATCAGCGTCGCACCCAGAAAGATCCGATGCCCGCTCTGCAATTGCCCAAGGTAGCGAACGGCATTTGGCACGATCAGCGGTGGATCCAGCGCGCTGCCGTCGCGACTGCTGATGCGTCGCAGATGCAAACCATCGGCCGCTCGGAACGTCAGCGACAGCGCGTCGGCGCTGTCCATCCACAGATGCCAGCCCTGAAAATCGAAAGTATCGGTTGCACTTCGCGCCAGCAACAACCTCGGCGGCGAACCATCTTCGGCGATGCGATAGATGCCCTCGCTGGCCGGCGCGCCGGTGCGATTCGCCGCGCGCACAAAAGCCACGTTCGACCCAGGGTAGGTAACCGCACCCACCGGATAAGTAGATGCGCCGGGCCAGGCGTTGATGTCGCAACTGAGCGGCGTCAACCGCGCGTGGCCGCTGTTCGCGGCGAGCACCAGCGGCGAGCGATTGGTGTCGAGCACCACTTGCAGGCGTTTGAGCTCCTGGTGATTGCCATCGGTCAGGATCACATCGTAGCGGTCGTCGAGCGCAACGCGATTGTCGGCGCGGCGGCCGTTCCACGTCGCGCTGAATTGCGCTACCGCACCGCCGCTCTCAAAGCTCGCCACTTCCTCGCCCCAACTTGCGACGATTCGCAATCGCTGCACGCTGGGCGTCGGCAGTCTGGACACGATCACGGTGGCATCAGCGATGCCATCGCCATTCGGCGAGAAAAACGGTTCGCTGGCGTAAAAGTCGGCATCGACCGGGGCCAGATTCAGCACTACCTTGTTGTCGTCCTCGCGGCCTTCGGGCACAGAATTAGCGCGATCCACCGTCAGCTCGATTCGCGCACTGGAATTCTGCGGGCGCGTGAAGTTGAACGTGACCGTTCGGCTTTCGCCGGCCGCCAGATTGCTCAATGTTTGTGCCGGCGCCAACGCCACATCGGCAACGGCATCGCGCAGATCGATGCTGGCGCTTGCCACGGGCTGCTGACCGGTGTTGCGGACGATCGAGGTCAATTCGACACTGGCACCGGGTGCAGGTGCACTCGGATGGGTTCGGGTGTCGACGGCCGTCAGCTGCAGATTCGGCAGCGCCAATACCGGCAGCGTTTGCAGACCATCGTTATCGCTTTCGTCGGCTTCGACAATGGCATTGTCGACATCGGCGCGCGCCAGCAGCTGTTGATCGCCAGCCGCTGCGATGCTGGCGATGGCCACCACAACATCGACGCTGGCGCCCGCTGCGAGTGCACCGACGGGCGCCCTGCCCAGCACCGTGAAGTCCGACGTAGCGATGGGCGCGGAACGCAGCTCCAAAGTCGACTCGACGGCGTTGTGCGCGCTGTTGTTGTGGACCCGGACACGCACTGTCGCCGGCTGTCCTTGCAGCGCCGGCGATGGCGACGATTGCCAGCCTGCCGGATCGATACGCAGATTGGGCAAAGTCGACGCGGCGACATCGAACGCCAAATCGACGTTGTTGTTGTCTTCGCGAATTTCGACCACGGCATTGTCGGGATCGACCGCTGCCAGCAGCCGATGCGCGCCCGATTGTGTTGGCGTCAGCGGCAGATTACGCGTCGTCGAACCGCCTGCGGCCACCTGAATTTGCGGTTCGCCCAAGATCACAACCGAGTTGTCTGGCCGGCGCACGCTGACACGCAACCGGGTCGTCGGCGAATCACGCGTACCCAGATTGCGCACCACCAGCGTCACGCTCGTCGGCGTACCCTGTTGCGGATTTTGCGGCAACACGACTTCGGCGGTTAACAACGCCAGATCGACCGTCGGCTGGCGATCGATGGTCGCCTCGGCGCGGTTGTTCGCCTCGTTGGCTTCCACTGTCGCATTGTCGGGATCGATCTCGACATTGATTCTCGAAATATCCAGATCGTCGATGGTGATCGAAGTGCTGATCGCAACTCGCCCTTGCGCAGGCAACGTGCGGATGATGGTGGCCAACGCACGGAGCTCGCCAAAGCGCCATCCATAGATGCGGATCGGCACATCATCAACTGCTGCCTGCCCGAGGTTCTCTGCGACAAAACTCACGTTCAACGTTTGCGGAACCGTGGTGACCACATTCGGCGCCAACTCAACGCGGCCAAGGGCAACGGCAAAATCCGGCAGCGCTGGCGCGGGCGAGATCGTCATGCTTCGCGCCGCCTCGTTATTGGCTTCAATGCCCTCGTTGATGGTGTTATCGGCATCCAGCCGCACACGAATGTTTGGACTACCCGGAACCAGCACGGGCGCAGCCAGATCACGGATGATCGTGCTGCTGGCACCGGCAGCCAACAATGGGACGTCGCCCTGATCGAGTATTTGCCAGGCCCCGGCGTCGTAACGCACCTCAATGGCGTAACGCGAAACCGGCGCCGGTTGTTCGCCGCGATTCATCGCGGTGAATCGCACTTCGATGTTCTGTCCCTGCACCGAAGGATCCGGTCGCACACCCAACTCACCTTGGACAGCCAGATCCGGCAACGACCGAATCGCCAGGTACTGCACGGCCCGCGCCGTTGCGGCGATGCCGCCATCCCAACTGCCATCGACTCGCTGCGTCGCCGTCAAGTGCGACTCGGCACTGATGACACGGGTGTCGGCGAGCATTGCGGCGGCACCGAATGCGGCGAGCGCGGTCGCGGTTTCGATCGCTGTGGCCGTGGCATCGCTGCCAAAACCGCCACTGATACGCTGCCAACGGAACAGCGCGTCTGCGTGGTGAGTTGTAGCGCTGGATCTGGCCAGCGCATGGACGGCCGCAGCCGTGGCCAAGAAGTCGCATGCACCGCCCGGTTGCAATGGCCAGCAGTTGTCTGTGGCATTGCGCCAGGCAAGCAAACGCGACTGCGCCGTTTGCAACGCCGAATTCGGAATGCTGCTCAACGTAGCGCGCGCTTCCGCCAACGCCCGCAGCGCGATGGCGGTGTCGAGAATCGCGCCGGTGTGCGCTGCGTCGAAACCGAAAGCACCGTCGCTGAGCTGACTCGCCAGCAGCGTATTGGCCGCCACTGTGCGCGCTTCGATACCGAGCCGATCGGTTCGCAACAAGGCCGCCAACTCATCGCGATTGTTGGCATTGGTTGCAACAAGGCGCGACGCCGCCGCAATCAACGCAGATTGGTGCGCTGTAGCCGCCGTTTCCAATGCGAGCACGGTATCGACGCTATCGACGATGCGCGTCGCCGCTTTGTCTTGCCAAAGATCATCGTTGCGTTGCGCCACCAGGAACTGGCGAGCGAGCGCCAGATCGGCGGTCGTTCGCAAGCCAGCAGTAGAACCGACGCCGATGGGCAATCCACGTGGCGGCGCTTGCGAATCCGGCAAGGTGCCGAGCACCAGTTGGCCGCGCCCCCGAGTGATCGCCGCAAAGCGCGTTTGTGCATGCCCGCGCAATTGCGTCACGCGATCAATGACCACGTCCGACGGCGGCCGATTGGCAGCCACCAGCAGTACCAGCGCTGCGGTGAACGACCGTTGCGTGTTCGGGTAAGCCGGCGCCCTGGGTCCGAGCGCCGCTAACACGCCGGCGGCGCTGACGGTCGCTTCGCTGCCCGACACCACTCTGCCGACGCTGGGAATTTCATCGCCGCTCAAGTCCGCCGTGACGATCAGGTGCGTGTCAGGCAGTTCATCGGCATCGAGAAATCCGCCCAGGTACAAATCCAGCGGACCGTAGGCATCGTGCACGACAGCCTCACGAAAGCGACCGTTGGGCAGTGCCTGCCAGCGTGCGCCAAACATGACGGATGCATCCGAATGGTACTTCGACGACCAGTGCCCACCGGCCGTCGCCAGTGCAACCGCGTCTGCGCCAGCACCGACGGAAAACGGTACATAAACACCCCACTGATGCATCACTTCGTGCATCAGCGTATCCAGCAATTGATCGTAAGCAGGTGCCGAAAAATTCGGCAACAACAGCCGACCGTGCAGATCGATGACCGCCTTCAAACGCCCTGCGCTACCGAACTCGGCGCTCAGGTCCATGATCGGGCGGCCAATGCCAACGACGTCGTTCGCGACCTGCCAATGCAATCCATTGACGTTGGCACCCAAATCCACGACGAAATCCGGCGCCACCACGATAAAGTCGTAGTGATCGCCTAACTCAGCCAGGACGGTCGTTGCCAGTGCCTGACGGCGCGCCGCGTCTGGGGTGCCGTCCGGCAAACGGGCGTCATAGCGGCTGTTGGTTTCGACGATCAAAAGATGCCCGGATCGCGTCGCTGAAAACGACTTCTGCATCTTCTCCGTCAGCGCCTGCGCTTTGGTCTCGATGACGTCTGCCGAGGCGCGACTGCCGACCAGGACAAATAACAGCGCGACGAATGGCAGGACGAAACAACGAGCGTTCATGGCTGCGGCGTTTCCTGGTTCGCGGCTTTC
Organism: Lysobacterales bacterium; assembly: GCA_022844165.1. Lineage (GTDB taxonomy): Bacteria > Pseudomonadota > Gammaproteobacteria > Xanthomonadales > SZUA-5 > JALHMH01. The sequence continues at coordinate 24,594 of JALHMH010000029.1, forward strand.
GGAGTTGCCTGGTCGCCATCAGCGTTCGTCACAACCGCTTTGACCCTTTGCATATGCAGCGCTGCAACCGGTTCCGCGGGTGGCGAATGGTCGTCGATCAGGATTGGCGCAACCGATGGACTCAACGACAGCACAAAACGCTGGCTCGGTTGCAAGATTCGGCGCAGCTGCACGGTGCTTGCAGTGACGCGCTCCAGGCGCCATTGCACCCCAAGATTGTCATCGCGCGCCACCAGCAACAGTTCGCCATCCAGCGAAAACACGGCATGTCCGAGCGCCGCGTCGGTCGCAATCAGCTGCGGCAACTCGGGCAATTGGTCGTCAGAAAAGCACCAGATCGGCCAAGCGCAAAAAAGCGACAAAGCTACGCGACGCAGCCAAGGCATCGGACGAGTGAACACGTAACCCCCTTACGTGAGTGCTAACACATTGTTGAGAAACGCACTTCCTGTTCGCTTCTCAAGTCGCGCGTCTGGCACATGTCCGGACTCGCTCTCCATGGATCAAGCACTTACGTGCTCGACCCATGTGCGAACCATCCATGGTTCGCGCCCGCAGGCTGTTTCTCAACAGCCCGCTAAATCAACATCCAGAGCACGCAGTCGTGCTTAGGAATCAGGTTATTACAATCGACTGGAGTCGTCTACTTTGTGTGAAGATCGTGGCTCAGTCTGCAAACAACATCTGCCTGACACGGACAATGCGGCGCGCAAACAGAAAATGGCTCACGCCGCCCGACGTTTACCGGCACCGTGAACGAGCCGAAGACCCGTATGAACTCGGTGTCAACACCCGATGCCCGCGGCACTATAAAGCTCGAGGCATCCCTGCTCTGTCGGAAACAGGCGCTTCTTGCTGTAGGAAAAGCACGCATTGTGTTGTAGGAATTTTCTGACAAAGGAGCTGCTGACCCGCTCAAAACCCAAAAGCGTTCGATGGCTCGTGGTCGCAAATACGATAGGTACCAGAGTCCTTGACGAAGCCGGATCGGCGGTCTGAGGCGAAGCCTCGCTGGATTTTGCGTGCACCAAGTGAGGTCCAGCGCCAGCACAAGGTTATGCTGTGGCAATGAGCAACCTCCCCATCCGCCGCTATGCCGCTGGCATCGAATACGATGGCACGCGTTTTCTGGGCTGGCAGACACAAGACCAACAGCCGACCGTGCAAGCCACGGTGGAAGCGGCAATGTCGTTTGTCGCCAACGAATCGCTGATGCTGACTTGCGCCGGCAGAACCGATACCGGCGTGCATGCGTTGGGGCAAGTTGCGCATTTCGAATCGCGCGCTGTGCGCACGCAACGCGCCTGGATTCTCGGTTCGAACACACGTTTGCCGGATGACGTCGCAATCAAATGGGTGCACGAAGTGCCAGCCGATTTCCATGCCCGGTACAGCGCCGTCGATCGTCGTTATCGTTATCGCATCGTGCGCTCGTTGACGCGCCCGGTGCTCGATCGGCATCAGGCGTTGTGGGCGTATTACGATATCGATGTGGCGCGCATGGATGCCGCGGCGCGCGCGTTGATTGGCGAACACGACTTTACGAGCTATCGCACGGTGGCGTGTCAGTCGCCAACGCCGATGCGACTCGTCAAACACATCGGCTTCTCGGAGACCGGCTGTATTCTTGACATTGAGTTCATCGCGAACGCCTTTTTGCATCACATGATTCGCAATATGGTCGGCAGTCTGTTGTTGGTGGGTCGCGGCGAACGGCCGGTGTCCTGGATCGGCGAGGTGCTCGCGGGGCGCAATCGCAAACTTGCAGGTCCAACGGCGAGTCCGCAGGGGTTGGTCTTTTTAGGCGCGCGTTATCCTGCGGCGTTCGGCCTGCCTGCAGAGCACTGCGCATGAGGCGCGTGCGGATCAAGTTCTGCGGGTTCAAACGAGCGGAGGACGTGCAAGCCGCGGTTGCGCTTGGTGTCGATGCGGTGGGATTGGTGTTTGTACCTGGTAGCAAACGCGCGGTGGATATCGACGAGGCGCGTGCGGCAATTGATGGCGTGCCTCCGTTCGTCGCACGCGTCGGCCTGTTCATGGACAGCGACAGCGACCATGTCGGTGCGGTTTTGCGGAGCGTGGACTTGGACGTCCTGCAATTCCACGGCGGCGAATCGCCGGAATTCTGCGCGACTTTCGGAATGCCGTACATTAAAGCGGTGGCGATGGGCGACGCACCCGATGTGAGCGCCGAATGTACGCGTTTTGCCGCAGCGCGCGGCCTTCTGCTGGATGCCCACTGCCGCGGGCAACCTGGGGGCAGTGGTCGCGCCTTTGACTACTCGTTGATCCTCCCAGCCCTCGCTTCGCGTATTGTTCTGGCTGGCGGTCTTACACCGGAATCGGTCGCCGAGGCCATTTTGCAAGTCAAACCCTATGCAGTCGATGTCTCCAGCGGCATCGAATCGGCGCCAGGTCAGAAAAGCGTCGCGCGCATGCGGTCATTTATCGATGAGGTTGAACGTGCAAGTCGAGAACTTGTCGGCGGATAATGTCGACTACAACGCGCTGCCAGACGAGCGGGGTCATTTTGGTCCGTACGGCGGCAGTTTTGTGGCAGAAACGTTGATGCAGCCCCTGGCGGAACTGGCCGCTGCGTACGAACACTATCGGCATGACCCCACCTTTATCGAAGAGCTGCGCCGCGACCGCAAGTACTATGTCGGCCGGCCGACGCCCATTTATCACGCCGAACGTCTAAGCAGAGAAGTTGGAGGGGCGCAGATCCTGCTCAAGCGCGAGGATTTGAATCACACCGGCGCGCACAAAATCAACAACACCATCGGTCAGGGTTTGCTCGCCAGGCGAATGGGCAAACGACGGATCATCGCCGAAACCGGTGCCGGGCAACATGGTGTGGCCAGCGCCACGGTCGCAGCGCGACTGGGCCTGGAGTGCGTGGTGTACATGGGCGCCGTTGATGTCGAGCGCCAGGCGATTAACGTGTTCCGTATGAAACTGCTGGGCGCCACGGTGGTACCGGTGCAAAGCGGCTCGAAAACGCTCAAAGACGCATTGAATGAATCGCTGCGCGACTGGGTGACCAACGTCGATCACACGTTTTACATGATCGGCACCGTCGCAGGGCCACATCCGTACCCGATGATGGTGCGCGACTTCAACGCCATCACCGGCATTGAGGCGCGCGAGCAGATGCTCACCGAACACGGCAAGTTGCCGGATGCCATCGTCGCCTGTGTCGGTGGCGGCAGCAATGCGATCGGCATCTTCCACCCTTTTCTGAGCGACGCGGGCGTGGCGCTCATTGGCGTTGAAGCAGCGGGCGATGGCATCGAGACAGGCCGTCATGCTGCCTCGCTTTCTGCCGGCGTTCCTGGCGTGTTGCATGGCAATCGTACTTATCTGATTACCGATGCGGATGGCCAGGTGATCGAAACGCACTCGGTGTCGGCGGGACTGGACTATCCCGGCGTTGGGCCGGAACACGCGTACTTGAAGGACTCGGGTCGCGCTCAATACGAACCGATCACCGATAGCGAAGCGCTCGCGGGTTTCCACCAATTGGCGTTGACCGAAGGCATTCTTGCAGCGTTGGAAAGTGCGCACGCAGTGGCATACGGCGTCAAGCTCGCGAAGACAATGCGCCCTGATCAAACGGTGCTGGTCAACCTCTCGGGACGCGGCGACAAAGACGTCAACACGATCGCGCGCCTGGAGGGCATCTCGCTGTGAATCGCATCGATGCTCGCTTCCGCGCCTTGGGCGAACAGGGCCGCACGGGACTGATCACTTTTTTGACTGCTGGCGATCCCGATCCAGCGTTGACACATGTTGCGATGGTGGCACTCGTTGAACACGGCGCCGACCTCCTCGAATTGGGCATGCCGTTCTCCGATCCAATGGCGGATGGACCCGTGATCCAGCAAGCCAATGAGCGCGCATTGGCCAAAGGTGTGGGCCTTAAGCATGTGCTCGAAGCCTTGCGCCGGTTTCGCTCGAGCGACGCTGCAACCCCGGTCGTATTGATGGGATACCTCAATCCGATTGAGCGCTATGGTACTGAGCGCTTTATCGCCGATGCCGCCGCCGCTGGTGCCGATGGTTTGTTGCTGGTCGATTGCCCAATCGAAGAATCCGCCGGCTATCGACCACTGCTCGACGCCGCGGGTTTGAAGCAGATTCACTTGATCGCGCCGACGACGCCTGCCGCACGCCGCCAACGTATCGCTGCGGAAGCCGCGGGTTTTTTGTACTACGTATCGTTCAAGGGCATCACCGGCGCTGCACATCTTGAGCAGGACAGCGCGCTCAAGGCGATCGAGCAAATCAAATCTGAAGTCGGCGTGCCGCTCGCGGTGGGGTTCGGGATCAAAGATGCTGCCAGTGCACGCTCACTGGGCGAACATGCCGATGCCATTGTGATCGGCAGCGCGCTTATCGAACGCATGGCGCCCTGTCAGGACGCAGCCGCTTTGCATGTAGCCATCGGCGCGTTTTTACAACCGATTCGCGCAGCGTTGGATGCGACGTGAAAGACGCATCGCCCTAGGGCGATGCGATAGTCAAGTGTCGAAGTGCCTCTGCTCGGATGCCCGCAACGCAGGCTCTATCTGGGCTCGAAACCGTCCACCATGATGTCGGGATTCTGGAACGGCGCAGCTGCCACGGGTACATCCGCCGATAAACACCACTCGACGAGCTGGCCGCTGATACCGTTGGCCACCGCGTCATCGATCGTCAAACGCCAGTTGCCGTTGCCCTGAGCGGTGTCGAACAGCGTCACATTGCCTTCGGCAAACAAACGACCGCCCAACGCCGGTTCAAACAGGTTGCAGGAACCGGCAGGTGTGCTTCCCGCGCGACCAAAGACCGCTTGTAACCGACGACCAGTGCACGGGTTGCCACCTGGGACAGCAACCGTCGGGCTCATCAGTGTGACCGGGCCGATGACCGCAGGTGAGGTCTGCGTCAGCGAAACGCGCAAGTCCCCGACGTTGCCATGGTCGGCATGCACTGTGACACGGAGATTGGGGGTCCCCGAACCTGGATTGAGTCCGGTGGTTGTGACGTCCATCGACATGCTGCCGCCATCGGGGATGAACTGCCCGGACGAGAAGCAGGCTTGGGCAGTACGAAACACGGGGCGACGCACCGGCTCGTTCAACAACTCATCGCTGACGCCGCACACATTGCGTCCTAAGGCACGCCATTCGTAGCGTGTATCGGGCGTCAAAGCCACCGGCAATTGATGGGAAGAGGCTGTGCCTGTCCAGCAATACGTGTTGGGTTGGCATACCGAACCGACCGGCTCAAACTGCAAGCCAGAGTCCCCGCACTCCTGGGCGAATGCATCCTGTGCCGAACAGCGCGCGACATCGAATCGATAACCCGTAACACCCAACGTCGGATCCCACGAGAAGAACGGCCGTGTTGGCATATCGGTAATCAGATTCGGCAACGGCGCGTAGTACTCAATCGGCGGCGGCGGCATGAGGGTTTCCAGCGTCACTGTCATGTTCGCCGTCCGAGCCGGACCAAACTGACCTGTGGTTCTACCGCGAAACGTCAGCTGGCGAATGCCTGCGGTATTGACCGGCCCGACGATCAAACCCACATCCGTGGTTCGGGTGGTGGGATTGCCGGGTTGCGCTGCATTCAGCAACGTTGGATTCGGATTGACCGCTTGCATGTAGTAATACGGAAAAAACGACCCCACCGGCTCGGTATAAGCGTAGTCGGTGTAGTCGTAGCGCCACGTATAGAGCAGCCGCAGCTGCATCTGATCGTTGCGACACATCGTGTATGGCTGCGAATTATCGATCACACCATTGGGATTGTCCGCTGTGCGTATCAACGCATATTGCGGACGCAGCGAGAAGTCTTGGGCGCTCACTGAGCTGGTCATGACCAGCATCAATGCCGCATACACGAGACGAGGTTTCAACGCACGCATGGAGCTACTCCCACCCATACTGGGACGCACATAGGATAAACCATTAGGAATCAAGCACAAAGCACTCATTCCTAATAAATTGCGCAAATAGCGATCGAAAACGCGCACCACATCAGTGTGCACCGCCTTGTCTGAACGAATCTGCCAAGTCCGTCAAAGCTCTTGGCAGAGGACTGTACCGAGATGTTCTAAGGGCCAACCTTGGCTACTTGCGCATCAAGCACACCCTGCGCCGCCGACAACTTCTCCTTTGCGTAGGCAATCGCTCGTTCTGCATACCGGCGCGCGGCCGGCGTCGGCGCATCCATGGCAGCGCCAAGCATCCATTGGGCTTCGCCGAGCCGATCCATCGCCGCGTTCGGTGCGGTATAGCCCTTAACGACCTGTGGGTTCTGCCAGAGCGTCAGCGCCGCCTCATCGATCGCTTTTGTGGCTTCTGCGATCGTCTTCAGACGGACCTTGACGGCGTGATCGTCGCCCAAAACCAGCGTCGGATCGCCGCGCAACAGCGCTGCCTGTTCCGCCTCGACCTGCGTATTCTTCAGCCCCCATTGCGCTTTCGCCGCATTCAGAGCGTCCAAAAGATCGACCACACTGGTTTGCACCTTGCCGATGTCCACCAGCGCTTTCTGGCGCGCTGCGAGCGCGTCGAGCGATACGCTCGAGCGCGGATCGGACCGCACCTCCAAAGTGCCCTCTGCGCGCGCATCGCCGTAGCGCAGCCTGACCCTGTAGTTGCCAGGCAGCACCGACGGACCGGCAGGATCGAACAATCCCGGCGGCGCCGGCGATCGAGGTGGTGTCATTGCAAGATTCCATACCCAGCGATTGACCCCTTGCTTTGGATCGATCTCGACAAACCGCATCAGCGCGCCGCCGCCATCGCGGATCTCGATGCCAAGCTTCGCCGCTGGCTTGCTCGGATCGGGTGCCGGCGCCGTGGCTTTGCGCTGGCGCTCGGCGTCAGCATTCGGGTGTGGCAACGTGGCATCGTTCAGGACCACGGTCAACACAGCGCCTGGGCTTTCGTTTTCGCCCATATAAGCGGAGTTGCCGCCGAATCGCGGACCCGCGGGCTGCTGCATTGAAATCAAGGTGCCCGGCGTTGTATCGATCAGCGCCAAGGTTGTGGTCGGCAGGCCACGGACCATGGCGCGCAATCCACCGACATCGTCGATTACAAAAAAACCTCGGCCATGCGTACCCAGCACCAGGTCGTCCTCGCGCCGCTGGAATGCCAGATCCATCACCGACACCGAACTTGGCAGACCATGCGTGAACCGCTGCCAGGTACCGCCCGCATCGAAAGACAGGAAAAAACCGAGCTCGGTACCCAGATACAACAACTTCGGCTCCGCAGGGTCTTCCATCAACGCCAGTGCATAACCGGTGACGCCCGCCAACGCCAGTTTTGTCGCTCGGGCTCCAAACTCATCGACACGCCACGCGTATGCAGCCATGTCGCCATTGCGATGATTGTCGAGCACCACAAAGGCGCGACCGGCGACCGACGATGAAGGGAAGATATGCGCGATGTAGCCGTCGTTCGGGGCACCCCGCAAAGCGACTTCGCGCCATTCACCGCCGCCATTTGTTGTGATATGCAAACGACCATCGTCGCTGCCAGCCCAAAGCACACCCTTACTCAGCTCGCTGGCCGCCAGCGCAATCAACGTGTTGTGATTTTCGGCGCCGGTGATATCCGGCGTCAGACCACCGTTTTTGCTCTGGTTCTGACGCTGCGCATCGTTGCGCGTCAAATCCGGCGAAATCGTCTGCCAGGTTTCGCCACGATCATCGCTGCGGTGAACGAATTGGCTGCCGAAATAGATCGTTCCGCTGGCGAAAGGATCCTGCGCAATCGCAGCATTCCAATGAAAACGCAGTGGCACCGATTCATCATCTGCCGCCGGGCGAATCATGCGGCGCGAACCAGCTTTGGTGTCGTAACGCACAACGTACCCTTCCTGGCTCATCGCGTAACCGCGTGAAGCATCGTCAGGGTCGGGCATGGTGTCGAAACCGTCGCCGAAATTGACCTCACGCCAGTGATGATTTTGGATGCCGCCGGCCTCCCAGACTTGACTCGGCCCTTGCCAGGAACCGTTATCTTGCAGCCCGCCGTAGATGTTGTATGGCTGCTCGTTATCGACGCGCACATGGTAGAACTGGCTCAGCGGCAAATTCGTCACGTAGCGCCACGTCGCGCCGCGATCGTAGGAAAAACCGACGCCACCGTCATTGCCATTGATCAACAGATCGCCGCGCTGTGGATGTACCCACAAGGCGTGGTGATCGGGGTGCAAATCGTCCCAACCGATGAAGGTCTCAAACGTCTTGCCGCCGTCGTTCGACACCTCGCCAACCACCGCCAGTTTGTAGACGCGCTCGGGCCGCTCGGGATCCACGATCAAATCGGAAAAGTAAAACGGCCGCGGGTGAACGTTGACGCTTTCGTTGACCTTGATGAAGCTATCGCCACCATTATCCGAACGCATCAGCACGTTCGCCTGCGCTTCGACAAGCGCATAGATTCGGTTGGGTTCGCTGGGCGCCAGCGCCAGCGCGATTCGGCCCAACTCCCCGGCTGGCAGGCCTTCACCGGGCCCAAGTTTTTGCCAGTTCTCGCCGCCATCGACTGACCGATACAACGCCGAACCCGGCCCGCCAGATTTGAACGAATACGGTGTGCGCGCAAACTCCCAAAGCGAGGCATACAGCCGATTGGGATTGTGCGGGTCGATGATCAGCTCGCTGGCGCCAGTTCGTTGATTGCCAGTCAGCACCGCGCGCCACGTTTTGCCGCCATCGCTCGATTTGTATACGCCGCGCTCACCACCGCCGCTCCACAGTTTGCCCAACGCAGCGACCCAGATCGTCTGGCTGTCCTGCGGATGAACCACGATCCGGTGAATGCGCTCGGAGGTCTCGAGGCCCATCAGCTGCCAGGTTTGACCGGCATCGGTCGAGCGATAAATTCCGCCGCCAATGGATGCCGAATTGCGCACATTGCCCTCGCCGGTACCCACCCAGACGGTATTGGCATTCTGGGGATCGAGCTCAATGGCGCCGATCGCATGGATGGCCTCTTTGTCAAACACCGGGTTCCAGGTGATACCGCTATTGACACTCTTGAAGACGCCGCCGGTAGCGCCACCGATATAAACGACGTTCGGATCGGCAGGGTCCGCAGCAATCGCGGCAACGCGACCACTCATCGCGGCAGGCCCGATCGAACGCGCTTTGATTCCGGCCAGCATGTCCATGTCCACGGCAGCGTGCGCGCCTGCCATCAAGAGCAAACCGGTGAGCAGCAGAAATCGCATCAGCTATCTCCTTCGTGGGTATGCCGCGTTCGCCACGGCGTGAGGGTGAAGTCTTTGGGAACTGGATCATGCCCGCCTTGGCAGCCCGGATGACAGCGGCCGATGCGACAAATCGTCAGATACGCGCCACGAAGCGAGCCGAATTTGACGATGGCATGCGCCGAATAGCGTGAGCATGTGGGGTAGAAGCGGCACTGCGAACCGATCAGCGGGCTCAGAAAGCGCTGATACTGGCGAATCAGAAACAACAGCGCGCGCGTCACCATGGCCGAAAGATAGCCGATCGGTCAGAATGCGGCGTGTGATGAGTAGCAGCGCCCATGACCAGATCGCGGAAACCTAAAAAACGCCCGCCCCTGCCGATCGGCCAATGCCCGACGCTGATCGTTGCCGACGGCGACGGTACCGAGCTTCGGGTGGCACACCTGGCGGCGGCACGCGGTTGGCCGGTACTTGGTTACGTGCCGCGCGGCCGCAGCGGCAGCGCGCGACGCCCGGGCACGTTCAGCGAACACCCGCTGCAGGCAGTGAAGTGGAACACAAGAGCGGCAGACCTGACGATCGTGTTGACGGCAGACGCGACGTTGCATGGACGGGCGCGCTGGGCTGCGTTATGGGCTGCGCGCTACCGTAAACCCTGGTTGCACTGGTGGCCTGGCGTCGCAGACGATGCGCGCCTGCGGACGTGGCTCAGAACCTATCGATGGCGAAGCCTGCAGATCACCGGCGCCGCCGAGCATCAGCTGGGGCCCGCGGCGGCGCTGATCGAACCCCTGCTGGCATCAATCTCAGGTCAAGCTTACGGTAGAGTTACCTCTTCACCCACAACGGACCACAACGATGGCTATCAAACCGAAAAGCCACATTGAAATCACCATCCATTCGATGAAGGTGTTTCTCGATGACGGTAAACTCGACATCGCCGAACTCAACTTTTTGCTGGGCCTGGCGATGCGCGACAACGGCATCGACGAAGACGAACGTCGGGTGCTCAAGAACATTCTGACGCAGGCCGAGAAGAGCCCACTCGATCCGAGCACAAGGGCGCATATCGAACAGGTGCGGACCGAGTACAACCTCTAACGAGGTTCCACCTCAGACTGCCGAGCATTGTTGGCTTCGCCAGACACCGTATTTCCCACAACCCGCGCTTCGCATTTCCGGCCCAGCGGCGCAGCCGCCGGGCGTTCGACTCGGCACACGCCTGCAGCGTGTCAGCGCCGAGTCTCACCCCCTTGTATGTTGCTTTCGGGTGTAAGTTAGGCGTTGAGAGCAGGAGCATGGGCGACCGTCCCCGCGAGAAACGGTAAGCCGCGATGCAGATGCCTGCGGTCTTTCTGCGCTTCCCAAAGCCTATGAGGGACAAGCTTTAGAGTGCCAGTCGAGCCAAATCAAGCCGGGCACTCGGGAAAACTCACTGGCGTTTCGGGTGACGAGCGTACCTCGATACCGAAGCGCAGTAGCGGCGATGAGTGTGTCATGCGGTCCGATGGGCAATCCACTGCTCTCCCGTTCAACTCGAATGGCCGCCGCGTGGCCCGCGCATTCGCTGTCGAATGGCAGCACGATCATTGGTCGAAGCAATGTCGCCAACGCCGACAGTCGCGGAACGGCCGCCTGGGTCGGCAACCGGAGCAGACCGTAACGCAATTCATATTCGACGATCGCCGGCACTGCGAGATTGCCCGGCGATTGAGCTTGCATGTGCGCTACGACGACAGGATCGCCTCGAAAATAGTAGCTGACGGTGTTGCTGTCGAGAATCAGCATCTGCATCCGCTCAAAAACCGAGACGTGTTACGTCGACGCCCGTCGGTTCAACTTCGCGTAACGGAAAGTCCGGGAAGCTCCCTGCCAAAGCCAGACAATCCGAAGGCCATTCGTTTGCTGCGTATTTCCGAATGAGCTCACTGACCCAGCGGCTCTTCGATATACCGTTGGCCTGGGCTGCCTGATCTACGAGCGCTTGAACAGCAGGGTCCAGGTACAAAGTAATTTGCGACATGAACTCGGCCCATAAAAGTATTATACGCTAGCTTATATGTGGCCGTGCTCGCGGTCAAGCTTAACGTTTCTTGCCCAGTTTTCGCGTCAGCGTATTGCGCCCGCAACCCAGTCGTTTGGCCGCTTGCTGACGATCTCCTGCGGTGAGTTTTAGCGCCTCATCGAACAGCGTACGTTCCAGCGCTTCTTTGGCGTTATCGAGCAGCTGCGGCGTGTCGGCGATTAGTTGGCCTCGGGCCCAATCGGCCAGCGCCCGGGTCCAATGCGTATCGCCAGAAGCGCCCTGCACCAGCGATTCGGCGCGAATTTCGTCCGGCAAATCTGCCTGCAGGATCACGGCGCCTGGCGCCATCAATGCCAGTCGTTGACACAGGTTGCGCAGTTCGCGGACATTGCCTGGCCATGCGAAGCGCGTGAGCGCAGCCACGACTTCGGCGGATAGCTGCTTGGGTGCAACGCGCATTTCGCGCGCCGCTTCGCTCAAAAAGCGGTCCGCAAGCCGGGCAACATCGGACAGGCGCTCGCGCAGTGGCGGCAAGTGGATGCGCACGACGTCAAGCCGATGCAACAGATCCGCGCGGAACTCGCCTTTGCCGGCTTTGGCTCGCAAATCCTGGTGCGTTGCGGCGATGACGCGGACATCGCTCTTGATCAACTCGCGCCCACCAACACGATAGAACTCGCCTTCCGCCAGTACGCGCAGTAAGCGCGTCTGCAAGCCGAGCGGCATATCGCCGATTTCATCGAGAAACAGAACGCCGCGTTGCGCCTGTTCGAAACGACCTTGATGACGACGGTGCGCGCCGGTGAACGCACCCTGCTCGTGCCCGAATAGCTCACTTTCAAGCAACTCAGGGGCGACGGCCGCCGTATTGAGCGCTATGAAAGGCCCGCCAGCGCGTGTCGAATGGCGGTGTAAGGCGCGTGCGATCAGCTCCTTTCCTGTACCCGTCTCGCCAGTGATCAGTACCGACAGATCCGCACGAGAGAGACGACCGATGGTGCGAAAGATCTCGCGCATCGCGGGTGTGTCGCCCACCAATCCTTCGTCTGACCAGACGGTTTCCGGCAACGGCGTTTCGCGCGCGGTGGCGCGCCGTGCCATATCGATGGCCTGATCCAGTTCGAAAGGCTTGGGCAGATAATCGAATGCGCCGCGATGGAACGCAGCAACCGTGCTCGGCAGATCCGTGTAGGCGCTCATGATCACCACCGGCAGGCCATTCGCGCGCTCGCCCAGTTTCTCCAAAAAGCGCATGCCGTCCATGCCCGGCATACGCACATCCGAAAACACCAGATCGGGACGGCGCTCGCTCAAGGCGCGCAACGCACCCTCGGCGGCATCGAAACTCTCGACGGCAAAACCGGCGCTCGCCAGCGCTTTCTCCAAGACGAAGCGTATCGAGCGATCGTCGTCGACCAACCAGACCAGTCGTCGATCCAGCCCTGGCGCAGGCGCGCTCATACAGACACTGGCAACAACAGCGAAAACACTGTCGCTCCCGGACGCGAGGTAAAGGCCAGCGTGCCACCGTGCTCACGAGCGATCGCCAACGCCACCGGCAACCCTAATCCAGTGCCTTCAGTACGACCGGTCACAAACGGCAAGAACAGATGGTCGCGCACATCCTCGGGGACGCCGCCTCCATCGTCGATGACATCGATTCGTATCGCCAATCGCTCGATCCGTTCGCCGATGCGCACGCGATGTTCGGCCCTGGTTCGCAAGTTGATCCGAGTCGCGCCGGCCTGCAGCGCGTTACGCGCGAGATTTAGCAGCGCCTGGTGCAACCGATCTGCGTGTCCGGTGATGTCGGGCAAGCTCGGGTCATAATCGCGAACCACGACCGCACCACCTTCGGCCTCGGTCAGAGTACGCACGCGCTCCAGAACTTCATGGACGTTAAACAGCTCTCCTGTACGCAAACGATCGGGCGCCAACAGCAGCCGGTCGACCAGACGTCGGATGCGATCGACCTCAGTGCGAATCACCTGCGTGTACTCGGTCAAAGCGCGATTCGGCAACTCGCGCTCCAACAATTGAGCGGCGCCATGCAATCCGGCCAGTGGATTCTTGATCTCATGCGCCAGCGCGCGAGCGATTTGTTGCGCCGCCGGCTCTGGCGCCGGCAGCGCGCCCTCACCTAAGTCTTGATCCGCTTCGGCGAAGAGGTGAAATTCGACCATCGTGTCGCCACTGCGCAACGGCGTGACCTGGACATCGAATCGCCGTGGATGTCCTCGCTTCATTTCCAGCAGAAGCCGGCGCGCCACCAGTTGTTCGCCGCCCTCAATGGCACGATCGATCAATTCGAGCAGTGAGTCTGCGCCATACGCCAGCACCGCAACCGACTGCTGCACCAGCCGGCGCTCGCACAAGCCTTCGACCAGCGCCGCATTCGCTTTAACGATCACCCGCTGGCGGTTCACCACCGCCAGCGGAGTCTGCATCGCATCAAGCAACTCCTCCGTACCCATCACGGTCTCTTCTCTGCCGCGAATGGCCCGGAGCAAACGCATCAGATCGAGTAGTACTGGTTAATTTCGATCGGGTGTGTGTGCATGCGCAATGCCGTGACTTCCTTCATCTTCAGTTCGATGTAACCGTCGATGAAATCGTCGCTCATCACGCCGCCCGCTTTCAGGAACTCACGGTCGGCATCGAGTGCATCGAGCGCCTGATCGAGCGAGTGGCACACGGTTGGGATCAGCTTTTCTTCCTCCGGCGGCAGATCGTACAAATCCTTGTCCGATGGCGCGCCCGGATCGAGTTTGTTTTTGATGCCATCGAGGCCCGCCATCATCAACGCGGTAAACGTGAGATACCCGGTGTTGATCGCATCCGGGAAGCGCACTTCGATGCGTCGAGCTTTGGGATTCGAGACCCACGGAATGCGACACGAGGCCGAGCGATTGCGCGCCGAGTAGGCGAGCAGCACCGGCGCTTCAAAGCCCGGCACGAGGCGCTTGTAGCTATTGGTCGTCGAGTTACTGAAGGCATTGATTGCGCGAGCATGCTTGAAGACACCGGCGATGTAATGCAGCGCCAGCTTCGACAGGCCGCCGTACTCGTTGCCGCTAAACAGGTTCTTGCCACCTTTGTTGATCGATTGGTGCACGTGCATGCCGGAACCGTTGTCGCCGACGATCGGCTTGGGCATGAAGGTGGCGGTATGACCATGTTGGTGCGCGATGTTCTTGACGACGTACTTCAGCGTCAGCAGTTCATCGGCTTTTTTGACCAGCGTGTTGAAGCGGGTGCCAATTTCGCACTGCCCAGCCGTGGCGACTTCATGATGATGGACTTCGACCGGGATGCCGAGCGCTTCGAGCGTCAGACACATCGCCGAACGCAAATCCTGGAACGAATCAACCGGACCGGTGGGAAAGTAACCGCCTTTGATGCCTGGGCGATGGCCGGTGTTGCCATGTTCGTATGCCTTGCCGGAGTTCCATGCCGCTTCTTCCGACTCGATTTCATAGAAGCTGCCTTTCATCGACACGTCGGAGCGCACGCTGTCGAAAATGAAGAACTCGGGTTCCGGTCCGAAAAACGCCGTGTCGCCCACACCGCTCGCCTTCAGGTAGGCTTCGGCGCGTTTGGCAATGCCACGCGGACAGCGGCTGTAGGGCTGCATCGTTGAAGGTTCCAGCACGTCGCAGCGCAGGACCAGCGTCGACTCGTCGGCGAACGGGTCGATGAATACGGTCGATGCGTCCGGCAGAAGCACCATGTCGGACTCGTTGATGCCTTTCCATCCGGCGATCGACGAACCGTCGAACATCTTGCCGTCCTCGAAACACGCTTCGTCCAGCGTCGACGCCGGGATCGACAAATGTTGCTCGCGCCCGGTCATATCGGCGAACCTGAGATCGGCGAACTTAACGCCGTTATCCTTTATGAGTTTTTTGACTTTTTCGACAGACATGAGGCCTCCATGGGGCGCGGATTGAAATGGTGCACAGCAAGCACAGCAATCGTTGTGCCATGCACAAAACGGCGTTGCGACCGAGAATCATCGCATCGCATTGCTTCATTATGGTGCACGCGTGCGTCAACTTGCACCAATGAGGCGATACAGAACGCATTGTGCTGCGTTCGGATGGCTGCCACAAACCCTGAGCCCGGCGAGCGATCACCATGAACACCTTAGAAGCCCTGCTTGAGCGCCGTCTCCGCGAGCTGGCTGTGAATCTGCCGGGCGATACACTGGCTCATTTGCTCAAGTATGTAGAGCTGCTCATGCGCTGGAACCAGACCTATAACCTTACGGCGGTTCGCGAGCCATTGGCGATGATCGATCGCCACATCGTCGACTCATTGGCGGTGCTGCCGTATTGCCAGCGAACGGATTTGATCGACATCGGTACCGGACCCGGTGTTCCTGGCCTGGTGCTCGCACTGACTCAACCTTATGAGCAGGTGTGGTTAGTCGATAGTAATGGCAAGAAGGCGCGATTTCTGCGCGAGTGCCTGCGCCACTTCCCATTGCCTCAGGTGACGGTGCACGAGTGCCGTGCGGAACAGCTCCCGACGGCACAATTTGGCCAGATTATCTCGCGCGCGTACAGCGACCTGTCGACCTTTATTGCCAATACGCGTCAGTTGCTCGCGCGGGATGGTCGCTGGCTGGCAATGAAAGGAAAGATGCCGCATGCAGAAATCGCGAAGCTTCCGGCAGATGTAGTGGTCGAGTCGAAAATCGCACTGCAGGTGCCTGGCGCAGACGGCGAGCGCTGCCTTGTGACGATCGGACGTCGCGCCGACCCGCATTCTTGACAGAGGGGAATCCACGACTGCAAACGCCCTGCGACTTGCCGCCGGGCCGTCGCGTTGGAATGTGGAGCGCGGGGTTGTGGCGAGTACGGTGTCGGACGAAGCCAGCAATGCTCGTCGGTCTGAGGCGAAGCCTCGCTAGCGTCCTGGATGGAGCTGGATCTTGTTAGTTGAGTCAAATGTCTTCGGAGCGGCTTTGGCTGTTGAAACCCCCTTAAATTAAGGGGGCGATCGAGCGCGCAGCGCTCAATGGGGGTTGTGGAAAGTACGGTGTCTGGCGAAGCCAGCAATGCTCGGCGGACTGAGGCGAAGCCTCGCTAGGCTTTGAGCTTGGCAAGAATCTCTGCTCGTGCATCGCGCAAAATAGAATCGCGGTCGAGGTTTTTCAGAATCTCCTCGACAACGCGCTTGGGCCCGCGTTCGCCCCAACTCTTCCCGCCAACCAGATATGCCTGCGCTGCGCGTCCGGTGATGTAGGTGGCGAAGTAGGCCAGTGCACCCTGAGCACCGGCGGTCAGCGCGGTCGACAGACCCGCGCTGACACCCTTTAGCGCACTGACCAGCGCATTCACTCCCCAGATCGCCCCCATCAGCACCGCGACCTGTGCGGCAATTTTCAGCACCAGTTCGCCTGCTTCTGCCTTGGTCAGAGGTAGCCCATAGACTTGACTCAAATGCACGACGAGCGCGACATCGAGCCCGGCTGCAGCTGCGAGATCCGCCAGCGGAACGGGAGTTAAACCCACCGCCACACCCTTACCAAGCGCGTAATTGCGAATGAGCTTGTCCGCAACATCGCGGCGCACCTCGGTGATACGGGAACCGAGCTGATCGCTGATGCGACCGGCAAACAGACCTGCGTTCAACGCCGCCAATGTCTTGCCATCGTTAGACAACACCTCGACGATCGCCTGGCGCACGGCATTGACGTCCGCCAACGGCTGCTCAAAGGTTTCTCGCTCGCGGCTTTCGGCATCCATGCGAATGACTCGGCGCCTGGACGGCAGTGCGCTGGCCGTCAGTACGTGTTCGGCGCGCACGAATCCCCGCGAATGCTCGCGCAAACGCTCGAGCAATGCGCCAACCTCGGTTGATGAGTAGCGATCCGCCTTATTCAGGACCAACAACATTGGCCGGTCGATTCGAGACAGTTCGCGCAGCGCTTGCGCCTCGACGGCAGTCAAGTCGCCATCGACCACGAAAATCACCAGATCTGAGCGCCCTGCAACTTCGTGCGCCAACTTCTCACGCGCCTGACCGTCGATTTCGTTGATCCCGGGCGTATCGATCAGATGCACTCTGGCGCCGTCGATCGTGGTCCAATGCGTGCTCTCCCGTGTGGTGGTCGTGCCATGCAGCACACCCACCTTGAACGCCTCACTTCCGGCCAATGCATTCAATAGCGCCGACTTGCCAACGCTAACGCGTCCAAACACCGCCACATGGATGGCACGTTGGTTCAGCTTTTCGATCAGAGCCTCAATCTCCAGGAACTCAGGTGCCAGCGCCTCACGCACTTCCCTGGGCAGCGACGGATCGTCGATCAAAGCTCGTAACGAATCTACAGTTTGAGCGAGCGGTTCAGTCATGGTGATCGGCGCTTTGACGGTGCTCGCGCAAGTATGGCCGCAAAGTCGCAGTTGCAACAAAACATCGCGATTACCCAAGAACCGCTAACATCTGCGTATGACCGAACAATCACAATCCAGATGGCCGCCATTTGTGCTGCGCGCAATCGAGCGCTCTTTGAACATGGCGCTAAGCCTTGATCCCGACAGCGCCGAAACACTCGCCGCCTTAGACGGAAAGCGTGTGGCGCTGATGCTCAAACCGCTACGAACGCCGGTCATTCTGACATTACGCGAAGGCGCACTCATCGCCAGCGACGAAGGCGAATCTGACCTGGCGATCAGTGCAACGCCAGGCGCGGTACTGTCCATGCTGGCAGAGCGTGGTGGCCTCGAATTGCCAGCCGGGAAAATCAGCCTGTCGGGCGACGTCGATCTGGCCCGGCGACTGCAAAGAGCCGCCGAGCGGCTCAACCCGGATTGGGACGCCCCGATCGCGCGTCTGTTTGGCGACGTCGCGGGTCATCAGATCGCAAAAGGCCTGCGTGGGTTGTTCGACTACGCGCGCAGCAGTGCGCAGTCGATGCTGCACAACACCACCGAGTACTTGCGCGAAGAATCGCGCGATCTGATCGCCAGCGGCGAACTTGCGGAATTCACAGATGCAGTCGATGCATTGCGCGACGACGTCGAGCGGGCGGCCGCGCGTCTCGATCGCCTGGCGAAACGCTGATGCGCTTTAAGTCGATACAAGCAGCCCTGAGCGTCTGGCGCATTGCACGAGTGCTGGTGCGGTATCGGCTCGACGAAGTCACACCCGCTGCGCGTTTGTTCACGCCACTGACGTGGATGCGTGCACTGAGTGTCGACACCATCGGCGCAGCAACCATGAAGCGCGGCGAGCGACTGCGGAGAGCGCTTGAAGCGCTGGGGCCGATATTCGTCAAGTTTGGCCAGGTACTATCGACTCGCCGCGACCTCTTACCAGCCGATGTCGCAGATGAGTTGGAACAGTTGCAAGATCGCGTGGCGCCGTTTCCGGGCGTTCAGGCGCGTGCGCTGATCGAAGCCGAACTTGGGGCGAAAATTGAGCAGCACTACGCTTTTTTCGATGAGACACCGCTCGCCTCTGCATCGATTGCGCAAGTGCACGCGGCACGCCTCAAGGAAGATGGCCGCGACGTCGTCATCAAGGTCCTGCGGCCGGAGATCGGCGAGCGAATCGAGGGCGATCTGGCGCTGCTGAAGACGATTGCGCGCATTGCCGATCGCCGTCTGCCGCAAGCGCAGCGCATTCGCCCGATCGATGTGGTCGCCGAGATCGAACGCACGCTTCTATTGGAACTGGATTTGATGCGTGAGGCGGCGAACGGCAGCCTGTTGCGTCGCAACTGGCTCGGCTCCAGGGAGCTGTATGTTCCTGAAATGATCTGGCCGCTGACCAAGACGCGGATGATCACGATGGAACGCGTCTACGGCATCCCGCTGAACGACATCGAGTCGCTGCGTGCCGCGGGCGTGGACTTTGAGCGCCTTGCCAAACGTGCAATACAGCTGTTTTACACGCAGGTGTTTCGCGACAACTTTTTCCATGCAGATCTGCACCCAGGCAATGTGTTGATCGCCCGCGAAAATCCGGCGGATCCGAAGTTCATTGCCCTTGATTTCGGCATCATGGGTACGCTGTCGCCGACCGATCAGCGCTACCTCGCCGAGAACTTCACCGCAATGTTCACGCAGGACTATCGGCGTATTGCTGAACTGCATATCGAGGCCGGCTGGATGCCCGCGCATGTGCGGGTCGACGATCTCGAAGGTGCTGTACGCGGCGTTTGCGAGCCTTACTTTACGCGCCCATTGAGCCAGATTTCGCTTGGCGAAGTGCTGATGAAGCTCTTTGGCGTCGCGCACCAGTACCAGTTGATCATCCAGCCGCAGTTGATATTGCTGCAAAAGACACTGCTCAACATCGAAGGCCTGGCACGCACCCTGTTCCCGACCCTCGATTTATGGGCTGTTGCCAAACCAGTGCTCGCTCAGATCATGGCGGAGAAATACAGTGTCCAGGCGGCTGCCAGGGAGATTCGCACACGGCTGCCCAGCTGGATCCAGAACGCGCCGGAGATTCCGCGTCTGTTGCACGAGTACTTGAAGCAAGGTGTCGGGGGAGAACATCAACTGCGCATGCGTTCCCCAGACATCGAGAAGCTCATTGAGGTCACGCGTCAGGGGCAGCGGCAGACCGTATTGGCGATACTCGGCAGCGGGCTCGTTATCGTGGCTGCCTTGATGTATGCCTTCGAGGCTGGCGGACCGAAGTTTCTGGAATTGCCACTCGCGACGCTGATTGCCGCCCTTGGCGGCCTATGGGCCTTTGTTGCCGCATGGCCGGGCCGGCGCTGAACCGGCCTTTCGTCAACGCAATGCCCGAGTAGTGTGCTTCCGGCTCCGGTTATGATTCTCGCCATTCGCTTCGGGTGCCTCATATGACGATCGATCTTAACGCGTTGCGCGACCAGGGCATGACACGCGTCCCCGTGGTGCGCCACGTGCGCGCCGACCTCGACACGCCGCTGTCGGCATATCTGAAGCTGATTGACGCACCGGATGCGTATTTGCTGGAGTCGGTTGAAGGCAGCGATGTTTGGGGACGCTACTCGATCATCGGCCTGCCGGCACGCGAACGCATTGACGTGCGTGGCAACCTATGGTCTCGGTTTGTCGATGGCACTCGTGTCGAGTCGCGCGAAGTGGAAGATCCTCTGGCGGAAATTCGCGCGCTGTTGCGTGCAGAGAAGGTGCCCTCGCATCCTGACCTGCCAGCCTTCGCCGGCGGCTGGGTGTGTTGCTTCGGTTTCGAAACGTTGGCCTACATCGAAGCGCGCTTGAAGAGCCCACAAAAAGACGAATTGGGCACACCGGATATTGTGTTGCTGCGCTCGGAAGAACTGGCGGTGTTCGACAATCGGCGTGGTCGCTTGTCGTTGATTGTGCACGCCGATACAGCCGAAGACGGCGCCATTGAACGCGCCGAACGCCGACTGGATCGCCTGCACCGCCGATTGCGTTCGCCAGCGCCTGGCTATCCCGAAGTGCTCGATCCAATCGCACTGGAGGAAGGTGAGTTCAAGTCAGGGATGACGCGCGATGCCTTCGAATCCGCGGTGCGCCGTTGCCAGGAATTTATCCTCGCCGGCGATGCCTTTCAGATCGTACTCAGTCAGCGCATGAGCGTGCCTTTCAAGGCGCGCCCGATCGACGTCTACCGCGCGCTGCGCAGCCTCAACCCATCGCCATACATGTATTTCATCGAACTATCCGACTGCCATATCGTCGGCTCGTCGCCTGAAATCCTGGTGCGTTTGAAAGACAACGAAGTGGTGGTCCGCCCGATTGCCGGCACACTGCCACGCGGCACCGATTCGGCAAGCGATGAGGCCAACGCCCTGGCGCTGCTGAATGACCCGAAAGAGCGCGCCGAACATCTCATGTTGATCGACCTGGGCCGGAACGATGTGGGTCGCGTCGCACAATCCGGCACCGTTCGGCTCACGGATCAGATGATCATCGAGCGTTACTCGCATGTGATGCACATTGTCTCCCAGGTCGTCGGTCAGCTGCGCGGCGATCTTGACATCATCGACGTGCTGCGCGCCACCTTCCCCGCTGGCACGCTCTCGGGCGCACCCAAGGTGCGCGCGGTGGAGATCATCCAGTCTTTGGAGCCGGTGAAACGCAACCTTTACGGCGGCGCCGTGGGTTATATCAACTGGCAAGGAGAGGCCGACCTTGCCATCGCCATCCGGACCGCACTGATCAAAGACCAAACGCTGCATGTGCAAGCCGGTGCCGGCATCGTGGCCGACTCTGACCCGGCCAAAGAATGGGAAGAAACCATGAACAAGGGGCGAGCGGTTTTTCGCGCCGTGGCCGAAGCCGTCCGCGGACTATAAAGACCAGCAATTACCGCGAACGACCTTCACGACCGGCCGCATCATGGTCGCGCACGCTGCGCGCTACCAGACCGATTCCGACAGCCACCATGCCCAGCATCATCAGGGTGTTGTAGAGGCTGGTTGGGGCGAAGTAGACGCGCAGATTGGCGATCACGCCAGCGACAATAACGATGACACCCGCGGACACCAGCAGCCAACCCATCTTCGATTTACCGTCGTAGAAAACGATGCCGAGTCCGAGCAAGAACGGTACCAGCGACAGTCCAAAACTGTTGTAGCCCCATAATGTCCAACTGCCCCCGGTCACAATCACCTGTTGCAGGAACAAATAGCCGCCAGCAACCAGCAATCCCAGACCCACTAGAAACTCGCCCAAACCGCCAGGTGTCCCGCCTGCACCACGCATCGTTTCGCCTCCGTGCTCTTCGCCCTCTTCAGTATCAGCCATTCGGCGTCGGCAAGCGATCCTCGTTCGACTTGGCCTCCTGCCAACGAGCCAGAATCAGAGTTGCCAGTCCCAGCAGTATTTCATCAATAAATGGCACAAAGTCAGGAATGGCGACGTTGACCAGGAACAAGACGGCTGTCAGTGCGAGCAGCTTAGGAAAGCGCAAGCCCTTGGCCCAGACAATCAATGGAGATATGAACCAGGTCGCCATTTTTTCCTCGACTGTGTCAGTTGGCGCCAACCATTCCCGTCGGAGACAGGATCGGCATCTGAGATATGGGGATGCTATGGTGTTCGCCGCAAAATGTCTGCCTTCGGAGAGTCATGAAAACAACCACCGCAGAGCTCGCTGAACGCTGGTTCGGCATGGTCTGGAATGCGCGCCAGCGACATCAGATCGACGAATGGATGGATGAGCGTGTACAGGGTTTTTCGGGCGGCCAGACAATCGTCGGTCGTGAGACTTGGAAAATCGGTGTGTACGACGTCTTTGTTGCGGCCTTTCCGGACTTGCGCTTTGAGTGCCTGACCGTGATGGGGAACGACAACGAAGCGATGGTCAGATGGGTGTTTACCGGAACGCACACGGGCACGGGGCTGGGTGAGGCTACGGGGCAGCGGATCGAATTGCCCGGTTTCACGTGGCAACGCTTTGCCAACCAGCGAATCGTCGAGGGTCGGGATGGCTTCGATGCCACAGGCCTGAGAATGGCACTCGCAAGCGGCGAATCTCAAGTGGACGTTTCGATTGTGGCGGCAAGCTCGTCGCTCGCCGCCACTTAGACCGCTCAGCCAAGTCTTCCAGTTGGCTGTGAGAAACCGCCTGCTGGTGCGAACCAAGGATGGTTCTTACATGGATCAAGCACGTGAGAAATGCGCAGAAAGTGCATGTCTCAACAACATGTTAGAACTCGAAGCGCAGGCCAAGATCGAATTGCTGGGTATCGAGCCGGTCGTCGCCAAAGTTTTGCCGATAACTGGCAAAGCCGGCGATACCGTTGGCCCACTGCGCACTCACGCCCAGCGCAACCGTTCCATAGCCATCGTCTTCGTCATCCGCGGCCATCAAGAACTGCAACGGACTCTGGCCCACGCTGGCAGATTGGTCACCCAAATAACGGACGTTTGCGGCATCAGCGTCAAGACCAGAAACGTTGACCCAGGCGATGTCCAGGAACGGCTGGTACACGCCGTTCGCGCCGCTGATGACGTAGGACCCGCGGAAACCCGCCGAAAGCCGCGTAAAGTTTTCGTCCAATTCATCGACGACCACAGCCCAGCCGGCACCGTTGGCCTCCGGCGCTCGAGAACGTTCGGTGTACCCATCGGTGCTGGCATCGACTGCTTCGATACGCAGATAGGGATTCAGATTTAACGTGCCTCGATCGATCCGGAATCCAGCCGTCAACGCCAGCAATCGCTCATCGCTATCGAAATCGGCATCGAAACTCTGGTTGACGCCTGTGGTGCCGACCGAGTATGCAATCCGACGAACTTGCTTTGCATCGCTGCGAGTGAGTCCCGCTAACCCATCCAGATGGAACCCACCATCGCTTTGCCAGCCAGAATAAATGTGAAAGGCCGCATCGTCGACTTCCAAGGTGCCGGAGTCATCGCTGTAGTCGGCGTCGCTGCGATGCACCGACACGGCGCCGCCGACATAAGCATTGGCACCCATGCGGCGGTCGACCCCGACCGTCACGCCGCGCGCATCGCGTTCGAATCCATCTTCGTTGGCACTCGCTTGCCGATCATCATTATCGAAGCGCAACTGTGCATAGGCCGACCACGGGCTCTCGCCAGCATCACTGCTCAGCGCCAGTGCAACGTCGTCCTCTTCGGTCCACAACGACCCCCACCCGGGCCCGGAGGATGCACCGGGCACTCGAATCGGCGTGAATTTGCCAAGCGCGGATCGGTCGATGGGGATCGTAGCGTTGTCGGGGGTAATGCGGCTCAGCGCAGAAGCCACACCAGGCGCATTCTGGAATGCCGCGCCAACGAGCGCATTGCAGTCGCTTTGCAGCCGCGCGCTCAGTCGATTTCCGGCAGGGCACAATACGCCGATGGCGCGTGCCGATTCGCGTTGAGGTCCGGTAGCTGCGAACCGATTGAGCGTATCGATGACGGTACTCTGCGCAAGCGCCAACTCACCAAACAGTGCCGAACAAATCAAAAAAACCAGTGGCGATCTACGCATTTTCTTCTCCAAAGTCGAGCTTAGCGTGCGGCGGAGCATTAGCGCTCTTGCATTGCTTTGCAACAGTAGACGTCAAACTGAGAGACTTTGCGACATGAAACTTGTACTCGAAGTCCTCAGCGGTCCGTCGCTTGCTGTGAAATGGCTGGAACTGGATCGATTGCGCATGCTTGGGCGAAGCCCTGAGTGCGACCTGGTTTTGCCGGATCCCGGCGTCTCCAGGCGCCACGCGAGCATCGAACCGCACGGCGAAGATCTGGCACTCGTCGACCTGGGCAGCCGAGCCGGAACGCTGGTGAACGACGCAGCGATTTCCGCAAACACCGTGCATATGCTCAGCGAACACGACCGACTGCGCATCGGCCCGTGGCGTTTCCGGGTACGTCGCGAAGAAGCCAAGGCAGCGACAACCGGCCCGGTTTCGCTGGGCTCGGTCACGCACATCGCGGCACCGATTCTGGCCGCCGAACGCCGCCTCGAGCTGATCGTCGAATTTTCTGCCCACACGGTGAACGCCATCGACCGCGCAACTGTCGTCGAGCAGCTGGCCGACTTTGCGCAGCGCGGAACTGGCGCGCGCGTGGCCAGTGTGTTTCTCGACAACGACGGCGACTTACAGTTATCGGCATCCATGCCAGCAGCCGTGCCTGCGTTGGTACCGTTACAGGCACTGACCGGTGCCGCGCGGGACGGTGGCGTGGTGCAGGCCGATGTTGAATTGCCGGGCTTGGACGGCGTGCGTCCGATGCTGGTCGCAGCATTGCGCGTCGATAAAGACGTGCGCGGTTATCTGCTGATCGAACAGCTGCGCCCAGAACCGAGGCAACGCGCCGACGCTGCTGAGTTTGTTCATGCGCTTGTGCGCCTGGCGGGCATGACGCTGGGCAACGTACAGCGCCGCGAGGTAGAGCGCCGCGTCGAACGTTTGCATGCCGATCTCGATCAAGCGCGCGAAGTGCAACGGCGAATCCTGCCGCCCGCATCTGGCATTTGCGCCGGCACTCGTTATGCGTTTCACGTGCATCCGGGACGATTGGTGGCCGGCGACATGGTCGACGTGATTGCGCTCGATTCGCATCGCTGCGCGCTGATCCTGGGCGATATCGCTGGCGCAGGTGTCGGTGCCGGCTTCTTGATGTCGAGCGTGCAAGCCTATCTGCATGCCGAACTGATGGCCACGGGCGATCCTGCAATCGCTGCAATGCGCTGCAATCGTTACGTCAGCCGCGTCGGCGGAGGGCGATTTGCCACGGCCTGGATTGGCGTCATCGATGCGAGAACCCGTGAGATCCGCTTTGTCGATGCTGGTCACGGCCTGGGCAGAATCGTCGATGCTTTCGGCGTACCGCACGCACTTACGGCGCGCGGCGCCATTCCGATCGGCATCGATACCCACGTCGAATTCAGCAACGAGACCCTGAATCTGGCTTCGGGTGAGCGCGTTGTCCTGTTCAGCGATGGCGTGTCTGAAATTCGGAACGCGAGTGGCGGCGTGTTTGCGCCGGACGAGCTGGACCGTACCCTCAAACGATCTCGACAACCCGAATCGGATATCGCAGCCATCATTGCCGGCATGGAGATCTTCGCTGGCGGACAGATGCCGGGCGACGATGCCTCAGTGCTGTCATTCGATGTTGCCGAAGGCTGAACATTTTCCAGGGCTTGGGTGAGATTCACCCATGGTTCGGCTGCAATCTCCTATCAATACCGCGTGTTCTCACCGTTATCTAAGGATCGAGTCTTATGCGTCTTGTGCTGCTGAGTCTTTTGCTGCTGTCCGGCGGTGTTTTCGCCAGCGAAACGATCGATACGAATGACGTAACGGACTTGATGGCCAGGGGCAAAATGGAAGCCGCATATGAGGCGGCGCAAGCGTGGACGGAGCGCGCGCCGAACGATGCTGACGCTGCTTATTGGGCCGGCGCCACGGCGGGTCGCATGGCGATGCAGGCCAGCATGTTCAGCGCCATGGGCTACGCCAAAGAGTCGCGGACCGGGTTCGAGCGCGCCCTGGAGATCAACCCCGCCCATGAGGATGCCGCATTTGCGCTGATGCAGTTTCACCAGATGGCGCCCGGCATCGTCGGTGGCGACAAGGACCAGGCGCAGACGATCGGCGATCGTTTGATCGCAGCGTCGCCGTTGACCGGACATTTTGTGCGTGTGCAACGCTACAGCCGCGCCAAAGAGCCCGAGAAAGCGCTGGCCGAACAGGCCAGCGCTCTGAAGTTGTCGCCAGCTCACCCCAGGGGCATCGGCTTTATGGTGGGCTATTACCTGGAAAAGAAAGACTTCGCCAGCGCCAAATCGTATCTTGACGCGGCGCTTGCAGCCGACCCGGACAGCAGCGTCGTGCAGTACCAGGTCGGTAAGTTTGCGGCGATGACGGGGGAGAATCTGGACACTGGGCTGGCGGCAATCGAAAAATTGATCGCGCTTAGCCAGTACCCAGAAGGATTCTCGCTTTCCGGAGCACACTGGCGCCGCGGTCAAATCCTGAAAGCGATGGGACGCAAGAGCGAAGCCATGGCAGCGCTCGAAGCGAGCCTGAAAATCGAACCAGAATCAAAGCCCGTCAAAGACGAACTCAAGGCGTTGAAAAGCGCCTGATTCTAAATGGGGCTGGCGCACCTTCCGCTCGATCGCACGGACCAATTTCCGCCGATCGAGTGCGCGCGGCAAGATTTGAATGGACTGCTGGCGATCGGCGGCGATTTATCGCCGCAACGACTGGTGGGTGCCTATACGCGCGGCATTTTTCCCTGGTTTTCGAAAGGTGAGCCGATCGCCTGGTATGCACCTGCCCCGCGCATGGTGTTGTTCCCCGGCCAGTTTGCAGCGACACGCAGTCTCGCCAAGCGGCGACGCAACAGCGGCCTCATCGTTGGCTGCGATCGTGCTTTCCTTCCCGTCATACATGCTTGCAGCACCATGCCCCGCAACGGCCAGAATGGCACCTGGATCACCCGCGAAATGATGGTTGCATACTGTCGTATGCACCGGCTCGGTTACGCGCACAGCGTGGAAGTCTGGCAAGGCCGCACGCTGGTCGGCGGTTTGTATGGTCTGTATTTTGGCCGGATGTTCTTCGGCGAATCCATGTTCAGCCACGTCCCAGACGCCTCGAAACTGGCGCTCTGGGCACTGAGCGAGGCGCTGGAACCGGCCGTCGGCGCCGTCATTGACTGCCAGTTGCACACAGAACACCTTCAATCGCTGGGTGCGCGTCTGATCGATCGAAGTGAATTCGACCGGCAACGGCGCACAGCATTGGCCCAGCCAGCCCCATGGCCGGCAGATGCACTACGCGACTTTTCTGCAAAGCGTTTCTGAATGACCGGCCAGGGCCGGCGACGATGCGTGATTGATTTCGCCCCACTACACCTTACAGTCACTTTGCGGTTAGCATCCTTCCCACTCCGACTCACAGCGAGGAAAAGCCATGGCCAATGCCATACCGATGACCCGCAGCGAAGTCGCTGCGTTCGAAACCACCAAGACCATCCGCAACGCGTATTTGTTGCTGACGATGATCATGGGTGTCAGTGCCGCAACCGCGTGGTACGCGATCAGCAGCGGCGCCGGCATGATCAATATCTGGGTATTCCTGGCATTCATGATCGGCATGCCGTTCTTGATCCAGATGACCCGCAACAGCCCTCTTGGACTGGTGATGGCCTTTGCCTATGCGGGTCTGCTGGGCTACTTCCTTGGGCCCGTCGTTGGCGTCTACCTGCAAATGGATTCCAACATCGTTGTATACGCGCTGGCCTCCACAGCGGTGATCTTTTTCGCATTAAGCGGTTACGCGCTGGTGTCGCGCACGAATTTCAACTTCCTCGCCGGTTTTGTGTTTGTCGGCTTCCTGGTGATTCTGGTCGCTGCCATTGCGAACATCTTCCTGCAAATTCCGATTTTGAGCGTGGTCATTTCCGCAGCCGCCGTGTTGCTGATCTCGGCCGCCATCCTGTGGGAAACCAGTCAGCTGATCCACGATCCGGATGCCAACTACATTGTCATCGCCACCAGCCTGATGGCCAGCATCTGGGTGTTGTTTATGCACCTGATGCGTCTGTTCTCCTTCTTCGGCGGCGAAGACTGAGCGCACTAGCACGTTGTTGAGAAACACACTTCCTGTGCGTTTCTCAAGTCGCGAGTCCGGCGCATGTCCGGACTCGCTCTCCACGGATCAAGCGCTTACGTGCTCGCCCCATGTGAGAACCATCCATGGTTCGCGCCCGCAGGCTGTTTCTCAACAGCCTGCCACAGTCCTTGACGGAGCGGGATCTGGACAAATGAGTCTGTTTCTTCAAAGCGGCTTTGGCTCTTGGAGCCCCGTTGAGTACAAGGGGGATAAGGACCGGCGCTTACGCCGATAGGCGTGTGCCAATCCGAACGACCGGCGGCCTTGCCGCCGGGCCGGAGATGCGCGAAGCGCGCGGAGTTGTGGCAAGTGCGCTGCCAAGCGAAGCCAACAATGCTCGGCGGTCTGAGGCGAAGCCTCGCTAGCTTTGACCTACCCAAAGAGGCCGCGACACGCGGCCTCTCTTTTGCGCAACTCAACACACCTTAATTCGCCGCTACACGTTGCAGGTCTCAAGATTGCTATCGTGTTGCGATGATCGTGCGCGCCCTCCTGATCCTGATATGGCTGACTTCGACGCTGTCACTGGCAGCGCCCGTGACAGCTGCGGATGATTCCCCCGATCTTTACGCACAACTTGAGGACATCGCCGGTGAGGACATCGAAAAGGCCAGCTATTACCGCCTGATGTTCTGGAAAGCGCTGGACGAACGGACACTGATTTTATGGCTGGGCCGTGAAGAGCCGTACCTCGTGAACCTTCGCGAGTTCTGCTACAACCTGACGCGCGAAGATCGGGTTTCGCTGTCGAATTACATCAGGCCAGGGCGCAACGTCGTGCGTGCCCGCTGGGATTACGTGCTGACGCGGGAACATCGCTGCCGCATCGTGCGGCTTCGACCTCTGGATTTGGGAAAAATGTACGCGATGGGCATGGACTTGGCATCGATGCGCAGCCGTCGACGCGAGGAGGAGAAGAGCGATGCGGTTACTGATCGTTGAAGACGACCGCCACACCCGGGAATTCGTCGAACGCGCGCTGCGCGAAGCGGGCCATACCGTCGATGCGGTCGGCGACGGTCGCCAAGGCCTGATCCTCGCGACCAGTGAACCTTTCGAACTATTGATTCTCGATCGGATGTTGCCGAATGTGGATGGCCTGACCATCGTGCGCACGCTGCGTGCCAGCCACATCGATACGCCAGTCTTGATCTTGAGTGCGCTGGGCGACGTTGATGACCGCGTCGCCGGGCTGCGCGCTGGCGGCGACGACTACCTAGTCAAACCATTCGCACTCAGCGAGTTGTTGGCGCGCGTCGACGTGCTCGGGCGACGCCCGCGTGGCGGCAATGCGGCCTCCGCCGAACCGATGCACCTGCGTGTCGCCGACATCGAACTCGACCGGTTGAAACGCAACGTCCGGCGCGGCGCCCGCAAGATCGACCTGCAGCCCAAAGAGTTCCAACTGCTGGAGTACCTCATGCGCCACGCAGGCCAGGTGATTACCAGAACCATGCTGTTGGAAGGCGTTTGGGACTATCACTTCGATCCGAAAACCAATGTCATCGATGTGCATATTTCCAACCTGCGCGGCAAAGTCGACCACACCGGCGAACCGCCACTGATCCACACCGTTCGAGGCATCGGCTATCGCTTCGGCATTGATGCTTCATGAAACGTCGCGGCGCCCTGTTCCGGTTCGCCGTAGGCGTGCCGCTGCTGGGGGCGCTCATCGCGGGCGCTCTTTTTGTTCCCATCTACCGCGAAGCCGTCAGTCATATCCGTAGCGAGTTGCGCGCGAGTGTCGAACGCGACAGTTGGGATCTGGAAGTCGAATTCCACGAGGGTGGTCTTGGCGGCTTGAAAGATGCCATCGCCAAACGCACAGAGCGCGACCTGGATCCCCGCGCGATTTATGGTCTGCGCGACGGCAGCGGAATCCTCGCGGGAAATGTCGCCAACTGGCCGTCGACAAAAAAGGGCGAGGAATGGCGCGTGTTCGAGCTCGTCGATGGCAGCGCCGAAGGCCAGATCGTGCGCTTGTTCGGCGGCCGGGAACTGCTGGTGGCGAGGCGCTCGCCGTTGCAACTATTCGACCAGCATATGGCAACGCAACTGGCGCTCGCAGTGCTCGCAGTGTTCACCCTGTCGTTTGGCGCCACGCTCTTGATGTCTCGCCGGCTGCGACAACGCGTGCGGCGTCTCGGCCTTGCGGCTGATGCGATCCGCCAGGGAGATCTGGGACGGCGCCTTGAGCTGTCTTCTGCGCGCGACGAGATCGATGGTCTCGCGGAGCGATTCAACCAGACGTTTGCCGATCTTGAGCGAACCGTCGATGGCATCAAACAAGTCGGTGGTCATCTGGCTCACGATCTACGGCGGCCATTACAGGCACTGAAGCGAAGGCTCGAGTCTTTGTTGCAAAGCGCACCCGATTCGGCCACAGAAACCGGCCTGATGGAGTGCATACATGAGCTGGACGAACTGTTGGAGACCTTCAGTGCTCTGCTCCGCCTGGGGAAACTTGAGGCCGGTGGTTATGCGCTGCACCTCGAACATATTGACCTGGCCAAAGTCATCAGCGACGCCGTGGAGTTTCTGGCGCCCCTTGCCGAACAAAGCGGCAGGACACTGAACGCAAATCTTGCTTCGGTGCCCTATGAAGGCGACCGCCACCTTTGGTTTCAGTTGGCGCAAAACCTCATCGGCAACGCCATTACGCACGGTGCGGGCGACATCCAGATCGAACTCGACGCCGACGAACTCACGGTGCGCGATCATGGGCCGAATCTTGACGTCGGTACGCTGCTGCAAATGGGCCAACCCTATTTTCGCGCCGACCGCGCGCGATCGTCGCCCGGCATCGGCATCGGCATGGCCCTCGCGCGTGCGATCGCCGAGGCCCACGGTGGCGAGATGCTCTGCGAGAACGCCGATACGGGGTTGCGCGTACGCGTTCGCTTGCGTGCTCCCGTCGCGAACCGTTGACGAGGCAGTTGACCAGCCTCAAAAGCGCAGCGCATCGAAATCGACATTACCGCCCGAGAGCAACACGCCCACGCGCCGGCCGCTGAACTGCGCCGGATATTTGAGTATTGCCGCGAGTACCGTGGCGCAACTGGGTTCGATCACGATCTTCAGGCGCTCCATGATCATGCGCAGCGCGCGCAGCGTTTCGTCGTCGCTGACTGTGAGGATGCATGCGCGACAGCGTTGCAGGATGTCGAAGTTCAGACGGCCGATATCGGCGCGCAGACCATCGCTGATCGTGTGAACTGAAACGTTCTTCAGCGGCTTGCCCGCCGCAAAACTGCGCGCCGCATCATCCGCACCTTGTGGTTCGGCGCCGATGATTTGCGCACCTGGGCACAAGCCGGTGACGGCAACGGCATTGCCCGCGAGCAATCCTCCCCCACTGATGGGCGCGACGAACACATCGATGTGACCCACCTCGCGGATCAACTCGAGCGCTGCCGTACCCTGCCCCGCCATGACCTGCTCGTTCTCGAACGGATGAATAAAACTGGCGCCCGTTTCGGCGACAACGCGATTGAGCGTCTCGATGCGCGCCGTATGGTTGTCGGCACAAAAGACGATTCTGGCGCCCAGGCGCTGCACCGATTCGATTTTCACGCGCACGGTATTTTCCGGCATTACCACGGTGGCATCGATGCCACGCAAGCGCGCAGCAAGTGCCAGCGCCGCAGCATGATTTCCACTGGAATGTGTGGCGACACCGCGCGCCGCGTCGGCATCAGTTAATGCAAATATTGCGTTGCAAGCGCCGCGAAATTTGAAGGCGCCGATGCGCTGAAAATTCTCGCATTTGAACAGCAGCTCAGCGCCACTGTCTGCATTCAGGCTTCGCGAGGACAGCACGGGCGTCTTGTGCGCATAGGGCGCGATGCGCGCTGCGGCTCGCCAGATGTCGTCTAAGGTAGGCATCGTTCTCCGCCAATGGATCGATTCGGCGCATGATGAACCATCCGAGTGCGCGTTGCAGTGCCGCAAGTCCGATCTGCAACACGCGCTCATCATCTCGCTGCGATGATCCGCTCACATAGGTCAATGCCGCACATACACGCCGGACACGCGACTCGCATGTCTGATCACCGAGACTGTTTTTACGGCGCAATGTCGCGCCTCAATCGGAGATCCGTAATGAAAACTTTGGCCCTCTTCTGTGCGGCAGCCTTGGCCTTTACTCCCATCGCTTTTGCCGACAACCATGCAAAGCCGACGCAAAACGTGGTGCAAATCGCCGCCAGCAACCCAGACTTTTCGACCCTTGTGACAGCCGTCAAGGCGGCCGGTCTGGCAGAGACTCTGAGCGGGACCGGCCCGTTTACGGTGTTCGCGCCGACCAACGATGCCTTCGCCAAGCTCCCAGCAGGAACTGTCGAGAATCTACTCAAACCGGAGAACCAGGATCAGCTGGTCAAAATCCTGACCTACCACGTCGTCGCAGCGAAGGTGACCGCCGCTGACGTGGTGAAACTGGATACCGCGACCACCGTGCAGGGCGGTGTGGCAGATGTCACCGTGTCGGACGGCAAAGTCATGATCGACAACGCCAACGTGGTTCAGACCGACATCATGGGCAGCAACGGCGTGATCCACGTGATCGACAGCGTCATCATGCCGAAGTAATGTGATTGGATCACCAGCGCGCGGCAATCGTGCCGCGCGCCAGGTGTGTGGACGTGGACCCGCCGCAACAACGCATCAATCCATAAAATAGCCGCCGTTGACCGGCAGGTTGGCGCCGGTGATGAAACCCGCATCTTCGGCCGTCAGAAAATCGACGGCACGAGCGATCTCAGACGGCTCGCCCAGACGGCCCACCGGAATCTTGGCGATGATGTCGTTGCGGATATTTTCGGCGATGTTCATCACCAGCTGCGTACGGCAATAGCCTGGCGAAACCGAATTCACGGTCACGCCCTTACGCGCCACTTCCCGCGCCAGCGCCATCGTAAATCCATGCAGCCCCGCCTTTGCTGCCGAATAGTTGGTTTGTCCGAACTGCCCGGTTTGACCATTCACTGAGCTGATGTTGACAATGCGACCGAACCCGCGATCGCACATGCTGTCGATGAATTGGCGTGTCACGTTGAACGCGCTGTCGAGATTCACTCGCATCACGTCCTGCCAGAAGCTCAAGTCCATTTTTCGCAGGGTGGTATCGCGCGTGATCCCAGCTGCGTTCACCAAAATGTCGACAGCGCCGAAAGTGGCCACCACATCATCGGCAAACGCCTTGCACGCATCGAAACTCGATACGTCGATCGGTCGAAACTCAATTTGCGTGCCGTACGCGCCAACCTCATGCTGGAATGCAGCAATGCGCTCGGCGCGAGCGCCCAGATCGGCGGCAATCACGCGCCGCCCGCTGGCCGCCAATTGCATGCAGATCGCTGTACCCAGCCCACCAATTCCACCCGTCACCACCGCCAGCCGTTGACTCATTGCCTCACCCTGTTGCACCGCAGCAAAACGCGCGATGCTACTGGGGTTTTGATTGACGCGCCATAGCCCTTCCCTTGATCCGCTCCTGCGTGGAGGCGAATCACCGACGGCCTGTGGATCGCGCGATCGCGCCACCCACAAAGCCGCGTGCGGCGAGTTCACTGAGAGACGATTGGGAATCTACCAGGACGTCAGATCCGGCCCACAGGCGCGGCGCCTTTGCAGCGTCCCAGCCGCCCGCCTTGCGGCGAATGGGGCTCGATCCTGCGCATTGGACGGGACAGGTGAAAGGCATTGGTACAGCGTACTGGCGCAGCGTCGAGGCCATGGTGAAGCATGACAAAGCCATCGACCAAAACTGGATCAAGGGCAGCGGCTACGCCAGGTGGCTTGCGAAAGCGCGATGAGCTCAGCCGCCAAGGACGACTAGACGCCGCGGGCGTCTGCCGGCGTTGATGCCGCGACCGCCGCACGGGCAGTTTCACTGAGATGCGATCGGCAACAGACGCTGCCAGACGCAACGCACGTCGATCGTTGGGCATCGCAAGCATCCGAAAGAACCAGACCGCCAGCATGCCCATCCCGCCACACCTGTCAGTCAGCATTCCTCGCGACAAAATGTCAGAAAAATCCGACAAGTAGGACGGAACCAGCGCGCCGTGGAAAAATGACAATGCCGCCATCCACACGCGCGGAATCCGCCATCCGGCCCCCGACACACCATCGTCCATCGTGCCGTGCGCGTAGTGGTGGAATCCGCACGATGAAGCGTGTGCGGGTTCCACCCTACACGGAAATCCGCCTTACGCGGGTTGTATCTGGCTCTGTTTAGCCGGCATCTGGCGCCGCAGCGGCAGCGCTGTTTCTTAACAACCTGCTAGTGTGGTGTCCCAGAAGTAAGTTGAACTAAATTTC
This sequence comes from Lysobacterales bacterium, assembly GCA_022844165.1. GTDB lineage: Bacteria > Pseudomonadota > Gammaproteobacteria > Xanthomonadales > SZUA-5 > JALHMH01. The sequence goes on from JALHMH010000029.1 coordinate 59,255, forward strand.
CGATGGATTTCGGTCCGAGGCAAGGCGAGAGAAGGAGCCATAGCAGCGCTATGGCGACGACGAACAACGCAGCATTCGGGTCGAAAGACGCGGAAATTGTTCACCTTACTTTTGGGACACCACACTAGTGTGGTGTCCCAAAACTAACTTGAACTATTTGTGGCGAGGTTTGTCTTTGTAGAGTACCTCACAGAGACTCTCGCGATGCGCAAGAAAGGGCGGCCGGTA
>JALHMH010000030.1:0-57271 GCA_022844165.1 Lysobacterales bacterium
ACCCGCAGCTTCAACAGCATCAGCACCTCAGTGCCCACACCATCTCTTCCGCCTTTCCAACCAACCCAACATCTCGTCAGGTGAGCCGCGCATCATAACTGGGAAATGATGGCTGTCAACACCGTCTTGCGTTTTTTTTTGAGTTTTCACTCAAGGGCAGAGCATCTGGGTAGATCCAGCGTTGTATTGGAGGCCCACGATCGCACAGCGCATATGACAGCGACGCCAGTGGCGCGCCCGGGAACCGGCTCTCTCAATGATGGCCGTGCTCGTGATCATGTGCCTCAGGCGAGTGAACCGCGGAGGCACCGTCAGCAACGACAAAACGCACGACCTGCTGCTTTTCTTCGCACAATTTCAGTGCGACATTAATGGTATCGCCAGGGGCATAGGTTTTGTCTGGACCTATCAGCATCAAGTGATTGCCGCCGGGAGTAAGGCTCTGGGATTGACCGACCTTCACTTCGATCATGTCGAGCTCGCGCATCTTCATCACCCCGTTTTCGTCGACCGTCATACTGTGCAATTCGACGGCGTCGAATCCAGCAGCGCTGGCGCCCTGGATCAGGACGGATTGTTCGTGCGGGTTGTGGAATGTGGCGTAGCCGGCCATCACTTTCGCGCCCGGCGGTGCGGTTCGGATCCAGGCGACCTGCACCGCCAGCTCACCACATGCATCAACTGGACTTGCCATTGTGAGTACCAACATTGCTGCGACAGTTCTCATCTTCGTTCTCTGGAGTAGATTGTTGGCAATGATATGGTGTCGACCATGCGTTTTTCGGAGATGAATCATGCTGACCCAGATACGCCATGAAGATGTACTCGAATTGCGCCTCAGTCGACCACCAGTTAACGCATTGTCGCCGGAGCTGATCGCCACGCTACGAAAAGCCGTTGACGACGCCCCTGCGAATGCCGAGGCGTTGGTGATCAGCGCAGGCCCAGGGCTTTTCAGTGCTGGTCTTGATGTCCCGACACTGTTGACACTTGATCGCGACGGCATGTCTCAGGTGTGGAGCGATTTTTTCGCGCTCTTGAGCGGCATCGCCGCCTCACCCATTCCAACCGTTGCAGCAATCACCGGGCATAGCCCAGCCGGCGGCACGGTAATCGCGCTCAACTGCGACTATCGCGTGATGGCCGAAGGTCCGTTCAAGCTCGGTTTGAACGAAACTCAAGTTGGATTGGCGCTGCCGCCTGCCATCCTGGGTTCGCTGCAACGTCTCATCGGTCGCCACGCGGCGGAACGACATATCGTCGCCGGCAACATGATCGATGCGGCACAAGCTAGAGCTGTTGGCCTGGTAGATGAATTGGTGGCACCGGAAAGCGTCATCGAACGCGCCGTGCAGTGGTGCCAATTCCACCTCTCATTGCCCCGCCGAGCAATGACACTCAATCGCGCAGCCGCCAGAGCCGACTTGGTTGCACTGTATTCTGGGAGCCAGGGGCACATTCACGAATTCGTCAACGGCTGGTTCCATCCCGAAACCCAGTCGGTGCTGAAGCAATTGGTCGCTCGCCTCAAGGCTCGCAGTTGAGTCGCCTGTGCGGCTTCGCCTCAGACCGCCGAACACACCACACCAGCGCAGGTGTTGGCAAACTTTAATTCCGCAAACGTCGCGCTTGGGTGTACCCTGTGTTAATTGAAGACTATCGGAGCCCGATATGCGATCACTGCTTGTTTTGACGCTCTTCGCCGCCTCGTCAGCCACAGCAGGCGTTACTGTTACTTTCGTCGCACCCGAGAAATTTACCGATGTGCGCGATCGCCAGTTCGCCTCGAAACCAGATAAGAACCCGCACTTGGCCGCCATTCGTCGGTACACCGAAAAGCGGGCGAAACGCTACCTCACTAAAGGCCAGTCGCTTGAGATCCGATTCCTTGATATCGATCTTGCTGGCGATCTGCGTCCTCAGTTCCATCCTGAGCTTGTCGACGTGCGCATCGTCAAGAGCATCTACCCACCGCGGATGACGTTCGAGTACGAACTTAAAGACGACGCTGGTGTGGTGATCAAGAATGAACGTGTCGAACTCAAGGACATTGGATTCGACATGAACCGCACGGGATTGGGAAACGACGCACTGCGCTTTGAGAAGCGCATGCTCGATCAATGGCTGCGGCACAATCTGCCTTGACGCCGGTCGGCGCGGCCGTTCGCTGCACACTTCCGCGTCTTTGATACAACAAGCAACGTTGCTCATCCGTACAGTTGCATCGGTTTGCCTGTCGCTCAACGCAGCGTGACTGCTTGCCTGAACTTGGCAGTAGTCGACAACGGTCAACGCAGGTAGCCTGTGTGCCTTGTCCGTTGATTCGAGCCGACCGGTGAGTTCACCTCCAAACGCACCACCGAAGATTGCGTTCGTCGCGAGCAAAGCGGAACCGGCACAGGCTGCGCTCAACTCGCTGCTTGCTCGGTATCCATCGGTACCGGTCAAAGAGGCGGATGTTATTGTCGCGCTTGGCGGCGACGGATTTATGCTCCAGTCACTGCATCGGCATGCCGCCGAACGCAAAACACCGGTGTTTGGAATGAAGCTCGGAACGGTGGGGTTCCTGATGAACCTGTACCGGGAGGATGGTTTGCTGGCGCGCCTCGCCGTCGCCCAAAAGGCCGTACTCAATCCGCTGAGAATGCGTGCAATCGGCGAATCGGGCGGCGTGCATACGGCACATGCCATCAACGAAGTCTCGCTGCTGCGCCAAACCAAACAGGCCGCAAAACTGCGCATTTGGATTGATGGAATATCGCGCGTCGAAGAGTTGATCTGCGACGGGGCGTTGTTGGCCACCGCTGCAGGCAGTACTGCCTACAATCTTTCGGCCTATGGCCCGATCTTACCGCTCGGCTCGGACGTGTTGGCATTGACACCAATTAGTCCATTCCGCCCCCGACGCTGGAGGGGCGCTGTGGTCAAGCGCACCGCGGTAGTGAAGTTCGAAGTATTGGATCACTACAAGCGCCCGGTTAGTGCCACCGCCGACGCCACTGAGGTCCGCGATGTCGTCGAGGTCGAAGTGGCCGAGGCGCCAGAAGAAGCACTGACGGTACTTTTCGATCCGGAGCACAGTTTGGAAGAGCGGATTCTTGCCGAACAGTTTGCGATGTAGGCCCAGGGCGCTCAGTCACTTCGAGTGAGCAACATCCTGGTGCTGTTGTCTCCGGTGATTAACACGCGCCCGTTTTCGACGTAGTAGCGTCCAAGATCAACTGTCTGCGGCATTCCATTGTCATTGCCGAGGTTTTGTCTCGACCACACGATATCGCTCGCGGCACCGCCGTCGCCAGCGCTGCTGGCAATCACGCATCGAACCCGGTACCCGTTCCGTCACGCTCGAAGCTGGTCTCAACCGCATCGCCATAGGTTTCGGCCGAAGTACGGAGCACCGAAACCACAACCAAGAATCGCACCTGTCCCCCAGCCGTTCAACGCCAGAAAACGATGCGCCAGGGTTCGACGGGCCGTTGCTCGTCAGGATCTTGCGGGCGAGCGACGCTGATCACATGGCGACCATGCGGCAATTTACGGACATCGATCATCACTTGATAACCGCGCAGCCCCCGTTGATCAGCTCCCAGGTCGAAGCCTGCGGAAATGGGCTCATGATTTAACGTCAACTTGTACACACGCTCGGCGCAATCCAGCAGTTCGCTGGTGTAACGAGCTTCTTGCTCACTGGCTATCGGAGCATCCTTGTCGAGTATTGGCTTCGCGAGCGCCGGACAAGCCCGAGCGATGTCGTCGCTGTTAGCCGACTCAATATGCGGTATGAAAAGATCCAGATACGGCCCAAGTACGAGTGGATCGGGAATACTGGGTACCGGCCGCAATTGCGCCTGGTCCGCGGATCGACTCCGATAGTGCGCCGAGTCCAGCTGCCGGTCGCGCCCATCCAGCGGCAACAGCGACTCTCCCGGCATCGCCAGACGTCCGGTGTGAAGCGACAATTCGACTAATACCCACGCCAGCAGCGTATAGACGACACCGATAAAAACGATGTTGCTCTTCACCGTGCCAAGACGACTGGAAATCGTCTGCATCAAATAACCAGTGATCCAGCCTGACGATATCAGTGCGTTAGCATAGTAGAACGCTCGCATGATTCTTGCTGTTTGGCTGTTCGGTGCAAGGCGCGAACCCCAATAGCGGTCAACAAGGCCAACCAGCATGATAGGCCCAAGCAGAATGCTGAATATCGTAAGAACAACCCAAGGCGGCGCCGAAACCCCGGTGATCGCGTGGGAAACGCTGTCGATGACCAGCATCGAAACCGAACTGAACACGGTAATCGCGATCGACAACGTGGCGATCAGGATGCCTAACGCAAACACAAAACTAGCGTAGTTGTCTGCACGCTCGATCGCGTCGCCGGGCGCCGGAATCGTACTGCGTAGGTAATCGCGAAACACCGGCCTTCGCTTGAGCTTATCGAAGTCGATCCCTTGCGGGTACACCGAATACAAACCTAACATCGCGACCCAGATCGCGCGCAACGCGAGATGCAAACCGAAGGTGAGGATCAACGCATACGCGACCACCTTCGCGTACAAAAACAGAATCGAGGATGCGACCAGAGACGAGCCGCCTGCACGAGGTGTCCATTCGAAGTACATCTGGTCGATTGCAGCCGGCGCCTGGGTCGTCGCAAACACCAGAGCACCAGAAAGCAAGAGTTCGACTTCCCAGGTTGGTGTTGTGTTCTTGGGCAGAACAACCGGTTCTTCGCGATCGGAGGGACTCATGGGTTTCGGACCCTTATGGTGGCCCCAACGGCAGCGTATCGCCCTCGTGGGACATGCATCTAAGACACAAAAATGCGCCTTCTTGCTCCAGGGCAGAGTTGCAAATCCCCGCCATACACTATGGCTACGGTTTGAAACGCTGCCCTGACCAAAAATCAGACGGCCCTACACGTCTCGTCAAGCGCAAAACACCACCACATTTGTCAGCGGCTCGCCGAAGGACGGCCGTTGGGCTCCAATGCGGTTGGAATGCGACGGCTCAATCCAGGTCGAGGAAGCTTCGCAGTTGCTCGCTGCGGGAAGGATGACGCAGCTTGCGCAGGGCTTTAGCTTCAATCTGCCGGATGCGCTCGCGCGTCACATCGAACTGTTTGCCGACTTCTTCCAGCGTGTGGTCGGTGTTGAGATCGATGCCGAATCGCATGCGCAGGACCTTTGCTTCGCGCGGCGTCAGACCTGACAGCACATCTTTGACCGTCTCCGACAACCCCAGGTTCGTCGCTTCTTCGACCGGCGAGACGATGGAAATATCTTCTATAAAATCGCCCAGGTGCGAGTCTTCGTCATCGCCAATCGGGGTCTCCATTGAGATCGGCTCTTTGGCGATTTTGAGGACCTTGCGAATCTTGTCCTCTGGCATGTCCATCTTGACCGCCAACTCTTCTGGTGTGGGCTCGCGGCCCATCTCCTGAAGCATTTGACGGCTGATGCGATTGAGCTTGTTGATCGTCTCGATCATGTGCACGGGGATGCGAATGGTGCGCGCCTGATCGGCAATGGAGCGTGTAATCGCCTGACGAATCCACCAGGTGGCGTAGGTCGAGAACTTATACCCACGGCGATACTCGAACTTGTCAACTGCCTTCATCAGGCCGATGTTGCCTTCTTGAATCAGGTCAAGGAACTGCAGGCCACGATTCGTATACTTTTTGGCAATCGAGATGACGAGACGCAAGTTGGCCTCGACCATTTCTTTTTTCGCTTTGCGCGCTTTGGCTTCGCCGATGGCCACCGCGCGATTAATTTCTTTGATCTCGCCACTCGACAAGTTCAGCGAGCTCTCCAGCGAAATGCGCTTTGCTTGTTCCGTCAATACATTGTCGCGAACCGACTTCAGTCCCGCTGTCCATTTCTGCTTGACAACGAGCTGGTCATCGATCCAGGTAAGATTGGTTTCGTTACCGACAAAGCTGCGCACGAAATGGGCCTGCGGCATCTTGGCGCGATGCACGCAAAGATCGCGAATAGCACGCTCGTGCTGCCGAATCGTCGCCACCACTTCGCGCAGCTTGCGCGTGAAGCTCTCGATGATCGACTGCGGCAGTTTCAGCTTCAAAAACTCCGCGCCCATCTCTTCGCGCACAACCAGCGTGTTTTGATGGTGCGGACCGTGTTTGCCGTGCGCCGTCTGAAAGCGCGCGTACATCTCGCGCAGCAGCGTCATGCGCCGGGCAACTTCCTCCGGATCGGGGCCGGTCTCCGGCGTCGTCGCTTCTTCATCGCTCTCGCCATCACCGGCAACGGGGGGCGTGTCAATGACCTCTTCGTCGAGCTCAGCATCCTCGTCCAGAACTTCTTCGCCGATTTCTTCGTCGCTGGATTGCTCCATATCGGCAAAACCGATGACGATCTCCGCCAGTCGCTTACCACCTTCGAGATGCACATCGTAGTCGTCGAGAAGAATCTGCACCGACCAGGGAAAACTGGCCAGCGCATGTTGCACTTGAACCAATCCCTCTTCGATGCGTTTGGCGATCGCAATCTCGCCCTCTCGGGTCAAGAGTTCTACGGTACCCATCTCGCGCATGTACATGCGCACGGGATCGGTCGTTCGGCCAACATCGCCGTCGAGCGCCTGCAATGCGGCGACCGCTTCTTCGGTGGTGTCTTCCTCGGGCGCCGGCGCCGGCGTCTCAGGTACGATCAACGTCTCAGTGTCGGGCGCAGTCTCATGCACCTCGATACCCATGTCATTGATCATGTTGATGATGTCTTCGATCTGCTCCGGATCGACGATGTCGTCGGGAAGAATATCGTTGACTTCGGAATAGGTCAGGAAGCCCTGTTCCTTGCCCTTGGTGATCAGCTGCTTTAATTGCGACTGCTGATCGGCAGGCGGTGTAATCTGCTCCGGGTTTTCCATGCGCGGGACCTAGGCCTTCATCTTTGATCGACCACATTGCGGCGCGAAGGCGCAATCGCAATGTGAGTTCGGCGGGTAATGTTCCAAGCGGTTCGGGAGCATTCAGGCTTGGATAAGAACCGAGCAGTATAACCAAAGACGCGGAATCCGCCTGAAGAATTTCTTAACGGATGCTCAAATTTGGCGAGGCAATGCCTCGCTCGATGGAGGCAAGCGCTTGGAAATTTCGCGACCTGCTAAGGAAAAATCGCTATGACGCGTTTCCCTCGCCCGTCGATCGCCGCCCGATACATGCCGCTGGTATTGAACGGCATGCGCACACGGCCATCGGCACCAAGCGCGATCACGCCACCGTTGCCGCCCAACTCGGGGACCTTCTTGAGCACCACTTCATCGGCAGCATTTGCGACACTGAACTTGCCGTAGGCGACGCGCGCACAGATATCGGCGGCAACGTTCAGACGGATGAAAAACTCACCCCAGCCGGTCGCAGATACGGCGCAATTACGATCGGCGAAAGTGCCCGCGCCGATGATCGGCACATCGCCAACGCGGCCGTAGCGCTTCATCATCATGCCGCCGGTTGAGGTGGCTGCCGCCAGCTCGCCTTTGGCATCCAGCGCCACTGCCCCCACGGTGCCAAAGTAGTTGACCGCAGGAAGCATGGCACGAGGGCCTTCGGCTTGCGCTTTCGCACGCAGGTACTGTTGCCAACGATCTTCGGTCTTGAAGTACTCGGGAGGCGCGAATTCAAGTTTCAGCTCAGCCGCGAACGCCTCGGCGCCGCCACCAATCAGCATCACATGCGGACTGCGCTCCATCACGCCCCGAGCCAGCAATATCGGGTTCTTGATACGAGTGACACCGGCCACAGCGCCAGCCCGCCGCGTCGCGCCATCCATGATGGCTGCGTCCAACTCATTGCGGCCGTCGGCGGTAAAAACCGCGCCCCTGCCTGCATTGAAATGCGGCGAATCCTCAAGCAGAACAACTACGCGCGTCACCGCGTCGAGCGCAGTGCCGCCCTCTTCCAGTATGGCGTAACCGGCATCCAGTGCTTTCGCCAGGTCGGCGCGAATCTCCGTCTCGCGAGCCTCACTTATTTCGCTCTTCGATATCGTCCCCGCACCACCGTGAATGGCGATCGCGATCGGCGGATCGGCGTTGGTGCCGGAACTACCGCTAAAGAGCAGTGCGATGAATATCGCATTTCGGAGAAGTCGATCGAATTCAAGCATTGGAGTTCACCAGCCGTCGAAGCCCATCGCGTAGCTTGCAAAAACTTGGAGAGTTGTTGCGGTCGACGTCAAGCAAGGGGCCCAGTTTTCGGGCCCAGTCGAACTTGACCTGGCCAGGCAAGGGCCATCCTGCTTTCTTGACCGCCGCTGACCCGCCAGGATAGATGGCATCCGCCAGGATCTCCCAAGTACCGCAGACACTGTCCTGAACATAGCGATTGAGAATCTCAGCTTTTGCTCGTGGATAGGCCCGCGTCAAGGCGTCACGATCTCCAAAGTACCATGCTTCCATTTCTTCGATGGCCAGTCGAAAAAGCGTCCGGTCGCCGGCATCTACGGCATTGGCCACCTGTGTCAATTGCTGCAAGAACTCGACGCAGTTTCGGCGATCGGAGTCGAGAACAACCATCACGGCATCGATCGACGGCGTCTTCCTGAATCCCCTGAGCAATCTCGGAAGCTGGTCGAGCAAAATGCGGCCGGCGGCGTCTTGCCCAGACTTCAGGCCTTTGGGAATTCTGCCAATGCCCTTGTAGGCATGTAGTCTCCAGAAGTGCGTTTGGCCCGATTCGCCGATCAACTTTGGAATGAGCGATTCAAGCAGCGCCTTCCCGGACTGGTCCTCTACAAGGATCTCGATGTGCATCATAACCTCGCGTCGAGATAGTCACTGTACCAAAGCCCGCCAAGCGGGAGGCCTTCGCCGACTAAATTTCGGACCTCCTCCAATTCGGATACGCGCCGAATGGTCGAGTATCCATCCGGCCCTTTTTCAAGAATCCACACTTCTTCTGGCGAAAGCGCATCAACGAAGTACGGCTGGTGGGTCGTCACGAAGATCTGTGGCGCATTCCTCCTGCCCGTCGCATGGGATCTGAATTCCTGCGCCAGCGACTCCAGGAGTTTGTGATAAAGACCATTTTCCGGCTCTTCGATACAGACGAAAGGCGGGGGATCCGGATCCTCAAGCAGCAACAGGTAGGCAAACACCTTGAGCGTGCCGTCCGACATTTGCTGAGAAAAGAAAGGGTCGGCAAACGCCCCATCATTGAATCTCAAGAGCACTCGCTTATCGGATGTGACTTCGGTATCGATCTTGGTCACGCCTGGGATCTTGTCGGCGATCCGCTCTAGAATTCGATGGAAGCGTTCTTTGTGTTCGCGCTCCATGAACTGAACGACATTTCCGATGTTGTCGCCATGCGCATTCAAGTGTCGCTGTGGTCCGGCACTGGGCAAGCCACGAGCTGCGTCTGGATAGAAGTACGACAGATACCACCCTTTCAAGAAGTCCCGAAACTTCTTGATTCGCGGGTGTTCCTTGAGAGTACCGAGTGTCGCGATTCCAAGACGGCGCGGATCGGTCAGTTCTACCGGCGCCTGAGTGCGCTCCTCCTCCGCAGCGCCCTCCACTGCCTCTTCGCCGGCCCAAACGCGGCCGACGCCACGTTCGAGTCGCAGAAACGGAAATGGTCGACCGTACTTTTGCCCTTTGCGACGCTGCTTCAGCAACTCAGATTCGACGACAGGACGGCCGGAGTTGTCGGTACCGATAGAAAGTTCATAGGTAATAGGACGTTCGTTTTGGGCTTCGCGGTAGTGAACCTCGAATCGGATCGGCTGATCGACGCCTCTAGATCGAAGCCGCTCGAATCCACCGCGCTGCTTCATATCACATGCCGTCTCTACATCCGTAGCGAGACAGTCGGCCACGAAACCAAACGCATCGAACAAGGAACTCTTACCGACGCCATTCTTTCCGATAACAACAGTGAACGGCGTCAAAGGTTGAGCGCCCTGTCCCGACAGTTTCCCCAGCGTCACATCTCGAAGTGCACGGAAGTTCTGCACTCGAAAGCCCTCAATCATCGCCATTTCTTGCTCCCGGCACCAACGGCCTTGGCATTGACGAAACTGTCGTTATGTCCGACAGACCGAATCTATTCGAAGGCCGCATACTGCTCAATAGCGCGAAACCGCGAGGCAACGCCAAAATCCCCTAAGTTTGACTGATTCATCTTTGTAAGAACTCCCTTAGCTTGGGCAAGATCGTGTCTTTTGCATCTTCGAGCACGTAATGCCCGGCGTCGGCAAAACCGATCGCCTCGGCGCGTGGGAAGCGCCGGCAGAATTCGTTGAAATAGTCGCGGTCAAACACGAAATCCTTCAGGCCCCACAGGATCATGACCGGCTTGCCGGCCAGCAGCTCGAGCTTTTCGCCTGTTTCGACAACGGTGCGCCACGCGGCGTCGGAGGCATCGAGTGGAATGTCTTGTACGAACCGCAATACAGCGCGGCGCGCCAATGGCGTATCGTAGGGCGCAAGAAATCCCGCCTTCACAACCGGATCGAGTTTTTTGCCGGTACCGATCATCGCTGTACCCAACGCGAACGCGTTCAAGCGTTCCACCAAAAAAGCGCCGACGCGCGACCGGCGCACGAATTTGAGAACGTTCGGCAAGGACTTGCCAGCGAGCATCGGAAAGGCGGCCGTATTCAATACGACCAACCTTTTAACGCGATCGGGATGCTGTGTCGCCCAGGCACAACCGATGGCGCCACCCCAGTCGTGCACGATCAAGGTCACCGGTTGCTCGGGCACCATCTTGTCCATCCAGGCGCTGAAATCAGCGACGCGCGAATCCAGGGTATAGCGGTAGCGCGATTCATCTGGACGATCCGACAGGCCCATGCCCATATGATCGAGCGCCAAACATCGATGCGTCGGTTTGAGCGCCGCTATGACATCGCGATACAGCCAACACCAACTGGGGTTGCCGTGCACCATGACCACCGGTTCGCCAACGCCCTCATCGAGGTAGTGTTGCGACAGGCCATCGCGGGTAAAGAACTTTGGCGTAAACCCCATCGATTCGATGGCGGCGATGGCGGCAGGCGAGTGCGGCACGGCATGTTCACAGTTCGAAAGCGGACCGCGGACGATAGCGGCTGTTCGAATTCGGATGTTAAGTGCACTCGAAAAATCGAGCATGTAAGTAAGATCAACCACTTACGTTACATTGCCTCCTGGCCCGGCGTTTGCATTGCCACGTCGGTGCTCGATTCGGAGTGTTTCCATGCGCTTTTCGCAGCTCATTCTGACCGCTCTGCAAGCACTGCTAAGGTCGCCACGCTTCTCGATCTCGGCGTTGGCGACACTGACGCTGGGTATCAGCGCGCTGACCCTCGTAGTAGCACTTGCATATTCGATACTGACGGCGCCGCTACCCATTCCGGAAAGCCAGCAAGTCGTTTCGATCACCCGCTTGGGGAAATCAGACGCGAACCTCAGCTTGCCGGACGCCATCACGCTTCGACCAAACTTGAGCGAATTCGAAGCTATCTCGGCGATCGATGTCGACTTTGCACTCGACTGGCTGACAACTGACGGTCCTCAGCGGCTACGCGGCAGTCTGATCGAAGCGGATTTCTTCCGTGTCCTGGGCATCGCTCCGTTACATGGGCGACTCACCCGCAGCAGCGACGATCTTCCGGGCGCGGCGCCTGTGGTTGTTCTTCGCGAGTCGTTCTGGCGGCGCGCCTTCGATGCCGACCCAGCGGCGATCGGACGCATGCTCACGGTATCGGGCGTTCGAACCGAGATCATCGGCGTTATCGCCGATGAATCCGACATCTACGAGGTTTCCGTCGATCTGTACGCGCCGTTCCCACCATTCGTCCCGTGGGCTCTAAGCTCGCCAGGTTCCAACACGTTCGAAATGATCGGCCGCATTGCCCACGGCTCATCGCTCACTGCGGCACGCGCCCAGTTGCAGGCGATCAGTGCGGATTATGCAAAGGCAAACGGCAACGAGAAACACCTGGATGCCACGTCATTCGTCGAGCTGCTGACAGCGCCGGTGCGACCGGCATTGCAGGTGCTGCTGGTGGCAGTCGGTCTGATGCTCTTGCTGGTCATGGCAAACGTTGTGGCACTGTTGCGCGTGCACTTCAGCCGTCGCGAATCGGAGTGGGCCACTCGCGCCGCATTGGGCGCTTCTGACGGAACACTGCATGCGCAGCGGATTGTCGAGGTCTGCTGGTTGACACTGGGGGCGTCCATATGCGGCGCGGCGATTGCGTCGATCCTCTTTGCCTTTGCACAGCTCGCCCTAAGTCCGGCCTTACCGCGTTTGGCGCAGTCTTCTTTTCCCACGTGGATTTTGCTGGCGCTGCCGTTGCTTGCGTTGCTTCTGGGACTGGCAGTGGGCACTGTCTCTGCGCATTCCAGCAGCAGCGTCCGGAGCGGCGTGGCTGGGAGTCGTCGCCACGTGCGCGCACTGCACAGGCTGATGGTTGCAGAAGTCGCAGTCGCCGGCGCTCTACTCGGTGCGGCACTGCTCCTGGCACAGAGCTTTGTGGCGCTTTCGGCGCTGCCCCTCGGGTTCGAACCCGCCCAAGTCATCGGCGCGACCATCGTTCTGCCGGAACGCGAGTTTTCTGCCAAGGACCGTCAATCACGCGCCTTTTCGACCATGGTCGAGACGCTGCAAAACAGCCCCGGCATTCGGCACGCTGCATTGGTGGTCGGTCCGCCACTGGTTTCCAACAGGATCAGCCACACTCTAATCTTCGAAAACGGTGAACAAGGATCGGCAACGTTTCGGCCGATCATCGGCGATTACTTCGCAGCGCTTGGCGTCCAGGTGCTGGCCGGACAGGGCAGCAACGGTACCGATGCCAACGGCGAGCGCATCGCCTGGATCAACCAGTCCTTCGCCAATGCGTTTTTCAAAGACATCAGCCCTTTGGGCGAACGCGTTTCGATTCCACCGGGAGAGGCGGGCCCAGGCAACGAACCCCGATGGATGCGCATTGTCGGCATCGTCGCGGACGTCCGCGGCGGTGGAATTCGCAACGATGAGGGTCCAGCACTTTATGCGCCGTACTTGCAACGAGAAGCCGACTGGATTCGATTCGGCACCTTGGTCGCTCGAACGAACGGCGACATGGCGAACTTCCGCGAGGTGCTGCAGGACGCCGCAAGCACTGGCGCCCCGAACGTTCCGATTGCCGAAGCAATCACAATGCAAGCGATGACCGATCACGCCTTTGCTCAGGATCGACTCATACTGCAGCTGGTCGCGGCCTTCGCCGCGCTGGCCGTGTTTCTCGCTTTACAGGGCGTCTTTGGCGTGGTGTCCTTTGCGATTCGGCAACGGCGAGCAGAGTTGGGCTTGAGAATGGCGCTCGGTGCGGCGCCCGCACAGGCCTCCGGACTGCTGTTGAGCGAAAGCAGCCGAGCCATCGCGCTAGGGTGTGTACTCGCACCAGGACTGCTTTTTCTGGCCGAAGATGTGCTCTCAAGCGTACTGTTTGGCATTAGCGCAACGGATCCACCCACCCTGGCTGCGGCACTGGCAATGATCGCCGCGGCTGCGCTACTGGCCGTCTGGTGGCCATCGCGGCGCGCCGCAAAACTAGACGCAGCGGCGTTATTGCTGCACTGACGCGGACGAGTTCTTCGTCTCGTCGGTGGCACTCTCACTTGTTTCTGGCTCTGCAGCAATGGCGAGGCCGACGATTACAGGATCGTGGTCGGCACTGCGGAATGGATCGGAGCGAAACAACCTGGCGTCGCCACCGCGCGGCTTGTTGTCCTTGTTGTAGTCAAACTCGGGCAATTCATCGGCATTGATATGCCAGTGCGCAACGCCGCGGAGCTGCGTCCGAAGGCCGGCGCTCGCCAACACATGATCAAGCCTGCCAGCCGCGCCGCCCCAGTTGAACGAATACGCCAGCTCGTCGTCTGCAGGCAGATAGCCGCTTTCGCCCAACAGGCGAATTGGATCCTCTTTGGTGTAAGCGTTGAGATCTCCGACAATCAGCACATCGCCACCTGTATCGCCGGCAGGGTTGCTGGCCAGCCATGACGCCAATGCGCGCGCGGCATCGACCCGCACCGCGTTGTAGCAGCCTTGCCCATCGCCGCGATCACGATTCGCGCCCTCAGCGTTCTGACAACTCTTGCTCTTGAAGTGATTGACCACGACAGTGAAGCGGCCACCATTCGTGGCATCTTCGAAGGTTTGTGCGAGCGGCGGGCGACTGCCATAGTCGAAAGGCGGCTCGGTGATGGAAACCGCCGACCCGATCGGCTTGACCTTACGCGGTCGGTACAAGAGCGCCACCGAAATCTCGTCGCTTCCAAGTTGCGCAGCCGGGAAACGCACATAGTCGTACTCCCCGCGGCGGCCCCGTGACTGGTTCAAACGGAACGCAAGTTCTTCGATCGCTGCGCGGCGCTCATACCCGTCATTCTCGACCTCGCTCAATGCATAGATATCGGCATCCATCGCCTTTAGCGCGCTCATCAGTTTGGCGCGTTGACGCGTCAGTTCATCGGCGTTTTCAGCGCCACGCGATGTTGGGAAATCGCCGCCCTTACCATCGCCGTTGAAGTAGTTCATGACGTTCATTGCGGCCAGCTTTAGCGTGCCCGCCACGTTTGGCGCACTTTCTGGTCGTTCGGCGTGGCGTACGTTGACTGGCTCCGAAACATGCAGTCGATATCGCCCGTCACGCTGATCAAGCACGCCGACGATCGCACTGAGCTCACTGCCGATACGATAGGTATGATCGACGCTCGGCTGGCGCGGCAGCCACTCGATACGTTCGGGCGGTTCGGCAGCGACGCTGCCATCGTCCAAAGTGATGCGCGAACGCAAGTTATCGGCCGCGATTGTTGCCGCATCGCTTCCCGGTAACGCGACCTCAGTGGGCTGGAACTGCCGACCCATCAAACTGACGACCAATTCGCCGCGACGCAGCAGGCTCTCGTTCGCAATCACGGTTGTAGCCGAGTCGATGGCCACCCGCATTCCCTCGAAAGCCTCCCAGTCTTCCGCCATCAAAGGAGCCTCTTCAATCAACGCAGCTTGCGGAAGTTCGTCGACCTTATCGCAAACTCTCAGTTGATTCAGATCCACAAGGGCGGTCAGCGAAGCGCGTTCGTCGCCAACCTCAGCAATCCGGCCATGGACGCGAACCACGTCGCCGACCGCAACGTTTGGCTTGGCTCCTTCGATCTGCACAAACAGACCTTCGCTGGTCATCGGATCGCCGTCTCGATCGGCCTGTTCTTCCTGGAGGAAAATCCCGCCCAGACCCTGGGTGTAAACACCGACGACCACCGCCTCGACTGTGGCTGTTTGCGCCACGCGCGGACTCGTGAGTGACGCGCCCTGAATCGAGCTGATCAGGTCAGCAGGTGAACCGCAAATGCCCGAGTCAATGCCGCTTTGATCGCCACCACGGTGGCACGCAGCGAGCGCGAACGAGACAGCAATGGCCAGCATTTTTCTCAGCATGCGTCATTCCCCGATAGCAAGACGCCGCCCAACGGGCGGCGTCTCTTGAGTATCGCCGACTGTTGCCGAGGCAGCAGGTGGCATGGACCCCAGACTATTTGTACTTGTCGACCATGTACTGGACGGAGGCACGCACCTGCTCGTCCGTGAGCGAAGGGTTCCCACCACGCGCCGGCATGATTCCGGCAGATCCTTGATAACCCTCGATTGCGTGCGTGACCAAAGTCTCGACACCCTGTGCTATGCGCGGCGCCCAGGCGTCCCTGGTCGGCAGTGGCGCACCGCCTGCGCCATTCTGATGACATGCGCCGCATAGTTGCTGGTAAATCACCGAACCGTCCAAGGTTCCGCCGTAAGCCACTTTGCCGGCCATCGCCTTCTTACGCGCCTCTTCGGCGGCAACGATTGCGGCGCGGCCGGTGTCGCCAGCGTTGACCTTGGCAATGGGCGCCAATCGCGCCGAGATCTCAGCGTCACGGGCAGCCCGCCGCTCCCGCTGTGTGGCGTTCAGCTCTTCCGGTGGCGTGTTCTTATCCACCGAATAGCCGTAAAAGCGATCGTTGATGGCATGCGCGAGCACAATCAACAGGAACGCAAAAGCCATCAGCCCCAGTATCAACTGAGCGAAATGCTTCATGAAAACGGCATCGTACTTGGTCACGGGCGCAACTCTGATGGCAGCAATGAGCGACGCAGTATAGCCAGCCACGATAGGGCCGTGAACCGCCCGCCGCTTGTGCGTAGCATGCACAGCCTTCGATTGCAGGAAATTGCCCATGAATCGCCGTAAGTTCGTTGTCGCCACCACGCTCACCGCAGGCTCGTTGACGGCCTGCGGCAAACCAGAAGCAATCGGCACTGCTGTGGCGCCCGGCGCGAAACCGCTGCATTGGAAAATGGTCACCAGCTGGCCGGCGAACTTCCCGGGCCTGGGCGCCGGTGCGGCACGCCTGGCTGAAATGATCGGCCGCATGAGCGGCGGCCGACTGACCGTGAAGGTCTTTGGCGGCGGCGAGCTTGTGCCGCCCTTCGAGGTCTTCGATGCGGTCTCACAGGGCACCGCACAAATGGGCCACTCCGGCGCGTACTATTGGAAGGGCAAGGCCGAAGCCGCACAGTTCTTCTGCGCTGTTCCGTTCGGCATGAATGCCCAGGAGATGAATGGCTGGCTGTATCACGGTGGCGGGATGGAACTGTGGCGTGAGCTTTACGCGAAGTTCAATCTCGTGCCCTTCGCTGCGGGTAACACGGGCGTCCAGTGCGCAGGGTGGTTTCGCAAGGAAATCCGCTCGGTAGGGGACTTGAAAGGCCTGAAAATGCGGATTCCGGGTCTGGGTGGTGAAGTGTTGCAACGCCTGGGTGGCTCGCCAGTCAACATCCCTGGCGCCGAGCTGTTCACGGCGCTGCAGACTGGGGCAATCGATGCGACCGAATGGGTCGGTCCTTACAACGACCTGGCTTTCGGTCTGCATACCGTTGCGCAGCACTGTTACTACCCTGGTTGGCAGGAACCCGGGCCAACCCTCGAATGCATGGTCAACAAGACGGCGTTCGATGCGCTGCCGGATGACTTGAAGGCGATCGTCGAAGCTGCCGCGCGCGCAATCAACGACGACATGCTGGCCGACTACACGACGCAAAATCAACGCGCGCTCGATACCTTGGAGAAAGAGCATGGCGTCGCGCTAAAGCCGTTGCCCCCCGATGTGCTCGCAGCGCTGCGTTCGACCAGTGCGCAGGTTGTTGAAGAAATTGCCAATAAGGATCCGTTTTCTGCCCGCGTTTACGCCTCTTACCGCACGTATCTCGATGGTGCCAGGCGATGGCACGAGGTATCAGAGGCAGCGTATTACGCAGCGCGTTGAATGGGCGCGTGCCTTATGATTGCGCGAATCTGAGGGGAGGCAGTCATGGACTTGATCAAGCTCTACAGCTACTGGCGATCGAGTGCGGCATATCGCGTTCGGATTGCGCTGAACCTGAAGGAACTCAAGTACGACTACCATGCCGTGCACCTGGTCGATGGCGGCGGCCAGCAACACCAGACCCAGTTCCACCAACTGAATCCTCAAGAACTGGTGCCGGTACTGGTCGATGGCGAACGCGTCATTCGTCAATCGATGGCCATCATCGAATATCTGGAAGACACTTACCCGGATCGCGGCTTTGCGCTGATGCCGCCGACGCCTCGCGAGCGAGCGCGTGTACGCGCAATTTCGCAACTGATCGCGTGCGATATTCACCCGATCAACAATCTGCGCGTACTCGATTACATGAAGGAGAAGTTCTTCGTCACGGACGCGCAACGAGAGGCCTGGGTGCAGCACTGGATCGCAACTGGATTTCTGGCGCTCGAAGACTTGTTGGCCAGCAATCCCGTCACGGGCGAGTTCTGCGATGGCGATGTGCCGACAATGGCCGATTGCTGTTTGGTACCGCAGGTCTATAACGCGCGTCGATTCGGTGTCGACATGCAGCCGTTCCCAACGATCTTGCGCATCTACGAGCGCTGCCTGGACCTTCCGAAATTCAAAACCGCTGCGCCAGAACTGCAACCGGATGCGCCTGTGGCACGTTGATCTGGTTGGCGGAAAATTCTGTCGTCATCGCTGGCAAAAAGCCAAGGGTTAACGACCGTGCCTTCAACTTTCGGGCTGCACGTTGGACTTTTCATGCACATTTTTTTGCGCTGAAATTCTCGCAAATTCTCACTGATCACATTGCCGAAATATAAGTGATTGATAGTTCGTGCGTCGCGTCTTTCATGACGCGCAATGCCGCGTTGCGAAACAAGACAATTGCGACCAGACTGGTCACTACGCCAGCAGTTCATTGCGTGACATTCGACATCGGATGTCAATCGATCTCGACGTTCCATTCTTGCGCGGGTCACTTTGGGGAGGGCGCTATGCGATCAACGGTGGTTCAATCGACGCCGAAATTGTTCACGGCGGTCTACGATGGAAGCGCGGTTGTAATGGCGTGGACACCGTCTCTTGCAGCGAGCAACGGCTATACGCTGGCGATCGCGCAAAACAACAAACCGCAACAACCCATCGCCTCGACCAAGACGTCCGATCCAACGAATGGCGATGGCGCATTGCAGTTCACGCAGTCGGATGCCGATGCCAATCCGGGCAACTGGAACCTGACTGTGGCCTCGGGAAACCTGGTCTCCGACCCGATCACGTTGCCGCAATGGGCAGTTGGTCAGGCAAGTGCGCAACTGCCGCAGCTAGTGTCAGCGATTCGCCATCCCGACGGCTCGATCAGTGCGACCTGGCAACCGGCAACAGCGGTCGATCCGCAGCCGCAGTTTCAGATCAACCGTTACCGGATCGCGTTATGGGTCACGTCCGGCAGCTTCGCCCATGTCGAGGTTACTGGGGCTGGCGCCAATCAGGCGCTCTTAGCACCCGGAACGGGACTGTTCGCTGTCGCGGGTGCGCAGCTGCGGATCATGGGCTTGAACTCGGTCCAAGGCGGCGTCGCGACGCCTGCCATCGGCCTTGTATACGAACCGGCCACAATCCTGGCGGCGAACATCGCCAACGGCACCGCGACCGTAGTCTGGCAGCAAAGTCGCGACTCGCAAGTGACCAGCTACGTCCCCGCGATTTATGCGCTCGAGGACGGCTTCGCGACTGCAACGCTTGGCACCAGTACGCCCGGCACAAGCGGCCTGGTCACACTACCGACGCTCGATCCGAACAAGCACTATGTGACCACAGTGATTGCCAATGGCAGCAACCCCAGTATCACCGCCAGTTATCGCAGCAACGATGTGCCGATACTGACGCAGACGGCCGCGACAACGCTGTTGACGCTGGATGCCGACAGGCTATCGATCGGGTGGTCCTATGCATCGAACGCAGAAGACGCAACGCGTCTGGCCACACGGATCGAACTCGTGGCGCCCGATGGTCTTGTTGTCTACGCAACCAATAGCGCCAGCAATGGCGGCGTGTTTTCCATCCCGCGTATCGAAGGGCTCTTCGACATCCGCCTGACACCACTCGCGCAATCAGGCACCGGCCCGTCAACAACAATTCCGGCGCCGATTGCGCAAGTGCAATCGCTCTCCATCGTCACCGACGCGATTGCATGCACGAGCGCACTGACGTGGGCTCCGCTGGCGAATGTCAGCTTCGAGTTGCGATGGCGCCCGGATCAAAACGCCATCTCACTGCCGGCCGGCACCACGAGCATCAACTTGACCAGCGACCAGCAGAACGATGCCCAATTAGCGCCCTCGATTCGCGCGGTCACGACGATTGGTTCGATCCAGGCCCGCGGTCCAGCCGTCACCGTCTCCGCGATGCCACCGACCTCTTCCGATGTCGAATGCGACTTCGATGGCACAACGCTCAGCGCGGCCTGGACACCCGTACTCGGCGCCACGGGCTATCGACTCACGGTGCATCAAAACGACCAGACTCAAAGCGGCTGGCCGATTGACGTCTCGGCAGCCACACTGACCTGGCAGGGCGACTTTGCCCCCAGCAGCGCGGGCGACTATCAGTTGGCCGTGCAGGCATTGCTTGGAAACACACAGAGCCTGCCGCAAAGCACGCATTTGTTCGCTGGCGGATGGTTCATTGGTAGCGCCACCAGTGGTGCCGCAACTGGCTACAACTATCCCGCTTCGACGATGGCAGCCACCGCGCAGACGACGAACGGACCGGCTGGCGAAGATATCGAGCTGTGGCTACCGCCGATTTGTGCGACGTCGATTCCGCTGAATGTCGACGTACCGCCCTTCCTGTTGGAGAACAATCCGAACGGCGGCAATGCCTTCCCCTATCGGCTGACGATCGCAGCCGGCAGCGCAGCATGGCAGTTCGATGGCAGCAGCATTCGCACGGCCTTGCAACTGAGTTATCAGAACTTCCTGATTGCAGCCGAGAATGCCAAGGTATCGGCCTACGGCATTGCCGTACTGCAAGATGCCATCGCGCGGCACATGCCGCAGACCTTCGCCGAGAGTTTGTACTACGCCTACGGCTTCACGGTGCCGAACGCAACACTGCCGGTCAAGCAGACGCGCTACGAAGTGCGGCCCGGCATGGTGCTGTCGGTGTCGTCCGCCAGCTATCAGCGGCCTGCCGCCAGCGGCTCGGACCCGCTGGTGAATGGTTATGCGCTGACGGCTGTTACGCACTTCGACGTACAAGTGTATGCGGGCGCGAATTTCCTGCCCGGCATCGATAGCTTCATCAGTCAACTCGCCGCACTGGGCGCTATCACCGTCAATCCGCCGACGCAGAAGGGCGCCGGCTCAGCGGGAATCGCCGCCGCAGCGGATGTGTATTACTCGCAATTTGCGCAGAGTTTCTGGAGTGTGTTGGTACCCAAGGCCTTGCAGTCGGCGAGCGATGTCGAGTCCAGCCAATGGGTGCAGCAATTCGTGCTCGCCAGCAGCGCCAGCTACAGCGATCTGGTCAACACCGTCACCCCACCCGGCGCCACGCCGGCCGTGTATTTCCGCGGCCGGAGCGTGCTCACGCCTGGGTTGCGGATCAGCGTCAACGGCAGCGAGCGCATCGTCAGCGTCGGCACCACTGTCGGCAATGTACTGACCAGCATCGGTCGTCGCCCCGGCGCCGCAGCGCAGCCGACCACCGTGCAACTGCTACGCGGCTCGGGTGCGGCGCGACGCGGCGATGCGCTGAGCGTATCGGCGCAAGCGGTGCGCTTCGATTGGCGCGGCATCGGCAGTTGGGGCCTGGCGCAAGACAGCTTCGACTTGCCGCTGCTGCCGGGCGATGCAATCGATGTGGTTTAGCAGCACCGGGCTCGCGACTTGAGAAGCGCGCAGGACGTGCGTTTCTCGAAGATGTGTTAGCGCTCTGACACCCGTTGAGGATGGCGACATGGCAGGTATTCCCGTTTACACGCGATTGGATAACACAGGGCTCTACATCGCCGATACGCCACCGCCGCCGGGCATGGCTTACTGGCAGGGCTATTACGCCACGGATCCCACCGGGCTTCCCGACCAGCCAACGCTGGCGCAGTTATGGGCGCACACGCAGGGTGCGTTTTTGCTGATCAACAGTGGGCCCAGCGATCCGGTCGCCTTTGCGGTAACGCTTGCGCAGAGTTGGCAGCGCCTGGCGCCGCAACACGATTTGCGCCTGCTGTGGTTGCTTGATCCAAACAGCGACTTTGCGGTGTGGCGCTTTCATCGATTGCGCGCCACCTTCAACGGGCAATGGACCACCAGCGGCGCTGCAGAGTTCCGGCTCGGCGACTATGCCTACACCGTCTCTGTCGGCACCACGCTAACCCTGACCGACACGTTGATCACGCTGGCCGGCGAATTGAGCTTCGAGGCCACCAACGGCAGTTACCCCGCGACCAGCGGCAAACTCGATTTCGCAGGCGCCAGCGCTGGCGTACTGAGCTTGCGCATCGTCGCTCAGGACCTCGACGATATGCAGCGCCTGGGCGTGATGCTGCGCTACGCGACGCCCGATCCAGACGATCCCGAGTACTTGGTCGCGCACGTCAACATGCCGATACTCGGCGCTTCGACGGCAAGCGACTATGCGCTGGATGTTGCCTTCGATCCGCTCAATCCGCTGCTGCCGGCGCGTACTGCGCTGAGCTTCGCCAGTCCACCGACGTTCAGCAGCCTGCTTGCAACAACACTGGGCCATGGCGTCGACCTGGCGCCGGGCAACGACGGCGTATTGCCCTCTGGCCAGCTAGTATTCGCCTACAGCCCAACCGAGTTACCGGGGTCAGCGTCGCCCGATCGCGTGCGCTATCACCTGGTGCCATACGGTCAGTTTGTCTTGAGCGTGGCGCCAACGGCGCGTGCCGTTGTGGGTACCGAACGGGTCATGCTTGGGCTCTCGGCCACCGAGTATTTCGCGCTGCCCGATCAGGCCGCGCGCATCGGTTTTGATGTCGGCGCGGCGTACGCCCCAACAACCAATAACGGGCCGTTGCTCACCGATGCTGCGAGCACCGCTTACGCCAAGTTCTACCCGGCCGCGCCGGCGGCTGCCGGGCTTTTGTACTACGCGCAACCACAGTCTTCGCCATTGTACGCGCCGCTCAAGCAGGCTTTTTTGTCGTATCACGAAATGCCCGCTGCGCAAGGTCCGGCACTACCCGGCAGCGATGCGCTGGGCGCCAGCGACGCACAGTTTTTGCCGATGGGTGCGTACCTCGGCGTCGATCCCGCTCAAAACGCACTCGCGGCGATGCTGGAGAGCGCTGCTTTGGCGCCCTTGCGGCGTTCTTTGCTCGGGCTGGCGCCCACGGCGTTGCCTATAGCCGCAGATCCGCCGCCACCGCTGGCCGTGACACCACGTGGACTACTGGCAGGCCTGTCGCCAGATGGAATTCATTTTGCCAACGTCCTGTTGAGCAGCCTGCCCGGCACCGTGTATCCCGACACGCGTCTGGCGCCAGTCAACGACGTGATGCAGGCGGCACTCCAGGCCAATCAGTTGTTTTTCGTAGCCGCCGATGTGACTGTGTTGATGGGCGCCACCTCCGTGCCGTATCGCTTGCAAGAGAGCGATCGCGGCTTGCTGCTCTCCGCTGGCGTATCGCAAGCCGGAACCGATCAGGTCATGGCGGCCGTCAAGGCGCAGGGATATCCGACATATCCGACCGAAGCTGCCTTCACGGCGGCCATTGGCGCGCTCTCGCCAGACGATCTGGCGGGCGTGCTCAGCGTCGCAGGCGTGCTGCGCGTTAACGTCGATGGCTGGACATTCCAACTCTCGCCGCGCACCTGGCGCGGCGGTGATCGCCCGACGCTGATGCTGTTCAAGTACGCCTCGCGCAGCATTATCGAACTGGCCGGCGACACCAGCGCCTGGGGCTGGCCGGCGGTCGCCGGCACGCCTTTGCAAACACAGAAGGTGCTGCTCGATTTCATCGCGGGCGCGAAGAGTGCGCCGGCGGGATCGCCCAAGGCTGATCTTTACGCCAACGTGCTGAGCGATGCCAATTGGAACGGTGTGCTGTTTATCAACGCACCGGTGTCGATTGCAGAACTCGATCCGCAACTTGCCTTCCTGTCGGCAGGCATCAAGCCAGATCAGTTTTTTGCTGACCATGTCGGCTTCGCCCTGACCCCTTTCGATGTCGATGCCGGCACGATTACGCCCAAGCGCACGGCGGTGTTCGGCCTGATCGACTACCAGGATCCGAGCGATCTGTTGCTCAGCGCCACGGTGCCGTTCGCGTTCAAGACCTTATCGCTCACGGCGATATTTTCCAACTCTTCGCTCACCGGCTTTCATGCCAACGTCGAGCTGATGACCAATCGGCTGTTCGGCAGCACGCTGACCAAGGTACAGCCCGAGCGCGGCAATAACCTGGTTCTCGACGGCAGCTATCACCTTGTGGATGGCGCGCCCGCATACGCGTTTTCGCTGATCGGTCAGAACCGCTATGCCGTCCAGAGTTCGATGCTCGGCAGCGTCGAAGTACTGGCCGTGCAGCTGCAGACGCTGCAAGACAAACCGGGCAGCAGCGAGTACCTGACCCGTTTTGTGCTTAACGGCAATCTGCGCTTTTTGGACCTGCCGGATTTCGATCCGTTTTGCTACGGCACGGCACTCGGGGAACTCAGTTCCAATGCCTCCGACAGCAAACTGCGCTTCAACGGCCTCGCCGTCGATATGCGCTACGACCTGGACAATCCGGGTAACGCGAGCTTTTCCTCGAACGAGACAGGCCTCGCTTTCGATCTCGCCAGCAGCGTCCCCAGACCGCAGTCGCTCGCCGCACGTTTTCCGCTCACGCTCACGGGCATCGTCGGTTTCGGCGCGGATGCAGATGCCGCGAATACGCCCGAATCCCTGAGTTTCGTTTCGATCGCCGCGCCCCTGCAGCAGCAGCCAATGACGCCGCCATGGTACGGTCTGGTTTACACGCTACAACTTGGCACGCTCGGCGCACTCGCCGGCAGCGTTGGTTTATCGATCAAGCTGATCGCCGCCTTCGCGCCTGGACAAAGCGGCAGCCGCCCCGCGTACATTGGTCTTGAGTTGCCCAACGCCAAATCCATGGGACTGAATCTGCCTTTGCAGGGCGTGCTCCAGCTGGGCTTCCGCAGCTTCGAGATGCAAAGCTACCCGCACAAAGACGACCCCACGCAGCGCGGTTACTTGCTGCGCCTGCATCGCTTCGCGCTGTCGGTACTCGGCTTCTCGTTCCCACCTGGCAACACCGATGTGCTGCTGTTCGGCGACACCGACGACAGCGGCAAAGTGGTGCTCGGCTGGTACGCCGCCTACGCGCAGGACGCCAAGCCCGCAAACAAAACCAGCGCGCTGCGGCGCCGCCACTCACCGCACGCATTGGCCAGCCACCGCGAATCCCGATCGCGCCGCGATCTGACCACCGGAGAGCACTGACATGCCAACGCCTTGCATCAAGTTTCATGTGCTCAATGTTGGCGTCGGCAGCGGCAACTTCATTGAGGTGTTCGAAGACAGCACGAAGACCGCCAAACCAAGTACCACGTTGCTCATCGACCTGGGCTGCCAGGGAGCGAACAGGGATAGCCCGGGTCCGTCGGTGGAGTTCGTCGTCAAACGGCTAAAGACCATGGGCGACAAGGCGGAGATCGACTGCCTGATCCTCACGCATAGCGACGCCGATCACGTTAACCTGATCAAACAGCTTCTTGCCGAGTTCGAAGACGATGAGCTGACCATCAACGACGCCTTTTTCGGCGGCGCACCGGGCAAATACAAGAAGAACAAAACTCAGATCCTCAACCTGGTCGGCGAATACATGACCGACGGCGAGGAGCCGGAAGGCCACTCGATTGGCTATTCCAGCTACGACAAACCAACCAAGCCGGTCGCCATCTACCAGCACGCGACGCTGGACCTCAAGATTTACGCGCTAATGGCGAACGCGCTACAACCCAACGCCACGTCACTGCCTACCGGCAAGAACGCGGTGGCCTTGAACACCGTCAGTTACATCGTGGTCGTTGAGTTTTACGGCGAACGCTACCTGATCACTGGCGACGCCACTGGCACCACAATGCTGAAAGCGAACCAAGTGATGCGCAAAGGCGCTTCGCCCTTCTTCGATAGCATGGTAATGCAGACAGTCCCGCATCACGGCAGCATCGTCACGGCATTGGATGTCCGCGATGTCGTGCCCAAGGACAACGTGGTCGAGTTCGCTCGACGGGTGAATGCGGAAACGCTCACGGTCAGCTCCTATCGCAAGCACGACCACCCGTCGGCGCTCCTGCTGAGCTGGTTTTGGCCGTTCACGAAAACGGTGCCGAGTTGGAGAGATCCCAACGCATCGGTTGGGCATTTCTTTGTTGCCTATTACAGCGCCGATTCCAAATTCAAGCTTGATCTCGATGGCACGGCGACGGCTTGGCCGCCAAACGTCTACAGCGACGAGTTCTATACAGCGCAAACCTCTGCGCTGGTCTACTCAACGGACTACTTTTCGGCCGGGCTGCTACAAGCCTTCAAGAACGATACCGTGCCAATCAAGGGCGACGTGAAACGGCGAACCACGTTGAGAAAACGCACTGCCGTCTTTCCGACCAGTCTGGCATCGCCGCCTGCCACGGGTTCTTTGGTCGATTACCCAGCAGCGTCGCCAATTGCCGGTCGCGGATGGACGTACACGACCACCAAGACTGACACAGGCACAAGCACCAACCTCGCGCCGCTCGATCCCACGGGCGCATTGCGAGCGCTCCGCGAGGCCATCATCGAGCGCTCTGGCGCCGGACTTCCTACGCGCGTACGCAATCGTCCATCGCGCCACACCAGTTTCAGCGGGCCACCGGGCCCAACGCCGAGCGAACTCCGTCCTCGTCATCGCCGTTAACCGCTTTCTCGCGGAAGGATCACCGCCATGTCGCTGAGTGACATCTACGCCGCCATTTCGAACGCCATCGTCGATCAGCGCATCGATTTGGCGAACCTCGCCGAGCAACCGAGGCAACCCGACCTGTTCGCAGGACTACGAACTGTCTTGGGCCTGTTTCAGCTCAGCAGCCGATTTCCGCTGACCGACGTCGTGCTGGATCCGCTGACCGACAGGATCCACCTGCGCGGCAGTGGGTCCTTTGCCCCGATCGGCGTGGCCAACGCAATCGAGGCCTCACTGACCATTACGATGCCGGGAAGCGATCCGCTATTCGCGCTTGAATTGCGATTCGCGAGTGCCGAAACGTCTCTCGCTTCGCTGGTTTCGACGTTCCCACCGTTTTCGGTCTTCGATGCCGATCGCGGGACAGTGGCTCAGCAGGCATCGTTTCTGTTTGGCGTGTCGGTTGGGTCGATGCTGCTTTCTGGCGCAAACGATGGCGTCGAGGCATTGAGTTTGTCCGGCACGCTGGCCGATTCTGAGGCGACCATCCAACGCTTCTCGTACCTCCTCAACGGCTGGCCACTGGCCGTTCGGGGCAGCCTTGTATTGCCTGCCTCCGCAAGTGACATCGCGCAACTGGATTTACGCGCGGTCGATCCGTCCAAAGAAATCCGCTTCTTCAGCAATGTCCTGACGCGCGTCGGGTTTCAGCTTTGGTCCGGTCCCGATCCAGATGCCATTGGCAAAGTCTTGGGCGCGTCGTCTTTGAACTTGATTGGCGATCTCAAGTTCGACGACACCAGCGAACCGGCCACGATGTGGTTGCCGCTGGCCGCCTCCGATCAGCTTTGGCGCTTCATCGTTGAGTTTCCGGATGGCACGGTCAAGATCGGCAAGAGCGTGGGTGCGCTGGCTGGATTGCTCGGGCTCGCGCCGTCGGACTTATCGCTGCCGGAAGGCTTCGAAGCGCTCGATCCATTTTTCTTGAAGGAATTCGAACTTGGCTTGAGCGCCTTCGATGCTCCCATACCGGACCGAGGCGCGCCGGTACTCGATTGGCAGTGGAAACAGGATCTGGCTGCGCCATCGCTGCAGTCGCTGGGCGTCACCATCGGATCGACGATTCGCTGGCCGGCACCGATTCCGCAAGTCGTTATCACCGACGTCGGCATGCGCTGGGTCGTTGGTTCGAACGATTCAGCCTGGTTCATGAGCGGTGCGTTGTACGGCACGATCGTCATCGGCGATGCCGAGAAGCTCCCGAACTCAGTGCTGTTGTTCAGTTCCGATGCTCGCGCGCCGATAGCCGTCGACGCCTTCGCACTCGAAGTCACCGCGTACGTTCCCAACTTCATCATTACTGCCGAACTCAAACAGAACTACGCGCTGCCGATCGGCAAGGCGTTCCAGCATTTTTTCAATGCCGATCCCAACATCGATGCCGAGCTCAGCCTGACCACGATGTCGGCGATGGCCGATTTCAAATCTCGTACCTTTAACGCCGAAGCAGAAGTGCAGGGCAATTGGCCGAGCATCAAAATCAACAACGTCACGCTGGCGATGACCGATCTTCGCTTCACGGTCGATGTCTCGCAATCGAGTTTCGATGCAACCATCGATGGTGAGATCGAACTGACAACCAAGACCAGCCCGGGGCCGGCGATCATCCATCTGGGCACCGAGTATTCCCACGCGAGCGACGGCAACAACTGGTCGTTCAACGGTAGCCTCGCGCCGTACAACGCGCTCAGCGTCAACGACCTCGTCAGCAACCTGCTCGGCGTCGATCCGCCCGCCGGCATCCCGCAACTCGTGATCGATGCGATGGGCTTCCGTTACAGCACCGGCACGGGGGCGTACAGCGCTTACGGAACGGTCTCGCTGACGTGGCGACCGACGGTGCTCGGCGACATCACGATTGCCACCAGCGCCAGCGCAACGGTCAATCGCGATAGCAAGACAGCGCCGATTACCGGCAGCGTCAGCGGCGATTTTTCGGTCAATCAGTTGAACCTGAGCCTGTCGGCCGACATCGGCGTTGCCAATCCCACTTACACCTTCAAGATCCAGTTCGGCGATCCGTACATCGAGCTGATTTCGGGCTGGACGCAGACCACGCCCAAACAGCGATTGCTGACCGCGCATCTCGGCGGCATGACTGTGGGCGGCGTGCTCGAGTATCTGGTCAATCTTGCGGCGCCGACGATCGGCTACAAGCTCGATCCGCCGTGGGACGTGCTCAATCGCATCGATCTGTCCAACTTCGAATTGGCAGCCAATCTCGATACCAGCACGTTGACGTTGGGCTACAAGACCAGCATCGATCTGGGGGTCATCAAGATCAGCAATCTGGGCGTGTCCTACACGCGCGGCCAGGGCATGTCGGGCGTCAATCTGGTACTGGAAGGCAACTTCTTCGGCCAGGATTACACCGGCCCGAAAGCGCTCGCCTGGGACGTCATCAAAGACCCGCCGCCGGCGGTGCCGGGCGGCGGCAATGGCACGCTCGACATCTACTACCTGGGCCTCGGCCAGCGCGTTCGCCTGACCGATCTCAAACCCAATAGCGTGCGCCAGTTACTGGATGCGATGGAAAAAGCGATGCAGCCGGTGTCGCAGGACCCGAACGCAAAGCCGGCGCCGCCGCCGATCAATAACGGCATCGAGTTCAATGCCAACAGCCAGTGGTTGATTGGCCTCGACATCACCGTCGGTGGCGTGGCGCGACTGGGTCTGATCTTCAACGATCCGGTGATCTACGGCTTGTCGGTATCGCTCGGCGGACCAAAATCCGGATCGATGTCCGGGCTTAACTTCGAACTGCTGTACAAGAAGATCTCCGACAACGTCGGCATGTTCCGAATCGACTTGACGCTGCCCGTTGCGCTGCGAACGATCAACCTCGGGCAGGTGTCGATCACGCTCGGCGTGATCGTCGTCGAGATCTTCACCAACGGCAATTTCTCGGTCGACTTAGGCTTCCCCTGGAAGCGCGATTTCTCGCGCTCGTTCACGCTGCAGTACCTGCCATTCATTGGCCGCGGCGGCATCTACTTCGCGCTGCTCGACGGCACGACGTCGACGCGCGTGCCCAAGATCACCAACGGCGAGTTCTCGCCGGTGATCGAACTTGGCATCGGTCTTGCGGTCGGCGTGGGCACCGATCAGGTGATCGGTCCGCTGTCGATAGGCGCGTACATCCAGGTCGAGGCGGTGTTCCTCGGCGTGCTGGGGTGGTTCAACCCCAGAAACCACGATCAGTCCAAGGCGATTTACTTCTGGTGCCAGGCCACCGCCGCGATCGTCGGCAAGGTGTACGGCACGGTCGATTTCAAAATCATCTCCGTGTCGATCACGCTGATGGTGGAGGCCGAGGCGCAGGTCACCTACGAGGTGTATCGGCCGGCGGTGTTCTTGCTTGCCGTGCGCGTGCGCGCTGAAGCCAAAATCAAGATTCTCTTTATCAAAATCAGCTTCTCGTTCTCGATTGGCCTCAGTTTCTCGTTCACCGTAGGCAGCGTGCAGCAAACGCCGTGGACGATCGCCAGCGATGGCGGATCGGTCAACGCGCGCCTTGCGGGCCGGAGCTTGCCGGCGCTGGCGCGGCAACCGGCCATGCGCGCCTTCCACCAGCAGCGGGCGCACTTGCGCGCACTGCATGCGCGGCGTCGCCTGGCGATGCTGACGTCGGTTGCGCAGGCGCCGTATCTGCTGGAGTTCGATCCCGATCGCGTGGTGCTGCCGGGCGGCAAATCGACACTGTCGTTGCATGCGCTGCCGGCTTTCAGCATCGATGCGATGCCCTACTCGTGGTCTGGCAGCGCGCCGACCAATGGCAACCCGCAGTATCGCTGCGCCATGGTGTTGACCGCCGACGACGGCGTGCCCGTGGACGCAACAACGCCCACGCAGCGTCGCCAGCGCAGCGCGGCGCTCTCGTTGCAAGCGCAGAACGACAACGACCTGCCCGCCGACCGCTTGTGCCAGGCGCTGTTGCGCTGGGCGATCTCTGCTGTCGTATCGCCAGCCTCGCCGGATCCAACGCTGATCACCAACGGACAATTGCAGTTGCTGGCCACACAATTGCAATGGCCGGAAGCCGCCGATCAGAGTTTTTCGCTGGACAACCTCAAGCGCTTCTTTGCCCACAACCTGAGCTTCGAAATCGCGGGCGATCCGGGCGCCACGCAGGTCAAGGGCGGCATGCTGGTGCCGATGCCGCCACTGCTGACGCTGGGGTTCGGCCCCACCGGCCAGACGCCGTCGTCCAACAATTTCGCACAAGTCAACAAGGTCGGCTCGCTCTACGAATGGGGCGTGAAGCAGTACGTGGCGACCTTCGTGACACGAGCACCTGCCGCAGGCGACAAGCCACACGACGATCCGACGAAATACGAGTCGTTGGCCAGTTTCGTTTTCCGCGATTACATGCTGATGTTGACGCGCACGCTGGTGGAAGCCGCGCAATCGCAGCTCGACAAGGCCAGCATCACACTGACGGCGCCCGCCAGCCTGAGCCAGATCGCCGCGATGTTTCCGACCACGACGCTCGACTACATCGTGCAACCGGGCGACACCGTTGCCAACGCCGCCGCTACGCTCGGCCTGGGTGTGGTCGAGTTGGAGGCGCTGAATCCTGGATTCGCCGCAGCCCTGGCTGCGGCAACGCCGGGCGATCCGATTGCCGTCGTACTCGGCGTCGCACCCGCGCTGGTTGCCGTGGATAACCCGAGCGCCACGCTGACGCCCGGCGTGTACCCACTGGGATCGGTGCCGGCATCGATTCGATCTGGCGACACCTTGAGCGCCATCGCGACGCGCTTTGGTGTTGCTGCTGGCGCGTTGGGATTGCTCGACGTCGACAGCGGCGCGGCCGCGATTCTGCAATCCGGCGCCACGCTCGCCACGCCGGTGTTCAAGTACATTCCGACAACCGCGATGACTACAGTGCAGGTCGCCGCGCGATTCTTCGCGCGCCTGGCGCTGCCAGCGATTCCGGAGCAGCCCTGGTTCTCGGAGACCATCGCCAACTGGAATGCCGCCACGCTGCAAGGCGTGAACAGCAACGGCGAGTTGCCCGCCGGCACGTCGCTCATCGTGCCGGTCGCATTCAACGACAGCAACAGCTTGAACGGCACCGCGTACACGAGCGTTCCGGGCGATACGTTGATGCGCATCGGCAATCAATTGGCCCTGGCGCTGTGTTACGCAACCGGCACGTCGTTGCCGGATTGGGCCACGTTCCGCGATGCCGTGATCAGCAGCGGCGGCAGCTTCGCGTTGCCAGCGAGCCAGCTCAAACTGCAAGACGGCGAGACGCTCGCAGAACTGGCACGCCGCGTGTTGCTCACCGACGCCAGCGGCACCCCGAACTGGCCGGAACTCGCGCCCTGGATTGCCAACGCGAAAATCCTGCAGCCGCTGGCGGTTCTGACCGTCGCCGCGGCGCGCGTCGACACCCACACATACACGACGTTCTCGGCCATGGCCGATGCCTTCGACTTGCCGCTGCTCGCCATCGGCACGGCGCTGGCCTCGGCACCGGATTTGATCGCCGCAAGCGCCAACACACCGCAAAGCGTGACCATCGCGCACCTGCCGGTGCAGGTAATCGATACCCTGGTCGACAGCAGTATTGCCGAGCACTTACCCGATATCGTCGGGCGCGCCTCGCGACAGTTGCTGGCCGGTATGCGCATTCCGAGTCCGCAGTACGATGGCAACGGGACGGCCTCGGCCAGCGGTCCGCTCGGCAGCCTGTTGACGCTGACCGGACAGCAGTTCCCGTCGGTGGCGCCTTCGAGTCAACCCGATGCACCCGGGCTGGAGATGAAGCTCACGGTGAATGCGGATGCGCAGTTCATCACGCTGGTGTCGTCCGGCACCACCGCGCCTGGGCACGCGGCGAATGCGACGCGCAACCCGGGACTGCTGTCGGAGCGTGCATTGGGACTGGTCTACTTCGGCGATCCGGTGCCGGAATTGGATTTCTTGTACAGCGCCAGCGACCTTGCATCCCGTTACCCGGCCGCCAGTTTTGCGCTGGCGCCGATTGTTCAGCCGGAAGCTTTGCCACTGGCCAGCTTCTCGCCGGTGCGCTATGGACTCGATCACGAGATCCCGCTGCAAACGCCGATACAACTGGCCATTCCCGGCAGCGCCAACGCGCCCAACAGCGCGCCGAGCGCATGGCGCTTCCCCGAGTCCTTGCGCGCGCTGGCACTCGCGCGCAGCACCGAGCTTTTCGAGATCGAGCTTTCGCCGCCACGCGGCTCGGCCAGCGACGAAGCGACGATGGTCACTGCATCGACTTTCGGCGCGCTGGTCAATTTCAAGATCCGCAGGACCGATGGACCCACCACTTACGAACTGATCGGCGCCAATGGCGATGATCGCCAAGTGCTTCTGGACATTTTCCAGTCGCTGGGCGTCGACGGCCCGGCCAACGCCTACCTGTTGCTCGCGCCCAGCGTGCAAGCAGGCGACCGCGGCGGTTTGGGCGTACTCAATCCCGCCACCGCGTTCCTGCTGCGGACGAACTTGTCGGTGGCATCGGTGCCGGAAACAGTCGATAGCGCCGGTCTTCGCGCGGAAGCCGCCGATCCTATCGTCGATGGCGCCACGCTGGCGCAAGCGGTGCGCTTTGCGCTGCTGCTATGGGAAGGCAGCACCGTCGGCGGCACCGGGTACTTCCTGCAGTTGATCGGCGCCGACGGCCAGGGACTGCCGGGCAGTGCTTTCGACCAGGACGGTACAACGCAGTTGTCGCTGCTGGTCATCGCCGCGTCGCAGCAACAGCCGGCGCCGGGCGGGCGCGGCTTGCTGCCGTTCAACAACTGTGCGCTGATCGCGAGCGCCATCGATGCCTCGGCCAGTCAACTCAGCGTGGTCGACAGCAACGATGCGCTCGGCCGCCACATCGCCAACGTGGCGCCCGGCCACATCGGCTATCGATTCACGCTGCCCAACGCCAGCGCGAGCGCCAACGATAGCGCCGGAGATCCGCCCAACGTCCTCGAACTTTTCAACCTGAGTGCCTGGCGCCTCAACGGCACCACGTTCTCCACCAGTGAAGCAGCACCGCCGTTGCAGCCGCTGGAAAAACCCGTCAGCACATGGCGCACTGCGCGGCTACATTCGCGGCTGCGCGCTCTGGGCCAAAAGCCGGTGCTCGAAGAAGCGCCTGCCGGCCCGTGGTACTACGAACAGGTGCTGCCGATTTTCCGCTTCGCGCCCGCCTCGAAGGCCGCCGGCGGCCCCGGCCTGCCGCCGCCGGAGAATGATCCTTACCGCGGCATCGGCGGCGCCACCGCGCTGCCCAGCGCATCCTTCGCAATGAGCTTTGCCGATGTACAGGGCAACGCCACGCAAGAGAACACGCCTCCCGGTCTGGCCCAGGTAGCCGTCGGCTATACCGATGCGTTGCGCCCGCCGCTCAGTTGGCCGGCCACGCGCATCGGCTACTCGGTGGTTGGTACCACCAGCGCACCTGGAATCGACATCGACGTTCGCGCGCAAGCGGCCGCCGTGCAAGCCAGCCTGACGCAACCCGAATCGCAAACACTGGCAACTGCCAATACGCAGGTCGGCGACCTCGATGCGGTGCACTACCAGCTGGCCCAGCCGGCGCTCGAGGTTTATGCGCTTACCTCGCTCGCACCCTCCGTGCCCGACGGCATCGCGCTTGATGGCGCGGGGCTACAGTTCTGGCAGTACATCGCCGGGCTGCGCATGTACTCGGCCGCCGCCGCGGCGCTGCGCGCGGTGCGACCCGCCGCGCTCGCACCCATCACGCTCGTCGAGATCGCGAACCAGTACGGCGTCAGCCTCGGCGCCATGGCGACGGTCAATGGCGGACTCAACGCTTTCGCGCTGCTCGGCTCGGCACCGGTGCCAATGCCCGCGTACGTGGGTTGGGCGCAGGGCGACAGCATCGTCACCTTGCTCTTGCGCGCACCCAAAGGCGTGAACCTGTTGAGCGCCGTCGACGCCCTCAGCGATCCGCGCAATGCCGCCACGCTGCCGCTGGCGCCCGGCGTGCTCCTCGCCATCGACCCACGCAGTGCAACTGTGCCGGTCATCGTGCCGACGGCAACGCTGTCAGATATCGCGAACATCAGTCGTACGACCGTCCAGCAACTGCTCATCGACAATGGCGATAACGCGACATTGTTCGCCGACGGCGCGCAGATCGAGCTGACCGACGCCACGATTACCATCGGCGAAGTCGTCCAGATTCGCGGCGTCGACGTCAAGGTACAAACGCCGAACCAGGTGGTCGCCGCCTTTGCCACCTTGGGCGAACACTTGAGCGTAGCCGAGCTGGCGCAAGCGATTGCCGATCAGCACGATTTGCTGGTGGCCGGCGCCACCTATAGCAACGCACATTACGAGGTGCCATCGCCAAGCGCCGACGATCCCTTCGAGACCCTGGCCAACAACGGCTCCGGCGAAACGCTGGCGCGTCTGGCCGCGTTGAACACCGGCACGGCGTTGTTCGACGCCGGCGCCATGGTCTATGTGGGTGCTTATTCGACCGCGCCGATCCTGAGCCCCGACAACGAAGCCACGCTCGATCAGTTCGCCGCGCAGTACGGCATCAGTTCGGCCCTGTTGCTGGCCGAACTGGCGCGCGCGGCGCGACCGCTACCGGCGCAGTCGATATTCGAAGTGCCCGGCTTGATGCGCCCCGTCGATGCCAACGCGCTACGCGTGCCGGCGCATGTCGATTCCTCGCAAACGCTGACCGAAAACCTGCGGCGCTTCGCCGCCAGCAGCGCCGCGCAATTCGTCGCCGACAATCTGACGATGCCGGGCCAGTTGATCGCCGGCCAGACGATCAAAGTCGAGTTCCAGGGCACGCCGTACCAAACCCAAACGCAGGCCGACGACCGTCTGCTCGATGTATTGCAGCGCCTGCAGCAACAGCAGTCGCAGATTGGCAGCGCCGACCTCGGCAACGCCATTGCCGATCAGTCCGGCCTGCTGCAGCCGGCGTTGGCGCAGTGGCTGCCCGCCCTGATCGCCGAGCAAAGTAG
The DNA here is from genome assembly GCA_022844165.1 of Lysobacterales bacterium. Taxonomy (GTDB): domain Bacteria; phylum Pseudomonadota; class Gammaproteobacteria; order Xanthomonadales; family SZUA-5; genus JALHMH01. The sequence goes on from JALHMH010000030.1 coordinate 35,311, forward strand.
CTCGCTGTCCGGCAGCGCCGCACGTTATGGCTTGAGCGCCATCGAGTTCGCCAGCGCCAATCTCGGTGTCGATGCATTGATCGTGAGCAACGTGCCGATCGCGTTGCCCAGCGCCAGCACCATCACCGTTGCCGCCGACAGCTTGAACGCCATCCTCGGTCGCTTGAATGTGCAGGACGCTGATCTGAGCCTGGAGACGCTCGTCGAGGCCATCGCCGATCTGCCGCTGCTGCGCGCCCAGGCGCTCGCCCTGTTGCCGCCACAGAGCTTGACCTTGACCGTGCCCTTGCCGGCCGCGTTCCAGGCGCCAGCACCCTTCTTTGCGCTGAGCGTTGCCCTGCGCATGCAACGTCCTGCGGCACTGATCGATCCCAACTTCGAGGCCACCGGCCCAGTCGCTCAGGTCAGCAGTGCGCTCAGCCCAATCAACACCGGCCAGCAAATTTTCGCCGGCGATCAGGGCGTGCTCGCGCTCTCGGCCGATATCCGCGCGCGTTTCCCGAACCTGCGCCTCGCCACCGGCAGCGTATCCGGCGAGAGCGGCCAGTTGTGGCTCGTGGATTTCGATCGTAATGGCATCCAATCGGTGTCCATCGCACCCGACGCACCGGGTCTGCACGGCGAGAAATGGCCGCGTTTCTTCGCACTACGGCCGCTCTACGGGAGTTTGATCAGCCGCCCAGGCATCGTGCTGCAAATCGTGCAGACCGACGGCACGCTGCAGCCTGCGCCGCAGCCCAGCGATTTTGTCGGCGTCGATGTGGAACTGTGGGCGTTGCAGTACCTGGCCGATCTCGATCGCGTGCTGAGCCCGCCGTTCTCCACCGCGCTCTATGGCAATGCCAGCGCGCAGCCTGCCATCACCCAAATGCTGGCCGCCAAACGCAAGCTCGCCCAGGGCCTGTTCGACGACAAAGGTCACGTCATCGCCGGCAGCGGCATCGCTGGCGCCTTGTGGCCGGTGCTCGCACTGCAGCAGGCGGTCGGCTCCGATGCGCTGGCAACCGCGCGCCAGAGCATCAGCGATGCACTCGGCATCTCGTTGGTCAGCGGCTACAGCACTGGCGCTTTGCTGCAATACGCCAGCAACGTGCGCTCGGTGTGGCAAGCGCCATCGCCGCCGGCCCCGGCGCGCCTGTATGGCGCTGCCACCACGCCAAACGATCCGGGTAAACCGCCGTACAGTCTGACCGCCGCCAAGACCGATCTCGCCACCGCGAACGGCCAGGTGAACTTCCTGCTCACCGTGTCCGATCCGCGCCAGCAGCGCAACATCGATCTCAATCTCGGTTACGACATCACTCACCTCGAATGCAATATTCGTCCAGTCGATGTCGACCCCAACACAAGCTACGATGCGTCCAACTGGCTGAACTTCGCGCCACCGCTGAGCGGCGCGGTGCTGCCCTCGGCCATCACCTTAGCGCTGGGTCAAACGTTGGCACCGCTGCCGCTGCGCACCTATCCGGCACTGCCATCGGTACGCTCACAAAACGCGCAGCAAAGCGTGCAAGACGACGGCTCGCCGCCGGTGCTCGGCGATTTGGCGTTGTGGGACTACCAGATGTCCTACAGCCACGAACACGCAGCGCAGGACGAAGTCATCATCGGGATTCGATTCAATCAGCCGATCGTTCGCAGAAATGGCCGGTTTGCCGCTGCGCCAGATCTTGCGGCAGCGCTCGCCGTGTACGTGAGTGCCGCGCCGGCGTTGTTCTCGTTGATGTTGCCGCTGGGCGATGCCAAAGCCACGCCCGCAGCCCTGACAATCGCCGGCACCGCCGCCGGCAGTCTGGCGACGCTGTCGACGTCGGTCGCCGATGCCTGGTCGCAGCACTTTATGGGCAACGGCAACACGGCCAACGCGGCCGACACCGTCGACTCGATCTGGCTCAGCGCAAGCCTGAGTTACCAGAACGGCGACATCGCCGCCGTCACGTTGACCCGAATCGCCGACCCCGACGTACCAGACGGCGCGCCCGGCCCGGCCGGCCCGAATGGCGCGTGGCCGGATCTTGTGCTCACCGATCCGAATGGCAATGCCATCCCGCTCGGCAATGGCACGGGCGATGAGCTCACGCGAACCTATGTACTTCCCGACCCGCTGCCCGCACAGCCGTGGATCGAACTCAGCGTGACCTACACTAAGCTCAACATCGCCGCATACCAGAACGCCCGCGCGCAGTTGAGCGTCGTACGCAATCGCGAGCTGATTCCCGGTGCGCTGACGATGACCAGTTTCGTCTTCGCCTCCGCGCCAGTGCAAGCACCCGCCGCTGCGACACCGCTCAATCAGTGGTCGAGCACCGTCGACATCAGCGACGCCGGCGCCAGCCCCACCGCAGCCCTCGGCGCCGCACTGCAAACGATCTTCGTCGGCACACAACTGCCAGTGACGATCACCGTGTCGTATGGCTATGAGCTAACCCCGCCAAGCGGCGGCGCCTCCCGCGGGCTGACCACCTACCTGCCCGTATACCTCGTCCCCAACCAGGTCTGGACCGAACAACTCGCCGCCGAACTCGCCAAACAAATGGACCAATGGCACAAAGACAACCTGCCCAATCCCAAAGGCGGCGAATGGAGCTTCGGCATCACCGCCCACTCCACCCTCGACCCCTCGGGAACGCTCGCGGTGCTGGATGTTGAGCGGATGCGGTATGGGTTGGGGTGAGCGGTCACGTTGACGACTTTGAGCCATAGACACCAAACACGGCTAGCGCATGACACACGACGTTTTCATCAGCCACTCGAACCAGGACAAGCACATCGCGCTCGCAATCTGCGCACGATTGGAGGCAGATCGGATCCGATGTTGGATTGCGCCACGCGATGTTCCGGTAGGAAAGTCCTGGCCGGCGGCGATTCTCGATGCAATCGATCAGTGTCGCGTGATGGTGCTGGTTCTGTCATCGGCATCCAACGCATCGAAAGACGTCGGGCGCGAAGTCCAGTCTGCCGCTCAGTCCGGAAAGATGATCGTTCCCTTTAAGATCGACGATGTCATTCCGAGAAAGGAACTCGACTACTTTTTGAAGGACGTCCATTGGCTGGACGCAGTCACTCCACCAATGGCAGCCCACATCGAAGTGTTGGCGGCGCAACTTAAGGCCGCTCTCGAAATTGCCGCGCGGCGGACTGCTGAAGAACCTGCGTTACCCACGACACCCTCTTTGCCTTCCAATAAGTCCGGAAGTGCGACCTCGAACTCGAAGTCGACGAAGTTTAAGCGCAGTCTAGCCATCGCTGCGACCATTACCGCATTGGCGATTGGTTGGATCTATTTCTTTCGCTACGTGGACAAGCCAACAGCCGACGGCAAAGTCGCGGCGAGCGATAAAGTCACTGACCCATCGAGCAGACGATTTAGGGACACAATGGACGATGGCACTAAAGGCCCGGAAATGCTCGCGCTGACCGGTGGAACGCATACCTTTGGTTCGCCCCCAAGCTCGTCCCTTGCCCAGCCAAACGAGAAACCGCAGGTAACCATCCAGCTAAAGCCGTTCGCTGTCGCAGTGACCGAGGTCACGCGCGATGAATTTGCAGCCTTCGTGCAAGACACCGGTTACGTGACGCACGCCGAACGTCCAGGCGCCAAAGGCTGCGGCGTCTACATCGAGACCGGCTCGGGAACCGAGAAGAAATGGGCCTGGGTTGAGAGCCCAGATCACGATTGGAAGCGCCCCGGGATTCAACAGGAAGGCGATCACCCGGTGGTTTGCGTAAACCATGACGACGCAATGGCGTACGTCAATTGGATGCGCAAACGCTCAGGCAAACAGTATCGGCTGCCCAGCGAGTTTGAGGCCGAGTACTACATGCGGAGTGGTCGCTTTGACACCGAATACCCTTGGGGAGACACGATTGATGGCGGATGCGGTCAGATCAACGGCCAGATCGGCGAATGCCATGAAACTGATCCTCCGGGCAACCACAGCATGTCCGTCTACCAGTTGGATCCGAACACGCTTGGGCTCAAGCACGCGCTTGGCAATGTGCATGAGTGGACGAGCACTACTTACACCACCGCACTAGGAGACCCGAAAACCGCAACTCCTGGGAGCTACGTCATTCGCGGTGGTAGTTTCTTCAACCTGGCGGACACCATGCGCGGCGCCGCTCGCTGGGGTTGGCCGCAAGGAGCAATGCACTCGTTTATTGGGTTTCGGCTGGCACGGGATTTAGCTTCAGATGAGATTGCTTTAGCGCGAACGCAGCGCTCGCCGGATTCTCGCCACACATCCGGCCTGTCCGATAGCAAGCCACTTGAAGCCGACTCAGGATCGGAAGGCAGGAGGGTGGAAGGGCGATCCGGATTTGACCGCGCTCAAGAACCCCTACTCGCTCTCAGGCCAACATCCCGTCGTATGCGTCTCATGGCAAGCTGCTGACGCCTTCGCATCGTGGCTTTCAGCGGAAACAGGGCATCGATACCGACTGCCAACGGAGCAAGAGCAGGAATACTTCATTCGCGCCGGTCAAGAAGGAACAGTTTTCCCTTGGGGCGACTCGTTTGCACCTGAAGGATGCAAGTATGTGAACGGGCTAAGAACTGACGCAGTCAACGCTGGAACCCCGTGCACAAATGACGCATATGGATATCAGTTGTTGGCCGTGGGAAGCCTTAGCGCAAACGCATTCGGGCTGCACGACACGCTCGGGAATGCAGCAGAGTTCTCCTTAAGCTGCATGCGATCTGCGCCCGGCGCCGTCGGCGATTGTGCGCACCGAGTTGTCAAAGGAGGAAGTGCTTACGATGGAGTTTCTAAGCTGCGCGCCTCTTGGATATGGAGCTGGACCCCAGAACACATCACTCCTTGGATCGGATTCAGAATTGTCCGCGAACTGGAAAATGCCGATCCAAACCAGTAATCCGGCGACCGGCGGGAAGCACACTTTCGAACTCGATCTTAGTTCATGACCACGACCACATCAGCCCCAAATAGTCGCCTTCCGCTAGTCGTTCATGTCGCTTTCGCTGGCAAGCGCCGATTGCTGCCTGCCATCACAGTTCCATCAGTCGACGAGGGCAAATTTCACGCCGAGCTTGAGGCTGAACTTACGGAACGACTGCGCTGCCTGCCGGACGAGCTGGGCCTGATGCCTGGCGATCAGATTTGCGCTATGTCCTCTCTCGCCAGGGGAGGCGATCTTGTCTTCACACGCGCATGCAGGGCGCTGGGGTGGCGTCAGCGCATCCTGCTGCCGCAGGCCCGTGAAGATTTTTTGCGTGCCAGCGAGGAGTCGAGTAGTGAATTGGGGGACTTCACTGCGGCCGAAGCAAACGAAGTGCGTACGTTGCTCAAGGGCAAGATGGTTGTCGAAGGTCCGAGCGTAAATACCACGGCTTGCCCTTCCTCGAACAATCCAACGGGTACTCAACTCCACCTCATCGAGGAACGCGTGGTCAGCACGTCGGGCGATCGGGATACGCGCTTCGAAGACGTAAACCTAGAGATGTTGCGCGCCTGCGATGTGTTGATCGGTCTGTTGCCCGCCGAACCCGGTGAGAGCAAGCCTGCCGGCACTGAGGCGACGATGGCGCTGGCACAGCGCCGTTCGATTCCAGTGCTGGAACTGCGCGTCGCCGTGTCCGCAATCGGTAACCCCATGCTCAGTGAGAAGTGGCAGGGGTTGAAAGACCCGGAAACGGCTCAACCGCCTAAGTTGACTCCCACACTGCCTGAACCGCTCAACGCCATCGATTGCGTAACTTGCGGACTAAACGATACGAGAGGGTATCGGCGAACACTACTCGACTTTGCGGATAAGACCGCCAACCACCGCCAAACCGTATTTCGTTGGGCGGCGCTCGCCATCGTCGGGGCGCATGTGATGGCCACTGCGCTGGCATTGCTTGCGCTGAAGGCCGACACCAAGCCTCTGCTGATTTGGCTATTGAGCGCGGAACTCATGTTCCTGGCAGCTGGCTTGAGTTACCACTGGTGGCTGCACCACTCCCATGCGGTCAGGCATTGGGCGATGGCACGTCTGAGCGCGCAGATCGCAAGCTCGGTGAGCGCGCTTGCGCAGGCGCGTTGCACACTTGAGTACCTCCTGGATTTGCCGATGCCGCTGAGCCTGCGCCCGCTGCTGCGCACACTCAACGTGCTGCATTTGCAGGATTTGCGGATGCCGCAGCAGCCTTGGCAAGATCGCAGAACCGCCTACGTGCAGTCGCGCTTGCGCAATCCCGATCAAGGGCAGCTTGCCTACTACCAAGCCAAGTTGAAGCAAGCCCGCCGCTGGCTCAGCCTTGCACGCTGGGGCTTTTACTTGAGTTCAATCGGCGCGTTTACCGCGACCGGACTTAAGTTGTCGATGAAGTTCAGCACCTGGCACTTGGCGGCGACCTTCGATCCTGCCGTGTCGCTCGGTTTCTTGGCAGTGTTGCTGCCCGTGATCGCGGTTGCGGGACTGTCGCTGGCCGCAGCGTTCGATCTTGAAGCGCGCGAACACATTTACGATGAAACGCTCAAGTTCCTGGAACAACAAACACGGTTGCTGGACGCAGCCGTCAGCGAAAACGAGTTCTCCACACTGGCCGTGGAAACCGAGCGACGATTGCTTGGAGAAACTGCAAATTGGTACGCGAGGCGCGCGTTCACCGGCATCGCCTAACCGGGTTTGCAACGCATCCAGTCCGTCGCGATTTCGCGATTTCGCGCCGTTCGCTCCCTATCGACTGACCGATTGTAAGACAATCGCACGCATTGGAAGATGCCGAGAATCATGACGCCAGCGTTCGACATCTTCATCTGCTATCGCCAATCCCTTTCCGCTTGGCCGGCGGTGCTTTTGTACAACCGCTACTTCGAGGCCTTCGGCGATACGGTCTTCATCGACCATGAGTGCCTACGTGCTGGAAAACACTGGCGTGACGATATCGATGCGGTGATTGCCGACACATCCGTGATGGTGGTTCTTTTGAGCCCCGGCTGGATCGACGTGATCGAAAGGAAACGCGCCAGCAACGAAGCCGACGAGGTCATTCGCGAAGTTTGCGTCGCTCTCAAGTTCGACAAGCCTCTGCTACCCGTTTATCTCGACGACTCAGCAAGCGCATCGGCGGCGCGCGACAAGTTTTCGGATGGAACGGACCAGCATCGCGCAATCCAAGCGCTCGCTGACGCACATAGCGTCAGGTGTCGCTCCTCAACGAGCGATATCGATCTCGGCACACTGATCGAAGAGACAACGGCGTACTTGCCACGCTTTCCCAAACGGTTTGCGCATCGTTGTCGGGAGCGACTGGAGCGGCAGCTTTCTGGCCATCCCATCGCTGGCGCGTGGGACGAGAAGTTCGAGTCATTTTTGTCGGCCTTGCGCCGGCCGGAGCTTGACAAAGCGATCAGCGATGCGTCGTTCCTAGAGCACCGGCTGCTGGTTATCAAAGGCGAAGAGGGCATGGGAAAGACCTATGCCCTGGGTTGGGCGATGCGGATGTTTGGCGACGGACCCGTGTTGCTCGTTGAGGCGCGCGACGCCATTTGGACCGCAGGTTTTGTGGCGGGCGTGGAGGCGGTTTTGCTCGCTGGCGATGCTCAAGCATCGTGCGCGTCCGGGCAACGATGTCTGGCCAGCACGGCGGAACTGAATCTCGCGATGGCGCAGCCATTGCTGATCGCCATCGACGGTCTCAATGAATATCCAACTCGGGACTGGTGTGAGCTTCTCAACGAAGGTCTCGCATCGATTGCGAGTGGTCGTCCGTGGAGGATCGTCGTCAGTGTTCGGACCGATGCCTGGGCTGATCGATTTGAGCGCCGACTGCGCCGACAACATGGGTCGTTGGAAGTACCCAAACTCACGCTCGGCGAATGCAAATTGCTCGCTGAGCGACTGAGCTTTCGATGGGAAGACGTTGACTCCGAGGTGCGCGAACAACTTCGCAGGCCGCGAATGCTCATGGCGGTCGCGGGAATACCGCCGGACCGATTGACCGGCTTTGAGTTGAGCTATCCGCTGGTCATGCTGCTGCATCTTCAGCAGTCGGGCGACGACGCGATGCTGAACTTCGACACCATCTGCGACACGCTCCGCGAAATCGGTCGCGTCACGAATCAGAAGCTGGCCTTGACGCGAGACGTGCTGCGCGAGCAACTGAGCGGCTTGTCCGAATCGAACTTCGAACTCGGTCTTGAGCAGCTATGCGATTTTGGCGTGTTGCATCGCCGCAATGGCAAGCTACGAGCGCATCCGAAAGCGACTTGCGTTGCACTTGGGCTCTATCTGCTCGGCGAATTGAACTCCCAAGAAAAGCCGGACTTCGTCGCGCTGCGTGAGCATATCGCTCGTTTCATCTGCGACAGCGACCACGAATCCGTTTCGGAGGTGTTGAGTCACGCAATTGTTGCGCGACTCCTGCCGCGGATCGACGGCTCGCCAACTCCGTTGGATGAGTACGATCCGATGCTGGCGGCACTTTTTGTTGAATGGGATCGCCGCTTCAATCGCGACTACGCGCCAGCGCGACTCGCGCGCTGGCTGCTGCCCGAGTTTCTCTGGCTCTCTGAGAACAAGTTGCTTTCCGACCGCCTGGACTGGCTTCAAAGCGCCATCGACGGCGGCCCGCGAAGCGAGTGGGCTCCCGTGTTTGCGAAGCGGCTCGACCGTTGGTTCAGCGGCGTCAACTTGGAAAACGACGGACACACAGGCCCAGGACCGGCGGACGAAGCAGAAATCGCGAAACGTCATGACCAGTTTCAGCAAGCCAGGGCACTGGGCAACCTTATAGAGGTGGGAGAGCAAGAGTCCCGTTTACGTCGCCTTGGGCTCGAACTTGCGGCCCGCTGTTCTATCGATCCGCGGTCGGTGAACCTACTAGCGCTGGTTCTCTCCGTGACGGTGCAGCCAGCGGGCGGCTGGGATGAACTGGGGAAATGGGTGCGCACATACCGAGTTGATTGGTGGCCGATTTTGGAACCGATATGGCAACGGGTCCACAGCGCACAAATCGACAATGAACTCAGAGCGGATGTCGCGAAGTTGTTGTTCTTGTTGTGGCCCACGGATGGTTGCCGGCAGCTCGTTCAACCTCCGGATCCGCAGCATCATCGACCAAAGTTTGCGGAACCCATCGACTACACTCGCCTCGTCGACGCAATGCAATTGCCGGACGGCGACGCTGAGATGCGCCTCCGCCGCAAGCTGGACAGCAATGGGTTGTATGCGCGGGACCCGGAGCTGGCTGCGGCTGCACTTTGGCTGCCAACGCGTCTGCAGCAGTATTGCGCCGAGCTTGTCGATCGCGTCAGCGACAGCAGCAAATCTATCGATTTCTTTGGAACGAAGCTGGCGGCGCAGGCACCGCTACTGACTCCCGAACAAACGCGCCGATTGCGAAAACTCGTGCGCGAACGTACCGACATCGAACGCGCACAAAGTGGGCACTTGGGTTTTGCGGGATGGTTCAATCTGCCAGATGCCCGCCGGGCTAGCGCTGTGTTGTCGCAAATGCGCGAAAACAACCTCGCAAAGGATGCGCTGCGGGGCGCGTGGCTTTCAGTGAGAACAGCCGCCGCCGTAACTCGGCGTCTCTCGTCGAAGCGCTGGCAATCTGTTCAAGGGCGAATCGCGCAATGGCTATTGGGAGTGTTCGACGCGACCAACGAATTCGCGATTCGCGATGCGCTAGTGCAGGTGCTGCCGCTGCTTCACGCGAGTGAGTTCTCGGATTCTGCTGAGTACTGGCTACTGCTGCTTTGCCTGGCGTTCGAACTTGAATCGGACGCGACCCATTTGATTCCGAGTGGGTGGCGGTACGTATCGGACGAGCAGTCGCACAACAAGATCGACCTCGCGAGAAGTGCGATTCTGGCGGAGTCCGGCTCGCTGGCGCCCGATGAAATTCGGCAACTCTGTCATCGCGATCATTGGCATCTGGTCGCCGAGCCGGAACGCACGCAGTTCCTGGCTGAGCGCATTTCGATCAATCGAGCAAAGTTCTTTTCGCGAACGTCGATGCCGATGGACGACACACATCGGATACGGGAAATCGTCGACAGCGATCCGGACTTCGTCGCTGAGGTGATAGCCGACCCCGGGCCACTGCGTGTCAATCGAGCCGAAGATGTCGCGGCTGCGATTAAGCCAGGTTCATCGCCGCATTGGCTCGACCTAGTCACCCTGGTGTGTGCCCAGCCCTCGCTGATTCGCACGACCGTCAATGGAATAGGCCAAAAGTTCATTGTTGCATTCAAGGCAGCCGATTCTGAGCAAATGCGGCGATCTTGGGATGGCCTGCTCGACGGCGTTGAGCATGATGCAGACTTACTTCAGCTGGTGATCGCTGCGAAACGAGGGCATCGTGCGCAATGGCTGGCCGACCGAGCGCAGATCGCAACTTCGGCGATTCCACACCGGCAACTGCGCGCCGCAACCATCGCCGCGATGATCGGCTCGGAGCGAGCGCCGATGGACATCGAACGCGCGAAAGTCGGCAACGACGGGTGGATTGCTAAAGGCTTTGAGAACGCGCTGGCCATGTATCAGACCGACCAGTTGGCCCAAGCTTGGTATCGCCGTTTCAGAGCGTCAACCAATTGGTTCGAGGCTGTGGGTAGCTGGAGCATGCACTGCCAGTTACTCGACTTGCGCCACCTCCTTTGGGACCGAGACTCGCTTCCACAGTTCGCGCTCGCAGAAAGCGCACGCTTCGAATACGCTCGGCGAAACGACATCAATCACGCTTGCGAGAATCGAGCCAAGGAGCTTCGGAAAACACGGTTTGGGATCGTGATCTGAAAGCAGTCGGGACGAGAATCCTATGGCTAGTTACACAGGCGAGTTGGACTGAGGCGCAAAGACGTTCGGCAAAGCCGAATGCGCTACTTCGTGGCCGGCGCTGGATTGCGGCCTTTCGTCAGCGCGTCGAAATCGTAGTAGAACAACAAGCCAGTTCGGACTTCTGAACGTCCTTTACGGTCCTGCGGTGCATCGACATAAAGTCTCGCGGCCAACTTGAAGGCACCTATGCCGAGTCCTGGAAAGCGCAACTGACCGTCAATCACCCAACGATCATCGTCCGACGATGCGAAGGGCAAAGCGCGGTCGCGATCGCGCGGAATGTCGTCCCAAAAGTTGTCGTGCGCGGCGCCGATAAAGAACTGTCCCTGTGCGCCGTCCAGAAAAGGCGTTTGCGTGTGCAGCCCGAGAAACATCCTTGAGTCCGCATTCAACTCGCTCTCGCTGCCATCCGACGCAGCGGTCATACCGACACCGAATTGCATGCCCATGGTCTCGTTCCAGTGCATCTGCATACCGGTGTTGACGCGAAACACGCCATCAATCTCGCCCAATGGATCGCCTGGGGATGTCGTGTTGCGCCCTGGCAATCCGCTATCGGAGACATACGACACTTCGGCGAATGTGCGGCACCAGGCAAAAAACTTTGCGCAGTTGCGGCGCTCTCGAATCGGCGTCTGATCATCCATCAAGTTGGAAACAAAACGTGTAAACGGAAACCCACGGAACGCATCGGACTCGGTCCGAAACAGAAACTCGCCGCCGGATTTCCATCCATTGTCGGCGCGCAGCGAATACGAGGGCCCGCTGAAGATCGCATAGTTGCGTAGGTTGGAGTAGGTCAGCCCCTGCGCTCTGGCGAAAAGCCGATCGACCTGCGAGCGCCTTGCGACGATCTGTTTGGTGCGCGCATCGCCAGCATCCAAAGCCACCAGTTTGGTCTCGGCGTCGACGAACTGCCGGTAGTACATGGCTGCTTGATCGATACCGAACTCCACGCACCGCGAAAACGACAGCTCGCGCTCGGTGCAAGCGGGTGGCTGCTGCCCAAGATCGAGGTAGGACGCAGCAGCGTCCAGTACCGCGCCCAAGCTGCTCGCCGACACCGAGGCCAACTTGAACGAATCAGCAATGAGCGCTTCTTTCTCTGCTGCCGCATCTGCTTTGACGGCGTCGGCAACTTTTGCGATTTCGCGCTCGGTTCTTGTCGCCTCCAAGACCCTGCCGGCAAGCACTGATTGCCGGACCAGCAACTGCTCCGTTCCCTCGATCGTTTCGATCGCAGCACCGGCGCCCTTCCTCGCTCCGTCACCAGCAGGCGGCGCTGACGTGGCTGGCCGCGCAGCTTCGGCGACACAAAGTGCGTCCAAGGCTTCGTACATCTCAACCACGAAGGCGTCGGCGTTCAATCTGCCCGCGCGCGTGGCGCGGCTCAGGGCCTGCGGCAATAAATACTCAATCAAGACGGTATCGTAGGCCGCCGGCCATTGACGATCCGCCAGTAACGCAACCACACGATCGAACTGTGGCGTTGCACCGCTGGACACTCGCCAGCGTACGGCATCCTCTGCGGCGGCGCTGAGATGCACTGCCTTTCCGTCTTTCCCGCAAGGTTCGGCTGCGGCTGTGGACGCCCAGAGCACACCAACGGATGCCAGTATCCACCCTTTGCGAAGCAACATCGCCGTTTCCCCATCCTGGTTGTTACCTCTCCAGGATTGGCGGACGGGGAAAATGTCTCACCTCGGGCGACGATGATCAACGAACGTTCGCCGCCTGCTTGCGGCTGGCCCGGACTTTTGAAGACAGCTCATTGATCGGATCGATTTGGCGCGTCACCACGCACAGCACCATGCGCATCGGCACTCAAGTCACGTCTCCCGCAACCCCTGGCTATACATCGTCGCCCACTCGCCCACTTCCTCCGCCATCAGTCGATAGGTGCGTTCGCTTAAGTTGAGTACGGCGTGGCTGGCGCTGATGCCGAAGGTGGGCGCGTGGGTTTGCAATTGCCTGGCTTCGACGAGCAGAAGGGACAGGGCGCCGGCCATGGCGCCGTGGCGGTCGGCGAGCTGTTCGGCTTGGGATTGGAATAGGATGCCGTTGAGCGTGGCCATCAGCGCTGGCAGCAGCGCCGTGATGAACACCAATGCGACGCCGACGATCGATAGCACTTTGCCGATGGGTACGATCCAGGCTTCGGCGACGAGGCAAGTCGCAAGCTGCGAATTCAGTATGAGTTTGGCAATGATCACGACGATGTCGATACCGACAATCCAGATCACTAACCCGCCGCAGGTGGCGATGCCGCGTTCGAGCATGCGGTGGACGGCGCTCATCTTGGCGTGGGTGCTGGCGTGATGCGCGATTTGATCGTTGATCAACTGAATCAGCCCAACGATCGCCAACCGGCTATCGCCTCGCCGCGCGGCGCTATTGCCGGGAGCCATGGCGTCGGCGCGGCCGATCGGCAGGCTGTCCTCCAGCGGCAAACGCCGCACGAAGTCCTCGGTGACGTGGTGCGCCGGACCCTGTCGCGATGTTTGGTGTACCAGATCGACGCGCGCACTGCCGATGCCAATCAGATTCGGCATGACACGCAACCGCTCGGCGATGTAGCGCAGCTCGACCGACAGTTTCCCGGCCTTGGTCTCTTCGGCACGCTGCGTGTTGTCGCTGATCTTCCACACGATTCCGAACTTCGCCACCGCGAGCGAGAACAAAGCGACAAGCGACCATGGCCCAGGTTTGCCCATCGCCAAAATCGACAGTGAAACCAACGCAAGAACCACAGCAAGCAAGCCCAGCCAGTAGTTGCTGATGAAGAGACTGCGGTATTCGGCCATGCGACCCGTCTGCGAGGTGCCTACTTGACGGCGCCAGTGAGCGACCGTCAGCACTTCCTCTTTGATTTCCGGAAGCGTTGGGCCCGCGAAGAAAAGGCCAGCAACGCCGAGCGTCAATGCGCTCAACGATTGCCAGGGCGATGGCTCAGATAACTTCAGTTGCGCTGGTTTCTTCTCGCTGCTGCTGGTATTCGTTTCGCTCGCGGGAATCAGCACCGCAAGCAGCTCGGCCTCGTAGGTTTGAGCGTAAACTCTGAACGGCCGCTCAAACGCGTCCCATCGTGTCGACTGCTTTTGCCCAGGCTGCGGATCGCAGGCGCTTCGAAGCGAGTGCTTCGCATCGGATATCAAGGATGGCGCAGAAAGCGCGGACTTCAGAACCGCTCGCCACACATCCCGCCAGTCGTCGCTCGGCACGTAGTCCGCACGCAACTCTTCGATATAGCGCAACACGAACACGTCTTGACTGGCTGGATCGATCACCAACACCGGCGTGTCCAAACTCATCCCGCGCTGAATGGTCTCTCGCGTGCCGCCTGCCTCGCCCTCTTGCTCGCGATCGATCACGGCAACGAGGAACTCGCACTGGCGAATCAGTACCTCGGACTGATAGCAATGTGCGGCGGCGCGGATGCGCTTTTCGCGCTTCATTTGCTCGTCGTTGATCGCCTTGCCGGCTGCAGGGTCGGGTCGACTGCGCGGCATCTCGCCATCGAGCACGAGTTCGAACGTGTTGGGTTTGGCGATGACGGCGGTGCGACGTGCATCGAACCCCGCGATCTCCGTCTCTTCACTGCGCAGCTTGAAGTCGTTCACCGCACAGGGATAGATCAGCAGCAACTCATGCGGCTGCGCCGAGTGGCTGTCGCGCCAGTCGCAATAGCTCGTTACCGCCAGGCTGTCCGCGCCATTCGCCATGCCACTGGCCAGACGCGATAACTCGACCGACTCGGGCGCGGACCAAGTCGCGCTCGTTGCCCAGACCTCCGTCAGCCGCTCAACCAGCCAAGCCGTCTCTTCCGGCAAGCTGCGCGCACCCACGAACCCCATGCGCACTCGCGGCGGCGATGACACGATGCTCGGAAAACTGCGCTCTGACATACACGCCCCCCAATCGATGGTCGCTCGATTCGAATCTGCCGCGCACGCCTCACGAGGTCAATGGGCGGTCAGATTTTGCGAGATTTCGTTGCGGTGGAACCTGCGCACTTCGCTACCTGATTGAGGTAGCTTTCCCAAAATCGATCGCGGCACATGTGAAAACAAGAAATATAGGATGGCGATGACTCAATTCCTGGAACGCTACTTAGGACGACGCTCGCTCGCCGCGCGAGGATGGTGAGACCTTACGCGCCGAGACGACTCCTTCGGGGGAATGGCGCACGCATCCAATTGGCGACCGCAGAATGCGATTCGCGGATTCTAGATGCGAAGCACCTACGTCGAGGGTCCGCTTTTGGTTGCCGATAGCATCGTCGGGCCAGTCACTGCAGCGTCGATAGCGGAGTCTGTCCGTTTCAGGTTCGATTAGATTGAGAATTGAGGAGCACATGAGCGCGACAAAAAAAAACCAACTTCTGTTCTTTTCGCGATCCTTCGACCAGACAGATGCTGTTGTAAACGACTTCTTCGCCGCGATCGCTGCGGGACTCGAAATAAATCTAAGCGATATCGGATACGGTTCGCCACAAGCACCAATCGAAAAGTGCCGTGACCTAATCGCCAGTGCTGGCGGTGTTTTCGTAGTTGCGGTCCGGCGAACCCCACTAAAAAACGGCCGGTTCGCAATGCCGGACGCATGCCGTGACGAAATTGGGATGGCCTACGGCCTCAGAAAACCAATAGTAATATTTTGCGAGGATGGCGTAGAGGTGGAGGGTTTTGCAAAACACTACGGGACACGTCAGACATTCTCACGGATTGATCTCCATAAACCGAATCATATTAGAGATACGATCCGAGCGATCAGAGAACTATATTTGAAAGTAATTGGCGACTTTCCCATTCAAACGGATATGATGAGAGCGGATATATACTCTGAAGGAACAAAACTGCTTGCAGATCTTCGCCGTGATTCCAAGGGCTGGTTTTGGGAACTCATTGTGAAAAAGAGACTGATATTCAATGAAGACTTGAATCAGCCGCTGACGGATGGAACCTGGGCATCTTCTGCAATTGCGGTACCGGAAAGTGCACCACGCATTCTCTTCTCGATAAATCCCTTAGAATCGAGTCGAAAATTTAAGCTCACACCCAGCCTCAGGCGTCACACGGCATTATTGGTCGACTGCGTTACAAGCGTTTCTCCCAAGCCCAAGAAAGGTGACTGGCTAGAGTATGAAGCCAAGTCTCAGTCGCGGTACCTTAATCCACTCGTTATGGAGGACCTTTTATCCCGTGACTCTCCGTACGTTATAGGCGGAAAGCAATATTTTTGCTTAGAAGGCTTAGTGCCAGTTCAACTTACAGAAAAATTGGAGATTGAATTGAGATTTGAAAGAGGATATCCAATTCACAAATCAAGCCCTTGCATGGTATCGGGACCCCATTCAAACTCGCTTGACCGATTGGATACGGAGGAGACTGCCCGAATGGTCTGTACCGAGCGCGATACGATCGGGGGCGAGACTAGAGTTAGAACGCTCGTTCATAAGCCCCGACAAAATTACCTCTATGGAATAGCTTGGAATCCCTTGCCAACGGACAGCCTCGATAAAGCACATGCCTCTGGAACGGGGAATGCGGAGGCACGTTCCTGACCTCATCCGTAAGCAGGCATCTAGCACCTATTGATCGTATTGACTTGTGTTTTTCAAAATTGGCACTCATTGGTGTTTGCGGTGGACATTTGGCGCCGAGCTCCTGGAGATCGCTTCTTTCTCTCGGGCTCTACTCGGCCGATGGCGGTGAGGGAGTCGACGCCAAATTTGGCGCGCCTCGCTGCCCAAAAGCCCCTGTCGCGTCAACCGCTACAACTGCCAGAGCAACGCCAACTCCAACGGCGCATCAGCAAACGGCTTGATGGCTGCAACATCGTCGCCGCCGTGGGTTGCCAGCAGCAGCCATTGGCCGGACGGCGAGCGCTCGTAGGCTTCGAGCGTCTGCGGGTCGGGGTCGATGAGCCACAAATGATCGACACCAGCAAGGGCGTAGGTGCTCATTTTGATGCGTCGATCGAAACGCGCGGTGCTCGGCGACAGCACTTCGCAAATCCAGTTTGGAACGATGTCGATATAGGCGTCTTTGGTCGGTACGACCGGCATCCGTTCGCGCCGCCAGCCGGCGAGATCGGGTACGACGACGGCGCCGGCGATGTGTAGCTCGGGTTCATTCATCAGTACCCATCCGCCGGGCCCACCGCGGCCAAACCGAAATGGCATGCTCAACTGCCCGGACAAACCCATGGACGTGACGGCGTGCCTGGGCGCAGGCCGTGGGCTGGTATGCAAAACACCTTGCACCAACTCGGCCACCAGGTGTTCCGGTGCGTTCAGCACATCCTCGTAGGTCGCCAGTTTGCGCGCGGCGGTCATGGCAATCATCCGACAATCAATGCGCGCCAATGTAGCGCGAGCGGTCCAGGGGCGCAACGCCAGCGTGGCTGCAACGATCGAGAGGTTCATTGGCGGCCTATCTGTGCGCGACTGGCCGCTCGATGCAGCTTCGCACTACGCGG
Organism: Lysobacterales bacterium; assembly: GCA_022844165.1. GTDB lineage: Bacteria > Pseudomonadota > Gammaproteobacteria > Xanthomonadales > SZUA-5 > JALHMH01. Next base: position 52,582 of record JALHMH010000030.1, read on the forward strand.
CGCTGCGGGCGTCGGGTGCGCTTAGGCGTTTGACGAAACGGGCTCCCAGGTCTTTGCGACAGAACCCAACGCCGTCTCAATCAGCGCCGATACCGGTGATCCGCGCCACCACGGCATCCAACAATTCAGTGTCGATTTGCGTCGCGGTCGACATGCGCCAGCCGGGTGTGCCGGGCGTGAGTTTGACGGCGTCTTTTTCGGTGTAGATGCGGGGCAGATCGTCGTCGAAGACGATGCGAGCCAGTTGTTCGGCGCTGGCATGGTCGGGCAAGGGATGTTCGATGACCTCAATGCCGCGGTCGCGACAGGCGTCGAAGATGCGTCTGGGATTGCCAACACCGGCAATGATGTGCGCGGATTGACGGGCAAAGTGGCTTGCAGCGACACGCCTGCTGCCATCGAGTGCGTGGAATCCATCGATCACTACGTGCATCGCGAACTCGCCGGCGCACGGTTCGCCGCCGTTGCGGACGATCGCGTCAACGCGGCTCAGGCGGCTCAAGGGGGTGCGCAAGGGGCCGGCGGGCAACATCCAACCATTGCCAAAACCACGGGTGCCGTCGATCACTGCAATCTCGAACATGCGCCCGAGCCGCCAGTGATCCAGGCCATCGTCGGCGATCACCACGTGCAATGGAACGGCATCGGTCAGGCGGCGCAGTGCGGCGACACGATCGACTCCCACCGCAACCGGCGCACCCGTACGCTGGACGATCATCAGCGGCTCGTCACCGACCTCGGTCGCGACGGCGTGCCGATCGACGAGTCGTACATCATGCGTGGTTCGACCGTAGCCGCGACTAATCACGCCCACCGCAAACCCGCGTGCGCGAAGCCCTTCCACGAGCGCGATGACCAGCGGCGTTTTTCCGCTGCCGCCCACAGTAACATTGCCGACGACGACCACCGGCACCGGCGTGGCCGCTGGACGCGACATCGCCGCTGGCATGATCGACAACACCCGCAAGCCGCGATACACCAGACTCAACGCGCGCCATGGCCATGCCGGCGGCCCGCCCCCATACCAGCGGCGCAACCACACCTCTTCAGGCGTCATGGCTAAGCTCGGTTTGCGCCAGCGCCGCGTAGTGCCCACCGCGGGCGAGCAGCTCGGCATGTGTGCCACTTTCGACGATCCGGCCACGGTCCATCACGACAATGCGATCGGCGCGTTCCACGGTCGACAAACGATGCGCGATGACCAGGGTCGTGCGGCCACGCATGGCCTCGCTGAGGGCTTGTTGCACGAGGCGTTCGGAGCGATTGTCGAGTGCCGATGTGGCCTCGTCCAGAATCAGAATTGGCGCATTCTTGAGTAGCGCGCGCGCCAGCGCCAGGCGTTGCCGTTGTCCGCCGGACAATGCCGCACCGCGCTCGCCGATCGGCGTGTCCAAACCGTGTGGCAGGCTTTCGATGAATTCCATCGCATGCGCAGCGACAGCCGCTTCGATCACTTTTTCGCGCGGCGCGCTGCGCAGAGCGCCATAGGCGATGTTGTGCGCGACGGTGTCGTTGAACAGCACCACTTGTTGGCTGACGAACGCGATCTGCGCACGTAGCGATAACAACGCAAACTCCGTAACAGGCACACCATCGATGCGCACCGAGCCACTATCGGGTTCATAGAGGCGTGCGAGCAATGAGACCAGCGACGATTTGCCGCTACCCGAACGCCCCACCAACGCGACCGTTTCGCCGGCAGCGACGCTGAGTGTCAACGCATCCAGCGCCGACTCGTCACGACCCGGATAACGCAGACTCACCTGATCGAAACAGATCGCACCTTGCACGCGCTCCGGGCGATGTTGACCGGCATCTTTCTCCGGTGGTTCGTCGAGCACTTCGAAGACCGATTCGGCGGCAGCCAGACCGCGCTGGATCAGGGCCTGAGCCTGCGTCAGCCGTTTCAGCGATGGCAAGATCGCCAGCATCGCCGTCATGAAGGCGGTGAAGCCGCCCGGCGTCAGGCGTTCCAGTTCACCTGGACGCGTGGCGAGGAAAACCACGAGCGCCAGCGCGCTTGCGGCGAGTATTTGCACAGTGGCCGAACTCAGCGCGTTGGTCGCCGTGATCTTTAGATGTTGGCGGCGGTTGTGTTCGTTGACCTTCGCAAAGCGCTCGCGTTCTTCTGACTGCCCGCCGTAAATCTTGATCTCACGCTCGCCGAGGATCGCGTCCTGGCCCATTTGCGTGACATCGGACAGCGAAGCCTGAATGCGCCGGCTGATCGCCCGATAGCGCTTACTGACAATGCGTACAACAAGCGCGATGGCCGGCCCGGCGATCAGCACCGATGCGGCAAGCAGGGGGCTCTGCCAGAACATCACACCGAGCAGCGCCAGAATAATCAGCGTATCGAGCACTGCAATCTTGACACCTTCAGTGCTCGACTGCCCGATTTGTTCAACCTGCATGGACAGACGCGTCAATGCATCGCCGCTCGGCCGCTCCGAAAAGTAGCGCGATGGCAGCGCCAGATAACGATCGAACACTTCGGCGCGCAAGTCGGCGATCATTCGGCGCGAGATCAACGCCATTCCGTAGTCGCCCAGATACACGCCAATGCCGCGCACGACGAACAGCGCAATGATCGCCAGCGGCAACCACGCAATCACGATGGAGTTACGCGCACCGAGTGCATCGTCGAGCAGCGGCTGCATCAGAGACGTAAATCCCGCCGCGACGAGCGCTTCCAGCAACATGCCCAGAAACGCCACCAGCGCGATCTTCCCGTGCGGTCGGGCATAAGGCAGCAGGCGGCGATAGAGGATGCGATCTTGCAAGGACAATGGCCGTGGGGCGGGCGCGCGATGATCGCGGTTGCGCGAGTGTGCGCCAAGTGGGTAGCTTGGCGGTATTGGGCGTTGGTTCCCGAGAATTTTCGACATATTGCCGCGCTTCGCGCGCCCCCTGACTCAAAAGGGCCTTCAAGAGCCAAACCTGCTTTGTAGAAAATTCGACTTCATCGTCCAGATCGCCTTCCATCGAGGACTTTAGTGTGAGCACGCCATATTTGATCGACACGCGGCGTTTGACGGGGCGGACGATTCTGCTCGACGCACCGGGTGCGGTGCTGGAAACGCGTCCGCCACCGGCCATTGCGGTTCACCTGGGTGCACGCTGGCGCCGCGAGGCGCGCTACATCGGCAGGGCACTGGGTTGGCACGATGTCGAGGTAGCCAGCCGCTGGTTTGAGCCCACCTTGCATCTGGCGCTGTCGGCGCCGCTCGATCAACTGATGATTGCCACGCATGTGGCGGAATGGGCATGGGAGCTGGCGTTGCACGGCATCACCGAACACATCGCGCCGCGGCGCTCGCGCATCGTGGCGCGGATGCAGCGCCGCTCCGATGCAGCGGCGATGCCCGCCCTGCGCGCCTTTCACGCAGCGGCGCTGAAGGCGCGTGCGCAACTTCTGATCGGCGATGGCGATCTCAGCGTCGGTGAGGGCAAAGACGCCAGCGTCTACGCGTTCGCCGAAGTGCCGGACCCGGCCAGCGTCGATTGGCCGAGCAAACGCCATCGATTGCCCGTGGCGCTGGTCACCGGCACCAACGGCAAGACCACGACGACACGTTTGCTTGCACGCATGGCCAAGGCGGCTGGATTTGTCGCCGGGCATTGTTGTACCGACGCGGTCGAGGTCGGCGACGAGGTGCTCGACCGCGACGATTACTCCGGCCCGGGCGGCAGCCGGCGTGTGCTGCGCCATCCCGATTGCGAATTCGCTGTATTGGAGGTTGCGCGCGGCGGTCTGTTGCGTCGTGGCCTCGCGGTGCGCACAGCGGATGCGGCGATCGTCACCAACATTGGCGACGATCATTTGAACGACATGGGAATCCACAGCAAACGCCAACTTGCCGAGGTCAAATTCCTCGTGGCGAAAGCGCTTCGGCCGGGCGGCGTGTTGGTCACCAATGCCGACAACGAGTATTGCCGCGAGCAGGCACGGCGCCTGGGCAAACCCACGGCGTGGTTCTCGCTGGCGCCGCCGACGCGCTCGCTGTTTCGTGGTGTCAACACCCGCGGTGTGGCTTTTGTCGAAGCTGGTGTGATGACCTACCAGCTTGGCGCACGCACCATCCGCGTGTTACCCACGGACGACTTGGGCATGCCTGGCGGTGGCGCGGCGCGGCACAACGTCGCCAACGCACTGGCGGCGATGGCCGCCGCCATCCATCTGAAACTGCCACTGAACGCGATCCGCAGCACATTGCGCGAATTCGGTCGCGACCGCAACGACAACCGTGGTCGCAGCAATCTCTATCGGCTGCGCAGCGGCGCGCAGGTGCTCGCCGATTTTGGCCACAATCCGGAGAGCCTGTCGGCGGTCTTCGCAACGGCCAGGGCGTTGCCGCATCGGCGCCTGCTGGTGTCGATCGGACAAGCCGGCGATCGCGACGATGACGCCATCGTCGCGCTCGGGCGCATGGCAGGCGAGGCCAACCCAGATCGATTGTTGATCAAGGATATGGAGAAGTACCTGCGTGGTCGCCAACCGGGTGAGATTCCCGCGCTGCTTGCGCAGGGAGCGCACGCAGCAGGCTTCCCGGACGACCGCGTCGAATTTGTCGCTGGCGATCTGGCGGCGTGGCACAGCGCCGAAAACTGGCTGCAAGAAGGCGATTTGGCGGTACTGTTCGTGCACAGCGAAAACGAGGCTGTGTTTGCAGCCATCGAAGCGGCATCG
>JALHMH010000030.1:57371-58939 GCA_022844165.1 Lysobacterales bacterium
GCATCGCTTCGCGCTTCAGCCGTGCCGATTCGTCTGCGCCGAGATAGGCTTCGACGCCACGCCGCATTCCGTAAATCACGGGCGTCAGCGCTATCGCCATGCTCGCCTTGTACAGGTAGTTCACCGTGCCAACGGCCAGGAACAGGCCCCAACTCCATTGTTGGGGCCCGAGTACAAAGGCGATGTACAGCACGACAAAACTATCGACGAATTGCGAGACCAACGTCGAACCCGTTGCGCGCAGCCAGACCTTGTTTTCGCCCGTGCGTTTGCGGATCGCATGGAAGATGCGTACATCGATCAATTGCGCGACCAAGAACGCTGTAATCGATCCGCCGATCGACCACATACCTTGACCGAATATCGCGGCGAATGCCTTCTGCATGTCCGGCACGCCTTGTTCGACACTGACACCAACCCACCAGCCTGCTGGCGCCAGAGCAATAGCGAAGTACGCGAACACGAAGGCATACAAGATCAGCGCCACAGCAAGCCAGGAGATGAAGCGCACGCCGCGTTTGCCGAAGTACTCGTTGATGACATCGGTCAGGATGAAAACGATCGGCCACAACATCACGCCTGCCGTAAAGTTCAACGAACCTTGTTGTCCGAACAGATTCCAGTTGAAGGGCGACAAACCCAGCGTGTCTTCGAGCGCAAAAATCTTCACGCCGACAAACTCGGCAATCAGCGCGTTCGTTAGAAAAATCGCCGTGAGGATGATGAAAAGGCGGTTGGCTCGGGTCACAGTGTTTCGGCCGGTGATGGGTTTCGGGCGGGTTTGAAGCGCTTCCGAGCGACGCGCTCGCGCTGATGGCGGCGGCTCGACGCGGCAGGACGCAGAATGCATGCGGTAACGGCAAAGAACAATCGACCGAAGGCGACCTCATGCCCGATTCGCACTTCGATCGGGCTTCAGTGCGAAAGCTGACATTCGCGCCGGACCAGCACTCTGGTGGCGCGGGAATCTGCCTGCCGTTACGCAGGACGACATGATCGACCGATTCGGGCGTAGCCATGAAGCTCATCATGCTGCGGAGCCGCTCGCGATGTCCGCCGTAGCGCTTGCGCAAGCAAAGTACAGTTGGCGCGCCGGGCGTGGTGAACTTCTGCGCCTGTTCGTGGTCGATTAGAATTCCGACGCGCCAAATTCTCTGCGATACTCCGCCTCATGCGTTGGTTCCGACTCGCTTTTGTGCTGGTTCTGTCTGTGGCTCTTGCTGCGGCGCCGCTGGCGAGTGCGTTTGCGATGGCGGTTCCGGCGGACGATTCCAGCCACGCGCATTGCGGTTCGATGGGCAGCGACGGAGACTCGGGCGATGAGGGCGATCGCGACGGCTGTTCGCCGTTCTGCGCCTGGGCCTGCTCCATCGGTCATGCGCTGTCCACCCCATCGCTGCCTGCTCTGGCCGCCGCTCAATCCGATGGCGCGCCGGTCCAGCTCGCAATACCGGTTGCGCGCATCTGGCAGAAGGCGCCCATCCGCCCCCCGATCTCCTGAGTCGCTGCTCGTCGCCGCGACGAGCCTTGCCCGTTCTCGACTCAGGAGATTCTGATGACCATAAAAC
>JALHMH010000031.1 GCA_022844165.1 Lysobacterales bacterium
TCCCGTCGCCGAGCTGATGCGCGCTTCACCCAACGTTTTCGTCGATGCGCTTCGTTGAACCACCCCATATTCGAGGTTCTGACCATGGCTGATCCTTTTGTTGCCGAAATCCGCATATTCCCATTCAATTTCCCGCCCAAAGGCTGGGCGTGGTGCGACGGGCAGCTGCTGCCACTGTCGCAAAACACCGCTTTGTTCTCGTTGCTGGGCACCACCTACGGCGGTAACGGCAAGAGCAATTTCGCCCTGCCCAATCTGCAGGGAAACGCGCCAATGCACCCGGGTCAAGGGCCCGGACTTTCGTTGCACTTTCTGGGCGAAATGGGCGGCAGCGAGACAGTTACCTTGCTCGAGAGCGAAATTCCGTCGCATTCGCACGCATTGCGTCCGAACAACGATGGCGCGACAACCAATGCGCCTGCGGGACAATTGGCGGCGCGTCCGTTTGGTCGCGGCAACAACCTCTACACGACCACAACGACGCCGTTGGAGATGATGGACCAGAACGCATTGGCGCCGTCCGGGGGCGATCAGCCGCACAACAACATGCAACCCTATCTCACCTTTTACTTCTGCATCGCTCTCCAAGGCGTGTTTCCGCCCCGCACTTGACAGGGAGGTTTCCGAGCAGATGGACGCCGATAAGGATCTCGCACTTCCGCCGTACCGGCCGAGTCTGCTACCTGCGGGGCGCAGCGGTGATTGGACATTGACCAAGCTCAGGCTGCCCGAACGGGCAGCCACGAGCGTCATCGACGCGCGCCCGGACGCCTTCCGTTTTCGACCCGGCGAATACACGGAACTGCGCCAGGGTGGCGTCACCTTCATGACCGATTTGTACGACGAGTGGTGGACCCAACGGCGGGCGATCGAGCGAGCGCGAGGCGTCGGCGGCAAGGTGCTGATCACCGGATTGGGGCTGGGGATGGTGGTTGAAGCCATCCTGGCAACGCCGGCGCTGGCCCCGGTCAGCACCGTCACTGTTATCGAGCAATCGGCAGACGTGATTCATCTGGTCGCACCACATCTGCGCCATCAGTTCGCCGATCGAGTGGAGATTATTCAGGCGGACGCTTTCACCTGGCGGCCGTCGGCATCGGTACACTTCGACACCGTCTGGCACGACATCTGGCCAGACCCAGACGCCGACTATGTGGATGGCGACATGGCGCGGCTGTTGGAGCACCATCGACCGTGGTCTCGCTGGCAAGGGTTCTGGCCGCAGGACTACCGCGACGCACTCGCGGGCAAGGTCTAGGCCGTTCCTGCTGGGAGAATCAGACCATTGTCCCGGCGCTTGGGTTCAATTCGCTACATCCGGGATATTGACCCACACGCCAATTCACGCCAGCCTCCGAGCGCGCAATCCCGCCGCCCTCTGAGAGCCGTTATGAACCGTCGCAGTGTACTCGGAGCGGGTGGTGCGCTTGCCGTTGTTGGTTTCAGTCAACCGGCTGGCGCAACATTCACATCCGGACCAACGCGCGGCACTTCGACGCCGCGGGAATTCTCTGCCTTCATCCCCATCGAGGTTCGCCAGCGGACCAATGGACCGATCTCGGCTATCCATATCCGCAAATTCTGGCCCGATGAAACGCAGTCGGACAACCGGCTGAAATCCTGGACCGTCGACTTGTCGATACCCGACGACCGTGGTGTCACGCGCACGATTCTCGCGTGGCATCTGTCCAGAACGGCGCAACGATGCATGACCGGCAATTCCATCAAAATGCAATTCCCGGAAGGCGCGCATGCGCACGTCGCGATCAGTTGCGTACGCGGCGTCGGCAAGGAATCTGTAACAACGCAAAGCGCCTGGTCCGATCTGGTGCCTGGCGCGAGTTTGCTCGTTCTGGCCAGCGCCCGTTCAAGCACCGGGAGACCGCCGCAGTTGATGGATTTGCGCTATTTCCCAGGCGAAAAGGACTTGCGTCTGGCCGACGGCTCGCCACGCGACTTTGATGCGTTATTGATCGAAACCGCATGACATTGTCCCGCGCCTTCGCTGCCTCGACACATCCCGCGCGTCCGCAGGGGCTGTCGTTTCGCCCCATCGACGATCGCGACCTGCCCTTTCTCGCCGCGCTGTACGCAGATATGCGCGAGGACGAGCTGGCGCAGGTTCAATGGCCGGCGGAAGCCAAACTTTCGTTCTTGCAGCAACAGTTTGACCAACAGCACAGCTACTACGCTTCGAACTATGTCGGCGCAGACCGCCTGCTCATCGCTTTCGGTGGGCAGCCCATCGGACGCGTCTACGTATTCCGTTCGCCCAGCGACATTCGCCTGATGGATATCGCACTGCTGAAGTCCTGGCGCGGACGCGGATTCGGGCGCGCGATGCTGGCCGAACTGATCGACGAAGCCGAACGCTCTGGCGCCTGCATCTCGCTGCACGTCGAGTCGAACAACCCTGCGATGGCATGGTACCAGCGGCTTGGCTTTGAGCATTCCGAAGACCGCGGCGTTTACCAATTCCTGGTGCGGCTGGCGAATGTCCGAGCCCCTGCCTGATCGCTGTTATGGCGACAGCAACGCGCCGATCTACGACCAGCTCTATCCACGAATTGACTCCGACTGCCTCGCCGAAATCGCAGGGCTCGCTGGCACAGGTCGCGTGCTGGAACTCGGCGTTGGCACCGGTCGATGCGCGGGGCCATTGGCGAGAATGGGCGTTGATGTTGTCGGCATCGACCGATCCGCTGCCATGCTGTCGCTCGCACGAGCCAACTACCCTACCCTGCCGCTGGTGCGCGCCGATTTCTCGCAGCTGCCGTTCGCCAACTGCTTCCGGTTAGCCGTGTCGCTGGTGGACACCTTGAGCTTGTTGGCGGGCATCGAGCAGTTGCAAGGAGCACTTCAGAGAATTGCCAATGTTTTGGAACCGGATGGCCTGTTGATCGATGAATCCTGGCGCTCACACGAGGATGGCCAGGTGCCCTATGTCGAACACCTGGATGTTCCTATTGTCGATGCAACGACGGGTACCGCCGAGGCACGCTACCAGGTACGACGAATCCGGATGGATCAACCGGCATTCGACACCCTCTGCGCCGCGTCGGGCTTCGAACTTCAATCTCGCCATGCCGGTTGGTCTGAGCGCAAAGCATCAGCACCCGGTTCGGGCTGGATATCGATCTATAGCAAGACCCATCAAGGCGAGCCAAACCGCTCGGTCTGTGCCGTTGGCGCCACCCATGAACAACTCGGAGTGAGCAAGAACATCAGTTGAACACCGCCTCGTAGTCAACCTCGCCGCCAACAATTTTGCGTGGCGACATGAAGATGCCCACTTCGCCCTGCGGCAATCGTGTCAACAGAACCCCTTGGCGAGGCGCGTGCGGCGGCAACCGTAAATCGACAGCGAATCCACCGCCCTCACGCAACGAACTGCCGCCCACTTTACGCGCGGCCAGAACTTGCGAAGCAACAAAACGATCATCGATTTGCACGTCGATGGTGCGCCCAACCAGCGCGTTGAAGTCCTCCAATCGCAGCGTCGTCAGCAACTCACTCATGCCCCTGCCCCTCGTGAAAAAATCATGTTACCGCAATTTCGCAGTTGTAGACTTCGATAACACAACGCGAAGGAGGTTGCCGTGGCGAACACCGTTCCGATCAGTGTCATGGGTACAAGACCCGCACAGTATGCGGCTGGGATCATTGCAGTCGGCAACAACCGACTGACGCATCAGTTGTCGAACTATCAACAAGGCTACTGGTACGTGGTGCTGGACGCCTCAAATCTCAACGTTGTGTTCAACGCGGTTGAGCCAAGCGGCAGCACGTTGCCGAACTTCGGTGTCAGTGGCCCTGGGTATCTGCTCGCTGTCGTAACGCTCGGTGTCAGCTTCGACAACCAGCCGCAAGGCGCGCTTTTCAAGTTCCTGATGGCCAACGGCGCTGGTGCGCGCCTGCTGGCCATCGAGCAGTTGGCCACGCAGATCGGCTGCGGTTCGCTAGGCGGGTTCACGTACACCTTCGTCACCACGCTCAACGATCCCAATCCGGGCTTCGAGGCGTACGACACCGAAGTACAAGCCGGCTACACCGCCATCCAGACATTGTCATTGCTGGCCGTTAGTCAGCCCAGCGGCGGTGTGATGTACACACCGATTGCGCTGGCCTGACGGCTGGATCCGTACGCCCCGCATCTGCTGCTGTGCGGGGGCGCGCAGAGCGCGTCCAAACCGGTGATTGCAGCGCGGCAACTTTGACTCAAACTGACCCAGGAGAACTGCAATGGCCTCACCTTTACCACTTTCGCTGTTTTCATACATGCCGACTGCCAGCTATCCGTTTTCGAACATCGCCGTGGGAAACAACACCTACAGCCAGCAGACGCCGAGTCCTGGCCTGCAAGGCTATTGGTTTCTGGTGCTCGACTCGGCAACGCTCAAAGTAGTCGCCAATGTGTTTCAGGCTTCCGGCAACCAGGCGCCAGCCCTGGCGGCAAGCCCCGGCGACATCTTGATCGTGACCACGCTTGGCGTCACCTTCGACAATCAACCACAAGGCGCGCTGACGACCTTCTTGCAGGAAAACGGGGCTGGCGTTGGCTTGCTCGCGATCGAGCAGTTAGGTAATCAGTTCGGTTGCGGTACCTTGGGCGGTTTCGCATATTCCTTCGTCACCACCTATGGCGACACCAATCCCGGTTTCGAAGCGATGGACGCGAGCGGCGATACCGGCATCCAGTGCATCCAAACCCTGATGCTCGATCCGGTCACGCAGCCCAACGGTGGCGTGATCTACACGCCGGTGCAGTTAGGGAGCTGATGCGCAGCGGGCCGAAAGCGCTGCTTGCGGCGCTGGCTGGCCTGGGCCAGAAGCCAACTCAGACGAAGCCACGGAGATACGGCGTTTCCTGGCATAAGGGAATCCTGACTTCTTCGTGGCTTCGGTCATTGTGTGGCGCTCAGGGCTTGATGCCATTCTTGCGAACAAAAGTGGTGGGCCATGTTCGTTGCACCAAACCGAACTGTCTCACCACCAACACCTGAAGACCCTTAGCGTGACGAAACGCCACCTGCTGCTGCTCGGCTGGTACAAACCTGGCACGGGCTTTACGCGCGTGCTGGAATCGCTGCTGCCATATCTGGCGCAAGAATTTCGCATCACGTGGTACGGCGTCGGCTACAAGGGCGATGTCTTCGAACCCATGCCAGGCGTCAAGGTTCTGCCCACAAATCTGCGCGGAGGCGATCTGATTGGCGCTTATGCGGCCGCCGCCGCCTGGAATGAACTGGCGCCCGACGCGGTGCTCGCGCTCAACGATCTTTGGTACCTCAAACACTACACGCACACGCTGGGCCCGCTGCGCGGCGCGGTGCCGATGGTGGGCTATGCACCCATCGACGGCATTCTCGACGACCCGCGCTGGATCGAAGCGCTGGTCGCTTTCAGCACGCTGATCACCTACACCGAATCGGCCGCCGACAACGTGCGCGCAGTTGCGCGCGAAGCAGGACTTGCGCTGCCCGTGGCCGTTGCCGGCCACGGCGTCGATCACAGCCGATTTCGCCCCAGTGCGCTCACGTTGGATGAAAAGAAAGCAAAGGCGCAAGCGCTCTTTGGGCTGGATGCGCCAGCCTCCATGATCCTCAACGCCGCACGCCCCGATCCGCGCAAACGCATCGATCTCACCTTGGCCGGTTTCGCGCCTTTTGCCCACGTGCACCCGGACGCCTACCTGTGCCTGCACCACGCGATCGAACACACGCCGGCCATCGATATACTGCGCCAACAGGCTGCCGCACTCGGCATTCAAAATCGCGTACTGTTCTGGCCGAAAACCCCAGGGCCACTGAGCGACACCGATCTCAACGCGCTCTACAACGCCTGCAGCGTTGGCATCAACACCGCACACGGCGAAGGTTTTGGCCTGGTGAGCTTCGAACACGCCGCCACCGGCGCACCGCAAATCGTGCCGGGACAAGCCGCGCTGATCGAGTTATGGGGCACGAACGCGCATTGCCTGCCAGCAAGGCCCATACGCACACCGATCTCGCCGCTGCCGATGGTAGAAGTACAACCAGCCGACATCGCCGCCGCGCTCACGCAACTGCACCACGAGCCGCATTGGACCGCCGCCAGCGCCGCTGCATTGGCGCACGTGCGAGACCCACGGTTCGATTGGTCAGTCGTCGCCGAGCGGCTCCTGGTGCATTTGCGCTGAGGCAAGACATTCGCGCGTCAGTCCAACGCGGTGGCGATGCCAATATTGCCATGCATTTGATACAGCCCCCAATCGTTTGCTGGCAGCGCTTTCACCCCCACGGTGCGCTCGCGATACTCGCCCTCTTCACCGTCGGCATAGGGAAAGCTTCCGTTGTAATTCGCCTTGTCCGGATCAACCTGCGCGCCAAAATGAAACGGCGTCACCGTGCCCGCCCGGCACGCATATTCCCACTGCGCCTCAGTGGGCAAATCGGCGCCCGGCAAGCCCAGAACCGCCATCTGCTTGAACAGTTCTTGGGCGTCCAGCCAACTGACGCGTTCCAGCGCATGCGCTGGCGCACATCTTTGATCTCGAACTCGGCCCACAGCCCATATTGATCATCGCCCCAGGCATCGGCCCACGGCGGCGGAAAGGGATCGGGGTCGCGGTCCACTAGCGGCTCAGACACGGCCTGCCCCGCGAGTTGCAACGAACTTTCGCCCAGCCGCTGCGCGACTTGCAGGCAAAGTCGGCGCGCCGGAGGGCGTTCGTGATCTCACTACTAACGCTCCGGCGGCCTTGAGGTTTGGTCGATGGCGGTCAATTGCCATCGACACTGGACGCCACATCTGGTCCATGGCGCTTTGGGCATCCGCCGGCTGCGCGCCATTGAGCTCAGGACAAGACGCATGCCAACGTTGTTGTTCCGGTTCTCGGGCGAGTTGGCGTTGCGGCAAGCGGCGCGCAAGTTCCTGGCGTTGTTGTTCCAAGAGCCGCCGGGCAGCGCACGTTGCGTGTTGCGTGATGGGAATCAGCACGAAGCATACTCCCTTGTCTCGCACCACAGCCGCTGACGAAAGCCTTGGCTTTGACTATGCGCCAGCGACGCCAGAAGTACATCGTGCGCGCGTTGCAGTTGTGCTTCGCGGTCGCCACATTCGCCGGCATCGTCGCGCTCGAAGCGCAACAAGCGTTTGACGCCCGCCCGATAGCGCGACAACTTTCGCGCGCTCGGCAACACCACGCCCGGCTTGATGCGAAAACCACAGTACGCAACACCGCACGTGCTGCGCCCGATCTGCGCGTTGGGCTTCAACCTGAGCTTTCGTTCCTGCCAAAGCCAGTCGCCGACCGCATGCAGAACCGATTTCGCGGCCCGCCCATCCTCGCACCACCGCTATCAACTGCGAACTGCAAGACACCGGTTGTCAGCCGACTGCCAATCTCCTGTTGTAGGTAGCGTTCAGCGCCGACAAGAAACATCAGAGCAAGCGAATATGACAGCGAGTCAGCCGAGTCTGTCTTGGGAAGGTCTGAGGCCTTATGCCGAACTCGCTCGAGAAACCTAAGACCACCTTCCTCCTCATATAAAATCGCATCCAAAGCGGCGCGGCTGGTGCATTGGGGCAGCAAACTCAACAAGCGTTTCTCATCTGGACTGCCCTGAACCCGAATTTCGTCGATGCGCTTGAACAATGCAGTTTGTAGTCGCGTTGCAACGGTGCAATCAGTTGGCGGGAACGCGGATGCAGAAGGCGCACTCGGCGTCGGATCGGCCGCAGGCAAAGGCGCGTGTTCTCGAAGATGTTCTGCCAGATCCCGCATCGCGTTATTGGCTGCAAGCAGAAGATCCTTTTCGTTGTTGACCACTTTGTAGATTCGATGCTCGCCAGAGTTACCATCTTTCGACTTAGCGCGCTCCCGAAACGCTTCGAGGCTGTCGATGTCAGCCTGATTTTTGTCGCCTGCGCCTGTTGGGTAATCGTCACTGAGCAGGATCAACTTGATAGCTTTGTCCAAGCGAATCGCTTCATTGAACTCCAGTTCAGTAATGGACAAGTTCTTAGGATTTTTCGTTGACACTGGACGCTGGCCGTAGCGTCGCCCGATCAGCAACACGTAGGCATGCGACCTTCGAACCATGTCGAGTGAGTTCTCCAGCACACTGGCGTTGACTCCGCCGTCGTTGTGCTCCATGCCCTCGGCGTATAGCTTCGCCCTATCTGCGGCGCTCATCAAAACTTGCCGCTGCGAACTTAGATCGCTAAACGTGCTTGAAATCATCACCGCGTGATGCATCGACGCCCCCGTCAGATCGTCGGTCCGGATCTGACGATGGCTTAGCAGTTTTCGATTTGCAAGCATTGTTGCGTTTCAGATCTGCCGAGTCTTGGTGCAACTCTTGAGCGGTCACGGCTTGGCGATCGGGCTCTTTGGTGCTGCTGCTCCGCCGCCGTGGCTTGGCGTCATCATCGGTGTATTCCCGCCGGGCTTTTTCGACAGAACCGATAGGGCTACGTTGCCTGCCCACCGCGCTCCTCCTGCGCAACGCGCCGGATGTAAGCCTGGAAGCCCGGATCCTCGCCGCGCAGCAGGTGCGGCAGCGCGTCGTGGAACTCGTCGCGCCCGCACCACTCGCGCATGTAGTCGTCCCAGCTGTTCCAGCGCCGGCGCTCCTGCACCGTCATTTCGTCTTTGTAGGCGACCAGGTAGGCTCGCTCGAACATCGAGACCAACATGTCGAAGATCACCAGCATGCGTTCGCGCTGCTCCGCCGTGGCCGAGGCCAAAGCGGCACTGCTGCGCAGCTGCAAGTCGGCGTTGGCGAGCACGACTTTCAGAAAGTCGTTGTAGGCTGTCGCCAGCAACAGATAGGCCTCCTCCTCCTCGTTCTCGCGCTCGGCGCGTTCCTGCTTGATGAACACCCAGACGGCGAAAGGCAGGCCAATGACGGTGACGATGTAGCTTGCGAGTTCGAAGCCTTCGAGCCAGGTCATAGTGGGTCTACTTCCAGTGGGTTGCGAACGGCGAGCGCCGTTGCAGGGTGGCTGAACATGCAGAGTTGGTGCACGGCTAGTCCTGTTGCGATTTCGGTCAGAGGACGTGGCCTACAGACGCCAGAAACGCCATCGCGCGCGCCACCGTCGCCGCCGGATCCTCCTCATGCGGGATGTGGCCTAAGCCTGGGAAAATCGTCAGCTCGCTGCCGGCGATATCGGCGTGAAAACGTTCGGCGTTTTCCGGTGGGATCAAGCGGTCTTTGCTGCCCCACAGGATCAGCGTAGGAGCGCGAATCTCCGAGATGCGCTCGCTCAATGCGCCGTGCGCGGCAACGCCTTGTGCGAAACGATCGATCAAGGCTTGCCGATTGCCCTCGCGCAAGGCCAGCGCGTAATACAAATCGATAGTCGCATCCGTGACCTTGTCCGGATCGCCGTAGGTCTCGCGCACGCTGTTCGCGACGATGAAACGCGGCAGCAGATTGCGCACAATCGGTGCCATATTCGGATCGAGCGCCAGCCTGAAACCCAAGGGAATCGACTCGGGCACAAAGGGGTAACCGGCAGCGTCGATCAGGATCAATGCGCCAACGCGATCGGGTGCCAGCACTGCTGCCAGCCACGCCACTTCCCCACCGAACGAGTTCCCCACCCATACTGCGCGGGTCACGCCCAGGCGATCAAGCACACGATTGACGTGCAGCACATAACTTTGCGCCGAATAGTCCGCACCGGGATTCGGTCCCGTCAGACCAAAACCAGGCAAGTCGATGCGGATCACCCGCCGTGTGGGCGCCAGTGCCGCTACCCACCCGTCCCAGGTATGCAAACTCGCGCTCGTGCCGTGCAGCAGCAAAATGGGCAGCGGGTCATCGCGTACGCCCTCATCGCGAAGGTGCACCTGCATACCGTCGACACCGATGAACTGCGACGGCGGCGGCGCGTATTCGGCCCTGAGCGACGCCACGCTGCGATCCGGCGCATAACTCACGCCTATGCCGACAGCAGTGCTGGCCAGCAAGACGGCAATGACAACAATCCATCGGCGCATACATCCTCTTGGGTCGCGGTGCGACCGGGTGTGGCGTCCCAGAAGTGATTGGACGAAGTTCCCGATGGATTTTGGCTCAAGGCAGGGCCCGAGGAGTCGTCATAGCAGCGCGATCGCGCCAATGAGCAACGCAGCATTTGAGCACAAAGACGCGGAAACAACTCCAATAAATCTCAGGGCCACCACACCCGTTGGCAGTCAGGCGGATTGTGGCAGGAAACTCGAAGAGCCGGGGCTCTGAATCAAATGCGGGGAGACGAGAATGCACTCGCGTATTTGGGCGATCTCATTGCGCACGTTTCGGTGCCTGGCTTGGACGGGTTGTTGCCTCGCTGTTGTTTGATCGGCACTGATCCGTATCCCTACTCGGCTGCTTTCAACTCTGCCATGATTCAAATTCACCACGCACAGGGGATATCGCGATGTTGAAAAAAGTAATGATGGTACTGATCGGATTCGTCGTTCTGATCGGCGGTTGCGTCGGTGCTGTGTTCTGGGCGACGGCGGATTTGCCGAAGGCTGCGGATGCATTTTTCTCCGCGATCGCGCGTGAGGACTACGCTGCGGCAATGGCGCTGACATCATCGGACTTCAAAGCCTCAACCACTCAGGAGGAGTTGCAGACTTTCGCAGAAGACAATGGGCTCGTCGGCTATCGCGAGGCCAGCTGGTCATCGCGCGCAATCGAAAATAGCAGCGGCTCATTGGAAGGCACCCTGGCAATGGCAGATGGCGGCAGCTTGCCGATCACCGTGCAATTGGTGAAGTCCGGTCGCGGCTGGCAGATCCAAAACATCAAAAAGAGCGAAGCGGGTTTGTCGAGCGGCGACTGACCTGGATGTGCACGCTCCTGGAACCACGCAACGCCTTGTAAGTTCTGGTCTTGGACATCGAAACCCGGAAGTGCGTTTCTCAACAACGTGCTAGTCTTTGCGCTGCCATGCAGGAGAGCTTGGGCCTGGTGTGATGCGAAGCACCACACCAGATCCAACGCCGAAGGAGCAACCGCCCCGGAATCTCTCAGGCAAAAGGACTGCAAGGCACGTAGAACATCTGGAAAGCGCTGCATTCGATGGCAGCCGCCGAAGGAGTCACGCTCTCAGGCGAACCGACAGATGGGGCTGGTGGTGTTCCTAGAAATCATTGGTTGAAATTTCCGATGGATTTCGGCTCAAGGCAAGGCGCGAGAGAACTCATAGCTGAGCTATGGCGCCGACGAGCAGTGCAGCGTTTGAGCCGAAAAACGCGGAATTCACTCCAGTCACTTCTGGGACGCACTGGCGGCGCATGCCGCGCACAGCCTATTTTTCTTCGGAGCCTCTGCGATGTCATCCAGCAACGTCAGTTTCGTGCGCCAGCCTCATGTCGCGAGCGCATTTGTCGACCGCCATATCGGCCCATCTCCACATGAAATCGTCTCCATGCTGGAGGCGATTGGCGTGGATACGGTCGAACAACTGATGAGCGAAACCTTGCCGGCATCGATTCGCCAGGCCAGGCCGCTCTCGATTGGGGCAGCGCTCAGCGAAACTCAGGCGCTGGCGCGCTTGCGGCAAATCGCCGACCGCAACCAGGTGATGACTTCACTCATCGGCCAGGGTTACCACGGCACCTTTACGCCTTTGGTCATCCTGCGCAACATTCTGGAAAATCCGGCCTGGTATACGGCCTATACACCGTATCAGCCGGAAATCAGTCAAGGCCGGCTCGAAGCTTTGCTGAATTACCAGACGATGATCACCGAGCTGACCGGCCTTGACGTGGCAAACGCATCGTTGCTCGATGAAGCGACAGCGGCAGCCGAAGCCATGGCCGTTGCGCAGCGCGGCGCAAAATCGAAATCGACCACGTTTTTTGTCGATTCCGACTGCCATCCGCAGACCGTAGCGCTGCTGAAAACGCGCGCCGAACCATTGGGATGGACACTGTTGATCGGCGACCCGGAGCGCGATCTTGCCGGCATGGACGTGTTTGGCGCGATCTTCCAGTATCCTGGCACCACCGGCGCCGTGCGCGACTTTCGTTCGGCCATCGCAACCATCAAGGCAAAGGGTGGCATCGCCGTGGTCGCCGCCGATCCCCTGGCGCTGACGATACTCACGCCGCCAGGCGAACTTGGCGCCGACATCGCGATTGGCTCTACGCAGCGCTTTGGCGTGCCGATGGGCTACGGTGGCCCGCACGCCGCGTATATGGCGGTCCGCGATGCACTCAAACGCTCGATTCCCGGTCGACTGATCGGCGTGTCTGTCGACAGCCGCGGCCAGCAGGCGTTCCGCTTATCGTTGCAAACGCGTGAGCAGCATATTCGTCGGGAAAAGGCGACGAGCAACATCTGCACTGCCCAAGTCCTGTTGGCCGTGATGGCATCAATGTATGCGGTGTACCACGGGCCTGAGGGCCTGACGGCGATCGCCCGGCGCGTGCAGCAGCTCACGGCAGTGCTTGCCGCAGGATTGAGGCGCCTCGGTTTTGCGCCACGCGAAGCGTGCTATTTCGATGCGATCAGCGTCGCTGTCGGCACGCAGCAGCGCGCAATTGTCGCGCACGCGCTGGCGGCCGGGATCAACCTGCGCATTCTTGATGGCGCGCTCGGCATTAACCTGGACGAAACCAGCACAGTGCAAACCGTGGAAGCCGTCTGGCGCGCTTTCGGCGGCGCGCTTAAATTTCCGGAGGTTTCAGGCGACACCACGATCCCGGGCGAATTGTTGCGCAAGGGCTCCTGTTTGCAACACCCGATCTTTTCGCGCTACCGTTCGGAGACGGAGTTGCTGCGGTATATGCGCCGCCTTGCAGATCGCGATCTGGCGCTCGATCGGGCCATGATCCCGCTCGGTTCTTGCACGATGAAACTCAACGCTACCGCTGAAATGATCCCGGTCACCTGGCCAGAATTTGGTGCGCTGCATCCTTTCGCGCCATCCGATCAAGCGCATGGTTATGCCGAGATGTTCGAAGATCTAAAGGCATGGCTTTGCGATATCACAGGGTACGATGCCGTGTCGTTGCAGCCCAACTCGGGCGCCCAGGGCGAATATGCGGGCTTGTTGGCGATTGCTGGCTACCATCGGAGCCGAAACGAAGCCCACCGCAATGTGTGTTTGATCCCGTCCAGCGCGCACGGTACCAATCCCGCCTCGGCGCAAATGGTCGGAATGGACGTGGTCGTGGTTTCCTGCGACACGGAAGGCAATGTCGATGTCGACGATCTGCGAGCGAAGGCGGAACACCATAGCGCCCAACTGGCGGCCCTGATGGTGACGTATCCATCGACCCATGGCGTGTTCGAGGAGCGCATTTCGGAGATCTGCGAGATCGTGCACCAGCATGGGGGTCAGGTCTATCTGGACGGCGCCAACATGAACGCGCAAGTCGGACTATCGCGCCCGGGCGACTATGGCGCCGATGTCAGCCATTTGAACTTGCACAAGACCTTTTGCATCCCGCACGGCGGCGGTGGTCCGGGCATGGGACCCATCGGCGTGAAGTCCCATCTGGCGCCATTCCTGCCAGGTCATATCGTACTCGACGGCGGCACGGCACCGGTCGGCGCCGTGTCTGCGGCGCCTTTTGGTTCGGCGTCGATCCTGCCGATTTCTTACGCGTATATCTTGATGATGGGCAGTCCAGGTTTGCAGCGCGCAACCGAAATCGCGATCTTGAACGCCAATTACATTGCCGCACGTTTGGATGGGCATTTCCCGGTGCTATACAAGAACCATAACGGCCGCGTTGCGCACGAGTGCATCATCGACCCTCGTCCACTCAAAGACGCCGCGGGCGTGACCGTCGACGACATTGCGAAGCGCCTGATCGACTACGGCTTTCATGCGCCGACCATGAGTTTCCCCGTTGCCGGCACGCTCATGATCGAACCGACCGAGTCGGAGGCCAAGGTCGAGCTGGACCGCTTTTGCGACGCGATGATTGCCATCCGCAAGGAGATCGCCGTTGTCGAATCGGGTACTTATGCGATCGAAGCCTCCCCACTGCGCCACGCGCCACATACTGTGCACGATTTGGTTGACGACACCTGGAATCGTGCGTATTCGCGAAGCGAAGCCGTGTTTCCTGGCGGCATGTCCCGTCAGGACAAATACTGGTGCCCGGTTGGGCGCGTCGACAATGTCTATGGCGATCGGAATTTGATGTGCACCTGCCCGAGCCCTTCGGAGGCTGCGCAAGCGGCGTAGTGGCGCGATGACAGGTTCACGCGAAGACACGAGCCTGTTGATGGTCATGCAGTTGAACACAGAGAACGTGGCAACATAGCGCGCATCGCGACACGCTGCGCGCTGTGGTGCGGGAGTCACTCAAAAGCGTCGCACCATAGCGCAACTCAAGAAGGCCATTGCTGATGCCGAAACGTACCGATCTAAAGTCAATTCTCATCATTGGAGCAGGCCCGATCGTCATCGGTCAAGCATGCGAATTCGATTACTCGGGTGCGCAGGCGTGCAAAGCGCTGAAGAGCGAGGGGTTCCGCGTCGTGCTGGTGAACAGCAATCCAGCAACGATCATGACCGATCCGGAAATGGCCGATGCGACATACATCGAGCCACTGCACCTGTCGACGCTCACCAAGATCATCGAAAAGGAACGCCCCGACGCGTTGCTGCCGACGATGGGCGGACAGACTGCTCTGAATGCGGCACTCGCGCTGGCCGATGCCGGCGTGTTGGCGGAATACAACGTCGAGTTGATCGGCGCCTCGCGTGAGGCGATCAAGCTGGCGGAGGACCGCGAGCTCTTTCGCCATGCAATGGCCGAAATTGGTCTTTCCTGCCCGAGCGCACAGATCGCTCGATCGCTCGATCAGGCAATGGCCGCACAACTGAAAGTCGGGTTCCCGACCATCATCCGTCCATCCTTTACCTTGGGCGGTTCGGGCGGCGGCATTGCTTACAACCGCGAGGAGTTCATCGAAATCGCCACGCGCGGCCTGGATTTGTCGCCCGTGCACGAAGTACTCATCGAAGAGAGTGTGCTCGGCTGGAAAGAGTATGAGATGGAAGTGGTCCGCGACCGTGCGGATAACTGCATCATTGTGTGTTCGATCGAGAACTTCGATCCAATGGGCGTGCACACGGGCGATTCGATCACCGTGGCACCCGCGCAAACGCTGACCGACAAGGAATATCAGCGCATGCGTGATGCATCGATCGCCGTTCTGCGTAAGATCGGCGTGGACACCGGCGGTTCGAACGTGCAGTTCGGCATCAATGCCAAGGACGGCCGCATGGTGGTCATCGAAATGAACCCGCGCGTATCGCGCTCCAGCGCGCTGGCCTCGAAAGCAACGGGTTTCCCGATCGCCAAAATCGCCGCCAAACTTGCCGTCGGTTACACGCTCGACGAACTGAAGAACGACATCACCGGTGGTGCGACACCCGCCTCGTTCGAGCCGGCAATCGACTACGTCGTCACCAAAATTCCGCGCTTCGCCTTCGAGAAGTTCCCCAAAGCCGATTCGCGCCTGACAACGCAGATGAAATCCGTCGGCGAAGTGATGGCGATGGGGCGGACCTTTCAAGAGTCGATGCAAAAAGCGCTGCGCGGCATGGAGATCGGCAGCGATGGGCTGAACCCGCGCATTGCAGCACCCTTTGACGACGACAAGATCCGAGAATTGAAGCGGGAACTGCGTGAGCCCAAACCGGATCGTATTTTTTATGTTGCGGATGCCTTCCGGGCAGGCATGAGCATCGACGACGTCCATGCACTGAGCGCCATCGACCCGTGGTTCCTCGCCAATATCGAGGACCTGATTCTGGAAGAGAAACTACTGGCCAGTCAGGGCTTGTCGGCGCTGACCGCGCATCGGTTACGCGCGCTGAAACGCAAGGGCTTTTCCGATTCCAGGTTGGCGGAATTGTGCGCAACCGGCGAAGCCGCGATTCGGCAACTGCGCCGCGCATTGAACGTTCGCCCTGTGTACAAACGCGTCGATTCCTGCGCGGCTGAGTTCGCCACCGATACGGCCTATATGTACTCCACGTATGAGCAGCAATGCGAAGCGGAGCCAACGAATCGGGACAAGATCATTGTGCTCGGAGGCGGCCCAAATCGCATCGGCCAGGGCATCGAGTTCGACTATTGCTGCGTACACGCCGCTCTGGCGCTGCGCGAAGATGGTTATGAGACGATCATGGTCAACTGTAATCCTGAAACCGTATCGACCGATTACGACACCTCCGATCGGCTCTACTTCGAACCGGTGACGCTTGAAGACGTGCTGGAGATTGTCGACAAAGAGAAACCCAAGGGCGTCGTCGTCCAATATGGTGGCCAGACGCCGCTCAAGCTGGCCCGGGCGCTCGAACGCGAAGGCGTGCCGGTCATCGGCACCTCGCCGGACTCGATTGATCTGGCCGAAGATCGGGAGAGATTTCAGAAGCTGATTCAGAGTCTGGGATTAAAACAACCCGCCAATCGCACCGCACGGACGCCGGAAGAAGCCACAGCACTGGCACGCGAGATCGGCTATCCGCTGGTCGTCCGACCCTCGTACGTGCTCGGCGGACGCGCCATGGAAGTGGTCTATGCCCAGAGCGATCTGAAGCGCTACATGACGGACGCTGTTCGCGTCTCCAATGATTCGCCGGTGCTGCTCGATCGTTTCCTGGATCATGCGATTGAGGTCGATGTCGACTGTATTTGCGACGGTCAGGACGTTTTGATCGGCGGCATCATGGAGCACATCGAAGAAGCCGGCGTGCACTCGGGCGATTCGTCATGTTCGCTGCCGCCTTTCTCGCTTTCGAAGGAACTGCAGGACGAACTTCGCGCACAGGTGACGATCATGGCGAAAGCGCTGAATGTCGTAGGCCTGATGAACACGCAATTTGCGATACAGGGCGAGGACATCTTCGTCCTGGAAGTGAATCCGCGCGCATCACGCACTGTGCCTTTCGTTGCGAAGGCGACGGGACGCCCGCTGGCAAAAATTGCCGCGCGCTGTATGGTCGGCCAGAGCCTGAAGCAACAGGGCATGACGCGCGAGATCGTTCCGGAGTACTTCTCGGTCAAAGAACCGATCTTCCCATTCAACAAGTTCCCGGGGGTCGACCCGATCCTGGGCCCTGAGATGCGCTCAACGGGTGAGGTGATGGGCGTCGGCCGCAGCTTCGGCGCTGCGGTTGCGCGCGCCGCACTCGCGGCGAATCAAACACCGCTCAAACTCGGCACCGTTTTTCTTTCGGTGCGCGATGGCGACAAACCACGCCTCGTGCCGATCGCCAGAGATTTGCTTGCGCGAGGTTTCCGTCTGGTCGCGACCGGCGGCACTTGCGACGCGCTGCTGGCAGCCGGCGTGCCGTGTCAGCGCATCAACAAAGTCATGGAGGGCCGCCCGCATATTGTCGATCTGATCAAGAACGGCGAAGTCACGTTCGTGGTCAACACCACCGAGGGGCGGCAGGCAATCGCCGATTCATTTGCCATCCGCCGCGAAACGCTGCACCACAAGGTTCCCTACTCAACAACCATCTCCGGCGCAAAGGCGATGGTCGGCGCGCTGGACTTCACATCCGTAAACGAGGTGCACTCGCTTCGGCAATTGCATGCAGAATTGGCATGATAGTGCCTGGATGCGAAACCGCATCGAAAGAGTCTGAGTCCATGGACGATCTACAGAGCCTTCACTGTTGGGCGGAGGATTTTCACCGCGACATCGAACAGAGCGCTGGCCGCATGCGGCCGCGGGCGGCCGATTGCCGGAGCTGCCACAGCGCTGTGTTCTGCGTTCCTGGCCATACCGAACCGGGTGTGCAGACGGCATTCGAATGTCTGGTCGAGCAGATTGGCCCCTTGCCAGCAGGCACACGCTATATCGCGATGGGCGATCCCTTCGATGCGATCTACGCAATCAAGAGCGGGCAGGTCAAAACCGCCAGGGTCGACAGCGATGGAAACGACGAGGTCCTGGGGCTCCACCTGCCTGGAGAACTGGTGGGCCTGGACGCGCTGGCCGGGTCTCGTTATCGGTGCGACGCGACGCTGCTCGATACCGGTGTCCTGTGCAGAATTTCCTTTCCGCGCGTCGCCGATCTGGCGTTGGTATGGCCAACACTTCAGGCACGATTGTTCCAGCTTTTCAGTGCAGCCCTGCAAACCCCACGCTATTCGGTCGATCATCCGGTTGAAATGCGTTTGGCCGGTTTCCTGCTGGACCTGAGCAGCCGTTGGAAACAACGCGGCTTTTCGTCAACAGAGTTCTCGATCGCCCTGCCCCGGCAAGATATTGCGCGTCTGCTGGCCATGCGCAAGGAAACCATGAGCCGCGTTTTCGCCCGGTTCGAAGAACAAGGTTTCGTGCGTACCGACCGCAAGCATGTCACGCTACTGAATTTAGAGGCATTGCGGCGCCAGGCCGGGCCTCTGGCAGTTTGAGCGCAACGCAAGATATCCACGAAGCGCTCTGGAACGCCAGATTGTCGACTTTTGAGCGCGTGGTGGGCAACGAAGGTGCCTGTGATGATCGGCGTGATACTTGCGGGTGGCCAGTCGCGGCGCATGGGGGAAGACAAAGCCCAACTGCAGTGGCGCGGGCTCCGTTTGCTCGAGCACATGTCAAACCTGCTGCGTACGGCAGGGGCAATCGAGGTTGTCGTCAGCGGCGCCAGACCGGGCGGCGTTTGCGACCGCCGCGACCATCTGGGCCCGATCGGCGGCGTGGCGACTGTCGCGTCCCTACATCCTGGCGCGAGATTGTTATTTGTCGCTATCGATACGCCACGGCTCAGCCCGGCACTGCTCGCACGCCTATACCAATGCCCCGCCCGATGCACGCATTTCGACGGCTGGCCGCTGCCTTTTTGTCTGATCGCCACGCCACAGGCGCTGAGCCACCTGGACGCAATCTGCGCGCAATCCGAGGCTCGCGCCAGAAGCCTCCGAGAAATGCACCGTCGCCTCGGTGCCCTGGCGCTTGACTTGACTTTCGCAGAAGAGGAGCAGCTGCGCGGCGCCAATACGCCGGAGCAATGGGCAGACTTGCAAAGCACTTTGCACCATGTCTTGGCTTTCAAACCACCAGGTACTTCCAAATAGCTCCCTGGCAACAACACTTTTTTGGGATGATCGAATAAACCCATTGAGCATCTTGGCCATGAACTCAAAACGTACCGTGTTAGTCGGCTGCGACTTTTCGACCCTTGGACAAGCAGCCGTGCGCCGTGCCGCGATGATCGCCGCGGACCAGGGATCTCACTTGCACATCGTGCACGCATTTCCAATCGCTACGCTGCTCGACAGCGTTTTTGCCGGCGGCGACTGGGCAGCAAGAATGCAGAGTGATGCCGAACACCGCTTAAGCGCAATGGCCGCACAAGCGCGCGAACTGGGCGCTTCCAGCGTGAGCCAACAACTCATGCATGGCACAGCGCATCGCATTCTTGCCGAGGCGGCCGAAAGCGTGCGCCCGGAGCTGATTGTCATCGGCGCACATGGGCGCGGTGCGTTGCAACAGTTCTTTCTTGGCGGTACCGCAGCGCGGGTGCTCGCAAGCGCGCCTTGCCCGGTGCTGGTGGTTCGATACGCAGCGGATGTCCCTTACCGTCGTGTCCTGGCGGCGCTGGATCTTGGACCACGCTCCCAGCACGTGCTGCAAGATGCAACGCGCTTCGCTCGAAATGCGCAATTGGTGCCGGCGCACACATTTCGATCGCCGCACGAGGCCAGGATGCGGCTGCATGGCGCAAGCGAAGCAGAACTGAGCGCATTCATTGATGGCGCTGCGCATTCCGCCCAGGAGTCGATGATGGAATGCCTGCGCGAAGCGGGAATGGGCCAACTGACATCGCAACCGCGAATCGTGCATGGCGACACAAACCCGGCCATTCCAGATTTGGCACGAGAGCTGGAAGCAGATCTGCTTGTTGTCGGCCGGCATAGTGGCTCGCGCATGACCGAAGCCGTGCTCGGCAGCGTTCCTCGCTTCCTCGCGTATTACGCGCCATGCGATGTCCTGGTGGTCTGACCGCGGTCAATGCCGACTGGACAAGCAGACATTCGTTACGCCATACCGCTATCGTTACGGCCTTCGTTGTCGCTTGACTGAACCATGCGCATTGCTGCCTTCTCGCTGCTCGGCATTTCCTTGTGCCCGCTGTCTGCTGCCATTTCGGCGGAATTGTGCCCAGTCGATCCGTGGCGCTGTACCAAAGACAACGGCGAATGGAATTGCACTGGCGTTCCGGTTGCCGCGGGTGACGCAACCAACGATGCGGCGGCGGAAACCCGGTTAACCGGCGACCGTCTCGAGGGCATTGATGGCCAATCGGTCACGCTGACCGGCAACGCTTTCGCTTTGCGCGGCAGCCAGTCAATCCGCGCCGATCGCATCGACTACGACGTCAAAAATGCGCTCGCGACCGCATCGAGTGGGGTGCGATACGAAGATGCGCGCCACCAATTTTATGCCGATGAAGTTCGCAGCGATCAAACGAATGAACGCACCGAGCTGGATAACGTGCGTTACGCGATCAAGGCCAGGCGCGGCCAAGGCAAAGCGAAAACTGCACTTACGCTGGGCGAGACTACGACCCTGGGCGAAGTGACCTACACGACGTGTCCTGGAAGCGACCTGAGTTGGCAAATCGAAGCGGCAAAGCTCGACATCGACCACGCTCGTGGCCAGGCACGAGCCGAGGATTTCAAGCTGCGGATTGCCGGCATCCCTGTTCTTTACGCACCATTCGCCAGCTTTCCGATCGACGATCGACGCAAGAGCGGCTGGCTTGCGCCAAAGCTCGGCGGTGGCAGCGACGGGCTCGATGTTGGCGTGCCGTATTACTGGAACCTCGCGCCGAATTACGATGCCACGGCCACGCCGCGGTTTATCGCCAACCGCGGCGCGCAACTGGGCGGCGAGTTTCGCTATTTGTCGTCGCAGGGCGCCGGGCAATTCGACGCCGAGTACTTGCCGGGCGACGACCGCTTCGGAGATGACCGCAGCCGTGCCAGAGTGCGCCACAACGGTCATCTGTTCGCCAACCTGCGGCTCGATGCGGATGTCCAGTATGTGTCTGACGATCGCTACTTCGTCGATCTTGGCGACTCTTTGAATGCGTCTGCGACAAGCGTGCTCGGCAGTCTGGTGCAGCTATCGAGTGCGGGTCGTTCCTGGCAACTGAGTGCGCTGGTCGATGACTATGAGCTGATCCTGCCGGATGTCGATGAAGCTCTGCAGGTCGATCCGTATCGCCGGGTACCACGCTTTTTTGGCAGCTATGCTGATCGCCGCGGCAATTGGCGTTATGGCGTCGGTGCCGAGTGGGTGCGCTTCGATCGCGACCCATTGTGCCTGGACTTCAACGGTGACCAATGCACACGCACCGAATTGGATGGCGGCACGCGCTCGGATTTCGCACCCTACATCGGCTACCGGTGGCAACGTCCGGCGGGCTATTTGGACTCGCAAATCAAATGGCGTTTTACGCAACACGAACTGGACCGGCCACGTGGAGCCGCGAGCGCTTTTGACAGCTCCCGCTCCCGCTCAACGCCCATTGCCAGCATCGACGCCGGGCTTTACTTCGATCGCGACCGCGCGTTCGGCAACACATTGCGGCAAACGCTCGAACCGCGCATTTATTACTTGAATGTGCCCAATCGCGAGCAGGACGACACGCCGGTCTTCGATAGCGCGATGTTCGACTTCAGCTACGCGCAGCTGTTCCGCGATAACCGCTTCACTGGTGCCGATCGGCAAAGCAACGCCAATCAGCTCACGCTCGGTCTCGCGACTCGATTGCTGGACCGCAACACGGGTGCGGAACGAGCGGCTCTACAGATCGGCCAGATTCGTTACTTCGACGCACCGGACGTGTTCTTACCGGGAGATCCCGATCCGCAGCAGGCGCCTGATCGGGATCAGTCGGCGTACGTGCTTGAATGGCGCACTCAGCTGACGCCTTCGACCAATCTTTCGGGAGCATTTCGATTCGATCCCGAGCGCAATCGCCGCGATCTTGCTGCCGTTCGTTGGCAGCGCAAATTCGGCGAGGGCGGATTGTTCAATGTGGGCTACCGATATCGGCCGGACACGTTCGACCTTCAGCCAGGCCCTGCGGCGCTGTTCGGACCTGCGGGAATAGAGCAAGCCGAAGTCTCCACATTGTTGCCAATCAACCAGAACTGGCGTGCGATCGCGCGCTGGAACTATTCGCTGCGCGAGGACACGACCCTCGAAGCCGTGGCCGGATTCGAGTACTTGAGTTGCTGCTACAGCGTACGTTTGCTTTCGAGGAACTATCTTCGCGGCGTCGGCACGGAACGGCGCAATGCAGTGTTTCTGGAGTTCGAGCTGACGGGTCTTGGTCGTATCGGTCGTGATACGGGCGAGTTTCTACGCCGTGCTATTCTCGGTTATCAGCCTTAGGCAGACGGTCCAACATGCGTAATATTCTGATTTTCTTAACATTTTTAGCGTTCGCGCCAACCGCCTTAAGCCAGGCTCTGGGAGAGCAGATCGACAGCATCGTCGCCATTGTCGATGAAGACGTCATTCTGCGATCGGAGCTCGACCAGGCGATTGTTGGAGTGCGCCGCCAGTATCAAGGCCGCGAGACCCAATTGCCGCCGCCCGAAGTATTGGAACGTCAGGTACTCGAGCGGCTGATGTCGATTCGCCTGCAATTGCAACGCGCGGAGTCCACGGGCGTTCGAGTGACCGATACGGAAATCGACAATGCGATTGGCCGCATCGCTCAACAGAACAACCTGACTTTCGCGCAACTACAACAACAGCTGAGCCGCGAAGGATTCGATCTGGCCGAATTCAGGCGCACGCTGCGCGAGGAGATCATGGTGCAGAAGCTGCGCCAACGCGTCATCGAATCACGCGCCGAGGTCAGCCCCTCCGAAGTGGAAATCGCATTGGCGACCGGCGCGCAACGCCAGGGCGAGGTGCGGATATCGGCCGTACTGGTCGCCATTCCCGATGGCGCTTCGCCCGAACAGGTCGAGATCGCAAAGACCAAGATCGATGGCGTCAAGAAACTGATCGATGAAGGTAAGATCGATTTTGCTGCCGCTGCCATTCGCTACTCGGATGCAGCGCAAGCTCTCGAGGGCGGCGATTTGGGATGGCGCCGGTACGACCAGATCGCGCCTGCCTTTGCCGATCTGGTCTCGGCCATGAAACCTGGGGAAATCTCTGAGCCCTTGCGCACACCCACCGGCTACTACCTCATCCAACTTACAGACAAACGCGATACCAGCCAAATCATGGTCACCGAGTTTCGCTCGCGCAAAATTCTGGTGCGGATTACTGAATTGCAGTCCGAAGATGCCGCTGAACGTGCCATCAATTCGATTTACAGCCGCCTAGAAAAGGGCGAGGAATTCGAAAAACTGGCACGCGAGTTGTCAGAAGACGAGGCAACCGCGCCGCTGGGCGGCGATATGGACTGGTTCCCGATCGACAGCGTGCCACCGGCTTTTGCGGAAATGGTCACTTCGATGGAAGACGGTCAGTATTCGCGTCCCGTTCGCGACGCCGACGGCTGGATGCTGATCCAACGCGTCGGAACAAGAGAGAGCGATCGCACCGAAGAAGTTGTTCGCAATCAGATTCGCGAAAGCTTGCGTCAGCGCAAAGGCGAAGAAGCCTACGAGGCTTTTCTGCGCCAATTGCGCGGCGAGGCTTTCATCGAAGATCGATTGGCGAAGTCTTGATACCGCGCATCGGGCTGACGATCGGAGAACCTGCCGGCGTTGGCCCCGAACTGGTCCTTCGCGCCGCCGTCAAACGCTGGCCAGCGCGCCTGATCGCCTATGGCGACCCGGCACTTTTGCGTGCCACCGCCGAGCGCTTAGGGGTCAAGGTCAGTCTCATGCCTGACGACGGCGAACGCACCGTCCGGCCGGGCCTGATGTTTCATGAGGCGATGCCCGTCGCGCTCGCTGCTGAAGCTCGCCCCGGCACACTCGATCCGCGTAACGCCGCAGCAACCTTGGCCATGCTGACGCATGCCGCACACGATGCAAAACGACGTCATATCGATGGACTCGTCACTGCCCCGGTGCAAAAGAGTGTGCTTGATACGACCAAATCGCCTTTTAGCGGTCACACAGAGTTCTTTCAGGCATTGGCGGGTGTCGAACGCGTCGTCATGCTGCTCACCGCCGCGCCGAAGAAGCAGCCCTTGCGCGTGGCGCTGACAACAACACATCTGCCACTGCGCGCAGTGGCCAACGCTGTTACGCCAGAGCTGCTGCAATCAACGCTGGCCGTGCTGCATGGCGGACTCAAACGCGACTACGGCATCGAACGGCCGCGCATTGCGGTCCTGGGTCTTAATCCGCACGCTGGAGAGAGTGGGCATCTGGGCACCGAAGAGCAGCGCATTATTGCGCCAGTGCTCAAGTCATTGCGCAGCAAGGGAATTGAACTTGAAGGCCCCTTGCCAGCCGACACCGCATTCAGTGCCGAGCGAATAGCGCGCACCGATGCCTTTCTCGCCATGTACCACGATCAAGGTTTGCCGGTGCTCAAGTACGCCGGATTCGGTTCCGCTGTCAACGTCACATTAGGGCTGCCTTACGTGCGCACGTCAGTCGATCACGGCACGGCATTGGACATCGCCGGCCAAGGCCTTGCGGATCCAGGTTCTTTGTATGCGGCCATTTCCGAAGCGATCCGCATCATCGCAACACGCACACCGTGATCACTGCTCGAAAAAGATTCGGCCAGAATTTTCTCCGCGACGAACGCGTGATCGATCGCATTGTGCGCGCGATCGCACCCACGACAGACGAGCGTATCGTCGAAATCGGGCCTGGTCGCGGTGCGATGACATTCAAGTTGCTCGCCGAAGTGCCGCAGCTAACCGCCATTGAGATCGACCGCGATCTGGTGGCGTTACTGCGCGAACAAGGCCCGCAGCACGGCGACCTGACAATTATCGAAGCCGACGTGCTCACGGTCGATTTCACCGCGCTGCGTGGCACGGGCAGCCGTTTGCGAGTCGTCGGCAACCTGCCCTACAACATTTCGACGCCAGTTCTGTTTCATCTGCTCGAACACCAGGACGTCATCGAAGATATGCACTTCATGCTGCAGCGCGAAGTCGTCGATCGCATGGTCGCACCGCCCGGCGACAAGATTTATGGGCGCCTGAGCGTCGCGCTTCAGGCTCAATGCCAGGTGCAGCGTTTGTTCAAAGTTGCACCGGGCAGCTTCTGGCCAGTACCGAAGGTCGACTCCGCCATCGTCAAACTGACCCCACACCACGATGCAGAGCGCATGCGCCTCGCCGCGCCACTCGATCGCATTCTGCGCGCCGCGTTTGGACAACGCCGAAAGACGCTCAGCAACGCGCTCGATGGTGTCGCCAGCGTCGAGCAAATGTCCGCCGCGGACATCGCCCCGGCAGCGCGAGCAGAGACGATCAGCGTCGAAAAATTCCTGGCGCTCGCAGCTCTGGTTTAGGGGACTTGCCGGTACTTGCTCTGGCCTACCAGTCCAACACCAGTTGGATCACCGGTTTTGCCCGCCGGAATCGACCAACAACGCACCGTGCGTTAGCAACACGGCTTCGCCAGTGCTTGGCGTCTTGCTTCCCGTGCTCGCCGTTCGTTCCTGGCGGGCAGCGATGCGGACTTTAAGAGATCTTGTTGAATCGTACGGAATTTTCCCGTAGCGTAGAACGAGTGAAACAAGGAGGCGTGTCATGACGCAAGTTACTGACAAATCTAAAAAAGCCCGGTTCGACGGTCAGTTGAGTGTCGAGCAAAAAAGCCATTTTGAGTACGCCGCTGCTTTAGCCGGAAACCGGACGCTGACCGAGTTTGTATTCACGGCGGCCCAGGAAAAAGCCGACCGGATTATTTCGGAGCATCAGACACTGTTCCGCTCAAAACGTGACCGGGATGTGTTCTTCGAGGCACTGACGAATCCCCCGGCTCCAAACAAGAAGCTGAAGGCCGCTGCCAAACGCTACAAGGAAACGGCCGGCGAGAATGAACTTCATCACTGAGCTTCTTCACGCCGATCACAAAAGATCGAGATTTTCATGCGGCGAGGAATCGCTGGATGTCTTCATCCAGAAACTGGCAAGCCAGCACGTCAAAAGTCGTGCCGCGGGCGTTTTCATCGCCGCCGATGCCGGTGGGCGGGTCAAGGGGTACTACACGCTTTCCGCAGACAGCATCCCCGCAGAAAGTGTTCCAGAAGATTTCCGCAAGAAAGTGCCACGTTATGAAAGCCTGCCGACAACGCTGCTGGGCTGGCTGGCGATCGATCTGCACGATCAAGGACAGGGGCTTGGCGAGCTGCTGTTGATCGATGCGCTGCACAGGGCCTACGCGATCTCAGAACAAGTCGGATCAGCGGCCGTCATAGTTGATGCCCTGAATAGCAAAGCCGAGGCGTTCTACCAGCAATACGGATTCATCGCACTTCCTGATCGCGGACGTCTGTTTCTTCCGATGAAGAGCGTAAAGACGCTGTTTTAGTCCGGTGCGACACGCTTGACCTACATCGGCCTGCGCATTGACGGCCTGCGGCCTCGCTGCGCTCGCGCTCTCCGGCCATCCTGGCCTACGAGTCGAACCACTGTTCTCATCCCTCTCTCTCCCCCAAAAAAAATGCGGCCCGAGGGCGGCATTCATTTTGGCGGGGACGAGAGGTTGCTTCGAACCGTGAAGGCCAGGGCGGACTCCCCTCCCCGATGTTCGGGGAGGGGTTGGGGGTGGGGTTAGGCAACAACGCGCGGAGATACTCCGCCAAAAAACAAAGCCGCCTGGCGGCGGCTTTGTTTTTCTGGCGGAGAGAGAGGATTGCGCGGGCCATCCATGGCCCGCGGCCTGCGGCCTCGCTGCGCTCGCGCTCTCCGGCCATCCTGGCCTACGAGTCGAACCACTGTTCTCATCCCTCTCTCTCCCCCAAAAAAAATGCCGCCCGAGGGCGGCATTGATTTTGGCGGAGAGAGAGGGATTCGAACCCTCGATGGGTTTTTTAGACCCATACTCCCTTAGCAGGGGAGCCCCTTCGGCCTCTCGGGCATCTCTCCAATTTCTTTGTCAGCTTGTCGTTCCGCTGTCTTCCGGTGGCGTTTGGCCATCGTCGTCGCCGCGGATTCTCTGATAAATCTCTTCTCGGTGCACGGTTACATCGCGCGGGGCGTTGATTCCTACGCGCACCTGATTGCCTTTCACGCCGAGCACGGTCACGGTGACCTGATCGCCAATCACCAGTGCCTCACCCACGCGACGCGTCAAGATCAGCATCCATTCCTCCTGCCGCCAGACTTGCGTCCGACACCACGCCATTCGATTCCGTGAATGACGCGCCAAACATTCCATGTTCGTTCGGCCGGTCGACCGAAGCCGCGAATGCTAACCCAAGGTACAGGCCACGACAACGAGTGCGCACACGCGCGTTCAGCGCAGAACGTAACTGGCCAACACCGCCTGCACTTCGAACACACTCAGCTTTTTGTTGAACGTCTTGCTGATCGGCGTTGGATCGCCGGAGACCCATACCTTCAGTTCGGCATCGAGATCGAGCGATCCGGCTGTTTCCACCGAAAATCGCGTCACGCTGCGATAGGGGATCGACATGTATTCGATCTTCTTGCCGCTGATGCCCTGTTTGTCCACCACACCAGCCGCTGATTGGTGAACACGAAGAAGTCGCGGATCAAAAGGTAGGCGTGATCAACGGTCTCGCCTGCCGCGAGCACGCGCTCCATTTCGCCGCGAATTGTTGCCGGATCGATCTTCGAAGCATTGCCAAGCAAACCATCCAGCAATCCCATCGGAACGTCCTCGTTTAGGGTGAGGGGCGATGATGGGGCGATGGGTTGGCGCGCGAGCGTGACGGAAGTCAGCCTCGATTGGACAAACCGAGGCTCTGGATTCCTGTTTTCAGAGCAGCAACCGATGCAACTGGCGAGTTCGTGAAAGCGATCAGGCAGCTTGTGTGCTGACGAAGCGCTGCACCTCAGCAAGCGCCGCCTTCAGCTCCGGGCCATCGTTCGCGCCACCTTGCGCCATATCGGGCCGACCGCCGCCCTTGCCGCCGGCTCTGCTGGCGACGAAACTGAGCACATCGCCGGCCTTGACGCGGCCGAGCGCGCTGCCGGCGACGCCGGCGATCAAAGTGGCTTTGCCATCGGCGACGCTGGCCAAAACGATGACCGCATCAACGAGCTTTTGCTTGAGCGTATCGAGCATCTGCCGCAAAACCTTGGCGTCCACGCCCTCCAGGCGCACGCTCAGCACCTTGACGCCATCGATATCGACAGCCGATGCGATGAGATCGTCGAGTGAGGCGCTCGCGGCTTTGGCTTTGAGCTGGCCCAATTCGCGCTCGCCGTGTTTGACGCGATCGAGCAATTGCTGGACTTTGGCGAGCACTTGATCGCCGCCACCCAGCATCAATGCCAGCTCGCGCAGGCGCTGTTCCTGCTCTTGCACAAGCGCCACAGCGGCATCGCCGGTGATCGCCTCGATACGGCGCACGCCGGCGGAAATGCCGCCTTCGCTCAAGATCTTGAACAGGCCAATATCGCCGGTGCGCGACACGTGCGTGCCGCCGCACAGCTCAGTGGAGAACTCGCCCATGCGCAACACGCGCACGCGTTCGCCGTACTTCTCGCCGAACAGCGCCAGCGCGCCGAAATCGAGCGCTTCTTTCATCGCCATTTGATGCACTTCGGCCTGCGCGTTGGCGCGAATGTCGTGATTCACCTTGGCTTCGATGCGCGCCAGTTGCTCGGGCGAAATGGCCTCGAAATGGGAGAAGTCGAAGCGCAAACGATCGGGGGCCACGAGGCTGCCTTTTTGCTGCACGTGATCGCCCAGCTCGTTGCGCAATACCGCGTGCAATAGATGCGTGGCCGAGTGGTTGAGCACCGTGGCGCTGCGGCGTGTGGCGTCGATACGCGCTTGCATCGAATCGCCCACATTGAGCGTGCCTTGCGTGACGTCGACCACGTGTCCGTGAAACACGCCAGCGATCTTGATGGTGTCGCACACGCGCGCTGCGCCGCGTTCGCTACTCAGTTCACCGTGATCGCCGACCTGCCCGCCACTCTCGGCGTAAAACGGCGTGCGATCGAGCAGCACGATGGCCGTCTCGCCATCGCGTGCGCTTTGGCGCACCTGGCCATCGACCAGCATGCGCACGATCTTGCCGCTGGCTTCGTGTTGCTCGTAACCGAGAAACTCCGTCGGCGCCAGGCCCTCGACGTGCTCCGCGGTGATTTTCAGGCCGCCGCCGAAATTGCTGGCTGCGCGGGCGCGATCGCGCTGCGCGGCCATCGCGTCGTCGAAACCGTGCTCGTCGACAACCAGGCTGCGCTCGCGCGCAATGTCTTGCGTGAGATCGAGCGGGAAGCCGTAAGTGTCGTACAGGCGAAAGGCGTCGGCGCCGGCAATGATGGTGTCGCTCAACGCGGCAACAATGAGCTCGAATTGACGCATGCCACTGTCCAGCGTCTCGGCAAAACGTTCTTCCTCACCGGCCAATACCTGATCGACCAAAGCGGCCTTCGCCGCCAGTTCGGGGTACGCCTGGCCCATTTGCTCAACCAGAGCGCCGACCATCTTGTGAAAGAACGCGCCACGTGTGCCCAGCTTCCAGCCGTGACGCAGGGCGCGGCGAATGATCCGTCGTAGCACGTAGCCCCTGCCCTCGTTGCTCGGCAGCACGCCATCGACGATCAGGAACGCGGTGGCGCGAATGTGGTCGGCGATCACGCGCAGGGAAGGTTCGGCGATATCGGCGCAACCGGTCAGTTCCGCAGCGCGCTTGATCAGCGCCTGGAACAAATCGATCTCGTAGTTCGAATGCACGTGCTGCAGCACGGCGGTCAGGCGCTCCAGACCCATGCCTGTGTCGACGCACGGTTTGGGCAGCGGCGCCATCTTGTATTCGGTCAGCACAAACTTTAACTCGCCCGAGGGCAACCGCTGCGGCACCGGCGGATTGACCACCTTGCCAGCTGCGAGCGCTGCCTCGTAGGCGGCGCGCGCTTCACTTTCGCTGGCGAATTCACGCACGCCGAGCACCGAGCGATCGAACTGCATGAACACGAGGTTCCAGATTTCGATGTAACGATCGCCATCGGCATCCGGCGATCCCGGCGGCCCGCCGGCAATGCCGGGACCATGATCGAAGAACACTTCGGAACACGGACCGCAAGGACCGGTATCAGCCATCTGCCAGAAATTGTCCGACGCGAACGGCGCGCCTTTGTTGTCGCCAATGCGCACGATCCGCTCGGCCGGCACGCCGATCTCGTCGTGCCAGAGGCCGTAGGCTTCGTCGTCGTTGTGGTAAACCGTGACCCAGAGCTTGTCCTTGGGCAGCGCGTAAACGCCCGTCAGCAACTCCCATGCATAGTGAATCGCATCGCGCTTGAAATAGTCGCCAAAACTGAAGTTACCGAGCATCTCGAAAAAAGTGTGGTGGCGCGCGGTGTAGCCCACCTGGTCGAGATCGTTGTGTTTGCCCCCCGCTCGCACGCAGCGTTGCGATGAGGCCGCGCGCGTGTAGTCGCGCTTTTCCGCGCCGAGGAACGTGTCTTTGAACTGCACCATGCCGGAGTTGGTGAACAGCAACGAGGCGTCGCCCACGAGCGAACTCGACGGCACGTGACGGTGTTCCTTGCTCACGAAATAATCGATGAACGCTTGGCGGATGTCGTTAGTACTGCGCATGGCGGAGTGTGTACGGTTTGGCGATCAGACCGCTAAATGTACCCGAAAAATGGGCGAAACTTTGCTTGAAACCGGTGCCATCGGTTCATGGCTGCTGTTGTGGGTCACTCTATAGCGCGACGCTGCGGAATCAGCTCGAATGGCAGAAGCAGTCAAGTCGCCCTGTTCCAAGCGGCTGCGAGAATGTTGGGCACACAAAAAAAGCGTCGCGCCATAGCGCGACCCACAGAAGCAAAGGGCATTATTGAGCGGTTTTTGACCCGGAAGCCGCCATGAACCCGATTCTCATCACGTTCGCGCTCTACCTTGGCGGCATGCTGCTGATTGGCGTTGTGGCCTCGCGGCAAACCAAGAACCTTGACGACTACATATTAGGCGGACGAAGCTTGGGACCGGTGGTCACCGCGCTCGCGGCAGGTGCGTCGGACATGAGCGGCTGGTTGCTGATGGGTTTGCCGGGCGCGCTTTACGCCGCCGGGCTCATTGAGGGTTGGATTGCAATTGGCCTGATCCTGGGCGCCTGGGCCAACTGGCGATTTGTCGCCGCACCACTGCGTGCTTACACAGAACGCGCGCAAAACGCGCTGACACTGCCCGACTACTTCGCCGCACGGTTCCCAGAGCGCGGCCGCGCGCTACGCATCCTGGCGGCCGTCGTGATTCTGCTGTTCTTCGCCATTTATTCGGCTTCCGGCATGGTAGCCGGCGCAAGACTTTTCGAATCGACATTCGCCATGCCCTACTCCACCGCGTTGTGGGCCGGCGCCGCCGTCACCGTGCTGTACACGCTGCTCGGAGGCTTCTTGGCGGTGAGCTGGACCGACGCAGTGCAGGCCACGCTGATGATTCTGGCGTTGATCATCACGCCCATCGTGGTGATCTCCGTCGGCGGTGGTATCGATGTGTCGTTAGCGACGATGTCGGCAGCCAATCCGGCGCGCGTGGATGCCTTCGGCGGGCTAACAGTCATTGGATTCATCAGTCTGATGGGCTGGGGTTTGGGTTACGTGGGCCAGCCGCATATTCTGGCGCGCTTCATGGCCGCCGAATCAGTGACATCAATCACCGCCGCCCGGCGGATCAGCATGAGCTGGATGGTGGTTTGTCTGTTGGGTGCGATGACCTGCGGCTTTTTTGGCTATGCGTGGCTCAGTGCCCACCCAGAAGTCAAAGCCATCGTCGATGCAAATCCCGAGCGTGTCTTCATTGTCTTGGCGCAGCAGCTCTTCAATCCGTGGATCGCGGGTGTGCTGCTATCGGCCATATTGGCGGCGATCATGAGCACATTGAGCTGCCAGTTGCTGGTATGCGCCAGCGCGTTGGTCGAGGACTTCTACAAACCCTTTGTGCGCCCCGCCGCCAGCGGATCGGAATTGTTATGGATGGGTCGGATTGCGCTTCTGGTGGTAGCGGTGGTGGCCATCACACTGGCGATGGCGCCTGAGAGCCGGGTTCTCAAACTGGTCAGTTACGCCTGGGCAGGATTTGGCGCAGCGTTCGGACCTGTCGTTGTGTTGTCGCTCTATTGGCGACGCATGACTGGCGCCGGTGCGCTTGCGGGTATGTTCACCGGTGCGATCACAGTCTTGGTCTGG
The DNA here is from genome assembly GCA_022844165.1 of Lysobacterales bacterium. Lineage (GTDB taxonomy): Bacteria > Pseudomonadota > Gammaproteobacteria > Xanthomonadales > SZUA-5 > JALHMH01. Next base: position 32,263 of record JALHMH010000031.1, read on the forward strand.
GGCCATTATCAGTTCTGGGGTCTATACGAAATGGTGCCTGGCGTGGCGCTGGCGAGCATCGCGATCGTCCTGGTTAGCCTTGCTACCGCACCGCAAGTCGAGAGCGAGAGACTCTTTGCGCGAGTCTGGAAAGAACTGGAACACTGACTCATACGATACAATCCCGCCTTGAAGCGGGGGTGCCAGGCGGGATGCCTGGCTGAGACAGTCCCTTCGAACCTGATCCGATTCGCATCGGCGTAGGGAGCTTCGATGGTTGAGCGAATCGCTCGATCATCGCTGCCGCCGCTTCGTTCAACCACCTGCTGGGGACGACGATGAACGCGGTCACTGCCGATCTGATGCAACAAGCCGAACAACTCTCGGCCGATTTGACCCGCCCGATTCCGGGGTCTCGCAAGATTTACGCGCACGGATCCAGGGACGACTTGCGCGTGCCGATGCGCGAGATTGCGCAAGCGCGCACACCCAAGTCGTTCGGCGCCGAAATCAACCCATCCTTGGCGGTGTATGACACCAGCGGCCCTTACACCGACCCGACTGCCCGCATCGATCTGCGCCGCGGCCTGTTGCCGATGCGCCAGGCTTGGATCGAAGAACGTGGTGATACTGTGCAATTGGGCGGACCATCGTCGCGATTTGGACAGGCCCGCCATCGAGACGCCGCAACCGAGCACCTGCGCTTCGAGCATATCCGCGCTCCGCGTGTGGCCAAGGCAGGCGCGAACGTCAGTCAAATGCATTACGCGCGGCGCGGCATCGTCACGCCTGAAATGGAATACATCGCAATCCGCGAGAATCAACTGATCGATCAGTTGCGCGATCAGAACCTGCTCAAACGCCATCCTGGCCAGGACTTCGGCGCCTCGATCCCGGCGCACGTCACGCCCGAGTTTGTGCGCGCCGAAGTGGCCCGTGGTCGCGCCATCATTCCATGCAATATCAACCATCCGGAATTGGAGCCGATGATCATCGGCCGCAACTTCCTGGTGAAGATCAACGCCAACATCGGCAATTCAGCGGTCACCAGTTCGATCGCCGAGGAAGTCGAAAAAATGGTCTGGTCGATTCGCTGGGGCGCCGATACCGTCATGGACTTGTCGACCGGCAAACACATTCACGAAACGCGCGAATGGATTTTGCGCAACTCGCCCGTGCCGATCGGCACCGTCCCGATTTATCAGGCATTGGAAAAAGTCGACGGCAAGGCCGAAGACCTGACGTGGGAGATTTTTCGCGACACGCTCATCGAGCAGGCCGAACAAGGCGTCAGCTACTTCACCATCCACGCGGGTGTGCGTTTGAAGTATGTGCCGCTGACCGCCAAACGCGTGACCGGCATCGTTTCGCGTGGCGGTTCGATCATGGCCAAGTGGTGCCTCGCGCACCACAAAGAGAGCTTTTTGTACGAACGATTCGAAGAGATTTGCGAAATCATGAAGGCCTACGACGTCGCCTTCTCGCTCGGCGATGGACTACGCCCCGGATCGATTGCCGATGCCAACGACGCCGCACAGTTCGGCGAGTTGGAGACGCTGGGTGAATTGACGCAAATCGCCTGGAAACACGACGTGCAAACGATGATCGAGGGCCCCGGACACGTGCCGATGCACCTCATCAAAGAGAACATGGACAAACAGCTGCGCGAGTGTGGTGAGGCCCCGTTTTACACACTCGGGCCACTTACGACCGATATCGCACCCGGCTACGATCACATCACCAGCGCGATTGGTGCAGCAATGATCGGTTGGTACGGCACCGCGATGCTCTGTTACGTGACGCCAAAAGAACACTTAGGCTTGCCGAACAAACATGACGTGCGCGACGGCATCGTCACCTACAAAATTGCGGCACACGCGGCGGACCTTGCCAAGGGCCATCCGACTGCGCAAGTTCGCGACAATGCGCTGTCCAAAGCGCGTTTTGAGTTCCGCTGGGAAGACCAGTTCAACTTAGGTCTCGATCCGGAAAAAGCCAAAGAATTCCACGACGAAACTTTGCCCAAAGACGCACACAAACTGGCGCACTTTTGCTCCATGTGCGGCCCACACTTTTGCTCGATGAAGATCACTCAGGACGTCCGCGACTACGCTGCCGAAAAAGGCGTAGCGGACGAAGCGGCTGCGTTGGCGCAAGGCATGGCGGAAAAGGCCGCCGAGTTCCGCGAAGCAGGGTCTGAACTCTATCGCCCGGCTTAAGTCGATTGTTCCAGAGACGGACGCGGGAACATCGCCCGCGAACGCGCCAGGCAGGAACGGGTCGACTGGAATTCTTTGCCAGGCAGATGCCAGGGAAAAGCAATCTGGTGCCCGAGGCCGGACTCGAACCGGCACGGCTTGTGGCCGAGGGATTTTAAGTCCCTTGCGTCTACCGATTTCGCCACTCGGGCTTGCAGTGATTCGAGCAAAAGCTAACGAGGCTTCGCCTCAGACCGACGAGCATTGCTGGCTTCGTCCGACAGCGTACTCGCCACAACCCCGCGCTCCGCATTTACGGCCCAGCGGCGCAGCCGCCGGGCGTTCGACCCGGCACACGCCTGCGACGTGTCAGCGCCGAATCTCACCCCCTTGACTCAAGGGGGCTTCAAAAGCCAAAGCCGCTTCGTAGAAAACTTGACTCATTTGTCGAGATCAGTCACCGTCAAGGAGACTAGCGGATGGAGGCCAGGGTCGGAATCGAACCGGCGTCCACGGCTTTGCAGGCCGCTGCATGACCACTCTGCCACCTGGCCATCCGCTAACACAGTGATCCGCAGTTGCGGATCGCCACACCAGGACTTTGAGTCCCTCAAAACAACGAAACCTCGGTCACCCGAGGTTTCGCCCTGAACTGGAGCGGGAAACGAGACTCGAACTCGCGACCCCGACCTTGGCAAGGTCGTGCTCTACCAACTGAGCTATTCCCGCAAGAGCCGCGCAGCATAACTCGGCGAGCGACGATGTCAACACCCTGCGCTTGCGCGAATGTCATCGATTCATATTTTGTCGAACGCTGGCCGTAGCCTCTCGGCAAATTCCGAGTTCCTCGGCGCAGGAAAGAAGGCACATGTTTGCTCAGCTGCCGCCGCTCATGGCGGGCAATGGGAGAAGGCAAATGTCGAAACTCATGGCGGAATTTCTAGGGACTTTTTGGTTGGTCTTGGGCGGTTGCGGCAGCGCGGTCCTCGCCGCTTCGTTTCCAGATGTCGGCATCGGACTCGTCGGTGTATCTCTCGCTTTTGGCCTCACTGTCTTGACGATGGCGTACACCTTCGGTCCCATTTCAGGCTGTCATTTGAACCCCGCAGTGTCCATCGGGTTATGGAGCGCAGGCCGCTTCGAGACCTCGCAGCTCTTTCCGTACATTCTTTCGCAGACTCTTGGCGCTGTCGCTGGCGCCGGGGTCCTGCTGGTCATCGCCAGTGGCAAAGCAGACTTCTCGCTCGCGGGTGGTTTCGCGTCCAACGGCTACGGCGCACACTCGCCCGGTGGCTACAGCCTGATCAGCGGCGCCGTGACTGAAGTTGTTATGACTTTTTTCTTCCTGACGATCATTCTTGGCGCGACGAGTCGGCGGGCACCAGCGGGTTTCGCGCCCATCGCAATTGGTCTGGCGCTCACACTCATTCACTTGATCAGCATTCCGGTCACAAATACATCGGTCAACCCCGCCCGAAGTACGGGTCCGGCGATTTTTTTGGGCGGATGGGCTTTGCAACAACTCTGGCTGTTCTGGGTCGCCCCCATCGTGGGAGCGCTGCTGGCTGGATTCGCGTGGAAGTCGTTCTTCGACAAAGACGCTTGAGCATCTGACAAGGGCCAGGGCGAACCCGTTTCGCTCTGGCGGCCCGAGATAGTGCCACGACGCACGCCTGTCACAAGCGAACTTGATAGTCTGCGATCCTCACGGCCAACGGCCGGAAACCTGCGTCAGGCGAAACATGCTCATTGGTGAGGACATGCTGCTGATGGCACTCGATGTCGAGTCGGGCCGGATGTTGCCCGGCCTGGACCAGGTGAACTCCGCGACTTTTCTTGCTGCTTGTCTGGTTGCTGAACTGGCGGTGCAAAAACAAATTGGCTGGACACCGCAGGGTGTCCATGTCGTCGATGAACTTCCCAATTTCCACCCGCTGATCGACACGGCGTTAAAAGCGATCAAGTCGCACGGCGTGCAGCCGACCGCGGAGATGATCAAGCTGACTCGCCGAGCGACCAAGCCCATCGTGGAGCAGCACTTCGAAAGTCTGGTTGCGCGTGGACTGCTACACGAGCCGAGCCTGAGGCGCTTCTGGTTGTTCGGCCCGAGGCGCTATCCGGTTCGCTCGATGCGAGCTCGTAGCGAGGCGCTTGGGCATCTGCGCGAGGCTGCGATCGGCGAACGCACATCCATGCGCAGTGTCGCGCTCTTGATGCTCGCCAACAGCATCGGTGTCAGCCAAAAGCTGCTCGAAGAAGCCGAGGGCAACGAGGCCACAGCCCGAGCCAGCTCGCTCAGCGACGAGGTTCGCGCCGATCTCGCCGCGGCAACCGATTGGGACGAAAATGCCAGCGCCATTGCCATGCTGGTCAGCATCAGCGAACAGCTGCCGCAGTTGTTGAGATAAGCGCGGCGCGGGAAAAGCCATCGTGTGCTGGTCACTGCGAGCGCAACGTCGCCACCTTTGCGGCTTGCTGCGTTTGATACCAGGGAAACAACGCGAACGCGATTTGCCCGAAGAGCCCCAGCTGGTGTTCTCGTTGCGCGTACAACAACAGATGTTCGACGAAGCTGCGATCCAACATCAGCATCGATACAAGCGACTCAGCCACCAGCAACAGCGTGAACGCAACCCCACCCATCACCGCCGCCGCGCACGCCGTCTTTGGCGAGCCCCTGAGAATTCGTGCGCAGACGAACCACGAAAACCACAGAATCACCGGTAGCTCAATGAGCACTGCAACGAGCGAGCCGACCTTCGGAGCCACGATCAAAGTGCGCAAGATGCCGAGCACAAAACCCGCGACAAAAACGCCGACAAAATAGAACGTGCCTGAGGTGACCGCACTCATCGTTCACTCGCGTCAAAGGTCGTTGACAAAAGCCACCAGGTCATCGCGCTCGCTTTGATTCGCCCAGCGAAACTTCTCGCGCGCCGGTAGCCCTTCCCCACCATGCCACAGAATCGCCTCCGCGACGCCGTCAGCCCGCCCGTCATGCAATAGCTGTTGATGACCGTTCACGGCGCGAATCAAGCCAAGGCCCCAGAGCGGCGCCGTGCGCCACTCCCGGGCGTATTCGATGTGGCTCATTTGCGGGTCCGAGAGTGCTGCTCCCAAGTCGTGAACGAGCAGATCGGTATAGGCGAAGAACGTCTGGTTCGCGAGCCAGTCCGGCTGCGCGTCGGCAACAGTCCGCAGCATCGGTCGGTGACACGCCGCACAGCCGAAGTCACCGAACAAAGCTGATCCTCTGGCGACTGCCGCCGACGTTGGCGAACGGCGCGGCGGCACACCGAGGAAAGCGAGATAGCGCGTCAACCGATCGACATCGCGAGGACCCATTTCCGGCTCGCCGCCATGCGTGGCTGCCGCGCAACCGGCCTGAGCCGACGTACAGTTTTGCCGCGGGAATTCATCTGTCGAAATCCCGATGTCCTCAATGGCTGCCGCCACGACCTGACCGCGCAATGCGGCCACCTGCGACTTCCATCCAAACTTGCCCAGGTTGCCATTCGTCCAAATCGCCCGGCCGCTGATGCCATCACTGTTGCGATCCGAAGGGTCAGCCCAGGCGACAACCATCGCCGCATCGACATTCTCAATCAGCCCTAACCCAAAGACCGCTGGCGCAACCCGCGGCGCCAGGCGCACGTCGCTCGGCAATTCGCCATACGCGAGGCGATCCACACCAAACACCGGCCGTTTCAAGACCACCGTGCTCCCGTCGCCCATGCGCACCTCTACCGGTTCCCAACGAACGACCAGTTTCGCTTCAGGTGTCACATTGGCGATTGCCTGATCCTGCATTTGCCGGCCATAGGCGTGAAGCGGGGTGCCGTCGGCGTGGTGCCAACGCAGCACCATGCTGCTCGACTCTCGATCGGGTACGCGCCCTCGCCCATCGCGCACATGGCAACCCGAGCACGAATTGCGGTTGAACAATGGGCCCAGGCCGTCGAAGGCCGCGGCCGACGCCGGCGCAGGCACCCATTGGGTGTTGAACAGCCGGTTGCCATAGTTAAACTCACGCAACTCCGGCGCTGAGCGTCAGCGGGCGCATCACCGATGTCAGCAACGGCACGCCGGTGGGCGGCGCAATTATCGCTGTAGCAGGTACCGCGATCACGGCGCAGAGCGATGCAACCGGTCACTATCAGCTTTCCGGCATCGCAAACGTTCCGTTTTCGCTGAACATCACCGCATCGGGTTATCAGTCGCTGACCTTTACTAACCCATCAACGGCGCATGGCAGCTTCACCATGAACGTGGCGATGACCCGCCTGGCCGGAGGCAGTTTCGCGCTGGAAGGGCTGACGATTTCTTCGCCAGAAATCGACCCTTATACCGAAGTCGGCGTGCTCGGAACGGTGCGCAACACCGGCACCAGCGAGGCAGGGCTGATCTTCAACGCCATCATTTACAACACGCAGCAACAGGTTGTTCGCGATGTTCCGGCTGTGGTTGTTGGCGCCCATATGCAGCCCAGCGAGGCGATACTCCCGATGGCTGCTGGCGCGACACGCGCAGTTACGATCGCCTGGGGCATACAGAGCGATCCTCCGGGGACTTATCAGGTTCGTTTCCGTGGCCTAACGCCCAGTGGTCAAGTCGCGGTCGAAGGCAATACCAACTACAGCGTTCGCGCGGTGCGTCGCTTGGGCGGTGGCATCGACGCCGATCCGCCGTTGTTGCAGGCGGGCCTTGGGCAATCGGTTGCGGTAACGGCCAAGCTTGGAAGTCTAGGCAATCTTCAGATCGGCGCCGGGTCTGTGGAGCTGACCGCAACTTTGGTCAGGGCCGATACCCGCCCGCCGTTCCCGACCGTTCCAGAAGTCGGCGCGCCAGTCGTTCAGGGCGCTCCGCTAGCGCAACCGGTCGACGCTACAAGCGATTCGGCAGGCAATGTCTATGTCGTCAATCGATTCAACCGCGAGTTGATCCGAATTGCGCCGGGAGGATCGACCTCCACTTTGCGCGCTCTCTCTGGGTTCTTCAACGGCACCACCACGGGAATGGGCGAGCCGAGGAAATTGGCCATGCACCCAGACGGTCGGTTGCGGGTTCTTTGGACTGGCGACTACATCAGTGCCATCGAACTTACACCGCCTTACTCGCAAACGGACTCGACGCCCAACTTAGGTGGCGGCGTAAGCGCCTATGACATCGACAATCAAGGTAACGAGTACTTCGCCGGTTTCATCGCAGGCAAGTACCAGCTGATCAAACGCTCGTCTGCGGGCAACGTGAGCACGCTCGCCGAATCCAGTTTTAACCGCGTTGCGCAAGCAGCAGTTGGTGCGAACCAAAATGTCTTCGTCGCCGACGAGTCCGGCATTTTTAGTGTTGACCCATCGACGGGACGAACGACACGTTTACTCGGTGGGATGCAGCCAAGCGGAATTCTGGCGCTCTCAAATGGCGATCTGCTCATTGCAGAGAAGAGCCTCAATCGCATCCGGCGATTCAGCAATGGTACCTTGACGACATTTGCGTCTCTGCCGTCGCCAGAGCGCCTGTCGCTTGGTCTCGATGGCAACGTCTATGTGTTGCAGAGCGCCGCGTCGCGGATTAGTCGTGTCGATACTAACGGCGCCGTTGCTGTGTTCGCCTCGGCATTGATCGACAGCCCGACTGCGCTGAGCTTTGATGATCAACAACGACTTCTGGCGCTGAATGCCAAAGAACTCCGCCGGCGCAACGCTGACGGTTCGATTCACACGTTGGCGACCGGATTTAGCGCTGGCGCTGCACTTGCGCCTGCTGCGGACGGCACTATTTTTGTTGGCGACATTGGTTCCGTCAAACGCGTGACATCGCAAGGAGTGGAGACACTTGCGAGCCTGACAGGAAGCTCTGTTCGCGCCTTGACAGTCAGCGCGAGCGGCGAGGCGGTGGTGGCACACAGTGGCTCCCGATCAGAAGGGCTTCTCCGCCTCAACGGCGGCAATTTTGCATCGATCATTGAGATACCGTCGGCTTTGAATGACCTTGGTTTTGTCGATGGTCGACCTGTACTGAACGACGGCGACCAGTTGTTTGAAATTGGCAATCGACTGACATTGCTGGGTAGCAGCTACGGGACTTCGGGCGAGCTTCTGGGCAGTTCGCGAAACGACCTTTACTTGCGCGTCGTTTCCGGCAGCGCCGGGCAAACTGGACTGTTCAAGGTCTCCGCCGATGGATCGCGCGCCCTGATGTCGACTAACACCACCAATTGGTACGGGCGGGCTGCGATTGACAACAACGAGCACGCAATTTTCGGCCGCACCGATCGCGGCGTGTACCGATTGAATTTGGCGACGAACGAATCGCAACTACTGGTCACGATGCCGGGTGCTGAATTCCCATGGCGAATTGCTGTCGACGATACAAATCGAGTATTCGTTGAATCCAACTCCCAAAAGCTCTACCGAATCGATGGCGCGTCCTTGGTCTTGATCGAAGGCGGTGCGCAGGGATTGATCAGCCGGCCCGGCGCGAAACCCTGGTGGCGATCAACGCTGCAATTGAGGACTCTGGGCGCGAACGATGCGATCGAAAATGTGGGGGCGCTGGAAACGCATGCCGATCTTTGGGCGCCGAGCCACGATGGAAAGCTGGCCCAAATCACAGGTACCCGACGCTTTCGGCTGCGTGAGCCATCGGGCGCAGCAACATACGATTTGCCCCTCCCCGGCAACATCGTTTCCGTCGCGACACTTGCGCAGGACTCTGTCGTAGCGGATGTCCAGGGGCGCATCCATCGTATCGCAGCGGATGGCTCGATAACGCGGGTTGGACCAGACACCTATACCAGAGCGCGCAAAGTGTCGGTTAATCAGGGGAGACTGTTCGCCCTCCACTCGGATGGCGTCTACGAAATCACCAATGGTTCGCCCGTGTTCCGCTGGAGCCAATCGAGTTGGGGCAACGACCATAGGTTGTTCGACGTTAGCGGTCAGCTGATCGCTGCGTCGGATTCGTTTACGGGCGAAATCATCGTATCGAACGACAATCATGTCGTCGCAAGTCTGGTTCCGCTGTCGATCATGACCATGTTCGCGCCACAATCCGACGGCCGATGGTTAGCGGCAAGCAGTAACCGCCTGGTGCAGATCGCAGCGGATGGCCTGAGCTCCCGCGTCATTTACTCTTCCAGTTCCATCAGCCTCGCGGACTTGCAACGAACGCCAACGGGAGACGTGCTGGCGCTGGACAGCGGCTTGTCGCTGTACCGCGTTAGTAGCGATCTGAACTTCGTCGCCATCGCAACGCGACCTGAGACTTTCGGCTTGAACTTCCCCTGTTTGGCGATTGGGCCGGAGGGTTCGACCTACGTCGCGGGATCGGGAGGACAAGTACTGCAGCGCGAAGGACAGTACCTACGTCGGCGCGCCGGAGGCATGGTTTCGGTCAGCGACATCGACGTTGACTCCGGCGGCCTTGTGTACTTGACAGACTCCACGTCCGGTTCGCTGGGTGTGATCGATGAAATCGGTTACCGGCGTCTGGCGTCGGGTTTTTCGGCGCCATTCAGTCTCACGCTACATTCGGACAGCGAGATTCTAATCGGCACGGATCAAGATATCGTGGTGAGCGATGCAGAGGGACGCTGGTCGCGCCGGTTACTCACTACCCAGATGCGCGGAGTCGCCAGGAGCGGCAGCCTGTCGGCACTCGCGATTGACGCAGCGAACAGAGCGATACCCATCGCACTCGGACAACCCTCACTTCCCGTACCTGAGGGAACCGTTGTCTATCGTCGTACCCTGCCGCACGGGCCCTATGGAGCAAGCAATACCGAACTGATCGACTTTGGCTCCTTTGTGCCTCCAGTTGGGGGGGACTACGAGATCACTGCGCGTTCCACCCAAACAGACGTGATCGGCCAAGCCACCACGGGATTGCATGTAGGGCCCAACACCGTTGCACACATGAACGCCGAACCGTCTCGCACGGTACCCGGAGACCGAACCGTTCGCGTCGGAACTCAAATCGAGGGCGGCGACTTCTCATCGATCTCGCGGGTCGATATCAGCCTGCTGCAACTGGCGATTCCCGAGTCCATCAATCCTCTGGCACTCGGCGCCGATGCTTCCGGGGCGCTGTGGTTCCAAAGTACGTCCGGGCTTTGCCGCGTTCCCCCCGGAAGTACTGCGTCCACGACTGTTGTGCCTGGACAAACGTTGAATCGCGGCGAGGTGCCGGTTGACAGCCAGCAGCGAATCTACTTCGCAAAACGAGGCACGCAAGTCGCAACAACACAAATTATGCGCGTCAATACCGATCTCTCGAACGAACCGTTCGTTACCGTGACTGGTACCGTCGTGAGCATGACCATCGACCCTCTCGATCAGTTGTTTGTGCTGCTGGATGGAAAGATCCAGCGGATCGCTGCAAACGGTTCCATCAGCGACTTCATGACGATCCCGGCTGGCACACCTTTCGGCATCACGCGCGACGGAGCAGGTAATTTTTACGTACTGATGCGGCAGAACATCATCTACAAGATCGACCCGCTCAGAAATTTGACGACGATTGTCTCGGATGCAACCTTCGAGTATGAAAATTTCAATATCGCAGGAACCTGCGCAGAAGGGCTGTTTTTTACCCCGTTCACCTACAACCGACTGGGTCAAAGCGGTGAGGAATACACGATTGCCCAAGTGCTCAGCAGCGGCGAGATTGGCGCGGTTTTCAATGGCTACGCCGTTTCCGAGAAGCTCACTGATATCGATCTGATTACCTACGATCGATTCCGCAGCAGACTTCTGATGTTTACGCACGATGCAGTGACTTTTCGCACTTTTTCGATTCCTGTGACCTGCGGTGCCATCGATGTCGCGCTGCACGTGGTTCTGCCTGCCGGCCAGGCCTACTCGAATGCTTCGCCCGCCCCAACGCAGACGATTGAACTCAGTAATGGCGACAAGGAGCTGGTTTTTGAACTGCGCGATGTGAATCGCCAGGGCGTTTCCATCGACTTCGATACCGTGCTGTCGAATTTGATGCGCGGCGAATCGCGAGCCGTTGCCAAAGCAGCGACACTGGTATTTCGCAACACTTTTATAGCAGAGCCAGTGCGACTAACGGTTCAGGTGCCGCGCGTCGATGTGGAAGATCTAATCGACATAGAGGTGTCGACGGATCGAACCGCGTACCCGCAAAACACGGCAGTGAATATCGATTTGTGGCTGCGCAACGAGCAATCGTTGGCAGCGAGCGGTCGCCTCGTGGTGAGCGTTGTGGACGCTGGCGGCGCATTGGTGGAACGTCTGATCGATCGAACCGAACAACTCGATGCCAGCGAGGCGCGCGAACTCGATCCGCCCTTCACCACCGGATCGCGCCGTGCCGGCGAGTACCGCGTACTGGCACAGATGTTTGCCGATGACGGAGTGTTGGTGGCCGAGCACAGCTCAGCTTTTGCGATCACCGCAGGGGCCGGAACGCCGGCGCTGACGTCAACGGTCGCAACCGATCGCACGCAGTATGTGCCGACAGCAACCGCGCTGATTGCAGCCCAGTTGACCAATCCAAATACCAATCAGGCGTTCAAAAATTTGACCGTACGCGAAACGGTGCTCAAGCCAGACGGCAGCACGTTGCAGGTGCTGACGCGCGCGGTGCCGAATCTGGAACCCAACACAGACGTGCGCCTGGACTTCGAATTGCCGCTCAGCAATGCCGCCACGGGGCGATACGAAGTCCGTCAACAAGTGCTCGACAGCGCCGGCTCGGTCCTGAGTGCACCGACGACAAGCTTCGATGTCATTGCGCAACAAGGTAACGATGCGCTTTCGGGCTCGCTTGCCGTAGCACCCCAATCCGTACCGCGTCCGCAGCCAACCCAACTGACCGCAACCGTGCGCAACCGCGGCAGTGCGGCGCTCAGCGAAGTGCCACTCGCGCTGCAAATCCTCAACCCGTCGCAAGGCAATGCGCTGCTGCGCGAGTTCTCCTTCACACGCAATATCGCCACCAACGAAACGATCGCACTGGAGCAATCCTGGAGCACCGAGGGCATCGCACCGGGACCTTACATCGTCTTGCTGGTCTCGAAACTCGGCGGCGAAACACGCGTGCTCGATCAAAAACCACTGACCGTGCTGGCGCTAATCGTCAACGGCACAGTGAGCGCGACGCCAACCCAAGCAACTCAGACGCAAGCCATCGCGCTGAATGCAACAGCGCGCAATGTCGGCAATCTTGCCGGCACCGACCTGCCCTTCGTCATGCGCTTGATTCGCAACGCGAGCGGCAATGTGGCGCGAGAGTTTGCCTACACCAGCTCGCTTCCTGTCAATGGCGAACTGACACGCAGCGAGTCGCTCGCCGCCGGGAGCCTGCCGCTAGGCGAGTACCGAGTCGAATGGTCGCTCGCAGTTGCCGGCACCACGCAGCCGCTGGCGCAGGCCGAATTGCGTATCGTCGGCGCGCAAATTGGCGGCACATTGGAAGCCTCTCCGGCATCGCTGCAGCTTGGCGAAGTCGTGCAACTCAACGGAACTGTCCGCAATACGGGCAACACAGCCTCTGGCGCAATTCCGGTGCGACTTGAAGTTCGGCGACAAGACACGCAGGTTGTCCAACAATCCTGGAACGACAGTGCGACCATTACCGCTAACGGCATCTTTGTCATTCAGCGCCAGTGGACCGCAAACAATGCTGCCCGATACGATGGCGTGCTCCAGGCCCAACTGGATGGAACCTGGCAAACACTATCGACAGCGACTTTCTACGTGCTGGCGCCGGCGGTCGACGTCCAACTGCGCATGGCCGTGCAACGCGATGCTCGTCTGCTGGTGCTGGTCAGCTGCGACCCCGGGCAAAGCCAGAACGGTTCGATCGGCAGCAATCCAGCGCTGACAGAAACGATATGCGAATCGAACAAAAAGATGTTCCTGGAGCAGTACCTGACCCAGATCGCGGTAGAACACACTGTGGTGACCACGGCAGAGGCGTTCTTGCGCGAGTTGCGCTGCGGTCGCTACAACGTGTACTGGCTCAGTGGCGGCAGCGAAAAGCTCTCCGTGTCGGCAAGCAAAGAACTGCGCGAGACAATTTACCGCGGCGAAGGTCTGATTCTTGACGGTAGCCACGATCAACGCACGGCATTGCTCGACACCATCGCGGGATTCAACTTCCGTGGCCGGCATGCGCAGGAGAACCAAGTTTTGCGCGGTAGCGGCACGCTGCTACCGGCGGCGGATGTCACGACATATGGTCGTGCGTTGAATCTCGAACTCAGCAGCGGTCAGTTGCAGGCCACTTTCGTCGCTACCGCGAGTCCTGCGGCGATCAGCCACAGCTTCGGCCAGGGTCGCACGATGACTTACGCTTTCGATCTCGTTGAGGCTCTGCGACGCGACACAACTCAGCCGGCGACCACGCGCTTGCTCGACGCAGCGCTGTTCCATGTCGCACCCACGGTGGTGACGGCGGATCATCCTGCGAACGGCTACGTGCCGGTGACCACAACCATCGAAAACCGCGCGGCATCGGTCAATTTGAACCTGCGCACTGACGTATCGACACCGGGTAGCGTCGCTTCAAGCGCACCCGCACCGACCAGCAGCGATCCGCAATCGGCAACCTGGGAGTTCGGTCTGGCGACTGGGCAGACCCGCAGTTTCGACGTTGCAGCTCGTCTTCCGAGTGCGGCCGACACAACTGTCCGTAGCACCCTGCAGCGGCGCAATGGCGCGCTGCTGGAACCACTGTCGAACCAAAGCGCGGCGCTGCCGCTTCGGCAGGTTTCTGCCACTGCGCAATCGTTGATCGATGGGCTCAATGCGGCAAACCTGTCTGGTGGAGAATCGCAAGCGCGAAACCGTGCAGTGACTGCGATTCAAGCGGCCTTGGCGGCGCATCAGAGTGGCGATTCGCTGAGCGCCATCGCCAGGTGGATCGACGCCGCCGAGGACATTGTGCGCATTGGCTCCATGCCCCACGCCGAGTGGCGCCTCGCCAATACGCGTTTGCTCGAAGTCAGCCAGCGCGCGGCGTGCTCTGCTGTGGCGCCGAGCTGCAACGTGCTCGGTGCGGCGGGCGACTACAACGGTTTCTTCTTCGACAGTTACACTGCATTGTCGTCGGATGTACAAGGCCGATTGGCGGCAGGTGGCAACGTTTCGTTGAACAACTACAGCATTGCCGATCAGTTGCCGACGGATTTCTCCGGCACTTCGCTGCTGGTTGGCGGCAATCTGATTTTCCCATCGGGCCGCGTTTACCGTGGCGACATTGTGATCGGCGGCAGTGGAGCTGGTGTCGGTGCGCCCGTGATCAATGGCCTGGGACCGAATCAGCGGTTGATTCAAAACGCACCGATGCCGATCGACTTTGCCGCTGAGCGCACGCGTTTAATCGCCGAGAGTCAGCGCTTGCGCACCTTCCCAACGAACACCACTCATGAGTACCAGTGGGGCGGGTTGTATCTGCATGGCGATAACACCAGTCCGGTGCAGGTCTTCAACTTGAATGGGCAACAAGTACTCGATGCGCACACATTTCAGGTCGACCGCATTCCTGCCGGTGCCACAGTGCTCTTCAACGTTTCTGGCACCAACACGGGCCTGACCAACATGAGCCTGTCGAGCTTGATCGCACATCGTAACAAGGTGCTGTTCAACTTCTACGAAGCCACCAGTCTGCAACTGGCAGGCATTTCCGTGGAAGGCAGCATTCTCGCGCCGATGGCGAATCTGGATAACCCCCAAGGTGTGATTTGGGGAACCATTGTTGCCAACCGCTGGAATGGTCAAATGCAGATCAACCTTGCCGCGCATTCGGGTTGCATGGTGGCGCCCGTCGCGCCGCCAAACCTGTGCGCGTCGACCCCCACCACGCCGGTTAAGGTGGCAACTGGACAAGGCACCTTTGGCGCCTTCGAGTCGCGCGAGCGGCTGGAGGTTCGCGGTGGTCGCACGGGTACGGCGGATTGGGAATGGGGACTGGGCAGCAACACACAGTCAGCCGGTCAGTTTGTCAGCGAACACCTCAATTGGATCCATGGCAAGGACTATCGTTTCGTACTTCGCTACGACGGCCAGGGCAGCGGCAGCTACCAGGTCCTCGATGGCAGCAATTTGCTGTTTACCAAGACTTTCAACGCGGGACCGGGTCGCCAGCTACGCACCGGGAACGCCCTTGAGTTGTTCGCGAAGACCAACGCCGGACAGGGCAGCGCGCGCGTCGTGACGACGTTGAACCGCCTGGAGAACGGCAGCTATAGCGAAACGCTTCAAACCGCAGGCGACAATAATTATAGCGAGGTCCGGAGCATCTACTTCTCGCCTGCCCTGGTGGATGGCTTCGAATTGGAAGGAACGATCCGACTGGAGTTCACGGGGACCGCGCCACCGACCGGCTCACGCCTGAACTTTTTCGTCACGGCCGGTAACCTGACGTGTGGAGCAGCGCCATGAGCTTTCGCAGCAATAGCGCCAAAGTTGGCCGCCTTCACTTTGTTGGACAACGCATGATCTCGATTCGCCCTACCCTGATCGCCGCGCTCTTTGCTACCTGGATCACGCCGCTGGCCGCGCAGGCACTTGGCACAGCGCCGCGGAGCAGCACCGAGTACGCAGCCGCAGTTGCACGCGCCGCAGACGCTGCGGAAGCCAGACTAACCGATGGTCGCAAGGCGCTCATCGACATCGCCGTCACGCACCCGCGGCTGCTCGAACGGCAGCGTGCGGCCGAGTTGGCCGTCGCCGAAGCGCGGCGCGCTGCATTGGAAGCGCTCTCCCAACTGGAACGTGGTTCCGACACTGAGCGGCAGCGCGCGCTGGAAACCCTGGATCGTCTGCTGGCCGCAGCGCAGCGGGTTGATCAGGAAGCACCTGTGGTCCAAGCCTCGCGCATCGAACTGGGCTTGATTCCGGAATCGCAGTCACCACGACCCGCACCGAGCCCGGCCGATCTCGCGCCAACGCTCGATGCGCCGCTGACGGCCGCCATTAGGGCCAAAGCCGACGAACTCGACAATGCGCCAGTCGAAATTTATGAGTGGGTGCGCAAGAGCATCACGTTGGTACCAGGGCGCGGCTCGTTGCAGGGTGCGGCAGGCACATTGGAAACTGGGCGCGGCAATCCGACCGATCACGCCAGTTTGTTGATTGCGCTACTGCGCGCTGCCGGCGTGCATGCGCGTTACGCTAGCGGGCAAATCGAGATCGATGCCGTACGAGCACGCGCCTGGTGGGGCGTCGATCGCACAGAGGCCGTGGTTGAGTTGCTCACCGAAGCGGGCATCCCGTTCGACACCGTGATTGTCGGCGGCGAGATTAGCGCACTGCGGATGCAACATATGTGGGTGGAAGCATGGATCGATCTGGCACCATCGCGTGGCGCCAAACATCGCATCGGCGACGCCTGGATCGGACTCGATCCGAGTTTCAAGGAACTGACGCTCACGCCGGGTGCCGATTTGTCGACCTGGATGGCGCTGGATGTCAATGCTATTCGCAATGCCGTCAATGCTGCAGCAATTGTGGATCAGGCGGCTCTAGCCCTGCAATCGCTGGGTGCGAACAGTCTTTCGCAACAGCTGGGTCTGGCGCGGCAACGATTGTTGGACGCGCTCGGCTCGCGCAACTTGAGCAACGCGCGCATCGGCGAGTTGTTGCCGGGTGCCAACGACGCCACGCCCAACTACCCGTTTTTCCTCGGCAACCTGCCCTACCGGGTGCTCGCCGCGAACGACACAACCACCAGTCTTGGCGAACTGGAACGTCACCGCCTGCAGTGGATCATCAAAAGCGACGACAACGGCCAACCCGGCGCCGCTGTGTTGAGTTTCGACCAACCGACCGTCGCGTTGGTCGAAGCGCCGCTTGACCTGCGTTTTGTGCCAGCAGAACTTGCTGATCGCGACGCGCTGTTGGCGCTGGTCCCTTCGAACCTCACACAGTTCGCCGACCTTCCCGAAGCCTTGCCCGCGTATTTGATCGAACTGCGCGGTGAGATCTGGCTCGGCGCCACCCGAATTTCGTCAACGAACGCACTCGGACTCGGAAGCACCCTGCATGCCGAGTTGCGACAGGTAACGCCCACACAAACGCTCACGCGCCACGAGACCATCTTTGTTGGCGAATCGCGCAGCCTTAGTTTGTCCTGGCATGGCGGGCTCCAACATACGTTGACGCGCGCCCGCGGTCGCGTCAGTGCGGCGCGCGACGCCATCAGCGCCACCACACCGTCCGTCGATCTGATGCCCGCGCTGCTGCAGTTGACGGGCAATGGCCATTTTTCGGTGTCCGATGCGTACCAAAGCTGGTTGGCAGGCATCCATCGCGTGCGTTTTTACCGTGAGCCTGGCATCACTTCGAGTTACACCGCGCTTGAGGTCGCCGCACCTTTCGGCGTCATCACCAGCGCTTGGCCGACGGGGTTTGGCCTCACTGACGTTACGCCGCCACACCTCGGAAGCGCGCTCGTTGGCGGCGCCGAACAACGATTTGTTCATCAGAGCCTGGGCACCCAAGCGGCGTTCGGGCACCTGTTGCTGTCACAACTATTTGGCGGCACCGGGCGCTCGACCCCCGCGCTGCTGAGCGCCAACCTGGCGGCAGAACAGCCGGTACACACCTTCAGACCCGATCAGGCCGCATCATTGCCCGGCGGATTGCCGCCCGCGATGCGCGGACCTCTGCAAACAGCCTTGGCTCGAGGCGACAGCGTTACGGTAAATGGCACGCCGGCCAGCCTGGGCGGATGGAGCGGCTTTGGCGCGGAGGTCACCTATCCGGCCGGGTTGGGCGGCAGTAGTTTTATCGTCGGCCAGCAGCGGCCCGAAGCTGGCGCGCAGCGCACTGGCGCGAACACTTCGAGCACACTCGCGCGCGGCGCATTCTTCACCGGTGTGCTGGGCACCGACCTGCCAACGCATATCCTGCCACTTTGGCTGCAAGAGCTGGAGCGCGCGCTGGCGGCTGGCGACGGCTTGATTGCAATCGCACGCAACCCGCAAGGTCTGGGGCTATCGCCCGTCATGAGCGATCTGCTTGCTGGCGCAATTCTGGATGGCACCATCGGCACCGGCCTGAATCCGTTGATCGATGCGCCATTGTGGGGCCATTTGATCTCACCAGTGTTGTCGATTGCACCTTTGCTCGATCCCACCCCGCCGACATTGGCCTTGAGCGTCAGCCCCAGGACCATCGATCTTGGTCAGAGCACGACCATCAGCGCCAGCGCCAGCGACAACCGTGAGGTGGCAGCATTGGTCGTCACCGCAGGCGGTGTGCCAATAGCCCTCGACCAGGGCCAGGCCACACACACACCGTCGCGCACCGGCGTGCTTCCTGTCATCGCCACCGCACGTGATAACGCCGGCAATATCACCGAGAAGCGTGAGGACCTGCTGGTTCGGGCACCGGGCGATACCGCGCCGCCTGTCGTCGAGATCGTCACGCCGGCGGATAACGCCGCCGTGACGCAGCCAACCGAGGTCATCGGCAACGTCACCGACGCGAGCCTGCGCTATTGGCGACTCAACCTTCGCCCCGGCAACTCGCCGAACGTGCCGGCCATCGTCCTCGGCGAGGGCGAGCAAAATCAAACCGCAGCTGTGCTCGGCCGCATCGATCCGACGCTGATGTTCAACGGCGTGTACGTGCTGATCCTTGAGGCCGAAGACGCCAACGGACTGCGCAGCCAGTACACGACCCAGATCCGCGTTGATGGCGACATGAAGATCGGCCACTTCCAGATCAGTTTTGAGGAGATCGAAATCCCGCTGCAGGGCATTCCGATTCGCATTACGCGCACCTACGACACGCGCCAGGCTAAAGAAGATCTGGACTTCGGCTATGGCTGGTCGATCGACTACCAGAACGTGCGCATTCGCGAGAGCCGCAAGCTCGGGTTTTCGTGGACCATGCAGCAATCGGGCGGTGGCTTTTCGCCGTTCTGTGTACGCCCGGCCGGAACGCCGATGGTGACCATCACGCTGCCCGATGGCGAGACCGAGCAGTTCAACGCCAAGTGGAGCCCGGAGTGCCAGCAGTTCCTGCCGCCGAACGATGGCTTCCTGACCTTCGTCCCTGCCAATGGCAAGACGCACTCGAAACTGGAGCAGACCAGTTATGGCTCTCTGCGCTGGGTGAACCTGGGCAACGGCGCGAGCAATCTGGCCGATTTGAGTGATCCTTTTGTGCCGGTCGATCCGCGCCACTATCGTCTGACCACGGAAGACGGCATGGTCTACGACCTCGATCAGGAATTCGGCATCACCAAGATCACCGATCAGGCCGGCAACTTCGTGCGCTACACGCGCGATGGCATCACCCACTCCACCGGTGTGTCGGTGCAGTTCGTGCGCGATGCGCAGGACCGCATTACCGATATCGTGCTGCCCGATGGCCGACGCCTGAAGTACCGCTACAGCGCCGCAGGCGATCTGATGGAAGTGGCGGATGTGCTCGGCCAGAAGACCACGTTCGCGTACCTGCAGAACATCCGCTATCCGCACTATCTGGACACCATCACCGATGCGCGCGGCGTGCGGGCGGTGAAGCACGAGTACGACGACGGCGGACGCCTGATCGCCACCACCGATGCCAATGGCGAGCGCATCGAGTACGTGCACAACATCGCCGGAAAGACCGAGACCATCAAGAATCGCCGCGGTCATTCGACGACGTACGTGTACGACGCGAACGGCTGGGTCTTGAGCGAGACCAACCACTTGGGCGAACAAACGCTGCGCACCTACGATGCCAACGGCAACGAGCTGACGCGCACCGATCCCTTGGGCCGGCGCACTGAGAACACGGTCGATGCGCGCGGCAATGTGCTCACCGAAAAGGACGCGCTGGGGAACATCACCACGCGCACGTATGGGCGCTACAACCAGCTGTACACCGAAGTCGATGCGCTGAATCGCACGGTGGTCACCAACACCTACATGACGAACCTGCTGACCGGCGATGAGACCTCTTACCTGTTCGACACCAAAGATGCGCTCGGCAATCGCACGCTGATGCCGCACGACATCTGCGGCTCGCAGTGCCCGAACACCGGCAACTTGAAGTCGATCACCGATCCGATGGGCAACCAGACCTCGTTCTCTTACGACAGCCGCGGCAACGTGACGCGCGAGACCGACCCGAACGGCAACATCGTCTCGCGTACGTACGACGCCATGAACCGCCTCACGCGCGAAATCCGCACGCGGCAAGTCGCTGGCGCACCGGAATCGCTGACCACCGACTACACCTACGATGGCAAAGGGCGCCTCATTGAAACCAAGCACCCAGACGGCAGCATCACGCGCACCAGCTATAACGCCATCGACAAGGTCGAGACTGAGACCGACGCGCTCGGGCACGTGACGCGCTACGAGTACAACTCGCGCGGCGAGCAAACCGCTGTCATCCACCCCGACGGCGTGCGCGAAGAAACCGCGTACGATCCAGAAGGCAATGTGATCGCGCAGACCGATCGCCTCGGTCGCACCACCAAGATGGTCTACGACGCGGCCAATCGGCTGATCGAGACGATCCATCCCGACGCCACGCCGGATGATGCGGACAATCCGCGCACGCGCAGCGAATACGATGCCGCCGGTCAGTTGACTGCCAGCATCGACGAGCGCGGTCAGCGCACCAGCTACCGTTATGACCTGGCCGGCCGCCAGATCGAGGTCAAGAACGCGCTGAACCAGACGATGACCACGAGCTACGATGTGGCCGGACAGCGCACGCAAGTCACCGACAACCTGGGCCGCACCACGAAGTTCGTGTACGACGCGGCGGGCCGGCTCACCGAAACCATCCACCCCGACGCCACCGCCGGCGATGCCGACAACCCGCGCACGCGCATGGCCTACGATGCCGCCGGGCGCAAGATCGCTGAGACCGACGAGATGGGCCGCACCACGCGATTTGCGTACGACAAACTGAGTCGTCTGGTGGCTGTGGTATTGCCGAATCCGGCCACCGGCGCCAATCCCGAACTGATCGATGGCGCCAGCCCCGACGCGGGCACGCTGACCACGCGCTATCAGTATGACGAGCAAGGCAACAAGATCGCGCAGATCGACGCCGAAGGCCGCACCACGCGCTGGACGTACGATCGCCAGGGGCGACAGCTCACGCGCACGCTGCCGATGGGTCAGAGCGAGTCGTTCCAGTACGACAGCAACGGCCAGCGCGTGCAGCACACCACGTTCAACGGCGAAGCCATCGCCACCGCGTACGACAACCTGGGCCGGCCGACGACAGTGACGCTGCCGGGCAAGACGCGCACGTTTAGCTACGATGCTGGCAATCGGATCACATCGATCCAGGAAGGCGCCGACACCTACAGCTTCCAGTACGACGTACGCGATCGCCTGATTCGCGCCACGGATGCGCAGAATCGTTCCATCGACTATGCCTACGATGCCATCGGCAATCGCACGCGCTTGAGCACGCCGCGTTAGCACGTCGACTACGCGTACGACGAACTCAATCGTCTCACCGAAGTGATCGCAGTCCTCGACCAGGGCCGCGCGCAGACGACGAGTTATGCTTATGACGGCGTCGGCAATCGCGCCGGCCAAACGCACCCGAACGGCACCACGGTGGCTTACACGTATGACGAGCGCAATCGCTTGAAGACGTTGTTGCACAAAGCCAGCGCGGCGGCGAACGCGGCCATTCTGCTGAGCTTGAGCTACAGCGTCGACGCCAGTGGCTTGCGCACGCAAATCGCCGAGACGCGGCCGAACCCGACGGCGAGCCAACCGGCGATCACGCGCACCACCGATTACCAGTACGACGCGGTCAAACGCCTGACGCGTGAGCAGGTGACCGGCACGCAAAGCCAGGGGCGAACCACGGTCTTCACCTACGACAAGGTGGGCAATCGCAAGACCGAAGCCACCAGCGGCACGCTGAGCAAAAATCAGACGCTGACCTACGACAACAACGATCGACTGACACGCGTCGCCGGCACCGGCGGCACCATCGATCATGTGTACGACAACGCCGGCAATCTGATCGAGAAGAAGCAAGGCACCGCGACGCTGGAACGCTACACCTTCGACGCCGAAGGCCGGCTCACCGCGGCCACCATCGGCACCGGCGCCAGCCAGAAAGTGCTGAGCTACCGCTACGACCCCAACGGCATCCGCAGAAGCCAGCACGTCGAGACGGCAACGGGACAAGCGCGAACCGAGTACCTCGTCGACCCGAACCAGGCGTACGCGCAGGTGCTGGAGGAATACGAGACGCAAGCAGCCACCGGCGCTGCCCTGCCCGCATCAGCGCTGGCAACCACGTACGTCTACGGCGACGACCTGATCAGCCAGACCCAACTCGCACTGGCCGGCAACACCACACACGTCTACCACTACGACGGACTCGGCACCACACGAGCCCTAAGCGCCCACAACCTCGACGCCAGCGGCAACCCAGTCACCACCGGCCCGAACCCCCACGCCGCCATCACCGACCGCTACGCCTACACCGCGTTCGGCGAAAACGACCCGGCGGGGACCAGCGGGAACACCGCGGGGACGACGGAGAACAACTACCGCTACACCGGCGAGCAGCTCGATCCGAACTTGGGGTTCTACTACCTGCGGGCCAGATACATGGATCCGCGGCAGGGGCGGTTTGTGGGGATGGATCCGTGGAGCGGTGACTTTAACGATCCCCTGTCGCTCCACAAGTACATTTTCGCAAATCAAGTTCCCAGTGCTCTTGGGGATCCGAGTGGAGAAAGTGCAACCCTGATCGGCGTTGGCGTGTCGGCTGGCATAGGAGCGGTGATGGGTGTTGCATCTACGCATCTGACGAATGTCGCTTTGGGCCGTGCTTCAACTGTCGGCGAACTAGCAATGGGCGCTGCCGTGGGCGCAGCACTAGGCGCGGGCGGGTACTTTTGTCCGAGTTGTTTGATTCCCCTGGGACTTTATGGTGTTGCTTCATCAGGCGCACTGGTTGCGGACGTGTGGACTGGAGAAGGAACGACGATGAAGCAGAAGGCTGCAGCGGCTGTGCTTCTAATTACTTCAATCGGCGGGACAGCAGCCGGGCAGAGGGTCGCCTCGAATATCAGGCAACTTCATGGTTTCGGCTTACTACATGACCGAAGTGTCCGCGGCATCTCTCGCCTACTCACTTGGGCAGGTGTTAATCACCGGCTAGAGGTCTACGTAAGAAATCCATTCTATCGTCGAGGCAGACGCTATGACATTGTTGTTCAAGTTCCTGGAACTGGAAGATACATAGGTGTCGAATACAAGTCCTCGATGTCTGAATACCTGTATCCGAAAGCGAATCAGTCGTCGGCAGACCACTTCGTCAAGACTCAAGGTGGCGAAATGTTTGGTTCTGCTGCCGGGCCATACGGCGGCGCCAGCGTAACCGGTGTGGTAAGAATCAATGGCGGACGAAACCTCGTGTCCACATGTTCGGCGGGTATAGATTGTGAAGAGTAGACCAACCAATCGCCTCAGGTACCTTCGAAACGAAATGCTTAGTTTCGGTTTTGGCGTTGTGGGCGCGAAATTTTCTCATGAGCAAAAATTCCACCGAGCGACAGAATACGGTGCTTTTGTCGTAGTGGTGATTGCACACGAGAATAATGATTCGGGGGAGCACTGTTTTTTAGTTGGTGTCAAAGACGACTTGATTGGTCCAATTGTAAATCACCCATCAAAACGAGAATGTGACGGCTATGATATGAGCCTCAATAGGTACTTAATCACAACGGGTGTCAATGTTAACATAGGACTCGACGAGCAATACGAGAGGGCGCTCGATAGGTTACTGACCGATCTAAACACTATTTATGATCGATTTAGCACTCGTCGAGCCTACTTTAAGACCGTTACTGGATTGCCGGAATATTTTGACAAGGCTTTTGCCATCGCGGCTTCAGGTTATTATGGAGATCGGAGGCGGTGGGCAGCAGTGGCAAAATCTTGGGGCCTAAAGGAACGGATATTTAGAACGCTATCGTTTGGAATAAGTTCTACCTTAATCGCGCCCGTCCGTTTCCACAGATTATCAAAGTTTCTTCGTGATGAAGAACTTCCGGACTGGCCAGTTTAATTAAAAGCCGACATGAAAAGGCAGGGCGAAAAAAGCAAAATCTAGTTGGAATTGGGAATCGCCAGATGGCGTTTTTGTTCTCATGAGTGGTCAGCGCTTCACATTCAAGGTGTGACGGTCATCTACATGCAGGATAGACGATGGAACTGGACGGTTCGCCACCCGGGCTCAAATTTCAGTAACCCATCTGCGTATGTTCGAGCGCGGGACGCGAGATCGCTCCTCACCGACGTCGAAAGCAGACAGTCCACGAGGAGCTTTCCTCCGCAACTGAAGAATCTTCACACCTGAACTAGCCTAATCTTTAGGAATGGCTTCAAATATTGGAAGGCAAATCTCTATTGTCCAATATAATAACGACAATCAAGAGAATGAAGGCCGATCCAATATGGATTAATAATTGGCATCGGATCTCGATGTCCAGGATACTTGGAACACAGTATATTCCGTCGAAGCTCGCTTCTCAAAAGGTTCAGCGAAACGGCCCGAGCTTGCCCGCCAGACCGAAACATCGCGAAATACGGCTCCAACCAGCAAGCTTGCGAACGCAAAAACTTTGGGACCCAATGGCATTAATATACATCGAAAATTCTCACGAACGGCTCCGATTAACGCGAGTAACTGACGCATCAAAACCTCTCCATTCATGACGGGATAGCGGATGACATTAGAGGTCGGTATATCTCGAAGAATTAAAGAATTCGCACTTGAAACAGCAGCGTCATACCGTTTGATTGTGGACTCAGGAAAGAAAAGCCATGTTTCAAAAGGGTCTATGTACTCCATGATTCCGAGCGCCTTCAACTGCTCGTAACCAAGACCACAAACGAGGCCGACGGTCCGATCGGCTTCGCCTGTCCATCCCGAGAAAAAACCCGTGACGGGACAAAGAAATTCATTTTGCGGCTCATTCTCGGGTGGTGGTGAAAATTCGGCGAGAGAATAATAAACCTCTAGAAGATAGTCGCCCCTTTTATGCAGTGCTTCTACGATCTGCGCCAAGCGAATTCGCGTGAAGCAAGATATGTCGAGAAGCACAGACGGGCACGCAATCTCTTTGAACGATTCAAGCAACTTTTCAAGAAACCCAGAAAACTCCGCATCTGAAACTGCATAAAACTCAAATTCGGCTTCGGCAAAGCTTCGTCGATTCGCATGAAACGACAAAACCTCTCGTTCGCCATAACCGATAGCTACGCGCCGCCCTGATAACTGTCGACGACCTAGCAAGCTGCTCGAACGGGATTCGTAGCCGCAAGACGCGATTACAAGATCGTGCTGTAGCGCCCCGTCAGCGGAACTAATCCTTAGCGTCATTGTCCAACTCCAGCGAGAACTGAGGATTGTCATTGCGCGCACGCGAAAAGCTGTCTCGACTTGAGAGGATTGTCGATAAATGGATTGCTTTCC
This sequence comes from Lysobacterales bacterium, assembly GCA_022844165.1. GTDB lineage: Bacteria > Pseudomonadota > Gammaproteobacteria > Xanthomonadales > SZUA-5 > JALHMH01. Next base: position 57,884 of record JALHMH010000031.1, read on the forward strand.
CAGTCATTAGCGGTAGCGCAAAATCCGGAGCCAACCAATTAGATAGCCTAAACCGGCGACCTTCTAGACCTTTTGTGAACAGATCAAAAACTTCTGCTTGGAGAGGGACGAGCGCCCCCAAGTACAATGCCTGCGCCACTGCGGCCTGCATGCTGCGGAATGTGTCAACCTTTTTCCAACGTTTTTCGTCAATTATTAAGATGAACAATCGGGATGTCAGATGGCTCGGTTGGTGGTGGTTGAGAAGCAAAGCTGCCGCTGGCCTCGATGAGC
>JALHMH010000032.1:0-27674 GCA_022844165.1 Lysobacterales bacterium
GCGAGGCCGAGCAGAACGCGGTGAAAATCGCAGCGCTGTGCGCGGACAAAGCCGCACTTGAGGCTCGCCGCGATCGGCTCGCGGATCTGTCCTGGTTCATGCGCTGTCTCGACGAGTACATCGCGCGCAAGGCGAATGCCGAAGACGATGTCACAGGGCGATTTTGGGAAGGCCGATTCAAATCTCAGTTGCTTGACGACGAAGCCGCGCTCGCCGCGGCGATGGCGTACGTCGACCTCAATCCGGTTCGAGCAGGGATCGCCGATAGCATCGAGAGCAGCGATCACACCAGCGTGCAGGTGCGTGCCGAGGAACTGCGCAAAGATCCCGGCAAAGCGGATGAACCAATCCAACCCATTGCCGGCGTCCGGCTCGGATTGGATATGTTGAAAGACGAATCCTTTGCCAGATTGGCGATGAGCAATCGCCAGTACATAGAATTAGTCGATTTCACTGGCCGCCAACTCAGGCCAGGCAAACGCGGCAAGATCGATGAGCGCGAGCCGACGGCACTGAGCAAGCTTGGACTCGATGCCAATTACTGGACCGCGCACGTCAAAGGCGTCGGCTCTGGTTATTGGCGCTTCGTTGCGAGTGTGGAAGCACTCGAAGCCAAAGCGGCTGAGTGGAAGCGACAGTGGCTCAAGGGCATCGGATATGCCCGGCGTCTTGTGACCGGCTGAGAAACGCACATGTGACTTTTGGCGCCGCTGGCGTCTGGGGGCGTTGGCCGCGCGCCGAAAATCGCCACCATGGGAACCACCATTTCGTACGCCTAGCCGTTTACGCGGCAAAAATCCTAAAGGACTGGAACGGAAAGTGGGTGTCCGCGGATCGATGATCGATGGGCCGCTTTGAGCCCAGGCAACAATGAGAGCGCCGGCAAACGCAAATCCGGACGTACCCGACAAGGCAACCACGTCATCCGCTACATCCTGTGCGAATGCGCGAATGCTGCGCGCAGAACCAAGAGCACGTTAGCGGCCAAATATCGGAGCCTGATGGTACGCAAGTCGCACAAGAAAACCATCGTCGCCATTGCGCACAAAATGATCCGGCTGATCTATCTGCTGCTATCGCGTCGCACGCCTTACATCGATCCGGCCATCGACTACGACGCCATGAGTGCGAAGAAAAACGCGCCGCGCTGGATCAAACAACTGCGGGCCATCGGCAAGTGGCCCGCAACGCGCGCACCGACGACGCACGCTGCCTAGCTTACCGCTGACGTTCGGGGTCGAGCCCAGCGGTGTACAACATGCTGCATCCGAATGCGGCAGGCTCCAACTCGTCTCCGATTCCGGGGGCTTTCACGGTAACGTTTGAGCTCAGGCCGCGGCCCGTCAGGGCCGTCGCGCCTGCAGCGAAGTGTTAGCCGCCAACACTGATACGGGGATCAATGATTCTTCTGAACTCACTGAGCACCGCCAGCCTTGCCGGCTCGTACTTCTCCTGGTACTCGGCCTCCAACTTTGTTCTGGCATCTTCGATTCTGGCCAAGTGATCTACCGGGTTCACAGGAGGGTTCTCGTAGATTGCCTGGTTGAATGCAATGGACATCAAGCTGGCAGACAGCCCGCACGTTGCAACCAGCGTGTATGTTTCCTCGCTCAGATCGATAGCCGTGAGCACGGCTAGCTTTTCAAGATTCTCGGAGCGCGCCCTTAACTCATTACCCCAGATCCGATATGTCTCTATTGCTTCGGCAGGCAGCGTGTGGAGCTTGTTCGGGGCACGGACCTGAATAGCAGCCTCATTCCAAGAAATTAGCGCCCCATAGAGATGCTTAATTGCTGTTACGCGCTGCGCGTCAATTCGGGTTACAGCAACATTGTGCTCGTGGATTCTCTTATCGAGGTCGCTCTTGAGGCGAGCAAACTCGGCTTGGTACTTCGCCTTCTCGCCTTCCAGTATTCGGTTTGCCCATACCTTGCCAAGCCACGAAGACATGCCGAAAACGATTGCAGCACCCCCGCCAAGAGAGACGAGGACTGCAAATGCAACGCTCCATATCTGTTCCATAGCACCACTTTTCCTTGGCGGCTAACGTGGGAATTCAGCGGCCGCCGAAGGCGGTCCGCTGGAATGAAAAGTTAGACAGCGCATCCTGGTCATAGCCTAGTGAATAAGAACCCGAGAAACTAAAATTTCCCGACCAAAAATCCAAGGCCAAAGCCATGGCGCAAAAGACGAAGTACCCTGCCAGCGATTCCTTGGAGAACACGCCGGTCTGTTGGGCGACAAACAGGTTCCATGCGTGTATGACGATGACCCCAATTATCACAAGCAAAAGAGCCGCCGCAACTTCTAACAATTTAAAACCCGAACTGTGATAGCCGACCAATGGTGGCCACACAAACCCAACAAAAAATGTGAAAAAAACCGGTGGTTTCTTACTGTCGCTCATATCCTTAAAGCCTCAATCTGTGTTGACTGCAGACTACCCTTGCAGCTCGTTTCTCCAAGCTGGTGGGTCTCAAGACGCCTAACTAAAACTAGACGACACCAAGCCCACGCTGGGAGGTCGCCCATTTTGAAGAGACTGCGCTTACCCTTTCCATCGCCACTTCCCTCGTCAATAGTCAAACCTAAAATTTCCCGGATCAAGAGGGAACGGAGCCTCTGGATGAGAGCGCCGTGCAATCCATCGCGACGACGACAGTTTGCACTTTGAGACGGCGTGTGTCGATCTTGACGGACACTGAATGATCCGGTGTCACGACCGCCAGAGGCACGCCGTCGGAACGCGAAGCGCTACCTTGAGCGGCTGAGGTCCGTCGCTGGATGCTGATCGTTCGAGCACGAGACGACGGCGTTCGGCGGCGAGCCAGTTTGTTCAGCGTCATGTGATCAACCACCGTGCGCGAATGCGCCGCGTTCGGCGTCGAGCCAGATTGTTCGGCGCCGAAGACGGAGCAAACGATGGCGTCGTAGCAGCGACATCCGAACGGTTCGACGATGTGGACCATCCGCATCGCTAGTGTGGTGTCCCAAAAGTAAGGTGAACAATTTCCGCGCCTTTCGGCCCGAATGCTGCGTTGCTTTTAGCCCGTCGGCGCAGCCGCCGGGCGTTCGGTCGATCGCGCGGCATGCCGCGCAAGCTGATCGCCCTCACGGTCGCCATAGCGCTGCTATGACTCCTCCTCTCGTCTTGCCTCGGGCCGAAATCCATCGAAAATTTAGTTCACCTTACTTTTTGGACACCACACTAGCCTTCGGATTTTGGCGCCGATGCTATCGTCAGGGGTCGACGAACTCGCACGGTTCCCGCTCCGCGGGCGTGCACAGTGCCATGGGGCTCGCTGCGGTCGGCCGTTGGCCGGAATCGAGCCAGCGCGGCGAGCGCGGCCAACAGGGTGGCATCGCGCAGACGCCCGTCAACGCTTGACGTTACGCCTCACGACGCAGCGCGCATGACTCGGGGACAACGTGGATCGCTACTCCTTTGTTGGCGCGGACTTTCACCCCTGGCACTCCGCCGGTTTCGCCGGCGCAGCTCACTCAAAGCCGTTGGCGAAGACCGTGTTTCGGCAGGAATGAAAACGGACGCCGTTGGCGCCCTCGGCGGCAATCAGCGCGCCGTTGGCGAGATCGATATCCAAGACGCTGTCTGGTGTCGCCAGGTTGCCGATTCGAACCGGGGCTGTTGGTGTGGCGATGCTGGCGATCACGGTGCCCCAGAATGGGCCGGCTGCGACGTACAAACGTGTGCCATCGATCGCCAGACCACCGGCCAGGCCAGGGAAGATATCGAGCGTTCCTGCCGCGACGATGGCCGCTGGATTGGCGATGTTGAGCACGCGCACTTCGGCATTGCCATCGGCCACATAGAGAAAGTTGCCTTGCTGCGCCAGGTCGCGAACCGGCTGTCCGGTGATGAACTGGCCGAGCAAGCTGGGTGTCGGCGTTGCCGCATCCAACACCTCAATGCGATCGCCCTTCCCCACGTAGAGTCGATTGCCAACCGGTAGCACCGCCAACGCGCCGACGCTGTCGTTCGACAACAAGCTCGGCGCGCTGGGTGTCGCAATGTCGTATGTGCGCAGACCACCCGGCGTGGCGATGTACAGGCGATTGCCCTGCACCGCCAGTTGATGCGCTGCGGTCGGCAGCGCCAGACTCGCAAGTTGCGACACCGCAGCCGGATTGGCGACATTCAAGACGCGCAGCGTCGATTCGTCGTTGAGCGAGCTGACGGCATAGGCGATGTTGCCGCTGCTGGTGACGGCGTAGATGTTGGCGGAATCGTAGCGCCCGAGTAACGCCCCGCGCGGCTCACTGCTGTTGTCGAAAATGGCCAGGCCACGCGGAAACTGCGGCACATAGACACGCCCGTCGGCAGCATGCACCCTTTCGGAGGCGCCGCCAACGAGCAGATTCGACTGCACCGTCGGCGCCGCTGGTGTGCCCAGCCCATAAGCGCGAATGCCATTGCTGGTCGCCAGACGCGTCGGAACAAAGGCCGTGTTACCGAGGCCCGCGACGCCATCGACACTCGCCTGGTCGGAGACCGTCGATACCAGCATCGGACTCGCTGGATTGGCAATGTTGAAAGTGCGCAGACCGCCTGCGCCCGCGGCCGTCACCAGGTGCCCGTTGACCAGCGCGCCGTGCGAATAACTGCCAACAACGCCGATCGAGCCCAGCAAGGTGGGCGTAGGACTGCCGATATTCAAAATGCTGTAACCCTGGTCGCGCCGTGCCACGTAGGCGCGAAAACCGTCGAGCAACAGATGCGACGCACCCGTCGCCGGATAGCTGGCGACTTGCTGCATATTGCCCATGCCGAGCAGTTCCCACACGGTGACGCCCTCGGCGTCGTCCGCCACATAAAGGTAAGGCGCGGTTGGCGAGACCTTGACGTCGAACACAAAATCCGTGCCCGGCGTAACCACCTGCTGCAACAACACTGGTGCCGAAGGGTTAGCGATATTGATCGACGCGGGGCCTGCCGGGGTGATTGCGGCGTACAGCACGTTGCCGCTGATCGACAGCCCGCGGGGTATGCGGCCTTCCGGCACGGCATAACGGCTGAGCAAGGTGGGCTGCGTGCGATTGGCGATACTGACGATCGAGATCGTATTGCGTCGGTCGCTGACCGCCGCCAGCGCGCCGTCGGCGCGGATCGCAATGTGCGCAGCCGGGCCGGAGAGGCCGATCGCACCCAGGCGCACCGGCGCACTGGGATTGGCGATGTTGTAGAGCACAAGGTCAGCGCCTTCGCCCGAGAGCAGCAGCGACTGACCGCTGCCACTCCAGGTCTCCAGTGTGCGCACCGGCCCGTGGCCTTGGTGCACGACCTCAAGTGGGCAGTTATCCAATGCCAGCAGTGGCGAGCTGGCGATCAGTGCGCTGATCAGGGTGATGAACTGCGAGCGCTGGCGGTAGCCGATTGAGCGTGGCACGACGAACTCCTGATTGCGGGGATTAATCGCAAATACGAAAAACGTGGCGGCGAACCCATCACGTGATGGGATGGGCCACCGTTTCTCCGTATGTCCGGTGAGCACATCCGGAAAGGACAGTCCCATGACCGGTTTCTTGTGGCGCCACGCACGCGCGCTCTTGGCCGCACTGTTGGCAGCAGGCCTGGCCTGCCCAGCCGCATCTCAGTCGGTCGACGATCAATTCGCGCCGGCTGCCAATGGCGTCGTTTCCGTGGTTCGCGTCGATAGCAAAGGGCGTTTGCTGATTGGCGGGCTGTTCACGCAGATCGACGGCCAAAGCGCGCTGCGGATTGCGCGGCTGCATGCCTCAGGACGCCGTGACGAAAGTTTCCTCGCCAGCACGAACGATGACGTCGACGCGATCTTGCCGATCGGCGATCGCGTCTTGATCTCGGGCCAGTTCACCAACGCCAGCGGGCTGTCGCGCTCCCGTCTGGCGCTGCTCGACGACAACGGCAATGCGGTGACCGCGGTCGCGCCGCAAGCCGATGACGACGTGACTTCATTGGCGCAAGGACTCGTCGCCGATAGCTATTTTGTGGGTGGCAGGTTCACCACGATCAATGGCCAGCCGCGTCGGCGCATTGCGCGTCTGGTGGGCGGCAATCTTAATCTCGATCCCACTTTCGTCCCGCCAGCCCTCAGCGGTTTTGTGGACACACTCGCCGTGCAGCGCGATGGCAAGTTATTGGTTGGCGGCAGCTCGCTGCGGGTCACTGGCAACGAGGCTCCGGTGCTGCGACTCAACGCGGACGGCAGTTTGGACACCAGCTTCGCCTTCGAAGGTGCTGGAAACAACGACTCTGTGAACAGCATCGCTGTCCTGAGTAACGGCAAAATCCTGGTCGGCGGCTTCATGGCGCTTGGCCATGTAGCGCGCTTGCATCCAGACGGCAGTCGCGATACCAGTTTCGTCCCGCCCGCCTTAAACCAAAGCGTCAGAGAGATCGCCGTACAGCCAGACGGACGCGTGCTGGTGGTCGGTAACTTCAGCAGCGTGGCCTTACGTGACCGTGTGATTCGCCTCAACGAAGACGGCTCACTCGATGCCGGATTTGCGTCGCTGCTGAGCCCCTTTGGCACGGTCACGACGGTGGCGGTGCAGGCCAACGGCGGCGTGGTCATTGGTGGAGCGTTTACCGATGTCACTGGCTTGCCGCGCCTGCGTCTGGCACGGATCAGCTATCGCGGCCAGCTGGATGATCGACTCAACGCCTCTTTCACTGGCGGGCCGGTTGAAGTGGTTGCGGCACAGCCCGATGGCAAGCTCCTGGTCGGCGGCGGGTTCAGCCATGTCAACGGCCAACTGAGGCCGTATCTGGCGCGCATCAACGTCAGCGGCAGCCTCGACGCCTCGTTCGCTGCGGCACCGAACAACGATGTGCGCGCGATCGCCGTTCTCGGAGATCGCAGCGTACTCATTGCTGGTGCGTTCAATCAGGTCAACAGCAGCGCGAGGCTGCGTATCGCCAAACTCACGTCCAGCGGAGTGCTGGACCCGAACTTCCAGGTCGATGTCGGCAACGGCACGCTGCACACGCTGGCGCTGCAGGACGACGGCCGCATTTTGATCGGCGGCGGCTTCACCAGCATCGACGGCTCGGCACGCCAGGGCATTGCGCGCTTGAATGCAGACAGCTCTTTAGACACCAGTTTCGTGCCATTGCCGCTATCGAATTTCACTCGCGTGCGCGCCATTTCCGTGCGTGCAGACGATGTTTTTCAAGCGCCAGCGGGAACGATTTATCTGGGCGGCGAAACCGATGGCACCAACCGACTGGAGCGCCTGACCGCAAACGGCGGCCTTGATGGCAGTTTTTTCAGGATCAACACCAGCACTGTTTTCTCCATCGTCAGCAGTGGCTTCGGCCAGGTCAATTACGGTGCTATATCGGGGGCGAACACCTGCGGTCGCTTTCTGAGCACGACCACCGGCACCGGACCCAATTGCCTCGCGAGCCCGGATCTGCCTGTGTTGTCGTTCGTGAGATCGGTGGGTTTTGACTACTTTGCCGGCGGCGCGTTCACCACTTTGAGCGGCATTGCCCATCCGGGCCTGGTCCAAATCGTCACTGCGGGGGCTCCCGCCCAACTGAGCGACGATTTCGACTTTCCCATCACCGGTGGCACGGCCACGGTGAACAGCCTGCAATTGCAGGCCGATGGCAAGCTCATCGTTGCTGGAGACTTCACCGCAGTGGGCGGGCAGGCGCGTACCAGCATCGCGCGGATCAGCGAAACGATTGGAACGGATAACAACCCTGCGCCGTTGCTGCGCACGTCCGGTGTGGGCATCCAATGGGACCGTCTGGCCGGTACCGTGCGCTTCGTGCCTGGTGCCCTGACACCGGAGTTAGAGCGCGCGCCGATTCTCTTGATCAGCGAGACGTGCTGCAGCGATACCATGTTTACGCCAACGGCCGGCGCCCGCGCGACTCGCATCAACTTGGCCACAGGTGAGTGGCAGAAGTCCGGCTTCGCGCCATCGCTAGACAAGTTCTATCTACGCTGGCGTTACCAGGTGAGTGATGGAAGGGGCGGGCTGAGTTTGTACGAAACCCCGATCCACCGCTTTGCGCCACGCAGCCCGCAGCTTCAGTTCAACCCGATTCCCAACGCTGCGTCTAACACCGTCGTCTTCCCATCGGGGCCCACGGGCACGACATCGGCACAGATTACGGTCACTCCATCGGATGGCGACGGCGGAACCTCGGCGCTCAGTTGTTCCATACAAAACGTCGCCGGGCCCGGCAGCTTCTCCAATCTGCGCTCGAACCCGAGCGGCTTTGCGTGGCAAAACAACGCCGGAAGCGTGAGGCTCGATTGCACGCGTTCAGCGCAAGCGACGGTGGGAACATTGGTCTGTGTACAAAGCTTCAGCGACGAAAGTCTATCCGTCGAGCATCGCTGGGGCCTGACGTGCCCGGCTGCGAGTAGCATCGTCGATTCCATCTTTACTTCTGGCTTTGAGTGAGCATGACCGTAACGCCTGCGCCAGACGAGTCCAGAGTGCCGATTACGATGCTGCTGCAAGAGATCGCGCGCGGCGACAGCCCGTCGGACGAGCGCATCGTGGGCGTCGTGGTGCAGGCCTTGGAGCGTTTGGCGCAGAAAGAAATGGCACAGCGCGGCGGCTGGCATGGACTGACTTTGGAGCCCACGGTGTTTGCGCACGACGCACTGCTCAAGATCGTCGACCAGCGCCATGCTTTTGCCAATCGCGGCCATTTTTTTGCCTACGCCACACAAATCATGGTGCGCGCCATGATCGATTATCACCGCGCCCGTCACGCGCAAAAGCGCGGCGGCGAGGCAGCCCGGGTCAGTTTGTCTGAAGCTTTGCCGCTCGACGATGTGGATCTGGACCACATGCCGCCGGCACTGGAAGCGCTTCAGGTGCTCGATGCGCGCAAAGCCGATGTGGTGCGCTTGCGCGTTTTTTGGGGCGCCACAACCGAGGAGATCGCTGAGATCCTGGGCCTGTCGACAGCCAGCGTAGAGCGCGACTGGCGCTTCGCGAAGCGTTGGTTGGCGGTGCAACTGCGGCCAGCGCCATGACCGACAAAGAACGCCATCTGCGCCTCGATTCGCTGTTTCACCAGCTCGTCGACTTGCCGCGCGAAGAAAGCGCCGCGCGCATCGTGCAGCTGCAACAAGACGATCCCGTTCTGGCCGCAGCGCTGGCCGCCATGCTGACCGGTTCGCATGCGGCGGGCGAGCGCGCGCTCGACGATTTGGCGCGGCATGCCAAGGTGCTGGCCTTGTCGCCCGGCATGCCCGAGCAGATTGGTCCGTATCGCGTGCTGCGGGTGCTCGGCGAGGGTGGCATGGGCCGCGTTTACGAGGCCGAACAAACCTCGCCCGTGCAACGCCGCGTTGCGGTGAAGTTGACGCATGCGGGACTCGATAACGCTCGGGTGGTTGCGCGCTTTCACGGCGAACGCCAGGCGCTGGCGGTGCTCGATCACCCGAACATCGCGCGGATTTTTGAGGCCGGATCGCACAGCGATGGGCGGCCCTGGTTTGCCATGGAATTGATCGACGGAATCACGATCACGCAGTGGGCGAAGGACCGCGATCTAGGCTTACGCGCACGGCTCGAACTATTGCTTCCCGTGTGCGATGCGATTGGCCACGCGCACCGCAAGGGTGTCATCCACCGCGACTTGAAGCCGAGCAACGTCCTGATCAGCGAGATCGACGGCAAGGCCGTTCCGAAGATCATCGACTTTGGCATCGCCAAAGCGCTGCATGGCGACGCCCTCGATGCCACGCACGCCGGAGAACTGATCGGCACCCCCGAATACATGAGCCCGGAACAGGCCAGCTTAGGCGCGATCGATATCGACACGCGTTCGGATGTGTATGCGCTGGGGTTGTTGTTGTTCGAACTTCTGGTCGGTCAATTGCCGCTGACGCTGGCCGACTTGCGGCGGTTCGCGTTCGACGAAATGTGCCGCCGCGTGCGCGAAGAAGAGCCGCCACGACCTAGCGCCGTGCTTAGCGCCAGTCGCCGCAGCGTGGGATCGATGTCCAGTGCCGAATGGGCACGCCGCGTACAAGGCGATCTGGACGCTGTCGTACTCAAGGCTCTGGCCAAAGATCGCGAACAACGCTACGACAGCGTTGCCGGATTGGCCGAGGATTTGCGGCGCTACTTGAGCGATCAGCCGGTGTACGCCACGCCGCCGAACTGGCGCTATCGCTTGCGCAAATTCGTCAGGCGCCACCGCGCTGCCAGCATCGCTGCCGCGGCGATTGCGCTGGCAGCGGTGATCACCTTGGCGATGGCAGTGCGCAGTTATTTCGCCGTACGCGAGGCGATGGCGCAAGCCACGCAAGCACAGCAGCAATCCGAGGCCAGCAATCGATTTTTGCTGAGCCTGTTCCGTGCGGCCGACCCACGTGCCGAACCTGGTGCTGATCCAACGGCCCGTGACTTGTTGGCACGTGGCTTCGATCAGCTCAAGGCCGACACTGAACTATCGCCGGAAACCCGGCTGCGCATGCTGGAGCGTCTGGCTGAAGCCGCCTATGCACTTGGCGACTACGCGCAGGCGCAGCGCTCGTTCGAAGAGGCTCTTGCACTACACGAAGACCTGGCGACCACAGATGCCTTTCGCCGCGCCAGCGTTTTCGATCGCCTGGGCGTCATCGCGCGCGATCGTGGCGATATGCCCGGCGCCATCGCGCGCCATCGCGAGGCCTTGGCGCTGATGCAGCGCGCCGGGTTGACCGACAGCCCAGACAGCTCACGACTGCACAGCAACCTCGGGATCGCCCTGCGGCTCAGCGGCGATCTGAGGGGTGCGTCTGCGCAGTACGACATCGCCATTGCCCTGCTCAGCGGCGAGCCCCAACCGAGCCAGAAGCTCGCCAGCGCCTTGCTCAATCGCGCAGCAGTGCTGCAGGACCAGGGAAATCTGGACGCGTCGATAGCCACATTGAATGAGGCAATGGTGCAGTTCCAGAGCCTGTTGCCACCCGAACATCCCAATTTTGCGGTGCTCTACAACAACATGAGCATGGTGCAGCGCAATGCCGGCAACTTGCACGAGGCGCTCGCGCTGATTGAACAGTCGCGCGCCAACGAAGCGCTGAATCTGCCGGAGTCGCACCCCGACCGCGCTGACAGTTTGCACAACAAAGCCGCTGTCTTGATCCGATTGGGTCAGATCGAGGCCGCAAGGGAGAGTCTCAATGCGGCGCTGGCGCTGCTGGCGCAAACCCTGCCGCCAGACAATCCGCGCACCGCTGTGCATCGCGACTCGCTCGCGGAAATCGATCTGTTGGGCGGCAACTACGCCGCAGCCAGCAGCCGCTTACGAGCGCTCATCGACGAGTTGGAAGACACACCGGCAACTTTGCGGCAACGCATCGTTTCGCTGCGCAAACTGGCCATGGCCGAGCGCGGCGCCAACCGTTGGCACGAGGCGACCACGGCCGCGCAACAAGCGATCGATCTGGCAATCCGCAACGAACTTCCTGCTGAGCAGGCGCTTGCTTTGTTGCTGCAAGCGCTGATCGAACTTGATCGGCAACAGCCCGACCGCGCTGCGGAGCGTTTCAACGCCGCGTTGAACCTGCTGCCCGAATGCGCTCGCGGCCCTTGCACACTCGACCAGGGCAGCTCGCATCTGCTCCGGGCGCAATACCTCGCGCGCAGCGGCGCAACAGCGGCTGCTCTGACCACGCTGCAATACGCTATCGAGCACCGCCGTTGGTCGGCATCGATACTGTCTCACCCAGACCTCAATTCCCTGCGCGCGCATCCGCGGTGGTCCGAGTTGGAAAGCGCGCTGAAAGGGCGGACGGCGCCTGAAAGCAAAACCGACGAACGTTCATGATGGCGCGGATTCTCGACAATCAAGGGAAATCTGCTACGAAACGGCCTTGACTTTTGCAGCCCATGAAGTTCCGAAGTCTGTCTTTGGCCCTGTCACGCCATCCCGCGCGTAGCGAACCGAATGCCGTCGGGCCCGGAATGCTCCGAGCGCCTTTGGCTCCCAAGGCAGCAACATCCGTCGCTCACGGCGTTCTCAGGCTCAGGCGTCCAGCGCGGCCCATCGAGCGTACGCTTGATCGAGTGCCGATTGCGCATCGCTGAGGGCTTGCTGATCGGCGACGATCGCGGCGCCAGGGCGCTGGAAGAACGATGGCTGGTTCATCGCTGCCGTACGGGACGCGATATCGGCTTCGAGCGATTCGATCCTGGCCGGCAGAAGTTCGAGTTCGCGCTGCTCTTTGAAGCTGAGTTTGCGCCGCGTAGCGGCCGACACCGCATTCTGCGGCACCTCGGCAGACTGCCCGGAAGACAGCGATGGAGGCGTGCTCAAAGCGACCGGCTTCGATGCGCTCGCTTCGCGGCGCTGACGCTCCCAATCACTGTAGCCACCGACGTACTCGCCGACCCGACCATCGCCCTCCAGCACCAGCGTACTGGTGACGACTGCGTCCAGAAAAGCGCGATCGTGGCTGACCAATAGCACGGTGCCCTGATACTCGCTCAGCTGTTCCTCCAGCAACTCCAGGGTCTCAACATCGAGGTCGTTTGTGGGCTCATCAAGCACCAGCAGGTTCGAAGGCCGGGCGAACAAGCGGGCCAGCAGCAACCGATTGCGTTCGCCACCGGACATGCGCGTAATCGGGGCGCGAGCCCGTTCCGGCGAAAACAGAAAATCCTGCAGGTAACCGAGTACGTGCACCCGCCTGCCGCCGATGTCGATGAACTCCTGGCCCTCGGCCACGTTATCGAGCGCACTCCAGTCTTCGCGCAGTGTGGCTCGGTATTGGTCGAAATAGGCGATTTCCAATGCCGTGCCCGGTTGAACTTCGCCGCTCGTCGGCATGAGTTCGCCAAGTAAGGTGCGCAGCAGGGTCGTCTTGCCGCTGCCGTTCGGCCCAACGATGCCGACACGATCACCGCGCAGGATGTTGGTCGAAAACGCGCGGATCAGTGTGCGACCGCCGAGGGTCACGGACACGTCTTTGGCACGTAACACGCGCTTGCCGGACTTTTCGCCCTCAGCGATTTCGATTTTCGCTGTACCCTGGACATTGCGCCGCTCAGCGTACTGCCGGCGCATCGCTTTGAGCGCGCGGACACGGCCCTCGTTACGGGTGCGCCGCGCCTCAATGCCCTGGCGGATCCAGACTTCCTCTTGTGCCAGCTTCTTGTCGAACAATGCGCGCTCTTGCGCCTGTGCGTGTGCCCGTTCGGCTTTGCGTCGCAGATAGTTCTGCCAATCGCCGGGCCAACTCGTCACCTGTCCACGATCGATCTCGACGATGCGCGTCGCAAGCGTCTGCAGAAAAGCGCGGTCATGGGTCACGAACACCAGTGCACCACGGTAATCGCTGAGCATTCCTTCAAGGGCTGCGATCGCGTCGATATCCAGGTGATTGGTGGGCTCATCCAAGAGCAATACATCTGGCTGCAGCAGCAGCGACTGCGCCAACAGAACGCGGCGCTTCATGCCGCCGGAAAGGGCACCGAAGTCCTGCTCGGGCAGAAGCCCCAGACGCTCGACGGCCTGCAAGGCCCGAGCGTCGAGCGTCCACGCACCCGCCATGTCGATGGCTTCGTGCAGCGCGCTCATTGCCGCTTCGTCACCGCGTTCGGTGGCGTGGTGATAGTCCGCCAGAAGCTGCCCGGCATCGCCCGCGCCACCGGCGATCACATCAAACACAGAGCCTTCAAGATCGCGCGGAACCTCCTGGCGCATGAGTGCGACGCGCGCTTCGCCGCGCACGATGCGCCCGTCGTCCGGTTGAATCTCGCCGGCGATCAACTTGAGCAGGGTAGATTTACCTTCCCCATTGCGACCAACCAACGCGATTCGCTCGCCGCGCTCGATCGTCAGTGTCGCATTATCGATCAGCGGCGGACCGCCGACGCTGTGGGTCAGGGATTGCAGGGTTAACATTGTTTGCGGAACGAAGCGATCAAGGGCCTAGAGTATGAGGCAGTGGTTCAACGCAAACGGTTACGTCGCGGCGCGCCCCGCTCTTTCATTCACGAAGCGCCACTCAACTTGTCAGCAAAACGCGAGCCCAGGCAATGACCGAGACGCAACACCTCTTTGGCGGCATCTTCGCGGTTCTAGTGATCGCAACGCTGGTTTCGCAAGCGCTACGGCGACTGGTCGCCAAAGGTCAGCCGCACGCAGTAATCGACAACTTGACCGCACGGATCAATGCCTGGTGGGCGATGGTGTTATTGATCGCGCTGGCGTTTTTTGTCGGCAAGGGCGGCGTGATCGTACTTTTTGCGCTGCTTTCCTTCCTCGCGCTGCGCGAGTTCGTGACACTGAGCTATACGCGCCGCTCCGACCATCTGGCCCTGGCAATGGCTTTTTACGTGGCATTGCCGGTTCAGTACGCCTTCGTCTGGATCGAGTGGTACGGCATGTACTCGATCTTCATTCCGGTGTACGGTTTCTTGTTCCTGCCCATCATCGCAGCGCTGCGCAGCGACACCAATCAGTTCCTGGTGCGCATCGCGGAGGTGCAATGGGCGCTGATGCTGGCAGTGTTCTGCTTGTCGCACGTGCCGGCGCTGGTGACCCTGTCCATTCCTGGATATGGCGGTCGCGAGCTGCTGCTGATCGCTTTTCTGGTGATCGTCGTGCAGTCGAGCGACGTGCTTCAGTACGTATGGGGCAAACTGCTGGGCAAGCACAAGGTGGCGCCTGAATTGAGCCCATCGAAAACCTGGGAGGGACTGATCGGCGGTGTCGCCAGCGCCACGGCGCTTGGCGCGGGGCTCTACTGGATTACGCCGTTCACGCCGATGGAAGCGGCAGGCATTGCGCTGGCCATCAACATCATGGGGTTTTTGGGCGGCTTGGTGATGAGTGCCATCAAGCGCGACTTGGGTGTCAAGGACTGGGGCCATTTGATCCCTGGGCACGGCGGCGTGCTCGATCGGCTCGACTCAGTCCTGTTTTCGGCGCCGGTATTTTTCCACATCGTGCGTTATGGGTACACGCCGTGAAGAACAAGGGCGCAATGAAATCGAGTTACGTCTGCCAGGAATGCGGGGCGGTGTCGCCGAAATGGGCCGGCCAATGCGCCGAATGCGGCGCCTGGAATTCGCTCGTCGAAGAGAGCGCCTCGACGCCGCGCAGAGGCAGCTACGCGGGTGGCGCAAGCGCCGCGGATGTGGCCGATCTGGCCAACGTCGCGTTCAGCGAAGAAGCTCGACTCGACACGGGTTTGGGCGAGCTCAATCGTGTGCTGGGCGGTGGACTGGTCAAGGGCTCGGTGGTGTTGGTCGGCGGCGATCCTGGCATCGGCAAGTCGACGCTACTGCTGCAGGTCCACGCGAGCCTCGCGGCAGCCAGCCGCGTGTTGTATGTCAGCGGCGAAGAATCGCTCGGGCAGATCGCGCAGCGCGCACGGCGTCTTGCGGTGAATGCCCGCGGCCTGAAGTGCCTGGCGGAAACTGCGGTAGATCGGATTCTCGCCACCGCAACCGTCGAAAAGCCCGAAGTGATGATCATCGACTCGATCCAGACGCTGTGGCTCGCCGAGTTGCAAAGCGCGCCCGGATCGGTTTCGCAAGTGCGCGAGTGCGCTGCGCGCCTGGTGCGCTATGCGAAGGAGCAAGGCGTCAGTGTGTTCCTGATCGGACATGTCACCAAAGAAGGCGGGATCGCCGGTCCGCGCGTGCTCGAACATATGGTCGATGCGGTGTTGTACTTCGAAGGCGAATCCGGTTCGCGCTTTCGAATTCTGCGCGCGCTGAAAAACCGCTTCGGTGCGGTCAACGAACTCGGTGTGTTTGCGATGACCGATAAGGGTCTCAAAGAGGTGCCGAATCCGTCGGCGATTTTCCTGTCGAATCAGAGCGAACGTGGCCCTGGAAGCACGGTCATGGTGACGCGCGAAGGTACGCGTCCACTCCTGGTTGAGGTGCAGGCACTGGTCGATCAGAGTCCGCTCGCGAATCCGCGCCGGGTTGCAGTCGGTTATGAGCCCAATCGACTGGCGCTGCTGCTCGCGGTCGCCCATCGCCATGCGGGTGTGGCGATCTACGATCAAGATGTGTTCGTGAACATCGTGGGTGGCATACGCGTCAGCGAAACGGCAGCGGATTTGCCGGTATTACTCGCGGTTCACTCGAGTTTTCGCAACCGCGCCATCGGCACACACACGCTGGCATTCGGCGAAGTCGGTTTGTCGGGCGAGATTCGCCCGATTCCCAATGGCGAAGAGCGTCTGCGCGAGGCCGCACAGCACGGATTCAAACTCGCCATCGTCCCTGCCGCAAACAAACCTAAGCGCGAACGGTTCGGAGAGCTTGAGGTGATCGGCGCGCAAACCTTGGCGCAGGCTCTGGACGCGCTGGCGAATCGTTAGCCGCCGCCCGCGCACTTCACGCCCACACCCTCGGCATTGGGCGGCAGACAAAAGATCTGATGCTGCATACCGTGAGCCTCTCGTTGGGCTTTGCGCGCACGCTCTTCGCGCTGTCCGATGGTCATGCACTCTTGTTTTCCAATGCGGGTGCCCAGCGGCGTGCGCTTGACGCAGACGATGCGATTCTTGTTGCGCAGGCGCAGCACGGTATCGAGCCGTTCGCGCGCGGCGGTCAGCGCTTCGCGGTCATCTATCGAGAGTTCGTCGATCGATGCTTTTCCCGCCGTCAGCTCCTCAATACGCTTGAGCGATGCATTGGCCAGTTTGATGTCGCGCGTCGACAGCCGACCGTAATCGCCGCGTCGCGCCAAGTCGACGGCCAACTGCGAGTTGACGACAACTTCGGAGAGCGTGTCGTTCGGCGTCATTTTGGTGTACGCGACACAGTCAGCTGCACAAACCGCGGCGACGGCAAAACAGAGCACCTTGAAGTTCATAACCCTTCCTCGGTTCGGCGAAAGCTGAATGTCTATCACGTTGTTGAGAAACGCACTTACGTGCTCGACCCATGTGCGAACCATCCATGGTTCGCGCCCGCAGGCTGTTGCTCAACAGCCTGCTATTGCAGGTGATGAACGCGTCAGGCCGCTTTATGAAGACGCCTTCGTCCACGGTGCAAAGCCCGGTTGCCGAAGACAAGCACTACGGCAACTGGGGACCATGCTACTGCCGAGGTTGATTGCGCCGTGGTGCGAAATCAGTTGCGTGGACAAGAATTAATTCCCAGCAAAGAATACGCCGGGCAGTATCGGAACAAGCCGGTGGCCAGCGGTACCAGGCCGACAAGGCCCCACAGGGTCTGCGGGCCGACAAAAATCAGGCTCAGCAATACCAGCCCGACTGCAATTCGCAAGATTCGGTCGATGTTCCCTACATTGGCTTTCATGGCGTGCTCCTGGTGGGTTGAATCAGTCTGACGGATACGCCCGGGCCTGTCGGTGACTTGCGTTACACAGCCCTCGTGGCCAATCGGGTCAGATCGAGCAGGCGAATTGACTCGCGCCCCAATTCGATGAGCTGTTCGTCGGCGAATTGGTTTAACAGGCGGGTAATCATTTCGCGCACGGTGCCGAGATCATCGGCGAGCGCCTGATGGGTTGTGTGCAGATGCGGGCCGCGCTCCAGGAGCAGGCGCGCCAGACGTTGATCGAGGCGTTGAAACGCCACCTCCTCAACCAGCATCATGAGCTCGGCCATGCGTTCGGCGAAGAGTGCGAACACGTAGCGGCGAAACGGCGAATGTTCGGCGACGAGCTGCTCAAACAATGCGCTGTCGACAGGCAGCAGACGTACATCGGTAAAGGCGATTCCGCGGGCGTTGTAATGCCGCCGACCGAGCAGGCAGCCCTGCGTGATGATGCACGATTCGCCCGGCAGCACACGATAAAGATGCAGCAAGCGACCGTGCCTTGCCATTTTGCTGACACGCACTTCGCCGGCCAAAACCAGTGGAAACGCTGCGCATGCGGCGCCATCCTCGAAAAGCACAGTTCCCGCTGCGAAATCCAGCGGCTTGAGTGTCAGGAGCCTGGCGGCGAGTCCGTCCGGCAGATCGCGAAGCGCCGGATAAAGTCGCCGGGCGTGGTCGAGCGCATGCATGCTCATGTCTCATCGTTGTGCGCCTTGCACCAACGCCATTCGCGACGCCAGGGCCGGCTCTAACATGTTGTTGAGAAGCGCACTTCCTGTGCGTTTCTCATGTCGCGAGCTCGATCCATGAGCGAACCATTCCTGGTTCGCACCAGCAGGCATTTTCTCAACCGCCTGCTAAGCGCCCGGCTGCAGCATGACGCTGGTTGCGGTGATCCGATACTCGACCTGCGGTCCGGTGACGTTGTTGGGATCCTGGCCAGCGTCTTCCGCAAAGTGCTTAGCCATTTTTTCATCGATATCTTTCACCGTCAGCTCGCCATAAACAACGGCATTGCCGGTGGTGTCCTTGGGAATGTAAAAATCGTGTTTGCCGAACATCACACGCGCGTGGGTTTCGCCGTTCGCCAGCACCAGCCAACAGCCCTTGGTCTGACAGACCTTGGCGATGCGCCCACTGAACTTGTTCGACTTGTCGGCGTAGGTATCGACGTTCGACAGGGCGGCTTTGATATCGATGGCGTCGCCTGCAGGCATGGCAACCCCGTAGACGGGATTGCCATCGACGACGGCCACGGGTTTGCTCGGCATCTCCGAGGCGAACGCAGGGGCCATCACCAGCAGCACAGAGAGTAAGGACAGACGCATTTCTAGAACTCCAGATCGTGAGTAGACGGACAATTTCCGCGAGTGGACCCAAGTCTAAACCGAGCGTGGTGCCGTGCAGCGATCTCGCGCGACGAACGCACCGAAACAGACGCCGTTGGGTGCACGACGATGGTTTTGCTGGGAGTACAGGCCGAAGAGACGGTATCGGGCGAAGGACCGGGACATTTGAATCCGCCTGCGCTCAAATGGTAACTCCATCGAGACGCTGCCTTTCGTTCACGGTGGAAAACCTGCCGTTGCCATCTCGCGCGATGCTCGCCAATGCGACCTCGGGATCGTGGGTAAAGAACAACCGAACACCACGCGCGAAACGATCTTCAAGAAAATGGCGCTTCTCGTCAATCAGGCATTCTGGAAAGCGATCGTAGCCCATCGTGACGGGCACATGCACCCAGGGCCGACCCGGAATCAGATCGGCGCAAAACACGATGTTTTGCGCGCCGCGCAATTCGCTTAGCATCAAACCCGGTGTATGACCATTGGACAGGTAAAACGCTACGCTTTCGCCGAGACATTCGGTGTGCACCGGCACCGGCGTTCCGATCAGCGACTGCGCTGGCCCCAGCTCAACGAATTCTAAACGTCCACTGGCGCGCAACAAATCGTTCAAGCCTGGTATGAACGAAGCGCGATCTCGGGCATGCGGTTTTTCGGCGCGCTCGAAGTGCTCTCGCGCCACCACAAAACGCGCCTTGGGAAACAGCAGGCGCATCGCTTCGCCCTGGACCCACGGCGCCAGCAGTCCGCCAGCGTGATCGAAATGCAAGTGACTTAGAACAACCACGTCGATGTCAGCATCGGTCAAACCGATTTCCGCCAATGACAGCAGCAAGCGATGTTCGGACTCCACGACCCCAAAACGCTCGCGCATCGCAGGATCGAAAAACGCGCCGATGCCGGTCTCGAACAACACATAACGACCATCGTCGAGGCGCACCAACAACGCGCGACACGCCAGCGGCACACGATGCTGTTCGTCGGGCGGCAACCACTTCTGCCACAACGCTCGCGGCACGTTGCCGAACATCGCGCCGCCATCCAGGCGCTGCGTATTGCCATCGATCGACCACGCTTGCATCTTACCCTCCGTCACTGCGACTCACGTTTGCCTCGCCATCATAGGACGACGCGCCAGCGTCTCCTATTGCGATCTTCGCGTCAGGCGGTCTTTTCGACTAACCTGTACAGTACGTACATGTACCGGGCATACTCATATGGATGCGCTCTCGCTCACGGAACTGAGGCAAAACCTGTTCCAGATTGCAGATGGTGTGATCGACACCGGCGAGGCTGTGGTGATCGAGCGCCGGGGTGTACGGCTGAGGTTGGTGAGGGAAGATGCGGCCATTGGCGGCAGATTGGCGCGACTGAAGGCGCAACAGCTTGTGATCGGCCCGCCACTGAAACCCGACGAATCACCCGCGCTGTGGTCGGAACCGCCGTTGTCTGCGGTGGCCGAAACGGTTCCTACCTTCGGCGCTCCGGCGAAGAGGCCAAAACGGTGATCATGCTCGACACGCATATCGCGGTGGGTTTGTTTCAGGGCTCAACGGCTGGCCTCAGTCGAAAGGCCTTGGCATTGATCGATCGTGAACCCGCTTACCTATCGCCAGCCGTTTCGCTGGAACTGCAATTGCTCAAAGAAATCGGGCGATTGCGCTTGGGCGCCCACGAGGTCCTCGGTTATCTCGCACGTACATTGGCCGTGCATCAGGCGAACGACCGCTTCTCCGACATCGTGCAGCATGCTATGGCACTCAGTTTCACACGAGATCCCTTCGATCGGCTGATTACTGCGCACGCGGCAATGCTCAAAGCAACGCTGATCACGCACGATGCGCTCATCCATCGACACTATCGGCAGGCCATGCAATGAGCGCAGCGGAGGATTTTGCCGGCGAACTGGTGCGCGCGTTCGCTGACTACAACGCACGATTTCGCGAGATTACGCAACGCGCGAAGCGGCGCTTCGAGCGCCAGGAATGGACCGCCGCCCGGCTTGACGCCATCGAACGCATCGAGTTGTACGATGTCTGCGTTGCCGAAACCTCGCGCCGACTGGAGGCCGAACTCGAAAGCGACGTCGCCGACCGCGTCCTCTGGGCGCAAGTGAAGACGCGATACGCCGAATCGATTGCACCGCTGCTCGATCAGGAGCTCAACAAGACCTTCTTCAACACGCTGACGCGGCGTTTCTTCAAGACTCGCGGCGTCGATGCTGCCATCGAGTTCGTGGCGCTTGAAATCGAGCCCACCGACAGCCTGACACATCCGGTACCACGGTTGTCCTTCAGCGCCACACGTTCGCCGGCGGAGTTGTTCCGACGCGTACTCGATGGTTATCGCTTCGAGGTGCCATACGCCGATATCGAGCGTTGCGCAGCAGCCGTCGCCGCGTCGGTCAAGGCGCAACTCGCGACCTGGGAAGGCGGCGGCGCGATCCGTGCCGTGGAGATGTTGGAAACCGTGTTTTATCGCGAACGCCGAGCTTATCTGGTTGGGCGCGTTTTCGGCGAACGCGAATACGCACCACTGGTCATCGCACTGCTGCATGGCCGTGGTGGTCTGCGTGCCGATGCTGTGATGGTCAAACGCGACGACGTGGCGGTGCTGTTCGGCTTTACTCGAAGCTACTTCCAGGCCGATCTGGAAACCGTCGGCGATGCTGTCGTGTTTCTGCGCACGCTGCTGCCGAAGAAACCGGTCAATGAGTTGTACACCGTTCTCGGTCGCGCCAAACAAGGCAAGACCGAACGCTATCGCCACTTCTTTGGGCATTTCGAAAATGTCGATGAGCCACTGGTTCACGCCGAGGGCGAGCGTGGTCTGGTCATGGCCGTGTTCACGCTCCCGAGTTACCCGCTGGTGTTCAAAATCATCCGAGATCGTTTCGCGCCGTCGAAACTCATGGCTCGCCAGGATGTCATCGACAAATACCAACTGGTGTTCAAACACGATCGCGCCGGGCGCCTGATCGATGCACAGGAGTTTCGCTTTCTGCGTTTTCCGCGAAATCGGTTCGCGCCGGCGCTGCTCGATGAACTGTTCGAATCATGCCGCTCCAGTGTGATCGAAGACGGCGACCACCTGATCATTACGCACATGTATGTCGAGCGGCGATTGCGGCCGCTGAACTTGTTCTTGAAGGAATCGCCACCGGATCTCGTCGAGCGCGCGGTACTCGACTATGGCCTGGCGATTAAAGATCTCGCCGCGAGCAATGTTTTCCCAGGCGATTTGTTGTTGAAGAATTTTGGCGTCACGCGCCACGGCCGAGTCATCTTTTACGATTACGACGAGCTCTGTCTGGTCACCGAGTGCAAGTTCCGCGAGCTGCCGGCACCACGCGACGACGACGAAGAAATGCACCATGGCGCCTGGTACTACGTGGGCGACGCGGATGTATTTCCGGAGCAGTTCACCGAGTTCCTTGGCTTGCCGCGGCGCCTTCGGGAAACGCTGATCGCGAAGCACGGTGAGATCTTTACTGTGCGCTGGTGGCACGAGATGCAGCTGCGGCTGTCGGCGGGTCAGTTTTTCGATATCCCGCCCTATCGCGACGATGTGAGACTTGCGCCATGAGTTTAGACAAGCGACGTCTCGCTGCATCTTTCGGCGCGGCAGCGGCGCACTATGATCAGGCGGCGGTGTTGCAAGCAACGGTGGGCGACGAGTTACTCGAACGTGCCGCTGCGTTGGCGCAAAAACCGGCACGTATTCTCGACGTGGGTGCCGGCACGGGCCGACTGACCGCGCGTTTGCGTAAACGCTTTGCCGGCAGCGAGGTCATCGCACTGGACCTGAGCAACGGCATGTTGCGCGCCGCCAGGCGCCACGCTGGCTGGTTCAAGCCCCTGCCACGGGTGCAGGCCGATGCCGCCGCGTTGCCGTTAGCCGACGCCAGTATCGACCTGTTGTTCTCGAATCTGTGCGTTCAATGGTGCGACGATTTGCCCGCCACGCTCATGTCGTTTCGTCGTGTGCTGAAGCCCGGTGCGTGGCTGGTCTTCACGACCTTCGGGCCAGACACGCTCAAGGAGTTGCGTGGCGCCTTTGCGACCGTCGACGACCATGCGCATGTCCATCGTTTTCTCGATATGCACGATGTCGGCGACGCCGTGCTCGCTCAAGGATTCGCCGACCCGATGCTCGATGTCGAGCGCTACACGCTAACGTATCCAGACACTATTGCGTTGATGCGCGACTTGAAAGCGATCGGCGCGCGCAACGCGCATCAGGATCGCCCACGTGGGCTCATGTCGCGGCGCGCGCTGCAGTTGTTAGAAGCAGCCTACGAGCCGCACCGCACCAACGGCTCTCTGCCGGCCAGCTACGAGGTCGTTTTCGCGCAAGCTCAAGCGCCGCAGCCGGGTGCACCGCTCAAAACTGCCGGCGGCGATCTGGCGAGTTTCAGCATTGACGAGATGCGCGCTCGCATGCGCAAGCGTTAGTCCGGAGATCAATCGCCAACCGGCTCACGAGCGACCAGCAGCGCTGCCTGGGTGCGTTGGGTCAGGTCCAGTTTGCGCAGTAAGTTGCTGACGTAACCTTTGACCGTACCCTCGGTCAGGACCAGTTCGGCGGCGATCTGGCGGTTGCTCAGGCCCCGGCCCAGCAGTTTCAGAACGGATCGCTCTCTTTGACTGAGCACCGCATAACGATCGACGACCGGTTTGCGGCGCAACAGCGCCACGACCTGTGCGTGCATTCCCTGGTGCAACCACGGTTGGCCGCTGGCAACGGCACGAATGGCCGCCAGCAAATCGTGGCGCTGCACGTCCTTGAGCAGATAGCCAATGGCACCGGCCTGCGTCACCTCGACCAAAGCCTGATCTTCGGCATAGCTGGTAAAAATGATGATGTTGCACAACGGCGCCACGTGGCGCATCTGGGTCACCAGTTGCGCCGCCGACATGCCGGGCATTTTCAGATCGACGATGGCCACATCGATCGCGTGCCGCCGGAGGATGGCCAGCGCCTCGGTCCCGTCGCCAGCCTCTGCAACCACTTCCATGCCCGGTTCGTCTTCGCACAAGGCGCGAACGCCTTCGCGAACGATGGCGTGATCGTCGACCAGGAGAATGCGAATTGGCGTCGCGTCGAATGTGGTCATATCGGCAGTTTGCGGTCGTGTCGCTTCAATGTGGCCAGTACCTCGAAACCATGGGGCTGGAGGACGCGCAGGCTCAGCGCGCCACCCAGTCGCTCCAAACGTTGGCGCATGCTGCGAAAACCATAACCGTCGGGCTTGTCGCTGCTCGTTCCGCGGCCATTGTCGCGCATGCTGACCTTGACCAGCACCGCATCGACCCTGGCCACCAGTGCCATTTGAGTTGCGCCAGAGTGGCGGACGAGGTTAGACGCCGCCTCCTGGAAAACACGATACAGTGCCTGCTCGTGGTCCAACGATTGAGGCACATACGCCGTGAAGTCGCTTTCGACCCGGATGTGCGGCGGCACCAGGACGCCCAACAACTTCGGCAACGCGGCACCCAGCCCACCATCTTTGAGTCGGTCCAGGCCAACCGGCGCAATCGCGCGCCGCGATCGTGTGCTCTGATTCTGGCGCCCCGACGCCGATAGCTCATGCAACAGGGTACGCATTTCCGCCACAGCCAGTTGCGCAAGTTCAGCCACTCGCGCAGAAGCGCGCAGACCTTCCGCCTGGCCTTTTTGCCAGGCCGAAGGTAGCGCCTGAGCCAGCAGGCTGATACCCGACAATGCCTGCGTGACCGAATCGTGCAGCTCATACGCCAATCGCTGACGCTCTTCGAGGATGGCGTTGTTCTGCTGCTCGCTGACGAGACGGGCATTCTCGATGGCCAATGCCAAATGCCGGCCGATCGCTTCGAGCGTCAGTTGATCCAACTCATCGAACGGGCCATCACCCTCGACATTCAGCACGCCTAACAACTGATCGCCCGCCAACAAGGGCACTGCCAGTTCGGCGCGACTCGGATCGGGAACGGGTGGTGCGATGTAGCGCGGGTCGCGCTTGACATCGTTGGCCAAAATGGTCGTCCGCGTGCGCGCTGCGGCGCCCATGATCCCTTGATCGAGGCGAATCCGATCCTCGTGATGGATGCGCTTGTAACCGCCACCGCGTGCGACAATCACCAGGACGTTTGGGTCCTCCGCATCGATCAACGGAATGTCGACATTCGGATACTCCAGGACCTCGTGGATTGCATCCGCTGCCAGTTGCAACGTCATCATCAGTGGATTGCCGCCACGGTTGATGAGCTGACCGACGTTGACGACCAACTGCAATCGCGCCAGACGGCGACGCTCGCGGGTCATTCGTGTCGCATTGCGGATCGCCAGCCCGGCGTGTCCGCAAGCGACTTGAAGAATATGGAGCACCTCCGGGGCAAGCGGTTCGGCGCTCTCGACGGCCGGCACGATGGCCAAAACGCCCAACTGCAACTCGCCTGCGATGATCGGTAAGGCCAGCACGAGCTTTCCAAACAGCCGGCAATGGCAGGGCAGCGATTGACCGCGCAGGCCAGCGAGAAGCTTCTCAGCACTCATGCTCGAATGCTCTGAATGGGCGGATTCGAACTGCAACACATCCGACCACCCAGATGTCTGATCGCCACGACCAACACCGATGGTGACCTGGCGCGCATCAATAAGATCGGCCACGCATTTCGCGACGCAGCTCAACGTTTCGTGCAAGCCAAGTTCGTTCGCGAGGCTCGTTGCTAAACTCGCCAGCACAACGTCGGAGCGTCGGCGCGTGATATTCGATACTGAGGCTGGCATTGGGCTCCCGTGTGCTGATCCGCTACCCGCCTGCCGATACCGGCAGGCGGGTACGGCGATGCGCGTCTTTCAATTATTCGAAGTTGTCGAAGAACATCGCGTCCGTGATCTGACCACGGATCTCGCCCTCGGGGAACTCCGCGGAGGCCACTTGCGCGTACCACAGGCCATCGATCAATTGTTGCGCCTGTGCCGGGGTGATGGCAAACGGTCCAGCCACGATCTGGTCGGTGGCCTGCCCCGATACCGGCAGCGTAATCGTTGCGATTCGGGCGCCAGCAACGCCACGTTGCGCGGGCCCAAAAATCCCCACGTCTACACTTGCGCCCGGCACGCCTTCTCCCGTCAGGCCAGCGTAGATCAACGTGATGAATACCTGATCCCGCGCGCCATCCAATCGGACCGTGACATAACCGCCAGCCAGTGTTTCAGCGCGCGGCACCACTTGACGCCCGGACATTGGTCCGTCGAATACACGGTCCAACCGAATCTGCCCGCGAATTTCGCCCGCCGGATGATTCTGCGAATGGATGTTGAAGTACCAAAGGCCCGCTTTCAGATCGCTGACCTGCTGCGGCGTCACGGCAAACACGAATGGACCTAACTGCGCCGCTGTGCCGCCCAATCCGGTCAGGTTGAATATCGGTGGCGCATTGCTGCCCGCGGGCGCCGGTCCGTGGATATGCCCAACGGTACTTGGACTGCCAAGACCGGTGAAATTCAACTGCACGGTAATTTCAGTTTCGTCCGCATTGAGCTGCACCGTTCCGCGGCCAGAGGCGCTCGTTACAACCGGAGGAACTTCCTGCGCACCATCGAGACGAGCGCTGAAACTGCCGCCGCTGCGCGTGCTCTCCGTGAACTCGAAATTGCTGTGCGCAATCGCGCCAAAGCCAGGCGTCAAGATGGGCGAATTGGGTGTTGCTGCCGACGTGCCGCTCACGCGCAGTCGGTCGCCCAGTGGTGTGGATTGTGGGCCACCATCCAGTTGCTGCTGTACACTCGTCAGCGGCTGTGTCTCGACCAGGTCGTCGCCGCCCGTCGCATTGAGTTGCAGCCGCTCGATTCCCGCGCTCTCGAGCATGAATACCGTCGGCTGCAAACGCACGAACATGAAACGCGCACCGATCTCGCTGATCCGGAAGTGTTCGCTGGCGCCTGCTGCATTGACTAACAGCGTGTCGTTACCCAACCCACCCTCGTTGAAGTCGTCGCCATCACCCGGATTCCAGATCAGCTGATCGTCGCCTGGGCCGCCGTCCATACGCTCAATGGTGCCGACAGGATTGCTGCCGGCACGCAACGAATCGTTGCCTTGACCACCATTCAACACATCAAGACCAAACGAACCAATGAGGGTGTCGTTGCCCTCGTCACCGTTCAGTTCCAGTGCAATCAGACCCGCAGGCAGGCTGACCGCGGAAATATTGTCGTCGCCGCCCAGACCATTGACCTCCAGGGTCTCAACCGTGGTCAGGTCGATACCAAATGGGACCAGATTGCTACGATCGAAGCGCACGGCCACGGGCGCCGTGCCCGCCGCGATCGTGAAGATATCGCCCGCGCCGGCGCCGTTGACAATCTGCCGATCATTGCCATCGCCGCCCAGCACCACATCGGTGTTGTCGCCGTTGTTCCAGACATTGACGTCATCGCCCGTGCCAAGATCGATGGTGTCGTTGCCGGGGTTCGCATCGACAGAGTCGTTTCCGATACCGCCGGTGATGACATCAATGCCGGAGGAGCCGACGATGGTGTCGTCGCCATCGCCACCGTTGAGTTCCAAGGTGATCAAACCCGTGCGCAGCGTGTTGGCATCGACGCTGTCGTTACCGCCATTGGCATTCAGGCGCAGCAGCTCGGTTTCGGTGATATCGACAAAAAACGGCGCGGGATTGCCGTTCAACGTGGTGCGCTCGAAACGCACGGTGCCGGAACTTACCGGTTGTTCGCGAATGAAGAACACTTCGCCGCCACCGCCGCCGACGATCAGCGCCGTGTCGTTGCCGGTGCCGCCGATGTTGATGTCATCGTCCTTGCCCGGATTCCAGATCATCACGTCGTCACCGTCACCACCCATCACGGTATCGACTGTGCCGACCGGATTGTCGTGGCCATCGAGTGTGTCGTTACCGATGCCGCCATCGATGAAATCCGCGCCCTGGCTGCCGACGATCGTATCGTCGCCATCGCCACCGTTGAGTTCCAAGGTGATCAAACCCGTGCGCAGCGTGTTGGCATCGACGCTGTCGTTACCGCCATTGGCATTCAGGCGCAGCA
>JALHMH010000032.1:28063-54553 GCA_022844165.1 Lysobacterales bacterium
CTAAGATTGATCGAGTTGTCCAACGCATCGCCGTTGACTGTTACGGTGATGACATTGGCGCAATTCACGATCGCTGGTGTGACGATCGCATTGCCGTTGATGGCGACCTGACCTGTGGTGCAGCTCAGGCCCACCGTGGGTTCGTTGACTGCCGTGATGCTCAGCGCACCGGCGGTGAAATCGGTTGTGAATGCGGCATAGGCTGGCGACGAGAGCGCCAGCAGCACGCCAATTGCAGCAAATCGTCGAATGTACATTGCGGATCCTCGCAGACCCCGGGATGGGAGCGCTGCGAACAATGGATCAGCGATGTTTGGTGCGTAACTGGCGTCGGCAGGTATCGCTCTGCCAACGCTGGTATGTGCCGACCACTAACTAAAGTGAGCTGTCGCCCAGATTCCCGTTCGGTTCGATGCGAAAGTCCAGGCGCAATTTCGTCGACGGCGGTAGCGTCGCTGTGTCCTTTACGTCCGCGTCGTCGTCGAGCACCTGCACCATGTAGGTCCCCTCGTCCAAGCCGTCGAATTGATATTCGCCGTTGGCATCGGTCTGCGTGGTACGCGCCTCAAGCAAGCAAGAACAGGTGAGGATCACCAAGGCTTGCGCCACGGGTGCCCTGGTCTTGCGATCAATGACCTGTCCCGAAATCGAACTGGTCTGATTGGCGATCAATGAGGATGCGAATACCAGCAGGCACAAGCCGACCATCGCGTTCCAGGAACGTCGGCTCGCACCCAATGCCCGAGTACCCATGGCGAAGACTCCAGTTCGAGTTTGCTCAGCATAACGCAGGAAGATCTTGATCTTGGACATCCAACTCGCGCACGCCAAGGCTTCAGGCCATCAGCACAAACGTCTGCGAACCCGTCAGCACGAAGCCACCCGGCAAACGGTCGACATCGACGCTGCGCTTGAGGTGCCGAAGTAACGCAGGTGCGTACTGGACTTCATCGACGGCAGCACGAAGAATGCGAAGCCTCCGGTCCACCCGAATTCAGTGATCCGCAAGCGCGTGCCTTGTTGGTATTCGTCGAGCTCACGAACAGAACACTAAACGAGCGGGCGCCGCAAGGTTGTCGTTGCCTTCGATGCATTTATCTCTGATCGGTGGTTCGAAGTGTCGGTCACGGCAGATCCGTAATCGACTTGTGGCCCAAGCGCGGTGGGGTGAGCGACGTGGCGGCCACCGTTTGACCAGGTCCGAGTGTGCGATCGAACATGGCATCCGATAGTTCGACGTTGAATTTGAGATCGACGATGGCGGCGCGGAAGGAACCGTCGGCGGCGCTGGTCCACGACGGGTGCAAAATGCCCCCGGCGCGCACCGTCCATGGGCCGCTCAATGTTCCGGCATTGTCGGCATGCGCCCCGAACGCGTAGGGTTCGCCGCGCGAATCGAGTTTGAACCACGCCAGCCTTTTGTCGTCTTCGACGACTTCCAAACGGCCGTCAACGGTGCGCACGCTCAGCGCGGCATCGCCTTCGGCAAGGCGGTGAATGGTGCGATACACATGCGCCGCATACCAGCGCTGATCTTCGGCCCAGGTCGCGTCCGAGATCGGTTCGACCTCACCGGTGCGGGTGATCCGCCAATGCGCGTCGCCGTTCGCCGCACGTGCGATCTTGAAGTCGTCGCCGAAAGTATCGATGCGATAACGCGGCGCGTCGAAATCGAGGTGAATCACTGCACGAACAACGTTCGGTTCGGCCAATCGATACTGCATCGCCTCATTGCGTGTATTTGTCGCCGCCGCCCACGCCTCGCGCCCGCCCACCGCGGCGAGCATACGTTCGAGATCGGCGCGGGCATCGGCACGAGCGTTCGAAGACGACAATAAACCGAATGCGATCAACCATGCGAATTTCATTGGGTCAAGCCTGTAGGTTTGCGGATGGGGCGCGTTGCCACGATTAGCACCGCTGCGCTCCTCATCGTACCGAGACCAGGCCCTCGCGCTATCAAATTCTTGCTTGCGCGCGGTTTACATTCCGTCCGCGCGCCACTGCGGCGCCAGGGCGCGCCGAAGCGATGGCCACCTCAGGCGCGCTGCGCTCGCCGCACCTGATTGCCATAGCGCCGGTCCAGATACACACCTGCGGCGATTGCAACGGCGATCGGCGCGAACCACGGGAACAACTGCCAGACCGGGTCGAGCTGCCCAAAGACACCGCGCAGACCAACGCCCAGGAAAGCGACATGGGTGGCGATACCGTTACCCAACATCGCACCGTAGTGTTCAGTCAACCACCAGTTGCCGGCGCTGGGAATGTTGCGGCGCTTGCGCAGCATGCCGATGCCGGTGACCACTCCGATCCAACAAAAGCCCATCAGCAGTGGATTGTCGACCGCGACACCGATCGCGAATACGGTGAGTCCGGAGACGATGTTGAACCACGCGGTCCAGGCATAGCGCGTGTCGAAGAACGCACTGCGATCGCGCTTGCGTTGAATAGCCCGCCAACTGAGCCACACGGCGGTTCCTGTGATGACCACGAGATAGGCGAAAAACACGCCAAACACGGTGCGACCCTTGGCCAGAAACACCGCCGCAAGCGGCAGCGATGTGGCCAGGATGCCGAGCATCGCGAGCAGATAGATTTTGCCGACGGCTTTGTGCAGCGGGCTGCCTTTGCGCGCGATAGCGGCGGTCCAGAAGGTGGCCAGCGCGATCGCACCGGCGGCGATGTGCACGTAAACGAGGAGTTGATAGGCGCTCATGGCATCACTTCA
This sequence comes from Lysobacterales bacterium, assembly GCA_022844165.1. Taxonomy (GTDB): domain Bacteria; phylum Pseudomonadota; class Gammaproteobacteria; order Xanthomonadales; family SZUA-5; genus JALHMH01. The sequence goes on from JALHMH010000032.1 coordinate 30,795, forward strand.
GATCGATTCGGATGGTACTGCCAGCCTCGCTGTGCTCCACCAGCGCATCGGCAAAGTCGGGTGGGCCAAAGGTGCCGCCACCGCGCGAGAAGCCGTAAGGTTCGCTGGGGATACCGAACATGCCGCGATCCAGTTTGCCGTTGCCGTTTTCATCCACGTACACGGCGATCGCGTAGTTACCGGGCGCAAGATCGGCGATCTCGACCGCCTGCATGCGTTGCTCTGAAGCCATTGCACTCACACCGCGCTTGTTGGCGCCGACTGCCTTGCTCAACCAGTGTTCGGCGCGATCGAAAGCCGAGACGCGGACATCGCTGCCCGGTTTCAGCTTGCCGTGCACTTCAATGGTCATCGGTGCGGCGATTGCGCCGTGGGCAATCAGCGTTCCGAGCATGAGAGTTACCTTTCTGCGCTTGTCCATCGATGCAGCCTCCTGTGTTTGGCAGTGAGGACAGGATCGCGAATGGCGCATTGCAGCCCAAGTGCGGATGCGCACCTCCGCTGGGTGAAAAAAGTCACCTCATTGCGCCTGTTCAGATGCGCGGAGTAACGCTTGCGCGCGCAGTGCGCAAAGCCACAAGCGCTGGGCAGAGATGCTGCCGAGTCCGTTTTACCGTTGCTGTGTCCGGATGCGCCTGCCTGCTCTCAACCTTCCCGATCTTCCTGGCTCAATCACGAAACAGGCGGGCCAGGCCTTCTGCCGGATACTGCCGACACGAAGGCACCGGATTTTTGAGGCTGATATGCTCCAGCGGTGCGCAGCTTCGAGCGCCAGCAGCGGAGGCCTTGCTGAAGCGCTGCACAGCTATGACAGAGGATCGGGAGTAGAGCGAATGCCGGAATTAGAGGACGACCGTTTGTACGTCGTAGTCGCCAACCACGAGGAGCAGTATTCGATCTGGCTCGCCGATCGCGACATGGCGCCGGGCTGGCTCGAAACCGGCTTTCGCGGTTCGCGGCAAGAGTGCCTGGACCACATCGCGAAGGTGTGGACAGACATGCGCCCACGCAGCAGCAGAGGATGACTGCCCGAAGGCGGCTGCGCGCGACCGAACTGGGTGCCTGCATTTCGGCGCGCAAGCACAGCGAAGTGTTTCGCGTCGGCGCAGATCGAGTGCTCAAACTGTTCCGCGGGCACGTGCGTGTCGACCTGGTCGAACGCGAGCTGCGAACGGCGATGCGCGTGCATGCCGCAGGTATCCCAACGCCGGCCGTCGATGCCGCAATCTTCGAAACCGATGGCGGACGTCACGGTCTGATGTTCGAATACATTGAGGCGACGCCGCTCTCGAAGCTGTTTGAGCGCCATCCTCTGCATATCGCCCGATATGCTCGCCTGTTCGCCGACCTTCATCGGCGCGTTCACGAATTCGAAGCCGTCGACGGACTACCGATGCAACGCATCGAGCTGCGCGACCGGATACTGCAAAGCGGCCGGATGAGCCTGGGGATTCGCCAACAGTTGCTGGCGCGACTTGACGCTTGCTCCGAGTCCCAGGCGCCACGTCTGTGCCATGGCAACTTTCACCCGAGCAACGTACTGGTCCATGGCGACCGTGCCTGGGTACTGAGTCTTGGAAACGCTTGCAATGGCGATCCGATCGCCGATGTCGCCAGAACGTCGACCATCCTGGCCTATGCGGATATCAAGTCCTCCGGCTTGGCTGGTTGGCTTTCCACACACTATAGCCGCTGGCGAAACCGTCTCTACCTCGCACGGTACCTGGACGGAGAACGAAAATTGCAATTACAATTCGATACGTGGTTGGTGATTCAGATGGCGCGTCGGCTGGAGGATGGTATCGCCAAGGCGGAAAGCGAAGCACTGGAAAAGAATATCCTGCGACGCCTCAGCGCTGGTTCGCAATCGTCGCCCTCCGGCGCTGCTTAGTTTCGTCGCCCTGCCTTTCGCCCGCAAACGACCACGGCCATTCCCATCAGGAGTACTCATGACGGTCACGCAACCACAGCTCTGGTTCGCCGACGATGCGGCGCCGTTTCTGGGTCTTGAGCCTTTTTACTACGACACCAAAAATTTTCCGTGGGTGAAAAAGGTCGAAGCTGAGTGGCAGACCATCCGCGATGAACTGCTTGAGCATCTCGCCATCGACCAGGACAGCATGAAGCCGTACGTCAATCGCGAGATGACTTCGCGGCCAAACAGCTGGAAAACGCTGGGCTTGATGTTCTGGACCATACGTTCGGCAACGAATTGCGCGCTGTTTCCGCGCACCTGGGAAATACTCAAGGACATTCCCAACCTCACGGCAGTGTCGCTCAACGTGCTCGAACCGCATACGACGATCAAACCGCATGTCGGCAACACCAACGCCATCATCCGTTGCCATCTTGGGCTGGTTGTCCCCGACCAGGCACCACGCTGTGCGTTTCGTGTTGGCTCGGAGACGCGTAGCTGGGATGAGGGCAAACTCTTGATGTTCTGCGATGCGCATCAGCACACCGCGTGGAACAATACTGACCAAAAGCGCTACATCCTGGTACTCGACATCATGAGACCCGAGTTCGTGCGGCTCAAGAATTCGACCTCGAGTCGCGTCCTGGCATCCATCTATCAAGAGGCAGCCTACCAACGGTTTGCGTGGCTAAAGCGGTATTTCGGGGGGCGCCGCGGTCAGGCGTTCACGTTGTCGTTGTTGCGCGCGTTTTATCGACTTACGCTCTGGAGCCACCGCTCGTTTTCGGCAGCCAGCGGCTAAGGCCAGAACATCCATGGGGTGGCCGGTCATCCGCTTGAGTGATTTACGACAGGTTCGCGGCCGCGGTCAGCTCGAGGACAGTGGAAGTTGGCGGTCTCCGCGGCACGCCGCGCGCCGCCTCGAACGCCCCGCGAACACGCCATCGAGGAGATCGAAATGACCGCATCCAACGAACCTGGCCTCGATTCGCACCGACTCGACGAAATCGACCTGATCGATCCGACACTATTCCATAGTGACCGGCATTTCGAACTATTCGCTCGACTCCGCAACGAAGATCCGGTGCACCTGCAACGCAATCACCCACGCGTTGGTTCGTTTTGGAATGTCACCCGCTATGAGGACATCCTGGCGGTCGATCTCGACCACGCCGGTTTTCCATCGCGCGACACTTTCCTGATAGATGATATCGATCCGAACTTTACGCTGCCCATGTTCCTGGCGATGGAGCCACCGAAACACACGGCTTATCGCGACTCTGTTCGATCGTTCTTTTCGCCGGAAACGCTCGCCCATTTGGAACCGGTGATCCGCGCGCGGGCCAGTGCGATTCTGGATTCACTACCGCTGGATTGTGAGATCGATTGGGTCGAACGTGTCGCGATAGAGCTCACCTCGCAAGTGCTTGCAGTGATCTTCGATTTCCCGATGGAGCGGCGCCGCCAACTCATCGACTGGTCGGACCTGGCGACGCTGGATCCACACGGCCGCGCGTTGAGCTGGCAGGAGCGCCAGTCGGGGTTGATGGATTGCCTGCGGTCGTTTACGGCACTCAAGTCCGCTCGTAGTGCGGGGCATCATGGCAACGATCTTTTGTCAACGCTGACGCATGGTCCTGCGGCGCGTTTCCTCAAACCGAGCGAGTTTCTCGGCAATATTCTGATGCTGATCGTCGCTGGCAACGACACCACACGCAATTCCATCACCGGCGGCGTCATTGCGCTGAACCGCTATCCCGAACAATATGCGCGGCTGCGTGCCGATCCCGCGCTCCTGCCAGGGGCGGTATCGGAGATTTTTCGCTGGCAAACGCCCATCGCCTACATGCGCCGCGTTGCTGCTATCGACGCCCAGTTATGCGGAAAGTCGATCCGTGCGGGAGACAAAGTCGTGATTTGGTACGCATCAGGCAATCAGGACGAACGCGTTTTCGAGCAACCCGAGGCCTTTCGGCTCGATCGCAAGAATTCGCGCAAGTCGCTTTCGTTCGGATTTGGAATTCATCGCTGCTTAGGTGTACGGCTTGCCGACATGCAACTTCGCATCTTGTGGGAAGAGATCCTGCGACGCTTTATCGTTGAACAGAGCGGTTCCGCAGTGCCGGTAGCTTCCATCTTCGTGAAGGGCTATTCGTCTTTGCCTGTGGTGCTGCGCAAGCTGTCTTAGCCCGGACGACGCAAGAGATAGCGCCGCATCTGCGCATCTGCTCGCTCATCGCTGTTCGGCCGCGAGGTCGACCGCTTCGCCATCGTTGATTGGCTTTGTTGGGTCATGACCTGCAAGGGCAAGAACTCGGCGACAGACATCGTTGAGCAGCCGTGCGGCGATGCACGGGTCAATCAGGCACGCATCGAACTTGATCTCGAGCCGCAACCGTTCGCCCGGCCAGAAAAAGAAGTTCAGCGGAATCGTGCTTTGCGCATGGGTGCGCAGTCCTGAGACGATCGGGTGAGGGACCTCGGCGTAGTTCTCGACGATCACAGCGCAATCGAAGAGTATCCCGCCGCCATTGGGCGCACTGCCAATGATCTCCTCGGAACTCACGTGCAGATGCGGTTCTCGCGCAATCTGCGCGGTCAGGACGGCATGCAATGCGGCTCTGGCGTCGACTCCTTCGGCCGCTTCGACCACCAAAGGCACAAGGTTGATGAACAGACCTGCGGTGTGCGCCAGTTCCGGCAGGTCGACCGGTCGCACCCAAACGAATTGCCCAAAGGCCACGCGCTCGCAACCGCGCTCTGCGGCAAGTGCGTGTCCGAATGCCGCTACGTAAAGCGTGCTCGCGGGTACGCCGAGCGAACGAGCGCCAAAAAGTACACGGTTGGTCTCACTGGTCGAAAGGTCGTGCTCTATCGAACGGATTTCGCCGCCTCGCGAGCCAGGCGTCGTCAGCAGCCAGCTTCTGTCTTTGGACAACTGGGCCAGCTGTGCGCACCAGAACTCAATGCTGGGTTGGCGCGGTTGTGCCTGTATCCACGCCGCGTAAGAGCGATACGACCGTGCGGGCGCCAGGATGCGATCGGATCCGGTGCGCTCGGCCTCGTAGAGCTCGAACGCCTCGCCAAGCAGCATGACATCCGACCAGCCATCGAGCAGCGCATGATGGTATGTCCACACGAACTGATGGGAGACCGCGTCGAGGCGGATCAAGTGCCACCGAAAGGGTGGTTGCGGGAGCAGCGCGAACTCTTCGCGGCGATCAGCTTGCAGATACTGCTCCAATAGCCCGGTCCTCTCGCGGGCAGGTCGATCGACCCAGCTCATCTCGCGCCATGTCAGTGTGGCCCTTTTGTTGCAAACCAGCATCGGTCGATCTTCGAGCCTGAAGGAAAAATAGCTGCGCAGCGCTTCGTGCCGTTCGGCAACGCGAGACCAGGCGCGCTTGAATGCCGCGACGTCGAGGTCGTGCAGCACGCCCTCAACCTGTTCGATACAAAAACCACTCCGCGGATAACGCAGCGACTGCGCTAACATCTCCAGTTGCATTGGCGTCGGGCCGCAAATGAACTCGATGTCGCGCCATGATGGATGCGCGTGGAACTTCTGCAAATCCGCTCGGCCCAGTCTTGCTGCGGTGATAAACGCTGCACGTTGCGTGGTGTCGTCGCCAGGCGATCGATTTTCCCGGCAAGCTGCAAGTGCCATGCGAAGGCTCGGCGCCCCCAGCAGTTCTGCGAGTTCCAGTAGAAGTCCCGCTCGGCGCAGTGCCGACAGGAACTTCAGAGCCAGCACGGAGTCGCCGCCCACGTCGTAGAAGCTGGCGTCCAGCGATGGCGCGAATCCGAACGCCGAAACCAGCGCCGCTACGCGGGGATCCGATTCGTCTGTCGTTGTCTGACCGTCGCGATCCGGGACGAACGTTGGCAGCGCGCGCGTATCGATCTTCGCGTTCGCGGTCAGCGGAAACGCATCGAGTCGATAGAAATGCGATGGCACCATGTAACTCGGCAGCTGCGCCGACAGCGCCTCTACCAACGCAGAAGTCGCCTTATCGCCGCCCCTGCCTACAAATCGGCCGCGCTCGCTCACGTTGTCGTCGATAAGAAAAGCGACCAGGGCGTCGGCGGCACCAGCGCGGACGCGCTCGACATAAGCACCTCTAATGCCGGGTTGGCGCAGCAGGTGGTGCTCAATCTCACCCAGCTCGATGCGAAAGCCGTGCAACTTGACTTGGCGATCGATGCGACCGACGACGACGATAGCGCCGTCTTGATGACGGTATGCGCGATCGCCCGTCTTGAACATACGGGCACCTGGCGTGGCGCTGAACGGATCAGGCAGAAAGCGCGCCGCCGTCGCCAACGGCGCACCGTAGTACCCGCGTGCGACCAGCAATCCGCCGATGTAGAGTTCGCCGATCGCATGGTCGCCCAATGGCGCGAGTGCTTCGTCCAGCACATACAGCGCATTGCCAGCGAGCGGATGCCCGACCGGCACCAGGTCCGTCTCCAGGGCACCGGCATCTGGCAGTTTCCAGCCGCAGTTGGTGATTGTAGTTTCTGTCAGACCATAGGCGTTGACGCAAGGCACCTGGCGGGCATAGTACTGCTGCCACACGCGCGCCTTCGCTGGCGGGCAGGGTTCGCCGCCGATGATCACCAGCCGCAACGACGGCGGCAAAGGCAGACGCGCGACCTCAAGATGCTCGAGCCATGCCGACCAAAGCGCGGTCGGCAGATTGAGCACCGTCAAAGATTCGCGCCGGAGACAATCGTCGATCGCGGCCATGCCCTGCGTTTGCAGGTCAGGCGCCACGATGACGCAAGCGCCGGCACAAAACGTCGGCAACAGCTCTTCGATCGAGACGTCAAAGCTCGGGGCGCAAATATGCAATACGCGATCGCTGGCCGCGAGCTGGTATCGCTCGATCGCAGCGCGTAGATGCGCGTCGAGGTTGTCGCGGCCAACAAGCACCGGCTTGCTACTGCCCGTCGTACCGGACGTCTGGATGATATAGGCGCCGTCAGAACCGTATGCCCATTCGCCATCCGGCGCAATTGCGTCGATATCGGGCAGACCAGACCAGTGCAACACGGGCACAGTTGTCGCAAGCGGCGGCTCGGCGATCGAAACAACGCACTGCAGCCCGGATTGCCTGACGTATCCCAGCAACCGCTGAGCGGGCAGACAAGCATTGAGCGGCACATAAACGGCGCCGATTCGAAGGATCGCCAGCATCGCGACCACTGCATTCGATGAACGATTCGCATACACGCCGACGTGACTGCCGGAAGTCACGCCGGCTGCCCTCAGATCGGCTGCGCGCAACGCTGTTGCCGCATCCAGTTGGCGGTAACTGAGCACTCGGCTGCCATCGAGCAGCGCCGGAGCTGCAGCGCGCTGATTGGCATGCCAGGTCAGTCGCTCGGAAAGCAGATCCGTTGCCTTAGGCTTCATGTGCTTGGCGTTCGCGCTGTGAATGAAGATGTTGACGAAAGCATGCCCGGAAAGCGGGGCAGATGTTTGCCCCCATGACGTTGATCGATTGAAACGAGACCTCGCCGGACGCGACACGAACACATCCGTCCGAAAAGGCGCCACTCGTCATCCAGCGCGTGCCAAAGCATGACGATACCGATCGGCGCCTCATCATCAAGTGTGACCTAAGCGCTCACAAATCGCATCTGTTCCGAATCATTCCCCGTCCGATTTGCAACAGTACGGCTCAGGGCCGTTGCGTTCTACGACAAAGACGAGCCTCGCAAGGCCCGGTTCAGGCGGCTCAATGTCGTCGAGCTGTGAACGCACTTGACGCTGCTGAGCACCTCATTAGTGCGCGAAAGGCCCTTTCTGCGCCGAACTGGTGCCACTTGCTGCGCCGGATAGAGCTCGATTCTGGCAGAGCCCGGCGGTACCACTTGTTTGCATGGCAGCTGCTGCACGACGTCGATTTGCTGAGGTCCACATTTTAGACCTTGTGACACTTACGCGACAGAGTCTAACATTCGCCCGGATATTTCCTGACAGATGAGCATTCTGTGCAAAAGAGCAATCTGATTGACGTCGTCCGTGCTCGCTTGGCGCAAACACCCGAAAGAGTCGCGTTCACATTTCTTGATTACCACCCGCGCACGGGGCAGCGAATCTCTACTTCGTGGACGATGTACGAACTGGATGCGCGGGCGCGTTCGGTCGCTGCGGAACTCGATCGGCTTGGCGCGCGTGGGGAACGCGCCCTCCTGCTGTATCGCGCCGGACTCGATTTTGTCGCCGGATTTCTAGGCTGCCTGTATGCCGGCGTCGTGGCGGTACCAGCGTCTGTGCCCAAGCAGGGCTGGGGCGCAGACCGCGTAAGAACGATCGCAGCGCACTCGGGCGCTCGCTTTGCACTGTCGACCGCAAGCTCGTTGCGCGCCACCAGTCAGTTTCTCACCGGGCGCGACGATCTGCAATGGTTGCTGACCGACGAAATCGCTCCTGCTGCAAGAGATACCGCCTTCATACCAGCAGCGATGCAACGCGAAGACCTGGCGCTTTTGCAGTACAGCTCAGGTTCGACCGGCAACCCGAAGGCGGTGATGATCACGCACGACAATCTGCTCAGCCAAGCCTTGCTGGTGCGCGATGCTTTTGCGCTGACCGAAGACGACTGTTCCGTGTCCTGGCTTCCCAATTACCACGACATGGGTTTGATCACGTCCGTTGTCTTGCCGCTGTTTACCGGGTTCCACTGCGCATTGATGGCACCGGAAGCTTTCGTGATGAAGCCTTCCCGCTGGCTACAGGAACTGTCGGAGCGTCGGGTACGGTGCTGCGTCGCACCTGACTTCGCGTACGAACTCTGTACGCGCAGGATTAGCGACGATGAGCTGCGCGCGCTTGATCTCACAGCGATCGAGCACGCTGTCAACGGCGCAGAACCGGTGCGCGCCCGCACGTTGGCTCGGTTCACGGAGCGCTTCGAACCCTGCGGTTTCGATGGCGATGCATTTAAGCCCGTCTATGGTCTGGCCGAAGCTACGCTGATGGTCTCAGGCCGGAGCAGCAAGCTGGTCATCGGCTCGTTTGAACGCGAACCGCAGGACAGGCGCGAGCGCTCCGCAACCGATGCCGCCGATTCAACCGCGATCCGGCTTGTGTCCTGCGGCCGGGCATATGGCGACAACGACATTCGCATTGTGGACCCGGAATCACGCCGCGAACTGCCAGCGCTTCACACGGGCGAGATCTGGGTCCGTGGCGGGAGCGTTGGTCGCGGCTATTGGGGAGACGTCGGGGCCAGCAACGACAACTTCAGCGCGATGCTCGCCGATAGCGACGGCACGCGGTTCATGCGCACCGGCGACCTTGGCTTCTTCCAGGATGGAGAGCTCTTCATTCGCGGACGTTTGAAGGACCTGATTCTGATTCGCGGCAGCAATCATCATGCGCCAGACATCGAACAGACGGTAGAAGCTTGTCATCCAGCACTAGCCGTTTCGAGCGGCGCGGCATTTTCTGTCGATATCGACGACGAAGAACGTTTGATCATCGTGCATGAACTCGAACGCGACGGCCGCGGCATTCCCGAAGCGCAGCTCGCCGAAATCGCTACGACGATCCGTCGCTGCGTCACAGAACAACACCAAATCGCTCCCCATGCCGTTCTGTTGCTCGGCCGCGGCTTACCCAAGACCACCAGCGGCAAAGTCCGCCGCGACGAGTGCCGCAGCCGCTTTCTCGCCGGGCAACTGAAGACCGCCTATGCCTGGACAGCCTCGCAGTCCGATGATGCGCCGACAAAGACCGGCGCCGCAGAGGCGGGCTCCGAGCGGCAACAGCAGAAGACCACCCAGTGCGAGCAGTGGCTGATCGATCGGATCGCGCGAGCAAGCGGCACCCGCAGCGACCGGATTGGCATTTTGACGCCCGTCTCTGAATTCGATCTCAGCCCCGCCGCGATGATCGAACTGGTCCGCGACTTCGAACGTGAGTTCGGCGTGTTGGTAACGATGTCTGTGTTTCTTGAGCATGAAAACATCCAACAGCTGGCCAACCACCTTGGCAAGGCCATCGCAGCGGCCGATGAGGCCGAACCCGGCACCGGCGGTCGGCTGACAGCGGAGGCGTTGGCAAGCTCCATGGGCAGCGAAGCGCGCTCGTCGGCCGCAGATGCGATCGCCATTGTCGGCATGGCCTGCCGCCTCCCTGCGGCGAATGGGACGAAGGCCTTTTGGGACAACCTATGCCGTGGCGTCGACGCGGTAGGAGAGGTCCCGCCGGAGCGTTGGGACAACGAAGCACTGTATGACGAAAACCCGCTCGCACAGGGGAAGATGAATACGCGCCGCGGCGGATTCCTCACCGACGTGGAACTCTTCGATCGGAAGTTCTTCGGCATTCCGGTGCGCGAGGCAGTACGCATGGATCCGGCGCATCGGCTGCTATTGGAACTGAGCTGGGAAACCCTGGAAGATGCCGGTATCCCCGCTGGTAGCGTTAGCGGACAGCGCGTTGGCGTGTACATCGGTATTTCCGGAAGCGACTACGCGCAGCTGCAATTCGGCGACGAAATGCTGGCCGATGCCTATGCTGGCGTCGGTTGTGCGCTCACGAACTCCGCGAGCCGCATCTCGCACTTCCTCAACCTGCGCGGACCGGCGCTGGCCGTCGATACGGCTTGTTCGTCCTCCCTCAGCGCGCTGCACCTGGCGGCCAGCGCCGTCCGCTCCGGCGAATGCCAGCTGGCGCTCGCGGGCGGCGTGAACATTATCTTATCGCCTACCGTGACGATGTCGCTCAGTAAGGCCGGCATGATGGCACCTGACGGTCGCTGCAAGACCTTCGACAAGCGCGCCGATGGATATGTGCGATCCGAAGGCGCCGGCCTGGTGCTGCTCAAGCCACTCGCCAGAGCGATCGCCGACGGCGACCGGATCTACGCTGTCATTCGTGGTTCGGCCAGCAATCAGGACGGAAAGAGCAGCGGTATTTCTGCTCCCAACGGCGAAGCGCAACAGCGTGTGGTGTTGGCCGCCTGCGAGAACGCGGGCATTTTGCCCGGCAACCTCGACTACGTAGAAGCTCATGGTACCGGTACCGCATTAGGCGATCCGATCGAGGTGAACGCCCTGGGAGAAGTGCTCAAGATCGGTGCTCAGCCAGGGAAGACCTATGCGATCGGTTCGGTAAAAACCAACATTGGGCATACCGAGTCGGCCGCCGGCATCGCCAGCATTATCAAGGCCAGCCTGATCTTGCATCACCGTCAGTTGCCACCCAGTCTGAACTTCGAAGATCCCAACCCGTTGATCCCGTTCGAGCGCTACAACATTAGCGTGCAGAAGACCTTGCAACCTCTGATCGGTTTCGGCGGGCCTGCATTGGTCGGTGTCAATAGCTTCGGTATCGGCGGCACCAACGTGCATTTCGTGCTGGAGGAGCCCGGCGCGATGGCGACTTCCCGCCCGATGCAGATGAACGAGGAGCGACCGTACGTGCTCACGATCAGCGCTCGCAGCGAGAATTCGTTGAAGCTCAATACGGCCGCCCTGCTCGACTACTTGTCGCAAGAGGGCACGCCGTCGCTTGGCGATATCGAGTACACGTTGGGGGCGCGTCGCTCGCATCTCGAACATCGTCTTGCGGTGATCGGCAGCGACCGCGCCGAACTGATAACGGCACTGAAAGCTCAAGTCGAAATCAATTATCACGCCGACATCCTTCAGGCACACGCACAACCGGGAACCGATGGCCGGCCGAAGCTCGCATTCGTGTTTTCCGGCCAGGGGCCGCAGTGGTGGGCAATGGGCCGAAAGCTGTTCTCCTGCGAGCCGGTTTTCCGCGACTGCATCGAGCAGTGCGATGGCTTCCTCAAGCCGATGACCGGCTGGTCGCTCATCGAACTCCTGCATGCCGACGAAGCGCACTCGACACTCCGCGAAACGGCCTATGCGCAGCCCGCGCTGTTCGCGCTGCATTGCGGCCTCGCGGCTTTGCTGCGTTCGCTTGGGATCGAACCCGATGCAGTCGTGGGCCATAGCCTTGGCGAAATCGCCGCTGCGCACATCGCTGGCTGCCTCTCGCTCGAAGATGGCTGCCGACTGGTTGCGGTCCGTGCCGAACTGATGCAGAAGGCCACCGGTGAAGGACTCATGGCCAGCATCGAAATGTCGCGCGAGGATGTTGAGCGCGAGCTCGCCGGCGTCGGCGACGCACTGACCATCGCCGCCACCAATACCCACGGCACTACGGTTGTCTCGGGTGAGCGACAGGCGCTTGAGGCATTGCTGGCGAGCCTCAAGCAGCGCGGGGTTGTTGCTGTCCAGCTACCGGTCAACTACGCGTTCCATAGCGCGCAGATGGAACCGATCAAGCGAGAACTCGTGCTTCGACTTGCCGGCCTTTCAGCCAAACCGGCGCGCATTCCATTCATGTCTACGGTAACGGCCGATTGGGCCGGTAGCGACCACTTGCTGGGACCCGAATACTGGGGCGCTAATGTGCGCCAGGAAGTGCGTTTCGGCGATGCGATCACCGCGCTCGGTCGCCAGGGTGTGCGTGTCTACGTCGAGATCGGGCCGACGCCCGTATTGTTCGGTGCGATCGTCCGCGGACTCAAACTCGCAGGTATCGGTGGCGATGCGGTTACTACGCTGGAACGGGACGCCGACGACCTGCGCATGTTGGCGCGATGCATCGGCATGCTGCAGACGCTCCGCTGTTCTCCAGACTGGACCGCCTGGCGGCCCGCCGCCCGCTTCGTGAGCGGTTTGCCACATTATCGATGGGATCGCCAACGATACTGGATGGACGCCGCACACCACGAGGCGCGCCGACGCTTGAGCGCACATCCGCTTGTTTCGCTGCGCATGCCTGTCGCTCAACCCACCTGGCAGTCCCATCTGGACATCAATGTCGATCCGTATCTCACCGCACTGCGCGTAAGAGGCCGGCCGCGCATTGCCTGCGGGGTGCATGTGGAACTGGCCCTTGAGGCACTGTTTGGTGGCAGCGACCAGACCAGTCTTCGCGAGCTGTTCGAACTTCAGTTCGACGAAGTTCCAGACGCACTCGATCCCACGCAATTGCCGACGTTGCAAACCACGATTCATGGCACCAGGGCCGGTGCGTCCTCCGTTACCATTTCGGCGCAGACGGACGACAGCCAGGGTAAAGCGGCGGCCTGGTTTCCGGTGATGACCTGCCGCACTGCCGCGGCCTCTTCTACCAGTACGCCCAGGCAACTCGACATCGTATCGCTGCGCGCTCGCTTCACCAATCAGCTAAGTGCAACCGAGGTGTATCGAAGACTCGCCGAAGTCGGTGCCGAATATGCGCCGCCGCGCCAGGTCGTACAAGAAATCTGGCGCGACGAGGAAGCGGTGTTGATCGGACTTCGCACTGCGCAGATGTTCAAAGCCGATATCGGCAAGTATCAACTACATCCGCTGGTGTTCGAAGCGATCGAACAGGCAGCACGCCTGACGTCCGGCAGCGTGGCGGCGCAACACGAGCTGGCACACGTCGCACGCGTGCGGCTGATCGGCGACTGCGCGCGCGCAACGCTTTTATATGCGCGTCTGCGGGTCGTCGGAGCGCCCTCCGATCCCGCACGCGAGGGCGAATCGACACACACCGACGTCTGGGTGCTGGCAGACGACGGCAGCGTGCTCGCCATTGTCGAGGGAATCCGGTTCCGCGCGCAGCGATCCGAAGAGGATTTCAGTATTCCGACGGATATCGACCACTGGCGCTACCGCGTGCATTGGCAAGAGCGGGCACTCGAAGCCACCGACCTCGCCGCGACCCCGGCAAACGGAGCCTGGTTGATCGTCGCCGACCGACGAGGTGTTGGCGAGCAGCTTTGTCGCTGGCTTCGCCAACACGGGCAGGATTACGTCATCGTCGAACCGCGCAGTGCGTTTTCGATCCTCGGCACCGATCACTATGAGATTGACGCAAATTCCACGGCCGACCGCGTTCGCGTTTTGCGCGAGGCCTTCGCAGAACGTGATCGGTCGTGCCTGGGCGTCGTCCACCTGGGCGCTCTGGACGCGGCCCGTGGCGGCCTCACCCCCGACATCATTGCCGCCGATCAAAATGCAGGCGCGCTGGGGGCGATGTTTATGGTTCAGGCGGTTGCGCAGAGCGACTTCCTGCGCGCCCCGAGGCTGTGGCTGGTCACTTGCGGTGTGCACGCCGTTTCTGGCGATGCCGGCCCCCTGTCGCTATCCCAAGCTCAGCTTTGGGGATACGCCAAGGCCATCGTGATCGAACACGCCGAATTGCGCGTAGCGCGTGTCGATCTTAGTGCCGCCGTTGAAGCTGAAATTGCGGCACTCGGAATGGAGATCCTGGCCGACGGAAGTGCCGACCAAATCGCGCTCAGGGTCGACCGCCGCTACATCGCCGAGCTGAAATACGAGCGCAAGCCGACCGGGGAGGAGGAACCGTCGATCGACGCAGACCAGGCCGCAGCGGGCGTTCCGTATCGGCTCTCGTTTGAGCGGCAGAACGGCACGATCAGGCGACACAAAGTGCGCCGCAGCAGGCCAGGTTCGGATGAGGTCGAATTGCGCCTGGTTACGGCGCAGGTCGCCGTGTGCGGCAGCGACCTACAGGTTCGAGCATGCAGCGGAGTTCTGCTTCGGAATGGACCTGGCGGCGCGATGGAGCCCGGCCAACAGCTGGTCGCGATCGTTCGCGCGCCGCTCGCTTCGCATCTTCGCGTCCGGGCGAGCGCTACGGCGGCAATACCGACCGGGCTGGATGCGCCATCGCTGGTATCGGTTATCCAACCACTATTTGCGGCATGGTGCGCTTTGCGTGAGATCGCCGGCGTCGGCAAAGGCGATCGTGTGCTGATTCGCGGCGAATCCGCCGACACAACTCTGGCTGCGATTCAAATAGCTCGCCTGCTGGGAGCGCGCGTGTTTGTCTCAACACCGGCAGCCTTGCACCCGTCGCTCGCCGGCCAGCGCGTCGAACTCCTGTTCGACGAGACCGAGCCATCGTCGTACATTTCGGTACGCGCCATGAGCAATAACATCGGCGTCGATGTGCTGGTCAATCTCGGTGGCCCGCTCGACACTGCGCGTTGCTTGTTGGCATTGCGCAACTTCGGTCGCTGTATCGACCTGACGGCGGATGGCGACTACCGTGCCGCGGTCGCGATGATGCCCAACAACGCAACGTTGCAGCGCCTCGATATCGAAGGCTTCCTGAGCGACCGCCCAGACGAAGCGAGCCGACTGCTAAGCGAGGTCGTTGAGCATGTCCGGTCAGGTGCTATCCGGGTACCACCGGCCAGCGGTGTCGTACTCGATGAGCTCGCGCCGGCGTTGGCGGAACCCATCGGGGCGTCGCTGCTGGTTCAGATGCCGCAGCCGATCGAAGCCGGCAGCGATCAGCTGCGCTCTGCTTATCGCAGCGATGCCAGCTACCTGATTACCGGCGGCCTGGGCGGCTTAGGCCTGAAGATTGCCGAACGCATGATCGACCAGGGCGCTCGGTCCCTGGTTTTGTGCGGACGCAGCCCGCCCAATATTGCAGCACTGGACGTACTCGCAGAGTTCGAAGCGAAGGGCGCGCGATGCACGACCATTGCGGTCGATGTTGCCGACAGTGCGCAAGTTTCTGCGATGCTCGATCGCATCCGGCACGAGCTGCCGCCACTCGCCGGTATCGTCCATGCCGCCGGCATTCTCGACAACGGACTCATCACGCAGATGGATGAGCGTCAGTTCCGTTCGGTCATGCCGGCCAAAGTGGATGGCGCATGGAACTTGCACATCGCAAGCACGTCCGATGCGCTCGACTTCTTCGTGATGTTCTCTTCGCTCGCTTCGATCATCGGCTCGCCGGGGCAATCCAACTACGCGGCGGCCAACGCCTTTCTCGAAGCGCTCGCTGAACAGCGCCGACTTGACGGCCGTGTCGGTCTGGCGATCGGGTGGGGCCCGTGGGCTGACGTTGGTATGGCCGCCGACGTCCACAACCTGCAGCGTCTGGAACAGCATGGCATGGGCATGGTGAGCGTAGAAAAGGGCTTGGATTTACTCGAAGAGTTGATTCTGGAGGGCAGCGCAGGCGTTGTGGGCGCGCTGCCGATGAACTGGACAGTCTGGGGCCGAACGCGAGCGCAAGCCGCGCGCACGGCGTACTTCGCCGGATTGGTCCCGGCCTCGGCCGTCGTGGTCAGTAACGTCGGCAAGATTACCGCCGCGAGTCTGGCTGGCAAGGAGGCCGAGACCCAGGTCGAGATGCTGCAAGCGGCGGTCCTGCGCGCGTTATGCCAATCGATGATGCTCGACGCCGATAGCGTCGAGCTGAACGTGCCACTGACTGCGATCGGCCTGGACTCGATCGTCGCCCTCGAACTCAAGGACCGGATCGAGTCTGCGATTGATGTCACTGTGCGCACCAGCGCGCTCATCGGCGGAAAGAGCATTCGCGCACTCGCGATTCACTTCCGGGACGAGCTTACGGGCGTCGCTGCGAGCGCAAATTCCGAAAGCCAGAATCGCGACGCAGAGCTGTTGGACGGACTGGAGGAACTGACTCAGGACGAGATCGAAAGCATGCTGATGGACCTGGAAACCGAAGCAAGGTAACGACTCACGCTGCACCGGTCCAGACCTGGACCGGCTTTCTCACCGCGTCAAAGACGGAATCCAATCATGCAGCTCTTCAAGTTCCTCCTTAAGCACTCGAGTGCGCTACTGTTGCTGTCCATGATCGTTGGCATCGGCGCTGGCGCCGGAAGCGCCTACATCCTGGCTCTGGTCAACGACAGCCTCGCGAGCATCGGTCAGGCTGAAACCCAGTCGCAGGTAGCCATGTTGTTCTGCGGCCTGGTGCTGGTGGTCGTTGGCGCCGAGTTGGTGTCCCGGTTGTTGCTGCTCCGAGTGTCTGCGCGCGCAGTCCGCGATATGCGCATGAATTTGTGCGACCAGATCTTGAAATCGCCTCTGCGTCGTGTCGAAAGCAGCGGTTCAAGCGGCTTGATGGCGGCACTGACCGAAGATGTGCAACGCATTGCGGAGGCGCTGATCGCGCTCCCGACGCAATGCGTCAACGTAGCGATCGCGGTCGCATGCTTCGCTTATTTGTTCTACCTGTCGTGGCCGCTGGCGCTCGGCTTTGTCGGAATTTACCTGGTCGGAATCGTGGCGCATGAATTGATGTCGCACGCAGCGCGACCGTCGATGAAGAAGGCGCGTGCAAAGTGGGATGCGCTAATTGGCCTGTACACGGGCATCATCAATGGCAATAAGGAACTCAAGCTCCAACGTCAGCGTCGGCGCTCGCTGCGTAACGACGAACTGGTACCGACTGCTGACGAGATGATGCGCCTGGCATGGCGCTCGAATTCGATCGTTGCTGTAGGTGCGGCGCAAACGCAGCTGGTGTTTTTTGCATTGCTCGGACTCGTGCTCTTCGTCGCACCGCGCTACGGCGTATTCGAACCCAGCGTGATCAGCGGCTTTGTGTTGATGGCTTTGTTCATGAGCGGTCCGATCGCCTCGGCGGTCGGCACGTCGCCCAAGTTCCACGTCGCCGACGTTTCGCTCAAAACGATCCAGTCGCTTGGGCTGTCGCTCTCAGCCGACGCCGTCAGCGATCTGCGCGATGCCGGCGAGACGAACGACGATGCGCCTTTCGCTGGTATCGAGTTGCGCGATGTCGTTTATCGCTACGTTACCGAAGATCAGGGCGATCGCGCCTTTGTGCTGGGTCCAATCAACCTCAAGATCCTGCCTGGCGAACTCACGTTCATCGTCGGCGGCAACGGCAGTGGCAAGAGCAGCCTGATGCGCATACTAACCGGGCTGTATACGCCGACTTCCGGCACCCTGGCGCTCAACGACCGGCTCATCGACGACGAAAATCGGGATGACTACCGCCAGAACTTTGCCGTGGTGTTCTCGGACTATCACCTTTTCAAGAGTCTGGGCGGCGTACTTGAACCAGGGACGTTGGCAATCGCAGACGAGTACTTACGGCAGCTGGAACTGAGCGAAAAGGTGCGCATCGAAAACGGCGAACTTTCGACAGTGGACCTGTCGCAAGGCCAGCGCAAGCGACTCGCATTACTGACCGCTTTCCTGGAGAACCGTAGCGTCTTCATGTTCGACGAATGGGCAGCGGATCAGGATCCGTCATTCAAGAGAGTGTTCTACCACCGAATCCTGCCGCAGCTTAAGGCACTGGGCCGCACCGTCATCGTGGTCAGTCACGACGACCAGTACTTCGAGTCGGCCGATCGCATTGTGCGCTTCGCGGACGGCCGTATTGTCGAGGATCGTTATCTGCACGGGCAGACGAATGCCGGTACGCCAGAGCAAACGCTCGCCATGGCCTGACCAGACCACTGCCATGCATGTGCTCGACGCGAAGCTTCGCTCCCCAGAAATCCCGGCCCGCAAGGAACATACTCGCGTGTCGGCGATCAGCGTGATCAGGCGCGTGGCGTTGCCGAAACTTCGCTTGTTTTGCTTCCCGTACGCTGGCGCCGGTCCATCGGTCTACCGCGACTGGGCAACTGCGCTGCCAGAACACGTCGAACTGGCAGGTGTTGTATATCCCGGTCGCGAGTCGAGAGCGAACGAAAGACCGCTGACTAATCTCGCCGCCCTGGTTGGCACCCTGGTCGACGAAATCGGCGGACTCCTCGATCTGCCATTTGCCTTCTTTGGGCATAGCATGGGCGCTTATGTGGCCTTCGAGGCCGCGCGATCTCTCAGCATGCGGGGCTTGCGTCCCGAGCATGTCTTCGTTTCGGCGGCGGGCGCACCGCACCTGCCCGAACCGAACCCAGTGCATGCGTTGGATCCTCGCGCTTTCTTCGAAGCGCTGCTGAGATTGAACGGATTCCCGGCGGAAGTGCTGCGCAATGCCGAACTCGTCCGTTATGCGCTACCGATCTTGCGCGCCGACTTAAAGGCCTGCGAAACGCATCGCTTCGATTTTGATCGACCGAGCCTGTTTCCTATCACTGCTTATGGCGGGAGAAGCGATCCCCGCGTTTCGCATGAACGGATCGCGGCTTGGCGCGCGACGGCGGGTGTGGAGTTCGCTCTACGCATGTTCGACGGCGATCATTTCTTCTTTCGCCCACAGCAAGATGCGGTGCTGTCGGACATGATGAATCGGCTCTCGGAGCCCCGTCGATGACGCGAAAGCCCGACATCGCAAAGCTCACCCCCGAGCAAAGAACTCGTGCAAGATCGAGACTGCTTGCGATCAAGGCGCGGCGCGACGGGGTCTATCCGCTGGCGCCTGCGCAAAGTGCGATGTGGTACCAGCAGTTGGCCGAACCTGCGAGTGCCGCGTACAACATGCCTTTAGCGTTCTGCCTGCATGGCGAGTTCCCCGAACCGCAGCGCGTCGTCGCTCAATGCCTCGAGGCTGTGGTGCAGCGGCACTCAGCCTTGCGAACGGTTTTTGCAATCGAGATCGACGAGCCTTGCCAACGAGTTTTGCCGGACGTACCTGTAGCACTCGTTTTCCGCGATTTGGAAGGGCACTTGCCGACGGACTGGCGCGCCGAGGTGCCTGCGCTCAGCCGGCAGCAAGCTAAAGGCGCATTCGACCTGGAACGCGGCCCGTTGTTTCGTTTCGAACTCGCGCGTGTTGCCGCAGACCAGCACATTTTGTTCGCCACTTTTCATCACATCGTGATGGATGGTTGGTCGATCGGCGTTTTTCTCAACGACTTCGCGCAGGCCTTCATCGGCGTCGCCGATGGCAAACCTCCGGCCTGGGAACGCCTCGAAGTCGACTATGCCGACTTCGTCCTGTCTCACGCTGCAAAAACGGAAGGCGAACGTCGGTCGGTACTAAAACGCTATTGGCAGCAACGTCTGGTGGATGCGCCTGCGTTGCTGGAACTGCCATGCGAGTTCAAGCGGCCCGCGCGTTACAGCTACAACGGCGCAGTGTATGGCTTTCCGATCGAAAACCAAATCGCACAGGGCCTGAACGAACTTGGCCGTCAGATCGGTGCGACGCCGTTCATGGCAGCACTTGCGAGCTTCTATGTGCTTTTGGCGCGTTTATCGGGCCAAAGCGACATCGTGCTCGGCGTCAGCACCGCCAATCGCGACAGCAAGCAGTTCTGGGGCGTGATCGGTTTGTTCTCCGATATCCTGCCGATGCGCGCAATGGTCGCCTTGAACGGCGGCTTTCGCGCCTTTCTGGGCAATGTGCGCGCACAATGCCTGCGCGACTACGATCATGCCGACGTGTCCATGACCAGCATTATCGAGTTCGCTCGCCCGCAGCGAGCGCCCGATCGAACGCTTTTATTCCAAGCTGGCTTCGACTACCAAAATACGCCTTGGCCAGACGTCGTTGGCGAACATGTGACGCTACTGAATGGCGACGCCGGGGCGACCAAGCTCGACCTGAACTTCAATCTGAGCCGCGTTCGCGACGAACTGTTCGCCGTTTTTGAATACAACACCGATCTTTACTCGGAAGCGACGATCGCCGGCTTTGCTGCCAGTTACCGCCATTTGCTCGCGGAAATGTTGAAGCATCCCGATGCGCCGATGGACCGTTTGCCGCTACAACCAGAATCGACGCTACTCGCGGCGGCAGCCGCGCCGGGCAGTGCTGCGCCCATCGCCGGCACGACGGTGCTCGATGCCATCGCGACCGCAGCAGCGCTGCATCGAAATCCAGAAGCGCTACTTGGCAAGCACGAGTGCGTCGACGCAGCCACGCTGATGCGACGTGCCGATGCAATCGGCTTGGCGCTGCGCGGCGCGGGCGTCCGACCGGAGGATCGCATCGGTCTGTTCTTGTCGCGCTCGACGGGGTTTGTTCAGTCTCTGCTCGGTGTTTGGGTTGCCGGTGCCTGTTACGTGGCTATGGACCCCGCGCTTGCCGATGAACGGATCGACTTCATGATCGGCGACGCCGGCATTCGCGTCGTTTTGACCTCTCGTCTCAATGCTGTCTCGTGGCGGCATCGCGAAGGTGTGCAACTGCTGCTGATCGACGATGCCATCGCCAACCCGTCGATTCCATCGCCGACCACGCTCCCAGGTGCACGGGCCGAACATCTTGCCTACCTGATGTACACCTCGGGTACAACCGGTCAGCCCAAGGGCGTGATGGTCGAACACCGGGCGTTACGCGCCTTCACGGCGGCGGCGATCGCCAACTTCGCCGTATGTGCCCAAGATCGTGTTCTGCAGTTTGCGTCGGCGAGTTTCGATACCAGTTTGGAAGAGATACTGCCTGCTCTGTGCACCGGCGCAACACTGGTCATTGCCGACGAGGAGGCTGGCAGTTCGATCGCAGGCCTGCTACAGGCCTGCTCTGCACAGCGCATCAGCCTGCTCAACCTGCCCACCGCAGTTTGGCATGAACTCGTCGAGACCCTGGACGCCGAAGCGATCGTTCTGCCCGAGACGATTCGTGCAGTGGTCATTGGAGGCGAAGCGGCACAGCCGCAATCGGTCCAGTGTTGGCGGTCGTGCGTGCCAGCGCACGTCAGGCTGATCAACACCTATGGACCCACCGAGATAACGGTCAGTGTTGCGCACGCCGATCTTGCGGCGACGGATGTCGACGAAGCGCGCCGTCCTGCGGTGAGCCTCGGGCGCGTGAATGCTGGCGCCAGCGTCTGGATTCTGGATCCGTTCGGCGCACCTGTGCCACGCGGCGTTTTCGGCGAGCTGGCCGTTGGCGGTACCACCCTGGCACGCGGTTACTGTGGACTACCGGCGCTGACAGCGCAGCGTTTCGTGCCCGATCCCTGGGGCGACGGGTCGCGTCTGTATCTGACTGGCGATTGGGCTCGGTTCCGCAACGACGGCAGCCTCGAATTTGGTGGACGGCGCGACGATCAAGTGAAGTTGTCAGGGTTTCGCGTAGAACTAGGCGAAATAGAAGCGCAATTGCTTCGCCACCCAGCGCTCCGGCAAACCGCAGTGCTTCTGCATACGCGCAGCGCCGATCAACCGCAACGCCTTGTAGCCTATGTTGTGCCACACATCCGCCCGGGCATCGAAATCGAAGATCTGCGCCGATGGTCGGCACAGAAACTCGCCGCCCACATGCGCCCGGCGACATACGTTGTAATGGATGAACTGCCGCTCACAATCAGCGGCAAAGTCGATCGACGCGCGCTGTACGAATTGCCGGCGGAAGCAGCGGCGCCCGGCGCCGCATCGACCGCGCCGCGATCCAACGATGAAGCGGCTCTTGCAGCGATTTGGTCGGAGGTACTCGGCATCAATGGGATTGGTGTCGAACAGAACTTCTTCGAGATTGGGGGCCACTCGCTGCTACTGATCCGCATGCTGTCTCGGGTCCGGCGGCAGATGCAGGTTGATTTGCCGCTTGGCCGCGTTTTCGAAGCACCAACAATCGCGTTGCTTGCTGAGTCTATCGCCGAAGCACGCAACCAACGCCGCGTCTACGATTCGCCGATCGCCATTGCGCCCCGACAATTGGGCGCCGTCGCACTCACTGCACGGCAGTCGCTGGCGCAGCAAAGATTGTGGTTCTTGCAGACCCTGCAGCCGGACTCTTCTGCTTACGGCAATCCCAGCGCCACGCTTCTCTTGGGGAATCTGGATATCGGTGCTTTGCAACATGCCTTGGATGAACTGATAACCCGTCACGAAATCCTGCGCACCGTATTCGCCGAGATCGACGGTGAGCCCAGGCAAAGAGTGCTCAACGAACTTGCACTGCCTATTCGCATTGTGGATCTCAGCGGCGCCCAAGTAACGGATCCGCGGGTTGCGGCCCTGGTTGCTCAGGATGCCGCCGCGCCATTTGATCTGATCCATGGGCCCTTGTTGCGCGCCAGCGTCGCGATACTCGAACGTTCACGCCACGTCTTGCTGTTCAACTGGCATCACATCATTACCGACGCCTGGTCCCTGGTCATATTCCAGCGCGAACTGACCGCGCTCTACAACGCTGCGGTGGGCGGCAAGCCGATCGCGCTGGTGCCTGCGATCGTGCAGTACGCGGACTTCGCGAACTGGGAGGCGGCTCAACTGCAGAGCGAAGGTTTGGCGAACCAGTTGTTGTTCTGGCGTGAGCGGCTTGCTGGTGCACCAGAAGCGATGCAACTGGGAGCCCTGATCGCTTCCAGAAGCGGGCCCAACTGCAGCCGTCGCAGCATATCGCTGCCGCACGCCACTCTCGATCCGTTGAACCAGGTCGCAAGACGTCTGAGGACGACGCTATTCGTAGTTTGTCTGGCAGCATTTAAACTCCTGCTGGCGCGCTATAGCGGCAGCACGGATGTCATCGTTGGTACACCGATTTCCGGGCGCTCGCGCGAGGAGTTCGAGCCGGTTCTCGGGTACTTTCTCAATACGCTGGTGTTACGCACCGAGCTCGCCGACGCGATGAATGTCGGAGATCTCTTCAGGAAGGTCCGTGAGACCGCCACGCAGGCGTTTGCGCATCGCGACCTGCCATTCGACAAACTCGTACAGGAACTCAGTCGGGCGCGTCAGTCGGGCGGCACGCCGCTCTTTAACGTGGCGTTCGTACTGGAACACGATTCCAATCAGTCCGTCGCACTCGATGGCCTGACTCTCGTCGCCCTGCCCCGTGGTACCCAGGAAGCGAAATTCGATCTCTCGTTGAGCATGCGTGCTTTCGAGGATCGCCTCGACATCGAATGCGAGTTCCGCAGTGGTAGCGATGTCGCCATTGAACGAATGCTCAGGCATCTATCGATGCTACTGGTGGCGCTGCCGGCTGACCTCACTCGCCCCCTTTCGGCCCTCGACATGCGCCTTGGCGAGGAGCGCTCGGTGCCGGTGTGGGCGCCGTTGGCGCTGCGGCCGACACGCGTCGATGCGGCGATTGCCGCACAAGCGGCTCGCTCTGGCGGTGCGCCTGCGGTTGCGATGGAAGGTC
>JALHMH010000033.1:0-11587 GCA_022844165.1 Lysobacterales bacterium
GGTTCGCACATGGATCGAGCACGTAAGTGCTTGATCCATGGAGAGCGAGTCCGGACATGTGCCGGACTCGCGACTTGAGAAACGCACAGGAAGTGCGTTTCTCAACAAAGTGCTAGTGCGGATCGCCCAGAAATCTAAAGGATTGCCATGTTCAGTAAGATCCTCATCGCCAATCGTGGCGAAATCGCTTGCCGGATTGAACGCACCTGCCGTCGCCTTGGCGTTGCGACCGTCGCGGTGTATTCGGATGCCGATGCTCGGAGCCAACACGTGCTCGGGGCGGACGAGGGCGTGTGGATTGGCAGCTCGGCACCGACCGACTCTTATCTGCAGGGGCAGCGAATCATCGATGCGGCGCTGACAACCGGCGCGCAGGCCATCCATCCTGGTTTCGGCTTTCTGAGCGAAAACGCTGACTTTGCCGATACAGCGGAGAAAGCGGGTCTGAAGTTTATCGGCCCACGTTCGGCGTCGATGCGCAAGATGGGTTCAAAGGCGGGTGCCAAAGAGCTCATGGCGGCTGCTGGCGTACCTGTGGTGCCGGGATACACCGGCTCTGAGCAGACGACCGAGCTACTGCATGCCGAGGCGCTACGCGTTGGCTTTCCGCTGATGATCAAGGCAGCGCATGGTGGCGGTGGCAAGGGCATGCGTGTGGTCCGAACCGCGGATGAGTTTCTGACTGCGCTGGCGTCGTGTCAACGCGAGGCCAAAGGCGCCTTCGGCCGCGATCGTGTGCTCTTAGAACGTTACGTCGAAAGGCCACGGCATATCGAATTTCAGATCTTCGGGGACCGTACCGGCGATGTGCTGCATTTGAACGAACGCGAATGTTCCGCACAGCGTCGTTACCAAAAGATTTATGAGGAATCGCCGTCGATGTTTCTGACGCCGGAACTGCGTTCCAGAATGGGCGCAGCGGCGGTGCTTGCGGGGCAGGCGATCGACTACGAAAACGCTGGAACGGTGGAGTTCATCGTAGGGCAGGGCGGTGACTTCTATTTCATGGAGATCAACACGCGCTTGCAGGTCGAACATCCGGTGACCGAATTGTGCACCGGCCTCGACCTCGTCGAACTGCAGTTGCGCATTGCCAGTGGCGAGCGCCTTGCCGATTTGCTGCCCGAGCGTCCTGTTCCGACCCGCGGCCACGCGATCGAAGTGCGTTTGTACGCTGAAGATCCGGACCAGGACTTTCTGCCGGGAAGCGGCAGGCTAGAGGTGCTGCAGTTGCCGCAGGTTGGAAACGGTGTGCGCCTGGATGGTGGTGTTGTCGAAGGCGATCTGGTCACCGTGCACTACGATCCGATGATCGCCAAACTTATTGTGCACGATGTCGATCGACCCAAGGCGTTGGCAAAGTTGCGCGGCGCGCTGGCGGAGACGCTGGTTGTGGGGCCTAAGAGCAACGTAGGTTTTCTTGAGCGTCTGATTCGGCATTCGTCGATTGTCGATGCGAGTATCGATACCAGTTACCTCGATCGCCATCTGGCGCAAGTGCGCGGCGAAATGGTGCCGCCGTCGGTCGCCGCGATCGCCGCAGCAGCCGCGTGCGTACTCCAGGCGCAGGAACAGGACTCGCCTCGCCGTGCGATGGTCAGTGGCGATCCGCATTCGCCATGGGCGCTGGCCGACGGCTGGCGCGTCGGGCATGCCGGCAAGCGCCTGTTGCGACTCGAAGTCGATGGCAACGCACTCGATATTGCCGCGCACGGCGCCTTTGGCGATTACCATCTGCGCTGGTCTGGCGGCGAATGCCACGCACGTGGCGTACGCGCCCAAGGCAATCGCATTTCGATGTTGCTGGGTGAGCGCGCGGTGACCCTGCAAGCGGTGGATGCTGCTGGTGCTGTGTTCGTCCATGACGGTGACCACCGTTGGCGTTTCGAATTGCGTAACCCATTCGCTGCGAACACTCAACGCGGCAGCAGCGAAAACCGCATCAAATCACCGATGCCGGGGCGCATCGTCGCCGTGCGCGTCGCGATTGGCGACGCGGTGACGGCCGGGCAGGAAGTCATCGTGATGGAAGCGATGAAGATGGAACTCAGCCTCAAAGCGCCACGCGAGGGGGTTGTCGCCGAACTGCGCGCCATCACCGGCGAGTTCGTCGAAGCGGATGCGACGTTGATTCGGTTGGACTAGCGAATCCACGAATTCAATTCAAGCTTCGCGATCGGGCAAGAGATGCGCCAAGAAGTACATCGGGCGCCGAAGCGCCCGATGTGGCTGCGTTCAGTTGCAGCGTTTGAGTTCGATGTTGTCGATGATCCAACCATCGGCCAGATTAGCGCTTGAGTCCGATGTCAGTCGGAAACGGAATTGTGCTGTTTGGCCTGCATACGGCGACAAATCTACGACATTTCGCGTAAACGGCTGGGTTCCACACCATGCGGGTACACCGGCCAACGGATTCGAGAAGCCCGCATCCACTGGCGCGTTGTAGGGGTCGGTCTGCAATTGCGCGTTAGGGACCTGAACAAAACTCGTGCCACCGTCAGTAGATACCTCAAGGATCGCCGCATCGAAGCAGTTCGCTCCGGTGGTTCGTATTTCAATAGCGTGGCGTGACTGGAATGTGAGCGACAAGCCGTTACCGACGGTTGGCAACGCGACCGTTGGGCTGACATACCGTTGGTCTGACACCGACGTTGGCGCTGTGGCTCGAAGCGACAAGCCTGAGCCTCCGAACGGAGCGAAATTGGTCACTGCCCAAGTGTTTGTGCCGGATCCACCTGCTTGCTGGCCCCAGCCAGCGCCCAGTGGCCCGTCGAAGTTCTCGCTCAGCACAATCGTAGGCGCTGGGCCCGCGGGGCAATCGCCGGGTGCTGATTGAGTGGTGAACGCGAACGTCGCGCTCGGTACGCCCGTCGGTACCGGATCCTCGAATCCATCCTGGAACATCTCGACCGCCGAACAAGCATTGCGACTAATCACGCGCCAGAAATACTGTGTGCTGGTATTCAGCGCACTGGGTATGGTCCAGTTCGTTTCGCGTGTTGTGGTCGTGTGCAAGATGTTCGCGAACGCAGCATCGCTTGCGACCTGAACCACGTAGTCGAAGGCCTCGGGCGATGCTGCCCATGTGAGTGCTACCCCAGTCGGCACTACCCCGGTGGCGTTATTGGACGGTGCGCTGAGTGCGGATGGCGCTGGCGCCGTATTCGCAACGAACAGAGGGAAACTTGCAGTTCGAATGAGACTACCCGATGTACCTGTTACGGTGAGCGAATGGTTGCCCGTAGCGACTCCCGTAGTGTTTGCCGTCATGGTGCTGGTGCCTGGGGGAGTAACTGAGGCCGGTACAAATGCCACGCTGCCAGGACTGGGTAACCCTGTCGACGCCAACGCGACCGGGCTGACAAAACCCAAAATTTGCCCGACGCTAATTTCGCGAGTGATCGGTGTTCCAGCACAAATCGACTCGCCGGTCGTGGGCATGCTCACCGAGAATCCAGGTTCCGCCACGCAGTTGCTGCATACCAAGGCAAAGTCCTGATCGGTGGCATCACCGAAGTTTGGAACGCCATCTCCGGGCAGGGCAGTTGCCTTGACCCGAAGAGTCACAGAACCAACGCCCGCGGGCAAGTAAACGTTCTCCACGGGATTGCGGTTGTCGGCGGAACCTCCGGTCGTCGAAACGCCCGATGCAAAGACATTGCCCAGGTAGGTCTGTCCGCCTGCGATCACTTCAAGATCGAGATTATTGACGAGCGCCGGATTGGCGCCGGCCGCGCCCGGTGCATCGCTCCACGCCAGTGTGACACGAACCGGTTTCGTTGAATCTGGTACGCCATAAATTCGTTCGAACACCGCATTGGGTTCGGTCAAAACCTCGCTCTGATCGAACGTCTGCCGTTGAACTCCCTGACCGATCGCGTTGGGCAGGTGAATCCGACCCCAACCTTCGATGCTATTTGGAAAACCAGCGACGCCACTCATGTCAATCGCGCCGTTCACAAGAAGTGCTTTGATCATGGCCGGGCTTGGCGTTGCCCCAGCATTGTTGCCGCGCCACCACTGGGTCAACAATGCTGCCGCACCCGCCACGTGCGGCGCCGCCATACTGGTGCCGGAACAGAATGAAAAGTTGTTCAGCGGCGACGCGCCAATCGCTGTTCCGCACTGTGAAGCGCCGGCAACGCGACGCGTCGAAGCGATTTGCTCGCCGGGCGCGGCGACGGTCGGCAGTGTTCGGCCATCGACGGCTGGGCCACGGCTGCTGAACCCCGCCATGGCGTCGATCGAACCGACGCGCTGATTGCGAGATGCAGCGACGATGATAGGGCTCTTGGCTTCTTTGGGCGAAGTCAGCGTGTTGGCGTTTGGTCCAGAGTTGCCCGCCGAAAAAACAATCATGAATGGGTCGTTGACCGTTGGCGTGTCGAAGTTGCCATCACGCACCATGAAGTCATGCGTGCGCGCTGTTGCGTTGTATCCGATGTTCGTGCCTTCGGCGGACGTCCAGGAATTGTTGGTTCCCACCGCTTGGCGCAGAATCGCCTGCCGGCTGTTCTCCTGCCAGCCGCCGGCCGGTGGCCATGGCACAGCACCTACGCAAATAGGATTGAGCGCCACCAGTTGCACTTGCGGCGCTACGCCGATGCCATAGTGAAAACCGTTTGCGTCAGTGCCTCCGGCAATCGTACCCGCACCGCCCACAATGCCAGCGACGTGCGTTCCGTGGCCGCCTGCCGAGTTGTCGTTGCCCGGTTGGCTCGCAGTGACTGGGCAGCTGGGAAAGTCATGTCCAGCAACGATTCGCGAGCCTAGTTCAGGATTGGCATAGTCGATGCCGCTGTCGGTGATCGCCCAACGTACGCCAGCTCCTGTTAACCCTAATCCCGCAACGGAAGCGATATAGCCGGTGGTCGTGACCAGGTTTGAAGCGTTGTAGTTGCCGGCGACGATTTGACTGGACAGCTCGTCATCGAAAATCGGCTTGTCGCCAACATACTCCGCCCACAACACCTGGGCGATATTCGCCATGTTCACCAGTTGCCCTGCGTCCAGGGCAACGATTAAGGTTTTCAACTGACCGTCGGGCTGCGCATTGAAGCTGTTCAGTACGGTGCCACCGAGTCCGGCGATCTGAGCGGCAACATTAGACACGTTGCCATCGTCATAAACCAGGATCTGAACGTTCTTGACAGGCCCTAACCGACCTTTCAGATCGGGGGCCAACTTCCAATCGGGGCTGACCAGGCCTTGCCAGCGAACAAAAGCGTTGTTTTCTGCCATCGTTCCGGCCGCATCGTCGCCCCACACCAGATAGGCGTTGTGCGGGTAGTACTGGATCACGTTCAGTCCGGCACCGATCAACGCGCCACGCATGTCTTCTGTCGGCGATGCGTGGAATTGCACGAATCGGAGCCCCTTGCCCGACGCGGCGCTACGACCACTACGGTAGTCTTCTGCTTGAGACACAGGGTCGAAGCGATGCGCTCCGAACGACAGTTGCGTCGTATCGTCGACCTGAGAAGCCAACACAACGCTGGGCACTAGCAAGGCCCAACCAATACACACTGCCAACGGACGTCGCAACTTTCCCATGTTCGTCTGCCTAGAAATTGAGCGCGAGTGGATACTAGGACGCTGAACCGCGAATGACCATACACACGAGCTTAAGATTCTTGCTATTTGTTCTTCACCATCGCGAAATAATGACTGCTAAACGTTGCGTCGCCGCTTATTCGTAGCGCAGCGCCTCGATCGGATCGAGACCCGCGGCTTTAGACGCCGGCATGATGCCGAAGACCACGCCAACGAGCGCCGAGAATCCGGCGGCGCCCAGAATGACCCAGACAGGCACCGCGGCAGGTGGGAATCCGGGAATCAAAGATGCGATCAGTGCGCCGGTGCCCCAGCCGATCGCGATACCGATCAAACCGCCCAATAAAGCGAGCAGAGCGGCTTCCAACAAAAACTGCACGAGGATGTCGCGCCGAGTGGCACCGAGCGCTTTGAGCACGCCAATCTCGCGGGTGCGTTCAGTGACTGATACCAACATGATATTCATGATGCCGATGCCCCCGACCAGCAGGGAAATCCCGACCACGCCGCCAACGACCGCTGTTGTGGTGCGAGTGATTTCGTCGAACTGTTTCACCACGCTGTCGGCGGCTTGGATCTTGAAGGTATCGTCGTCTGCAGTGCCAGGGCGCGATGCTTTGACTGCCCGTACGGCGCGATCGCGAATCGTATCGACTTGATCGACATCATCGATGGTGAAACTCACTTGCATAAATGGCCGCAAGCGATTGCCGTTGAGTGCTCGACCAACATCGAACGGGATGACGACATAGTTGTCGAGCGAGAATCCGAACAGATCGCCCTGTTTCTCCATGACGCCGATGACGCGGAACCACTCGCTACCGATGCGAATGTACTCGCCGAGCGGATCCTTCGGCAGATTGAGGTCGTCGACAAGTTTGCTGCCGAGCACTGCAACACGCCGCCGGCCCTGGTCGTCAGCGCTGGCAATGAATCGCCCTTTGATCGGGAAACGCCCATAAACCGCTGCATAGTCTGCGGTGCTGGCGCGCACTTCGGTACTCACCGTGCGATCGCGATAACTGATGCCCGGTGTATTGACCAGCATGATCGGCGCGACCGCGCCGACGCCGGGCACTCGATAGCGCAGGGTTTCCAGATCGTCAAAGCCGATGGTATTGATTTTGCCAGAGCGAAAATTCTCGTTGGTGTTCACCGCCTCCAAGGTCAGCGTGCTGCCGCCCAACTCCGATAATTGCTGTTTGATCGACTCGGAAAATCCCTGAACCAGCGAGACGACGGCGATCACCGACGCCGTACCGATGACGATTCCGAGCGTCGTCAACACACTGCGCAGCCGGTTGGCAAGTAAGCTGACCAGCGCGGCGCGGAAGGCCTCTAGAAATGCCTGCATCAGCCGCGCTCCGGGTTGACGCGATCTTCGACGATGTGGCCATCGCTTAATCGAACGGTTCTTTTGCAGTGTGCTGCGATGTCGGCTTCGTGCGTGACAACGATGACGGTTTGCCCTTGGCGGTGCAAAGCATCGAACAGCGCCATGATTTCGCTCGATGTGCGCGTGTCCAGGTTGCCGGTAGGTTCGTCGGCCAACAGGATCGAAGGCTCCCCAACCAAGGCTCGCGCCACCGCGACACGCTGACGTTGACCGCCGGACAGCTGATTCGGACGATGATCGAGCCGATTTCCCAGTCCCACGCGATCGAGCGATTCGCGCGCGCGCCGCAGTCGTTCGGCTCGCGATACGCCGCGATAAACCAGAGGTTGCGCAACGTTATCGAGCACGTTCATCCGCGGAAGGAGGTGAAAACTCTGGAACACAAAACCGATCTCGCGATTGCGCACGCGCGCCAATTCAGTGTCGTCCAAGGTCGCGGTATCGCGACCGTTGAGCAGATAACTGCCGCTGGTGGGTGTGTCCAGACAGCCCAGCAGGTTCATCAAAGTCGACTTGCCGGAACCCGATGCGCCGATGAGCGCCACATATTCGTTGCGTCCGATATCGATATCGACCCCATCGAGCGCCCGGACTTCCTGGTCACCCATCAGGTATCGCTTGCTGATCGCCCGCATGACGATCACGGCGTTTCCTCTGCGTCCTTGTCATCATCGGTGGTCTCAGATTTTTTCTGCACCACGCTTTGGCCAGCACTGAGTTGCCGTAAAGCGCGCATCGGCCCGGCGACAACCTGATCGCCTTCTACCAAACCGCTGGTCACCGCCTGCCAGCGATCGTCCGCTTCGCCGACGGAAATCTCTGCTTTTTCTGCTCGGCCGTCGACCACTTTCCAGATGTGATACTGGGTCTTGCGCGGCTCAGGTTCGCTGGTGACGACGGATTCCACGGGAACCGCAAGAACTTGGCTGCCATCGCCCAAGAACACATCGGCTCTGGCGCTCATACCCGAGCGCAATTGCATGTCGGCAGGCGATTGCAGCGATGCGATCACTTCAAACGCGCGGCCTTGTTGCTCGATCAATGGCACCAGGGCAACACGTTCGACGCGTCCCTTGATCGCCTTGGTGGCATGCGAGGCAGGGTAGACGTCCACCAGCTGCCCGACCGCGATACGGGCAATGTCGCCCTCGTCGACCTTGAGCCGGGCTTCGATTGCCGCCGTATCAGCAAGTGTCATCAGCTGCGCGCCGGCCAGGGCATTCGTCGAGGGAATGGCGGTTTCGCCCACCTTGATCGGCAAACTGACGATCGTTCCCGCCATCGGCGCGGTGATTTCCGTTTTGTCGAGCAGTTCCCGGGCGTCGCGCAACACCGCATCGGCGCGTTTCAGTGCCTCTTCGCTGCTTCGCAACTCGATGCGCGCGAGTTTTAGCTGATTGCGCTCCTCGTCGAAGCGGGCGAGATCGACGGTGCGCAGATTCGCCAACTTTTGATATCGATCGAATTGCTGTTGGCGCAGCTCCAAAGCCACGCGTTGGCGTTCGATTGCCATCTCTTGCTGGCGGCGTGAGGCTTCTTCGCGTTCGATCGCATTGCGATAGGATTTGGGATCAAGGCGCAACAGCACCTGGCCACGCTCGACCCGATCTCCTTCGGCAACCAGAATCTCGGTCACTTGCGCCAACACTTCGCTGGTCAGCTTGACTTCGGTGCGATAGGCCAATGTGCCGGACGCCAGAATGCTCGGACGGATGTCTTGCGCTGCGACAGTATGGATATCGACTTCCAGCGCCTTGCTATCGCGTTTAGCAATGAAGGGCAGGGCGAGGATCGCCAAAACGGCAGCTGCAATCAGGAGTTTTCGCTTCATTTTTGATGGCTTCAGGTCAACGCAATCACAAGCCACACACCGTAAATGACGACCGAAGGCATGATCGCGACCGCGATCGACTCAGCCCAACGAGCGCCGGTCATGGTTCGCCAACCAAAAGCCGTGAGTCCGATGCTCCAGATCACCAGCAAATCGAAGCCCTTGGCGAATCCACTCAGCGCATGGTCCCGCGGCAATTGCACAAACAGTGGATCAATGTGCGTCAGCATCAAGGACTCCTGAGCGGTTTGCGGCGCCATCGTCAATGCACCGACCAGCCCGACCAACATGCCAAGGACGGCCGGAAAACCGCCCCAGGCGCCCAACGCCCAGCCATGCATGAAACCCAGATTGCGCCCGAGCACCTTCGCTGCGAGCAGGTAGTAGACCGCCATGATCAACAGGACCACAGGGATCATGATGGCCGCACTCACTGCGCTGATGTAGCCAAGGGTCTTGGCGCCGGGCATCGTGGCTTTGACCTGCTCCAGTTCGGTCGCGGTCATTTCCTGGCCCAATTGCGCCAGCATCTGACCGTTGAGCCAATCGGCATCGACGCGCTGGAAGTAGGTCAGAAATAGAGCCGCTGTTGCGATGACCATCAACAGCATAGGCATCCATGGCAGCGGTTTGTCTTTTTGCGAAGCAAAGACCTTGCCTGGATCGAGGAAGATATTGACCAAGTTCATACGCCACCGCCCTGTTGGAGAGTGCAAGGAATACGGGCTATCAATGCCCGATGAGGTCTTAAAAAGATATCTTAGTGATATCAGGTGTCCAATGTGTTGAAAGTCATGGCTGACCGTCGAGGGAAAATCTCAGCACTGTGTAGCGCCTGCGGGTCGCGAAAAGTTTGCATTCGAAAAGCTCTTTCCAAACTCCAGACATGATCGAATTGGGTCATCAACGGAAGTACAGGGGAGTGCGAATGTTGCGGAAGACTTTGGTATGTGGGGTGCTCGCAGCATTGTCGGCAAGTCTGAATGCAGAAGTGTTGGTCGATAGCGGCTTTCGCCCCACACCCCACGGATTCGGATTCGCCAATTGGGGTGGGGATGAACATCCGCACGCGGCATTGACCCCTGACGATGCAGCGTACCTGTTTGGCGAACAGGCCTGTGCACGGTTCGAGAACGAATCTTGCGTACCAACGCCGGGCGCTCGTTTGTGGCTGGAAGCAATGAACGAAAGCAAGTCGGGAGGCCACTGCGAAGGTATGGCCGTGCTCAGCGCGGCGTTTTATCTCGAAGCCGAGAAGCTGAGTGACTACGGCGGCAGCCAGACGAAGGCGCTCAAGCCCGACGACGAGTACTTGATGCGCACCATATCAACCTACTTCAGCACGCAAGGGCTTGAGCCCGTGCAATCGGTGACAAACGAAACCAAAGAGTTCTCGATGCAGCAGATCATCGATGGTCTGACGGCAGCGCTGGCTTCGGGGGAGGACTATCCGACGTTGGGTTTCTACGATAAGGGCGGCGGTCATGCGGTCACGCCGTACAAGATTGAACGTACTGGCAATGCCCAATACCGTATTTACATCTACGACAATAACTATCCAGGCGAAGAGAAGTTCCTCGATGTTGATGCGGCGAACGATCAGTGGATCTACAACGCAGCTGCGCTGAATCCGAGCGAGCCGGCAGAACCATGGTCTGGCGGAGCAGGGACGATGGATTTCACGCTCCTGTCGACTCGCTTCGAGCCGCTGAAGTGCCCATTCTGCGGGCCGGAGGATCAGGCGGCCGCCGCGAAAGAGAACCGCTCACCGAAACCCTCAGCGCCAGTGCGTCAACCAGCCGCCCCGGCGACAACCTACACGGTCCACACGCCGAGCCCCTGCAGTCAGGTTCAGGCGGTCGGCAAGAGCAACAAGAAGCAGGTGTCGGCCAATCAGAACCAGATCAGCGGCGCCAGCATGAGGCCCATGCGAGGAACCCGCGGCTGCGTTGTCAGCCTGCCGCGAGATCAGGAATATGACGTGCGGGTAACGCCTGTTTCCGGCTCGTCCGGAACAACGGCTCTGACGGTGTTTGGTGGCAGCAAGGTGTTCCAGGTCGACGACATCGCCGTGCGCCCCGGATCGGTCGAAGCCATCAGCTTCGGTGACGATGAGTTCAACTATCACGCGGGTAGCGACCAGCGGCCGGTCATTCGGATGGCAGACGACAATCAGGACGACGATAGCTACTACGAAATCAGCGATTTCGCGATTGGCAGTGGCCACCAGTTCACGGCCGAAGAAAATGGAGACGGTCGAATTGCCTTCAGCGACGATGATCCTGACCTCGATGACTACGACATCGACGCCGAATTTGTTGGCGACGATGAGACCAAGACGTATGACTTCGACGACCTGGCAGCAGGGGACGACGGGCACGTCGTATTTGATGACAACGGCGACGATCTTGAGATGGACATCGATAGCGACGGCGACTGGACCATTGATGACGACGATAGTGAAAGCGAAGGCTCCGGCAGCAGCGAAGACGAAGGCCTAGAGGACAGCGAGGACGAAAGCCTCGATGGCGGTGAAGACGAAAGCCTCGATGGCGGTGAAGACGAAAGCCTCGATGATGGTGAAGGCGAAAGCCTCGATGGCGGTGAAGACGAAATCCTCGATGGCGGTGAAGACGAAATCCTCGATGGCGGTGAAGACGAAAGCCTCGATGGCGGTGAAGACGAAAGCCTCGATGGCGGTGAAGACGAAAGCCTCGATGATGGTGAAGGCGAAAGCCTCGATGGCGGTGAAGACGAAATCCTCGATGGCGGTGAAGACGAAATCCTCGATGGCGGTGAAGACGAAA
>JALHMH010000033.1:11597-11764 GCA_022844165.1 Lysobacterales bacterium
CCTCGATGGCGGTGAAGACGAAAGCCTCGATGATGGTGAAGGCGAAAGCCTCGATGGCGGTGAAGACGAAATCCTCGATGGCGGTGAAGACGAAATCCTCGATGGCGGTGAAGACGAAATCCTCGATGGCGGTGAAGACGAAATCCTCGATGGCGGTGAAGACGAAA
>JALHMH010000033.1:11864-51156 GCA_022844165.1 Lysobacterales bacterium
CCTCGATGGCGGTGAAGACGAAATCCTCGATGGCGGTGAAGACGAAATCCTCGATGGCGGTGAAGACGAAATCCTCGATGGCGGTGAAGACGAAATCCTCGATGGCGGTGAAGACGAAAGCCTCGATGGCGGTGAAGACGAAAGCCTCGATGGCGGTGAAGACGAAGGCCTCGATGGCGGTGGAGACGAAGGCCTCGATGATGGTGGAGACGAAGGCCTCGATGATGGTGGAGACGAAGACCTCGATGACGACGGCGAGGGGTAACCGGAGTTTGTATAAACCAGCGGCAGTGCCGCTGGTTCATGCGAGTCAGTTCTGCGGCAACGGGCAACGCTGCATCAGGGTTCGGTCTAGACGTGGTTTGATCGGATCTGGTAGATGAAAGTCTGCGAGCCCCTTCAATCACAGAACAAAGTGCGTGTAATGTATATTATGTAAAATACGGAACTACAGCGATCAACAAGCCGCCTCAATGCGCCTTGCACGGCACTGCCAACCCCTTATTTGCGCAGAATCGCGCCAAGAACGCCTCGTATCAACTGCCGACCCACCTGGCTTCCCACTGTGCGCGCTACGGACTTGGCAAACGCCTCGCCAACACCCTGACGATTGCTTGCGCGCGGCGCACGTGTCTGTGGTTGCGACCTCGGCGCAGTTGAGCTTCGTGCTGGTGCGCGTGTGCGCGGCTCAGGTACGGGCGGCGGTGGCAACGAATCAGAGGTCTTGCCCCACGGCCAGTTCAAGGACCAGCCTCCTTCCTTTGCGACGGGAACCTCTTGTTCCATGGGTGCATCGGCCCGCGCCATGAGTACTTCATGTGCCGACTCACGATCGATCGGCATATCGAATTTACTGCCGATTGGAGACCCGCTTCGCAGTGCCGCCCGCTCCTCAGGCGTAATCGCCCCAATTCGGCAGCCAGGCGTCATGATCCAGGCGCGCTCCACCATACCCGGTCGACCACCATCTTCGAGAAACGACACCAGCGCTTCGCCCACGTTGAGTTGTGTAATCGCCTCGACAACATTCAACTGAGGATTTGCGACAAACGTCTCCGCTGCACTCTTGACAGCCTTCTGATCGCGAGGCGTGAATGCACGCAATCCATGTTGGATACGATGTCCCAACTGCCCGAGGATCGCATTTGGAACGTCGTCTGGGTTCTGGCTGCAGAAATAGACGCCAACGCCCTTGCTGCGAATCAGCCGCACAACCTGTTCCACACGTTGCACCAGCGCTGCCGGCGCATCATCAAACAACAAATGCGCTTCATCGAAGAAGAACACCATTTTGGGTTTGTCTAAGTCGCCAACTTCCGGTAACTGTTCAAACAACTCCGACAATAACCAGAGCAAGAAACTCGAGTAGAGCTTCGGACGCAACACCAATTGTTCGGCCGCCATGAGATTGATCACGCCATGCCCTTGCGGCGAAAGTCGGAAGAACTCCTTCAACTCAAACGCAGGTTCCCCAAAAAACGCGCTCGCACCAGCGTCTTCAAGTCCAAGCACCGCACGTTGAACGGCTGCGATCGATGCCGTTGAGACCAGACCATACTGCGTGGAAATTGCCTTTGCGTTTTCAGCAACATAGGTCAGGATTGCTCGCAAGTCATCGATATCAAGCAGTAACAAGCCTTCGTCGTCAGCCACTCGAAACGCAATGTTCAGCACACCTTGCTGAGTGTCATTCAGCTCGAGAAGCCGAGCCAGGAGGATCGGACCCATTTCGCTGATCGTGGTTCGCAATGGATGTCCCGAGTGCCCGTAGATGTCCCACAGAACCACCGGGTTGGTGTGCGCGCGCCATTGTTCGCGGATGCCCAACATATCCAACCGCTTGCCGAGCTTTTCGCTCATCTGTGCTGGCTGCGACAGGCCTGCGAGATCGCCTTTGACATCAGCCAGAAAGACTGGAATGCCAGCCTTCGAAAATCCCTCGGCCAGTACCATCAATGAGACGCTCTTGCCCGTCCCCGTTGCGCCGGCGATCAGCCCGTGGCGATTGGCAAGTCGAAGCAGTACGGAGAGGTCGCGCGGCCCGCGCGCAGCCAGAAGCTGAGTCATTGCAGAACTTCCATCGAGAAAACCGAGTTCAGGATACCTCAGGTCTTCGACCGGTTCCGGCTGTGCCCTGCCCCGTTTGCCTGCAGCCAACACTAATGCGGTAGACCGATCTCATCGCGTTGCACTTCTGGCGGAAGCCGGAACTCGCCTCGGGTCGGCCTGAGCTCGAGTATGTCGAACAGATCGAGAGGCGTGCCGCTATCGACACCAAAGCCCGTCACCTGAAATACACGCCGACTTTCGAGTTCGGTACGAAGCAAAGCGCTGCCGTAGTGCCGGGTGAATAGGCTCCAGTACTCGCCGCTCCGCAGCAGCTGGCTTAATCCGCGGGATAGGACTTTCAGTACCGACAGTTGCGTTCGCTGTGCAACAAAATAGTCGTCCAGCGGGTAAAACATCGCAATGCGCGGCACAATACTCAGGCCATCACCCACCAACGAACGATTGTCCATCTCGATGAACACCTCCCCAACCGATCTTGTCAGGTAATCGACTCGCCCACCCCGAAGCATGTCGAACAGACTCAGGTAACTGCCCTCGACGAGGTTAAAGCCCAAAGCGGGCAACCTGCGAGCCTCGATCCAGTCGGCGGCAACGCCCATTCGCATTTGCCGCAACTCGCGCATCGATTCAATTCGCGCGAATCGCTCAACGTCATCGTTCCTGACCAACACCAGGCGCAGTCCAAGCAGTCCGCGTCGAATTGGAAAAGGCAGGTAAGCCAGACGACGACGATCGAAGCCGGTCGACGGCAAAATCGAAATATCGAGATTCCCGTCGATCAACGATCGCTCAATCCGGTGCTGATTCATCCCGTAGACGGGTGTGTAGCCGATGGCGCTCGTGGCCGCGATGAGCGCACTGCGGAACAGTTCCAGGGGAAACTCGTGCCTGCGATCCCCTTGAAACTCACCTGCCGCCATCCGAATCAGCCGTTTTGGGCCTGCTCCGTGAGCCGCAACAGCAGGCAATGCAGAGGCCAATCCCAGTAGAGCTCGTCTACGTTGCACTCGATTGGCCTCGCGAAATGGTGGGAGTCCCGGCCACCGAAAGCCACTCTTGTTCGAAGGTGCCCGGCGCAAGTGCCGCTGAGTAAAGATACCCCTGGAAAGCATCGACACCCAACAACTCCAGCATTTTTTGCTGGTCGTTTCGCTCCACGCCTTCAGCAACAATGCTGAATGAGAAATGGCGCGCAATATCGATCACAGATCGGATGACCGCTTCGCTACCCGTTCCCTCACCGAGTTCGCGCACAAAGCTCCGATCGATTTTGAGACCATTGACGGGAAGTCGACCCAGGTAGGCGAGCGATGAGTATCCGGTTCCAAAGTCGTCGATCAGGAGTCGAATTCCTGCAGCACGCAAATTCTGCATGTTGCGCTGACAAACTTCGATTTCATTGACCAATGCGCTTTCCGTAATCTCAAGAACGATCGACTCGGCGTTGCAACGTTGCGCCCGCAGTTCCCATAACACACGGGCCGCAAACGATGGATCTACCAGTTGCGTTGCACTCACATTGACGGCGAGGTAGGCGCCATCCGGCCAATATCCAGCAGCGCGCCAACCTGCTAACCGACGCGTTGCATCGCGAAGCACCGCAAAACCCAGTTCTTGCATTTTTCCGGTGGCTTCGCAAATCGGAATGAAATCTGCTGGCGCAATCCAGCCGAGAGATTGATGCTGCCAGCGCGCGAGCGCCTCTACACCCAAGAGTTCGCCGTTTCGGTCGACGATGGCTTGAAAATGCGCAACAACCTGGTGACTGGCAAGCGCAACGCGCAACTCGGACTCAAGCAAATGCCGTCGCTCGATGCCCAGAAGCAAGGAAGGTTCGAACACCATCGAGACGCCGCGACCTTTCGACTTAGCCGCGTTAAGTGTTGTATCTGCGTTGCGCAACAAAGCAGCTGCCGTCTTTCCATGTTGCGGAAACAGGCTGATGCCAACCGAAATCGACAGTGTGATGGACTGGGACTTCACCGACATGGACGCAGAAAGTGATTCGTGAAGCCGCCTGGCCATCACCATGCCAGCTTCCGAATCAGACGACAGCGCTGCAATAGCGAACTCGTCGCCGCCAAACCGCGCCAATGCCGCCGGCGTTGGCGCCAGCTGCCTGAGGCGCTGCGCAACAGAAACCAGGACAGCATCGCCATACTCATGGCCGAGTGCATCATTGAGCAATTTGAAGTCGCTCAAATCAAAGAGCAGGACGTACCCGCAAGCATCCTGCTGCACCATGCTTGTCAATGCCAGATCCAGTCCGACGCGATTGGCCAGATCCGTCAGGGCGTCATGGCGGGCCGCGTATAGCGCCCGTTCTTCGGCAAGCTTGCGCGCTTCGACATCGCGCACGAGCGCCATCCGATTTGCGTCCAGTTCCGCGTAACTGGATTCCAATTTGCCGCGCATGTCTTCCAGTGCGTTGATCACCTCATCAATTTCGTCTCCGCCCTGTCGATGACTCAACGCGGCGAAACCATGGTGTCCAGTTTGCGGTTCGAACTCGCGAGCAAGAGAAGCCAGGCGGCGCAATTCGCTCGTAATCCGAACGCGGACCATAAGAACGACAAGCGCCAACAGACAGGCCATGACCACGATCTGACCGATTGCCGTCGTGAGAACCTTGTTCCAGACCTTTGCATCGAGAGCCCGCCGGCTAAATCCGATTTCGAGCGAGCCGATCGGCGACTCTATAGCCGCACTCACTTCGCCCGGGGCATACAACTGGTGACGAAAAACCAGCTGCGAAACGGGGTCGATATCGCCGTGAACGACCCACGGCTGCGACTTGCCGCCGCGGACGTGCTCAAGAACTGCGATGCCCGCGATATCGTCTGCCTGCGCGATTCCGGTGACCTGACTCTGCGCCTGGCGACGATCAAGCGACCACAAAGCTAACGCCAGACTCGCGCTTTGCGATTCGATGATGAGTTGCGTTCGCCCGGTGAGTGCCGCTGTTTCTGCCCGGTGAGTGAAGACCCCAATGATGACTGCCGATAGGAGTAGCACCATCAGACCCAGGAAGGTCAATTGCACGAGCAATCGCCCAGTCAGGCTTTGCGAGCGGCGCGGTGTCATCGCTATGCGCATGGAACTGCCGCAACGGAGTGATCATAGGCTGTTACGCTATCACGTCCGATGGTCACCGGTTGGTCACAGAATGTTGGCGAAGTTGTGCGACGTGGCGGCTGGGCCAAGGACGCGTTGATCGTGCGTTGGCTTCGAAATATTGCGGTGGTTTTGGTATCGGTTGTTCTGGCGTTGGCGCTGGCTTTCTTCGCTTTCCCGCCGCCCATCGATCGCATCGAAGCGGCGGGAAGTGTCCTGGTGACTGCGCGGGATGGCACACCGCTGCGCGCTTTTGCGGATGAGCGTGGCGTTTGGCGATTTTCTGTTCGGCTGGAAGACGTGGCGCCGGCTTATGTGGATACCTTGCTGGCGTATGAGGATCGCTGGTTCTTTCGCCATCCGGGAGTCAATCCGCTGGCCCTGCTGCGCGCTCTGTGGCAGGCCACGCTGAGTGGGGAAGTCGTCTCTGGCGGTTCGACGCTCACAATGCAGGTGTCGCGCATGCTCGAACCGATTCCCAGAACCTTGCCAGGTAAACTCAAGCAGATCTGGCGTGCGTTGCAGCTTGAGGTACGTTTCAGCAAACGCGAGTTGCTGGAGATATACGTCAATCTGGCGCCGTTTGGCGGAACCATTGAGGGCGTCCAGGCCGCCAGTTTCGCTTACCTGGGAAAGCCCGCCGCACACCTGAGTGATGCCGAGGCTGCGCTGTTGGTGGTGTTGCCACAGGCACCAAGCCGGTGGCGGCCCGATCGCCATCCTCAACGTGCGCAGAACGCGCGGAACAAGGTGATCGCGCGGATGGTGGCACTCAATCACTGGTCGTTGCAACGAGCGCAGGACGCGAAGCTGGAGATCGTTGCTGCGCGGCGGCTGGTTCCGCCGATGTTGGCGCCCCTGCTGGCCGAACGGCTGCGAAGAAATGGCGGCGAGGTGGTTCGCAGCACGATTGATGCCAGACTGCAGACGCGCGTGGAAGATCTTGTGCGTTCCCAACTTCGGCGCCTTCCCTCGCGCAACTCGATTGCTGTGCAGGTGATCGATACGACGAACATGGAGACACTCGTGTATGTCGGCTCAGCCGATCTCTACGATTCTGACCGCGCCGGGCACGTGGACATGGTGCGCGCCGCACGTTCGCCTGGATCGACATTGAAGCCAATGTTGTACGGCATGGCGCTGGATGCCGGTCTGATTCACTCTCAAAGTCTGCTGATCGATGCGCCGCAGTCGTTTTCCGGTTACCAGCCGAGCAATTTCATGGAGCGCTATCAGGGCCCCGTCAGCGCCTCTCAAGCACTGCGCCTGTCGCTCAACGTGCCAGCCGTCGACTTGCTGGAGCGGGTTGGAGTTGTGCGCTTCGCCGCAGCACTCGAAAACGCTGGGTTGGAACTGCGACTTGCCGCCGATGCTGTGCCAAATCTCTCTCTGATTCTGGGTGGCGGCGCGACCTCGCTTGAGGAGCTCATCGGCGCATACGCGGCCTTTGCCCGAAGTGGATTGGCAGCAAAGCCGCGGCTGCGTCCGGGCGATCCATTGATCGAACGGTATCTGCTGAGCCCTGGGTCCGCATGGATCGTTCGGCAGATGCTCCTGCGCGACCCATCCGATCACTTCAGTGCACGCGTGTTCGATGGCGCCAGCCGCGTTGCACTGGCTTGGAAAACAGGAACATCCTATGGCTTTCGCGACAGTTGGGCCATTGCTGTTTCTCCGGAACATGTCATCGGTGTCTGGATCGGTCGTCCTGATGGTACGCCTCAGCCTGGGCAATACGGCGCAGTCACGGCATTACCATTGCTTGCCAGTGTCGCTGACAGCTTGCCGCATCGCGTTCATCGGCCGGCGATGCCCCAGGAAGTGCGCAGCACTCGAATCTGCTGGCCGCTCGGGCACGAACAACAGCGAACAGCACCCGAGCATTGCCATCGCACGTTAGATGCCTATGCGTTGGGCGCCGTACCGAACACGTTTGCAGATCGCGATAGCGATCGTTGGCAACCGCAGAAACTGAAGATTTGGCGACACGGCCGCTATCGCCTGAATCGCAGTTGCCTGCGC
This sequence comes from Lysobacterales bacterium, assembly GCA_022844165.1. Lineage (GTDB taxonomy): Bacteria > Pseudomonadota > Gammaproteobacteria > Xanthomonadales > SZUA-5 > JALHMH01. The sequence goes on from JALHMH010000033.1 coordinate 19,071, forward strand.
CCGGATGCGGAGGTGATTGAGATCGCGCGCTGGCCAACGTTGGCTCAACCGTGGCTGTCGACGGCTCTTGGCGAACGATCCGCGTTGCCGCCGCTTCACCCATCGTGCGCCAGCGACGAGTTGAGTACTGGGATTCGCATTCACGGATTGAGCGATGGGATGCTGCTCAGGAACCCCGGCAATCGGCGAGGGCCAATCGTCTCCCAGCTGCAACTGTTGGGAAGTCGGGGAACCGTTCGTTGGCTTTCGAACGACCGCCTTGTTGGTCAAACCACGGGTATGGCTGCAATGGAGATCCGCTTTGAAGCCGATGGCGACTATCGGCTGGTTGCCATCGACGAAAGCGGCGCATGGTCGGCAATCGGCGTTCGCGTCGTGGGCGTTGACGATTGACGGGCTTTGCCCAGCCGTCACGGCATTCGCAGAATTTCCGCCACCGCATCGGCATTGCTTGCGGCCAGGATGTCGCGCTTGAGCATCATCAGCGGTTTTCTGTGCAGCCGGGACAATGCTTCCTTCAGTTCCAGAATACCGCGAGGATGAAGGCTGAAGTCCCGTAACCCGAGCGCCAGCAACAAGGCAGTAAAGCGTGTATCGCCTGCCATCTCGCCGCACAAGGCGACCGGTTTTCGATACGCTTGCGCGGTATCGATTACCGCGCTGATCAAGCGCAGAACTGCCGGATGCAGCGGGTCGTACCAGCGCGCGACGGCCTGATTGGCTCGATCCGTGGCGAGCGTGTACTGGATAAGATCATTGGTGCCGATCGACACGAAATCCAGGATGTCCAAGAGCTGCGGTGCGGCCAGCGCTGCGGCAGGGACTTCGATCATGCCCCCGATCGCGATATCAGCTTTACAGCGCACCCCGGCAGCGTCCAATTCCTCGGCAATTTCGCGCACCAGTTTGCGCGTCTGAAGCACGTCTTCGCAGCCATTAATCATCGGCAACAACAGATTCGTCGGGCCGAAAACAGCGGCCCGGAGAATCGCTCGCAACTGCGTCCGAAAAATGTCCGGGAATTTCAGGCTCAGACGAATGCCGCGCAGGCCCAGCGCAGGATTGGGTTCGTGCGGATCCTGACCAAGATTGAGCTGTTTGTCGGCACCGATGTCGAGTGTACGAAAGGTAACGGGTTTGCCATCCATCAGCCGGATCGTCGCAACACAAGCTTCGTATTGCTCGTCTTCGTCTGGCGCCGTTTGGCGATTGAGATACAAGAACTCAGTGCGGAACAAACCCACACCCGCCGCGCCATTGCGCAACGCCATTTGGATGTCTTTGCTCTGTTCGGCATTGGCCCATAGCGCAATGGGCGATTCGTCCGCCGTACGCGGCGCGATTCCTGCGAGCCGCAGTAGCGAAGTTTGCCGTCTGCGCTGTTCCGCCTGCCGCTCGCGGTAACGCGACAATCGTTCGCCATCGGGATCAATCAGCGCGAAACCCCGCTCACCGTCAACGATCAGCAACTGCCCTTCTTGCACCATCTGCCGCGCACCGCGCACACCGACAATGCACGGCACACCCATCGATCGCGCGAGAATCGAACTGTGGGACTGAGGGCCGCCCGTCTCGATCATGAATGCAGCCAGGCCACGTTCGGCCAGGCCAGAAAGTTCCGCCGGTTCAATGTCGTCGGCGACAATTACGGTATCGGCAAGCGAGTCTTCTTCCGTGACGAGTGTTCTGGAATCGCGGTTTGCCAACGCGCCAGCGATGCGTCTCGCGACCTGATCGACGTCATCGCGGCGCGATCTGAAATAGTCGTCTTGCATTTGCTCGAAAGCGACCAGCAATTGATCCCGAGCCTGCTTAAGCGCCCACTCCGCGTTACAGGCGCGACCGCGAATGAACTCGACGGGCGCTTCGACCAAGGCGTCGTCTTCAAGCATCAATAAATGCGTCTCAATGAACTCGCGAACTTCGCTCGAGACCTGCTGTTCGAGCCGATCGGCCACGACGCGCAAACCGGCCCGGGCTTGCGCAACCGCACTGCGAAATCGCTCGATTTCCGCACCGATCTGATCGGGCTCGAGGGTATATTCCGGCGTCTCCACGCCGCCTGACTCCAGCACCCGCGCGCGGCCGATGCCGATGCCCTTTGACGCTGCCTGTCCGCTCAGCAGCAGCGCCATATCAGGCCAGCTCTTTTGCGCGCGGCGCCATCAGTCCGCCTCATCGAATCGGCGCTCGAACAGTTCCACGACAGCGTCGAGTGCCGCTTGTTCGTCGTCGCCCTGAGTGCGCACAGTGAGTGTCGTGCCCTTGCCTGCCGCGAGCATCATGACTCCCAGAATACTCTGGGCGTTTACCTCCCTGCCCTTGCACAACAAACTAACGCGTGCCGCGAACCGGCCACTGGTTTGCACCAGTTTGGCAGCGGCGCGTGCGTGCAAACCCAGGCGGTTGCTAACGATGATTTCGCGCTCAACCATCGCCAATGACTCCATTCCGTCCGCCATCGCGCGCGACGGCAACGAGGCCATCGAGGTCCTTCTCCGCATAATTGAATACACGCAGGAGCATCGGCAGATTCAAACCTGCCACACGCGCAACCGTCCGTCCCGGTTCCTGGCTCGCAGACATGTTGTAAGGTGATGCGCCGTACAGATCCACAAGAGCGAGCACACCCTGCCCTTGATCCAGGTCGCGGAGTTCCTGGTTTAAACGACGTGAGTAAGCGTCTCGATCGTCGACATCCCACGGCACCTCGAAGACCGACACCTTCAGCGGCATGATCCGCAACACACGCTGCGCAGCGTCGAGCATGCTGCTGCCGATACCTGGGTGCGTCACGAGAAGCACACCTACGCTCATGCCAGCTCCCGATGAAAACACAGCACTTCGCCGCCCAGTGCGCGAAAACGCTGCTGCAGAATTTCGGCGATGTAAACAGAGCGATGGCGGCCGCCCGTACAACCAACGGCGACGGTCAAATAGCTGCGCTCGGAAGGATCGAAACGCGGCAACCAACGTTTCAGGAAGCGCTCGACATCGTCGGCAAACTCACCCACCTCTGGGCGAGACTCAAAATACTCGCGCACAGCAGCATCGCGCCCGGAAAGAGGTCGGAGCCGCGATTCCCAATGAGGATTCGGCAATGCACGTGCATCGAATACAAAATCGGCCTCGCTCGGCACGCCTCGCTTGAAGGCGAAGGATTCGAATAGCAGCGACACACCGCTTGCCGAAATTCCAAGCACTTCCAGGATGCGTCGGCGCAATTGATACACGTTGATATCGCTGGTGTCGATTTCGGCGTCGGCGATTTGTTTGAGCGGCTTGAGCAATGCCCTTTCGCGCGCAATCGCATCACTTAGCGACAGGCCTTCGCAGCCCAGCGGATGACGCCGCCGACTCTCGCTATACCGTTTCAACAAAGCCATGTCGTCGGCGTCGAGAAACAGCAAGAATGGCGGAAAGCCCATTTCTGCCAACGTAGAGAACGCTTGCGGTAATTCCGCGCTGGCGGCACCCGCAGTCCGCGCGTCGATACCTACGGCAACGCGCGAATAGCTGCCTTCACTCTTCGCCAGCGTGTGCTCGGCAAGTGTCCGCAACAAACCCGCCGGAAGGTTGTCGATGCAATAAAAACCCAGATCTTCCAGCGTGTGCAGGGCCACTGTTTTTCCGGAACCCGACAGTCCCGATACCACAACAAAGCGTACCTTAGGGGCTGCCGCATTCATGGCCGTGCGCGCCTCATTTGGTGTGCCTGCCGATCGATAAACGTCTGCGCAGCGTCAAATCCTTTGCTCTTGAGAACGTGGTTTCGTACGGCTGCCTCGACAAGCACAGCCAGGTTGCGGCCTGGCGCAACCGGGATCACCAACCGCGGAATCTCAACATCAAACACCTTGAGCGTGCTGACGTCGCCGTAGAGTCGCTTCATCCCATCGTTGTCCCCGTCGGCCACCATAGGCCCCAAGTGCACGATCAAACGCAAGTACTTGTTTCGCTTGACTGCCGTATCGCCGAACATCTCGCGCACATTGAGCACACCGAGGCCACGAACTTCCAGGCAATCTTGCAACAATTCGGGGCATGTGCCGTCGATGACATCCGGTGCAATCAGCGTGAACTCAGGCGCATCGTCGGCAATCAGGCGATGACCACGGGTCATCAACTCCAAGGCCAGTTCGCTTTTGCCGGCGCCTGCGTCGCCGGTGATCAGCACGCCGATCGAATACACCTCAAGAAATACGCCATGGAGGGAGCCACGCGGCGCAAGCGCCCGCGCCAGGTGATATTGCAAGTACGTCAGAACATCATGTCCTCGCTTTGGCGTGCGCCAAACCGGGACATGCGCAGCGCGCGCCGCTGCAAGAAGATCGTCGGGCGGTTCGATCGGTTTGGTGAGAACGATGGCCGACGGCGACAATTTCATCATGCGCTTGAGTGTGCTGCGGCGCTGAGCGACTGACTGGCCATCCAAATAGGCAATTTCCTCGCTGCCAAGCAGTTGGATCTTGTTCGGGTGAATAAGATTCAGATAGCCAACCAGAGCCGGGCGACGCGATCGACCTTCGCCGATCTCGATGGTTCGATCGCCGCCTTCATGCGCAACCAACCAGGTCAGATCAAGACGCGTACGCACGTCATCGAATAACTGATGGCTGCTGATCGAGCGCGGGCTCATCCGTCAGTTGCCCTCAGCGTATGCGCGCTCAGGACCTCAAACAGCTCGGCATTGCCTTTGGCGCCTCGAAGCTGCGCACAAACGTCGCCGCGGCTGAACAGTTCGGCAACCTGAGCCAGCAGCTCCAGATGCTGGTTCGTGAAATGATCCGGCACAATCAGTGCCAGGACCAGGTCGACCGGATCGCCGTCGGCCGCATCGAAATCGAGCGGCTTGGCCAGGCGAAAGAATGCAGCGGTGGGCGCAATGTCCGCGGCGACCCGACCATGAGGAATCGCCACGCCACCGCCGAGCCCTGTTGAACCCAGATGTTCGCGCGCGACCAGCGACTCGAATACGAGGCGCTCAAAGTCGCCTCCTTCGGAGTCGCTGCACAGCGTGCCGGCGGCAAATTCCAGCAAGCGCTTCTTGCTGGCCAGTTTGGCGTCGGCGATCACGCGCCGACGTGTCAGAAGGTCGATCAGGTGCATTCGCCAGGTACTTCAGCCATTCGCCGCCGCGCGGTGCTCATGGCTCCGCTCTTTATGGCGAACCAATTGCCGTTGGAGCTTGTCGATCAAGCCATCGATCGCAGCGTAGGCATCCTGCCCTTCCGCTTTGGCAAACACCTTTTTGCCGCTCAGATGCACGTTGGCTTCCGCATATTGGGCCAATTTCTCTGCCCCCATGATGACGTGTGCATCAATGACCTTCTCGAAAGGTTCCAGCAGGTGTTGCATCTTGTTCGTAGCATATGCACGCAGCGCTTCGGTGATCTCCAGCTGGTGACCCGAGATAGTGAGATTCATCATTCAACTCCTTGTAACTGCTCACACATAACCTCGCTCCTCGCGAGGGCCGCCGCGCTCGAACTCAGCCCCGAACGCGTTCGTTGGAAGACGGTATTCGCAGCGCCTCACGATACTTCGCGACGGTGCGTCTGGCTACCAGAATGCCTCGTCTCTTGAGCTCATCAGCAATAGCGCTGTCCGACAGGGGCTTTTGCGGGGCCTCTTCGTCGATCAGTTTCTTGATCATCGCCTGGATCGCAGTACTTGAAGCTTCGCCGCCATCTCTGGTTGCCACATGGCTCGAGAAAAAATACTTGAACTCAAGGGTACCTCTGGGCGAGTGCAAGTACTTGCGCGTGGTGACCCGGCTGACAGTGGACTCGTGCATGCCGATTTCATCAGCCACTTCGCGTAGCACCATGGGCTTCATGGCTTCTGCGCCAAGCTCGAAGAATGCTGACTGCCGTTCGACAATGACGCGCGCAACTTTGAGTACCGTTTGTTCGCGCTGTTCCAGGCTTTTCAGCAGCCAACGCGCTTCCTGTAACTGGCCCTTCAGCGCCGTACCTTCGTCGCGGCCACATTTGCGCAACAGGTTGGCGTACAAATCGTTGACTCTGATTTTTGGCGCCGCCGCTGGATTCAGGCTCACGTCCCAGCGACCTGTACGTTTAAATACGAATACGTCCGGAATGACGTGTTCGGCCTTCGATGGTGAAAAATGCGCTCCAGGCCTGGGGCAGCAACGACGCAACAAGGCAACCGCCGCCTCGATCGAACACTCTGAGGTTCCCAGTTCGCGCGCAAGCCGGCTACGATCGGGTCGCGACAGCGCTTCAAGGTGCCTGTCGGCGATACGGACTGCAAGGGAAAACGCAACTTCCTCTGACCACTGCGACAATTGCACCGTCAAACAATCGCGAAGGTCACGGCTTGCTACGCCGATCGGGTCCAGTTGCTGCACATAGTGGCGTGCGGCCTCCACTTCGTCCGGTTCAATCTGCATAGGCCGAACAGCGTCGATGATGATCTCGTCCGGTTCGCGTAGATAGCCGTCTTCATCCAGGGCTTCGATGATCGCAATCGCGATGGTCCGATCGCGCGCGCTGAGAGGCGAGAGGTGGACTTGCCAAAGCAAATGATCAATCAACAAGGGTATGTCGGCTTCCCGATCATGTGCCTCGCGGTCATCCTCGGCATCGTCATTCTTGTGCCCACTGCCGAAGTCAGGAATATCGAGAAGATCTTCGACGCTATCGGGTTCCCTTTCGTCGCGCTCCTGAGCTTCAGCCTGTGCGCCTTCGCTGGTTTCGACGCTACCGGTAGCGTCGCTCTCCGCGGCAGGAACGTCAGGCGAATCCTCCCACTCAAGCATTGGGTTGTCTTCAACCGCCTGCATCAGTTCGGACTGGAGTTCAATCGTTGACAGCGTGAGCAGACGGATAGCCTGCTTAAGCTGCGGAGTCAGCGTCAGCGACTGACCAACACGCAATTGCAAAGCCGGCTTCATGCGAGGATATGGCGGTACGACATCGGGTTAGCATGGCGCTTTGGCATATGGCTTGCCAAGCGATTTCGCAGTGCAAATTCTGATGAACCCGCTTGACAATTCACACCGATCATCGAGAGCTGTATGCAACGCATACTGGAAATTTTCGCCAATCTGGCACTTCGAAGGCTCCGTGCGCCGGTGCGCATGAGCATTCGTGCCGTTGCCGCCCTTCAGCCAGACGAAATCGCCGAACTGCATACCCTCGCCAACAGTCTCATGGCTGAGGACCTCGCACAGTTCACGCGCCACGTTGCCGCCAACGATGTCGTCCATGTTTTTCGTGACCGGGATGGCGCTGTGCTGGGCTTTCAGTTCTGGCGCCGCGGCGTGACCGATGGAATCCAGTTTGTGATGGGAGGCAAACTTCGAATGCACCCGAGCATTCGTCGCCGAGCATTGCATTTGTTTTCGGGGCTCCTTTATTACTTCGAGCGTCGCCTGGCGATGCCGTTCACGCCGATGGTGAGGCTGTCTATCGCCGCTATCTTCGGTTTCGTATCAATTACTGAAGCGCTGGCACACTACGAGTTCTATCCGGCCAGCGAGCGCCACAAGGACTATGCAAAGATCAATGCCGCGTTCGAACGGATGGCCGGATATAGCAATTTTACGATTCGCCCGGATCATACGTTTTTCGTCAACATCTACCCAACGCCGGAGACTCTCTCGGCCTATCCTGACGAGTACTTCGAGCGCCCTGCCGCCCGCGCCTACCAGTCGGCCAATCCGGAATTTCGTCGCTCGGGGTGTTACGTTGGTTTCTGGTTCCGCTTCGACGCAAGCAATCTGGGCAGCCTGTGGCGCGCGATTCGTCGTCGAAACTGAGCAACTGCGATGCGCTGGCCTGATCGATAAAGCAAATGCTCTAGCCGGTCACCGAACAATCGCGCGCAATTTTGTTGACTAGGGTTCGGCGCACCGTGCAGTTCGACTACATCATCGTTGGTGCGGGATCGGCGGGTTGTGTTCTGGCGGATCGTCTGAGCGCCGGTGGTCGGCACCGGGTGCTACTGCTGGAGGCAGGCGGCAAGGACTGGCACCCTTTCATCCATATGCCCGCGGGACTGGCCAAACTCGTCAACAACCAGTCGATTAACTGGAACTTCAGCACTGAACCGGAGCCGAATCTCAACCACCGAAAACTGTACTGGCCACGCGGAAAGGTATTAGGCGGATCGAGCTCCATCAACGCGATGTGCTACATCCGCGGTCAACGTGCCGATTACGATGCGTGGGCCTCGGCTGGCAACCATGGCTGGAGCTTTGCCGAAGTCCTGCCACTATTTCGGCGGTCTGAAGCCAATACCCGTGGCGCAGACGCCGTACACGGCGACACCGGACCACTCGCGGTAGACGATCTGATTCACACCAACCCGCTCAGTCACGCCTTTCTGGCGGCGGCGCAACAAGCCGGTTACCCCCGCAATGACGACTTCAACAGCGGCGACCAGACCGGGTTTGGCTTCTACCAGGTGACTCAGCGCAATGGCCGACGCTGGAGCACCGCGGCCGGCTATCTCAAAAACGCGCAAGAGCGCGCAAATTTCTCGTTGATCACCAAAGCACAGGTGCTTCGCATCCGTTTCGATCGGGATCGTGCGATTGGTGTGGACGTACGCATCGGACGTCGAATCGAATACATCGAGGCGGGCAACGAAGTGCTGCTGTCGGGTGGCGCAATCAACTCGCCACAACTGCTCATGCTCTCTGGCGTCGGACCTGCAGATCAACTGCGAAAGCACGGGATCGGCGTGCGTGTGGATGCGCCAGGCGTGGGCTCGAATCTGCACGATCATCTCGACATTTGCGTACTGCAGCGCTGCACCCAGGATGTCACCTACGATCATCCTAACGATGCATTTGTAGCGTTAAAGTACTTGTTTACTCGAAGTGGTCTTGGAACCTCCAATGTCGCCGAGTGTGGTGGGTTCGTCGCTTCGCGGCACGCGACCGATGAACGCCCAGATCTACAATTCCACTTTGTGCCGGCCATGCTGGATGACCACGGCCGCAATCGACTGCCAGGACAGGGGTTCACTCTTCACGGTTGCGCGCTACGGCCCCGAAGCCGTGGCCATCTTGAACTTTCCTGCAACGATCCACTGGCCAAACCGCGCATTTACGCCAACTACTTGAGCGAGCCCGACGATCTGAAATTGCTCGTCGAATGCGTCAAAGTAGCTCGCGAGATCTTTGCGTCTGCAGCACTGAGTCCGTTCGCTGGCGACGAGTTCCTGCCTGGCGCAGACGTTAACTCAACGCCCGAGATTGAGGCTTTCGTTCGTCGCAAGGCCGAGACGATTTACCATCCGGTCGGGACTTGCAAAATGGGCCAGGATTCGTTGGCCGTCGTCGATCATCAGCTGAGAGTTCGTGGGGTTTCCGGGCTCCGGGTGGTGGACGCGTCGATCATGCCGACCTTGATCAGTGGCAACACGAACGCACCAACGATCATGATTGCCGAAAAAGCAAGCGACATGATTCTCGATGCCTGACGTCTACTTGTAAAAGTCGCCAATCGCACCGAGAGGCGTTTGGCGCGCTCAGCGATCCGCAGCAATATAGCCAACGCTATCGGCGTGAACCATGGATGGTTCGCTCGCGTCTCTCTTTGGCGAGTGTGGCGCTCGCTTGCTCGAACCCTCGGCGAATCCCCCTGCGCGCGACTATGGCAAGCCCGGAAAGTGATCGACAATCTGAATGGTGAAATCGGGAAAGTGCTCGACCAGCTGGATTTTGAAGTCTGGGAAGTGCTCGACCTTTTGCCACATTCCAGGCTTGTCCGGAAAGTGATCTACCCACTGAACTTTGAGATCCGGAAAGTGCAGGACTATTTTGACTTTGTAGTCGGGAAAATGGTCTACCAACTGCACCTTGCCATAAATCGTGGCAAGCGGAATCGCCGCATCGTCTCCACGCGCTGCGACCGCAACGAACACAGGCGCAAATAGCAGTTGTCGTCGATTCATGCGTCAGGAGCCGTTGCGGGCATCGGCGTCTTGCGTTCACTCCACCGAGCGCGCGCCGAAGTATCGATTGATGTCATCTTCAATACATCATCGACGATCTCCTGCGCGTCGCTTGCGCCAGGGCCTTGTTGGGCTACCGTTCGTTCGTAGGCGGATTCGAAGACCTCGAGTGCTTCGGCATGCCGGCCGACAGCGCTGAGCGCACGCGCCAGGGTCTGGCGAAACTCTGCGTGCACGCGATTGTGGGGCGGAAACTCCTCCGCGATTGCTGCGATCAGTGCAGGCTGCCTTTCAACGACTTCGGCTGCCCTGCCCTGATCGACTCGAAGCAACGCAAGGTTTCCCTCCGCGATGAGCGTATTGGGATGCCGTTCGCCGCGCAATCGGCGGAATGACTCAAACGCGCGTTCATAGTACGGTGCGGCTTCCATCCACTTCCCTTGCTGGCGCAGCGCTGCACCGAGGTTGTTGATCAAGGTCAGCACGGACGAATGATCCACACCGAAAACATCCTCGAACGGCGGCAGCAGTTCTTTCAGCGTGCGCTCCGCTGCGTCGAATTCCCGGCGTTTAAGTTTGACGATCACGGCATCAGCGCGGTTGCGAAGGACCTGCGGATGATCTGCGCCGAATAACTCGGCTTGTCGGGGCAGCCATTCGGCGAACCGTTGCTCCGCGTCCAACACTTTATTTGCCATCAGCTCGGCATTCGCTAAGCGCAAGTGCGCTTCGATCTGCTCGCGATGGAAATCTGGCGATTGTGCGGAAACCTCAGTCGCCTGCCGAAGCAATACCAGGGCCTGCTCGAGATCGACGCCAACCATAATCCAACCATAATCGGTGAGCGCCAAAAGCTGCGTGTGCACGTCGCCAAACTTCTGCGCATCCTCAAAGGCGCGTCCGGCGTTCTCTGCTGCCGCTTTGTCGTGCCCGGCATCCCACTGCGACATGGCCAGAATGCGCCGGGCATCGATACCTGACGCTGATGTCTCGATCGGAGTGCCTTCGACAGAATCCAGGAGTGCGGTGAGCCGCTCGATCGCCAGTTCCGGCTCGGCCAGGAGACGGTAGTTGCCGGCCATCTGCCGTTCGATCTCGAACCGCAATTCCGGTTCGTCGGACAGCTCCGAACGCGCCCGGACTGCCGCACGGTCTATGATTCGCTTGAGCAATGTCGTGTCTTGACCGCGAGCCTCATCGGGCGTTGCGCCAGCGAGAACCTCCTGCAGGAACGACGCCAGTAAATTGGCCCTCTTTGCAGCTGCCTCCGCCTGGACTGCGGCGCGCTGTGCGCGAGCCTCTCCCGCGCGCGCTGCGAGCAACCCGTAAACAGCAAAGGACACCCCTACCACCAGTGCCAACATCACCGCACCACCCGCAAGCAGGCCCACGCGATTCCGTTCGGCAAACTTCTGAGCGTAATAAAAACGCGTCCTGGGCACTGCCCGTAGTGGTTTTCGCTGGCGAAAGCGCGCCAGGTCTTCGGCAAACTCCAGGGCGCTCGGGTAGCGATCTTCGGGATTCGGTGCAAGCGCTCTCGCGAGCAGTGCACGGAGCTCCCTGGGCAGTTGCGCAATGTCGGCCGCCATCGACCGGCCGTCGCCTGTTTCAAGCATCGAATAGCCTGTTCGCGCGAACAGCTCGCCGAGCTGCACTGCGTTAATGCTTGAGGTCTTGTGCAGCGTCGTCGGTGATATCGTCGTGAGCAAGGTCATTCCGAGCGAATAGACATCCGCTCGGACATCCGGCGAGGCCTGCCTGGCGGCTTGTTCCGGCGCCATGAACCCTACTGAACCGGCTCCTTGAACCTTGAGACCGGACGGGACCTGGGCAGCCACGGCGATTCCAAAATCGATAAGTTTGGGTTGCGGTTCACCGTCGATATCGGCGACCAGAATGTTGCTGGGTTTGATGTCCCGATGAATAACCCCTCGTTGATGCGCATGATGCGCGCCCAGCGCGATGCGCTCGATCATTTGCAATCGAATCAACAATGGCGGTTGCGTACGTTCAATGTAGCGGTGCAAGGCTTCGCCTTCGACCCACTCGAGCGCGAGGAAAGGCACTCCTGTATCGCTCTGCGCTATTTCGTAGATTCGAGCGATCGCCGGATGCGCAACTTGCGCGAGCGACTGCGCCTCTACGAGCAGCGTTGCCGCGAGCAATGGCTCATTGGTTGCTCCGCGGATCAGCTTGAGCGCAACGGTCCGCTGAACCGGCTCAAGTTGCTCCGCCCGATAAACCCGCCCCATGCCGCCTTCGCCCACCAGCGCAACAACGCGATAGCGCCCAACGCGAGTGCCCGGCGGCAACTCCGTATCGAAGTCGGCGTTTTCGAGCATCGCTTGAAACTGCGTTCGAACATCGTTGGGCAACGGGTTTGACATAGCGAGGCGATTGGCTGAATGCGTCAAGTCTACGCGCCGAGCCTGACTTGCGCCGCACAGCTATGCTAGTGGGGCTGATCGCCGACCGAGTCGACCGCGTTCGAACAGGGCGCGCAGGCACGGGTCGATATTTGGTAACGTCCTTTCATCCGTACTCATTTGTCATGCCACTCAGTCAAAGCAAACAGCTCAATCGCGCCGAAATCGTCGACAAGAACTTCACTACATTTGTAGAGGAGCATGCAGGTTCTGAACAACGCCGCAGAACCGACGACGAGCCGCTGAGTCCGTCTACGACGCTCAGCGTGCGCGCATTCAAGGAGCTGCTGGAATCGCAGCTGATCAGTCGCCATCTGGATTTGATGGCACGCGTACTGCGTGTGCAGAACAAGGTGTTCTACACCATCGGCAGCTCGGGTCACGAAGGCAATGCGATGGTTGCGCGGCTGACACGGCACACCGATCCGGCGTTCCTTCATTATCGTTCCGGCGGGTTTATGGCCGAACGCTTCCGTAAGTTGCCTGGCATGGATCCGATCATGGATTCGGCGTTGTCGTTCGCGGCGAGCAAGCTGGACCCGGCCTCCGGTGGCCGGCACAAAGTCTGGGGTAGCAAGCCACTCTGGGTCTTGCCGCAAACTTCGACCATTGCCAGCCACCCACCCAAGGCATTCGGTACAGCGCTCGCCATCGATCAAGCACAACGGATTGGCCACCCACTGCCGATTCCTGGTGACAGTATCGTGGTCTGTAGTTTCGGCGATGCCAGCGCTAACCATGCAACTGCCCAGGGCGCGTTCAATGCAGCCGAATGGGCCGGTTACCAGCAGCTCCGTGCGCCGGTGCTCTTTGTCTGCGAAGACAATGGCATCGGTATCTCGGTTAAGTCTCCGACCGGCTGGATCGCTGCGAGTTTCAGTCAGCGCCGACATATGGCGTACTTCTACGCCGACGGGCTGGATCTGGAGAGGGGCTTCGATGCGGTCGCACGTGCTGTAGATTTCTGTCGCAGCGAACGCAAACCGACGTTCTTGCACTTGAAGACGACTCGGTTGATGGGTCACGCCGGCACTGACTTTGAAATCGAGTACCGGGCTTTCGACGACATCTTCGCCGGTGAGGCTGCGGACCCACTGTTGCGCAGCGCCGCGCTTGCGTTAGAGCACAGCGTTTACACAAAAGCCGAACTGCTGGGGATCTACGAGGATATTCGCCGCCGCTGTTTTGCGGCCGCCGATGCTGCCGACCGCACCGCAAAACTCACAGAGCTGGAGGACGTGATAGCACCGCTCGCGCCATATTCGTCCGATGCGGTCGTAGCCGAAGCGGCGCGGGCTCCTGCCGATGACCTGCGTGTCGCACACTTTGGATCCCAGGCGCAGCTCCCGGAGCGACAGGCGCCACGGCATATGGCCATCAACATCAACCAGTCTCTGCACGACTTGATGCTCAAATACCCATCCAGTTTGCTGTTTGGCGAGGACGTTGCGCAAAAGGGCGGCGTGTACACGGTCACCAAGGGACTGTGGCATAAGTTCAAGGGTGCGCGCGTCTTCAACACGCTACTGGACGAAACCACCATACTTGGATTAGCTCAGGGGCTGGCCAACCTGGGCATGCTGCCGATACCAGAAATCCAGTACCTCGCTTACTACCATAACGCTTGTGATCAAATTCGCGGCGAAGCTGCCTCATTGCAGTTCTTCAGCAATGGTCAGTATCGGAATCCGATGGTCGTGCGAATCGCGGGCCTGGGTTACCAAAAAGGCTTCGGCGGCCACTTCCATAACGACAATTCGATGGCCGCACTACGTGACATTCCTGGCCTGACGATCGCTTGTCCAAGTCGTGGCGATGATGCGGCGATGATGCTCCGTACTTTGATGGCGCTATCGCACGTTGATGGCCGAGTTTCGGTAATTCTCGAGCCAATTGCGCTGTACATGACCAAAGACTTATATGCGCCGGGCGATGGCCAATGGGCGTTTCCGTACCCGGCAATCACGGAGGCCATTGCCGTTGGCGAACCTCGTGTTTATCACGAATCTGCGACCGACCTGTTGATCATCAGTTACGGCAACGGCGTTTTAATGGGCTTGCGGGCCGCCAAAGCACTCGCTGACAGTGGCGTGTCGACGCGGGTCCTGGATTTGCGCTGGTTGCAGCCGTTGAATACAGCGGCGATCTGTTCCGCTGCCCGTGCCTGCAAGCGCGTGCTGGTCGTCGATGAAGGGCGTACTGCCGGTCCCGGCGAGGGCGTGCTATCTGCGTTAGTCGAAGGTCGTTGCGCCAATCGTCCGATTGCGCAGGTCCGCGGCGTCGATACCTATACACCGCTCGCGGGTGCAGCAAACCTGGTACTGCCATCGGATGAGAGTGTGCTTGCTGCGGCCAGGCGCCTGCTGCTGGAGTGAGTGACTGACGATCTGTGCTGATTGCATGCAAATGTCAAACCTGCATACCCTGGCAGACGATTCGTCGATAACCAGTGCACAATGGCGACGCGGTATACAACGCGTGACAGGGGGCGTTGATGAGTACGTGGGTCGCCGGATCGATGGCATTTGCGCAAGGCGCCTTTTTGTTCGCCGTTTTTCTCGGCATGTTTCGCGTGCGCCGCTTCTTTGGATTCGGTCCGCTGTTCTTGACCATCGGCGCCGTCGAAGGCCTTAAGTACTTCCTGACAACCGGTTTCGACGTCGCATTGTTCGGTAGCGAGGTTGCGCTTGGATCCGTCGTTTATTATCCGGCCACTCTGACCATCGTGCTGGTTGTTTACATCCGCGAGAACGCACCGGCGGCGCGACAGCTGCTCTGGTCGCTGGCGCTGGCCAATCTTGGCCTTGGCGTGCTGATGACGCTCGTCTGGATGGGTCATCGAAATGCTGGCGACGATCTGCTTAACCAACAAATACTAGGCGGTCTCCTGCGGGTCTTTGTTGGAACGACGCTGACCTTTGTTGGAGGCGTTGTTTCGCTGATCATTTACAGCCGCATCTCGACGCTATCGTGGCCACGCTTGTTTCGAATCTGGCTGACGCTTGCCTCGGTGGCCGTTGCTGACACCATCGTGTACATGACTATTGTTGCACCAATCGATGCTCACTCGAGCGGCGAGGTGCTCGCCACACTGGCCGGCAAGCTCGCGTTTATTGCCGTCTATGCCATGATGACTGAGACCTACCTGCGCTTGTTCGAGGCCGCAGAGCCGGGCCAAAACGAACGCCAACCCAGCGCAAACATCCTGGCACTGCTGACCTATCGAGAACGCTTTCAAGAACTTGAGAGGCAGGTCATCCGGGACCCATTGACTGGCACCTTTAATCGTCGCCACCTCGATATAGCGCTACCAGAGCATCTCGACAGTCACTGCAGACGCGGCGAACCGTGCGCACTGTTGATGGTCGACATCGATCACTTCAAGACGGTGAACGACACCTTCGGCCATTCCAACGGCGACCAGGCGTTAGTCCACTTTGTTCGCGTACTGACAAGCGTCCTGGGTCGCGGCGACCTTTTGTTTCGTTACGGCGGGGAAGAGTTCTTGATTCTGTTGCCACACGCCGACGCTCAGGACTCGCAGACAATTGCCGATCACATTCATCACGCGCTTGCATCGATGCCGCTGTTGCTCAAGGGCGAATCGATCACCATGTCGTGTACTGTCGGTATCGCGGTCATGCCACGCGATGGCACCACCGCGGGCGAACTCTTTTCGGCAGCGGACCGGCGCCTGTATAGAGGCAAACAGCGAGGCCGCCATTGCACGATTGCAGAGGACCAGGGGCGATCCGGGCGTACCTGAGTTCAATCCAGCGGTGTTAGTCTCTGGTGCCGTCCGACAAGAGCATTTGTCATGCCCAAGCCGATTGTCGGCGAGTTGATCGACTTGATGCAGTTGGAGCGTCTGGAAGAGAACTTGTTTCGTGGCCAGAGCCGCGACATTGGTACGCGCTTTGTCTTCGGTGGACAGGTCTTGGGGCAATCGCTGGCTGCTGCGCAAAGAACGGTCGAAGAGCGCGTCGTGCATTCCATGCATGCGTACTTCCTGCGCGCCGGCGATGTTGAGGCGCCCATCGTGTACGAAGTCGATCGCAATCGCGATGGCAAGAGTTTTTCATCACGCCGCGTTGTTGCCATTCAACATGGGCAGCCAATCTTCACGATGGCGGCTTCTTTCCAAGAGCCGGAAGATGGCTTGACGCATCAATTGTCGATGCCCGATGTGCCGCCACCTGACGATCTGAGCGAGCCTGAGCCGATTCCGCCGGAGTTGCTGGACAAAATACCCGCAAAACTGCAACGCTGGGTCATGAGCCGCGGACCATTCGAGTTCCGGCACGTATATCCACGCGACGAGTTCAAACGGCCCAAACGCCCCCCGTTTCAACACGTTTGGTTCAGACTTGTAGACCGGATTGCCGACGATGAACCTCTGCATCGAACTTTGCTGGCTTACGCCAGCGACTTTCATTTAATCGGGACGTCAACGTTCCCTCATGGCATCAGCTATCTGCAGGGCAATGTTCAAATGGCCAGTCTCGACCACGCGATGTGGTTTCACCGCCCGTTCCGCGTCGACGACTGGCTGCTGTACTCCTGCGACAGCCCCACCGCCCAGGGTGCTCGTGGTCTGTCGCGCGGAATGATCTATGACGGCCACGGCAGGCTCGTCGCATCAACAGCCCAGGAAGGGTTGATTCGATTGCTCGCCGAATGATCCTCCCCTTTTTCGACAGACGATTTTTTTGACGAGTCGAAGTTTAGCTTCATATCGCTTCCGCACTTTCCGTCCATGCGACTCTTCAAAACACCCGAGCACGAATGCAGCTATTACCCAGAGCGGCGGGCCGTGATGAGTGTGCTCGATCCGCATGACGCAACGCTCGGCGAGCGGTATGGCGCGGCGCTGGCGCATGGATTCAGGCGCACCGGCGGGATGGTTTACAAGCCCATATGCAGTCATTGCCGGGCCTGCGTTGCGACTCGCCTGACGCTGGCCGACTTTGTGCCGAACCGGAGCCAAAGGCGGACCTGGCAAAAGAACCTGGATGTCGTGGCGACCTGGACTGCACCGGTTGCCAACGATGAACATCGGATGCTGTACCGGGCGTACCTGAATGATCGGCATCATGGTAATAACGACGGTGACCGCGACCCGTTCGAGAGCTTGGTTTCGCCATTTCCATCAACCGTCTTTCTTGAGCTCAGGCTCGCCGGACAGTTGGTCTGCCTGGCCGTGACGGACCGCGTGAGCGATGGCCTGTCTGCGGTTTACACCGCATACGATACGACGCTGGCAGAACGTAGCCTGGGGACCTTGGCAATCTTGCACCAAATGACTTTCGCAAGAGCGCAGGAACTGCAGTTTTTGTACCTGGGTTTCTGGTTGGATGGCCATCCACAAATGGACTACAAACGGCGCTTCTTGCCGCAGGAACAGCTGATCAACGGCAGGTGGTTATTGCGTCGTTAGTGGGCGCTTGGGCTGCGAAAATCAGCAGACAGAAATCAAGTCATCAGATCGGAGCACACGCCGATTTGTCCGTGGATTCCCCGGCACCAGCACTTATAAATCTCTGACGACGCGGAATCCAACGCGAGCACTTCCGGCATTACCCAGTGCGCTGCCGCGCCATGCGCTTCGGATCTGGTTCGGACCCGATCCCCAGGAGCCTCCGCGAATGACACGCAGCTCGCATCCAGCGTTCACCCAGGCAACCGCAAACTCGGGCGCCCTTCGGTAGTCGTCGTGCCAGCAGTCCTCGACCCATTCCGACACATTGCCGTCAAGATCATAAATGCGATAACCGTTCGCGCCAAAACTGCGCACGGGTGCAGGCCCCCAGAAACCGTCGTTGTACCCGGCAAATCCCTGAGACCACCGCCGACCCTGGGGTGATGGATCCGCAGCGCCGGCAAAGTTACCGACGACGACGGCGGGCTCACCCTCGCCCCAGGGATACC
This sequence comes from Lysobacterales bacterium, assembly GCA_022844165.1. Taxonomy (GTDB): domain Bacteria; phylum Pseudomonadota; class Gammaproteobacteria; order Xanthomonadales; family SZUA-5; genus JALHMH01. Next base: position 37,355 of record JALHMH010000033.1, read on the forward strand.
GCGTGACTGCGCCAGCTCGCAATGCGTACTCGAACTCGGCCTCGCTTGGCAGGCGATAGCCTTCGCCACTCATTGTTGATAGCCACGCTGCATAAGCCGCTGCATCGTGATAGCTGACATGAACCACCGGATCGCCATCCCGCGCGCGTTTGCCCGCATAGCCGCGGCGCCATGAGACACGCCGCATTTTGACAATACGCCCTGTTTTCTCCTCATACGCAGCCGACGATCCAGATCGTTCCGCGTCGGTCACGTGCCCCGTGGCTTCAACGAAACTGCGAAAGTCAGCAACCGTTGTTTCATTGCGCGCCATCGCAAAGCCGCGTTCGAACCGCAGCTGCCGCTGCGGACCCTCGCTACTTTCGCGACCGGCCTCTGACTCCGGTGAGCCCATAGTGAATTCGCCGACCGGAATGACAACCAGACGCGGCCCGTCGTTGCCATCGGACAATTTATCGGCGAATCGCTCGCCAGGCGCAAATCCGCCGTACAGGCGCATGTTGACGATCTTGGCCCGCAGTTCCCTGACCTGAGACTCGTCGAGTATCTGATCGAGTATGTCGATAGCCTGTTGCGCCTGATCGGAGTCGTTCCTGGCAAGTGCTTCGTTGAAACGTGTCAGTTGTTCGGCTTCGGTCTGCGCTCGGAACGCTCGAATCTGCGCACGCGCGTCGATCACTGCCGAAGATTCCGCCTGGATCGCATCCGCCTGTTCCAGCGCCGCGAGCCCGGCTGAAAAATTCAGCGCGAAGGACTGATCCAAAGCGCGCTCGATGAGTCGTCTCTGGACATCGCCCAAGCCCTTCAGCGCGCGCGTACTGGCTGGATCGATCAACAACGCCGCACGAAAACGTTCTGTAGCGCTAGCGAATGCCCGTGGCCCGGCGCCTTCGCGATTGAGCTGTCTTTCGCCACGCGCCAATTGTTCCAATAACGCCTTGGTACGCTGCCGAATCTCATCGACGTCGATCAACAGCGATGCATCCGCAAAACCCCGACCCAAAGCCGAGGCCTGATCGGCAACCGGCGCCAGCTTTTCCGGCAGAACAGGTACACCTGCCAGCTTAATCTCCTCCAGCGATTTGATCACCACCGCCCGCGCCCTGGGATTCCCAGGGTCGATCGCCAGAACGCGTGCCGCGAGCGCCATCGCACTCGATGCCCTCGGTTCAATCAACCTGCCTTCGCGTTGCTGTTCCAGCATCACGTCGATGAGAGCTGAAATATCCTCATCTTCTGCGACCGGCGTGGCTGCAACAACCTCCGGCACGACTGTATCGTCGTCATCGAGCAATTCGTCGTCTAACGGGTCAGGCGTTTCGACGCTGGCCATGGGCTCAGCCACGGGCCCGGTTTCGATCGTTGGTGTGGACAACCTATTGTCGCGTTGAGCCCGATTTAAGCCGATCCCTGCGCTGCCCAAAATGAGCAACATGGCGAGCAGGAAACTGACGAATGAGCGATGCTTCTCACTCATACGCGGGCTACCTTAGTTTGAAGGTTCGCCAATCATGGAGACTTGAGCCTGTCACGGCCAGCAGGATGGAGCTTCTGACTAACAAGCATGTTGTTTTCGTTCATCGATAAACAACGTCGGGGTACATTCGCCCACTACTCGCCAATTCGACTGACTGGAACACTCGATGCAAACAACGTTTCAAGAATCGATGACGGCCTCGCCGCGCTATCTGTGGATCGACAACCCAGCTGCAGCCGGCGACTTGGTTGCCGCTTTGCCGAATCAGGCCATCGCGCTTGACACCGAGTTCATGCGCACGCAGACCTACTTTGCCGATCTTGCCCTGATCCAATTGCGCTGCGGTGAAATTCTGGCGCTCGTCGATCCCACAGTGCCTGGTGTTCTCGACGAACTTCGGCCGATGATGGCCCACCCAGGCGACAAGATTTTGCACAGCGCCAGCGAGGACGTTGAAGTGTTGTTGCGAGCACTTGGGACGGCCCCGACGCCACTGTTCGACACCCAGGTTGCTGCGACACTTTGCGGTGCCGCCTTCCCGCCCAGTTACCAGAAGTTGGTGTCCAGCGAGCTGGGTTTAGAACTCGCCAAAGGCGCAACGCGCAGCGACTGGTTGCAGCGGCCGCTGACTGCAGATCAGTGCGAATATGCTGCCGACGATGTGCGCTATCTGCCGGCACTGTACGCGCGCCTGCACCAACGCCTCAGCGACCTGGATCGATTGGCGTGGCTTTTCGAAGAAGGTGAGCGCGTGGCACTCAAGGCGAGCGAAGAAGATCGCAATCCGCATTTGAAAGTGCGCTCAGCAGAACGACTGCCCGCACCGCAACAGCGGCGACTGTGGCGGCTGCTCACCTGGCGCGAACAACAAGCCCGCTCCCGAAACCGACCGCGCACCTGGATTTTGGACAACGCAATCGCTCAGCGCGTCGCAACACTGGACAAACCGACGCCCGCTGCGTTGGCGGCAGCCTGTACCATCGAAGGCCGGGCGCAACCGCGACTGGCGGAGAAGCTTGAGCCGTTGTTGGCTGCCCCGGCGAGCGACGCAGAGCTGGCCATCCCGATTTTGTGCGTCCTGAGCGACGCGGAAAAGGCGCGCGCCGCTGAATTGCGTAAGCACATCGAGTCGCGATCTGCGGCGCTCGCGATGAGCGCCGATTTTCTTCTGCCACGTCGTGGTGTCGAGTACTGGGCCCGACATGGCGAACTGCCGGCGGAATTCCGCGGATGGCGCGAAACCGCGCTCTGTTGATCGCACTCAAAAGCGGCGACGCACTTTGACGAGAAATTGATCGGCATCGCGCAGCGACAGCGCGTCGCTCAGCAGGTCATCAAAGTCTTCGCGACGATCGTTCTCGACGAAGCCGCCGCGTCCATAGACGACGAAAACTTCCGACTGCGCCGCAAACTCGTAGCGGTAGCGCAACTGCAGACCGAAGTTATTGACGCTGAAGTCTTCGATAGGATCGGCGCTCGCTGTTGCGGCGCCAAAGCGGTTGACGCGCACTGCACGCGCATTGTCTGCGGCGATCGCGAGCCACTGCAGTTTGACACGCAGCTCGTGTTTGGACCGGGGAAACCAGTTGATATTCAAACCGCTGTCGACCGCCTGGCGTTCGAATCGCCCCAATAAGTTGTCTTGTTGCCAAACCAACCAGTCGGAACTATCGGTGGCATACAAGTAACCATCCAAAGACAACTGCTGACTGGCAGTGTACGTCACCTCGCCGCCAACATCTAAGGCTCGGCCACCCAGGCCTTCTTCGTAGGGCCGCACACTCAGCTCGAACTGCCAGCGTTCCAGGCGCGGCGACTCGTATTCGAGGTAGTACGACTGACGGAACGGAATGGCGACGTTGCCATTGCCGCGCGTAATCAGGTCGTTGACACCACTGGTTTCCAAAAAGGCGTTCAACAATATCGTTGCGCCGCTCTTGTATTGCCACGTTCGATCGAGGATAAGCGCCCCCGGCAGGCGCTCGCCACGATCGTTGCTGCGCCACTGCCACTCGCCGCGCCAGGAAGCGCCGCGAAGCAGCGGATGATCCAAGGTCTGCTGGTACTCGGCGGTCCACTCGATCTCATTGAGACTGGCGCGACGCTGGAAGCCCATGTCGTTGAAGTTCAACTCGCGATCGAAGTGCGTGATCTCCCACTCTTGCCGAAAATATGGCCGGGGCGTGTAGTCGATGCGCGTCCAGATGCCGGCACCACTACTGTCGATGTCGTCGTCGATATCGGAAGCCAGCACCTGCCCCGTGACTTGCCACCGCTCGTTCGCGCGCCACGTGGCATCGACGGCATGCATCGTCGCCTGGCGGTCGAGGAATGGGCGGTCGACCAGCGTACCCAGATAACCCACGCTCAGTTGCTCTCCCGTGCGCAACAGCCGCTGACCGTAAAACAAACTGCCCAGATCATCGGCATAGTCCGATTCCTGTGCCACCAGCGCGCCGTAATCGAACCCCAGGGCGCTGCCGTTGGCTTTGATCGCCGCGTCGATATCGTTGGCCAGGCCCGAGCCGTCGTCGCGCGGGCCGCCGATGCGTCTGGTGTAGATCAACAAACCGTTATCCGGCGTACGCAGGTCGAACAGGCCCTGATTCTCGGTAAAAAAAGGACGGCGGTCGGAGAAAAACGCCTCGATGGCATCGAAGTTCACCACCAGTTCGTCGGCCTCGACTTGACCAAAGTCCGGTGCCAGCGCGGCGGTCAGTTGGAAGTCACCGCTCGGTTTCCAGTACAGGTCTGCACCGGCATTGAACGTCTGTTGATCGTTCTTCAAATCGATGGCAGCCGTGGCATAGGGGAAAACACGCAACAGCGACTGCTCGTACTGGTCGATCTCGATGCGCGCAAACTCAGATACGTAACGTGGACGCATGAACGTGGCTGCCGGATACCCGCTGCGCTCGGTTCTCACGCCCAATACGCGATCGAACATCAGAGCCACCGTACGCCTCGGCGTGCCGCTGTTTTTCATCGCCGCTACGGTCCAGGGCAACAGCATCTCGACTGACCAGAAGTCCTCGCCCTCAAACGCTGCGTGCTGCCAATCGCCGTCCCAGTCGGTGCTGAACTGATTTTCGTTGGTAATCGTTGCGTCTTGAATGGAACCGGCCAGGGACACGGTAAAGTTGTAGGCCACTTCACCATCGGCGTTAAAATCGATGAAGAGGTTCACCCGATCGCCCGGCATATCCGCATCCCGGGCAGTCAGCTCTCTCTGCCGAGGCACATCCGGCGGCTGCACATTGTGGAAACCGACGGCGATGCCCTCCGGCAGCGCCAGGAGGCGAACGGTTGTCGGATAGGTTGGCTCGGCACGCGTGAAGGGTTCGACGACAACGAAGTCCTCAAATACCTGAGCACTTTGCCACTGGCTCTCATCGAGCCGGCCGTCGATGGTCAGGCCCGCAGCCACCAGTGGCGGAGGAGTCAACAATAACAGGATCCAGAAAAATCGCATGCAACCATCGCGAACAAAACAAGACTGCGAAGTCTAATTGCAGTCAGAGGCTGCACGCAGACAAGTTGAGCCGGAACGGTGGCAGCCTGCGCCACGAGGAATTCGCAAAAGGTCGAGCTTTACTTCAGATCCGCCGCAAACCGTTTCTTAAACTTGGCTACTTTCGGCGCGATCACCAGGCTGCAGTATGGCTGCTCGCCGTTCAACTCGAAGTACTCCTGGTGGTAGTCCTCGGCCCGATAGAACATCGTCAGCGGTTGCACTTCAGTGACCAGCGGCTTGCCCCACTCACCGCTGGCTTGCGTTGCGGCGATGGCCTTTTCGATCGACGCTTTCTGATCGGAGTTACTGTAAAAAGCGATCGAACGGTACTGTGGTCCAACATCATTGCCCTGGCGGTTGAGCGTGGTCGGATCATGGATGGTAAAAAACACTTCCAGCAGTTTATCGCGAGAGATCACCGCAGGATCGAAGGTGACCTCAACGACTTCAGCATGGCCAGTTCGGCCGCCAATGACCTGTTTGTAGCTTGGGTTCTCGACCTCGCCGCCAGCGAAGCCAGACACCGCCGATTCCACACCTTTGAGCTGATCGTAGACGGCTTCCAAGCACCAGAAGCAACCGCCGCCCAGCACCAATTTTTCTTTGTCAGAAGCCATCGAAGCACCTAAAGGGAGAGACAACAAGAGAGCTAACAGAACGCGCATGAGCGTACCTCAAACTGGAAAGGGCATCGCGAAAAACTCAGGACTGGGCATTCAGACTCGCCATGTGCCGTTCGCTTCACACTACAGACCGGCATCGACGTCGAAGCATTTCGCAGTTGCCCTCAATACCAGGTGAAGCGGCGCGGCCGCTATGCTTGAGAAAAGCCAGAAACCAAGGTGTGACCCATGAAGGTGCTCGTGATTGGAAATGGTGGCCGCGAACATGCGCTCGCCTGGCGCATTCGGCAGTCGCCCCAGGTGAATGAGGTGCTGGTCGCGCCCGGCAACGCCGGCACCGCATTCGAATCTGGCATGCGCAACGTGCCGGTCAGCGCCACCGATATCGACGGACTACTGGCGATGGCCCGGCAGGAGCGTGTCGATCTGACAGTTGTCGGTCCGGAGGCGCCTTTGTCACTTGGCATTGTCGACCGCTTCGCCGCCGCCGGATTGCGCTGTTTCGGGCCGACGCAGGCCGCTGCGCAGCTCGAAACGTCCAAGGCCTTTACGAAGGCGTTTCTCGAACGCCATGGAATTCCCACGGCCCAGTATCGGGTGTTTACGGACATCGAGTGTGCCAAGACTTACGTGCATCAACGCGGCGCACCGATCGTGGTCAAGGCTGATGGCCTGGCCGCAGGCAAAGGCGTGGTTGTGGCCCAAACCATAGCCGAAGCTGACGCAGCAGTCGATGCAATGCTCGGCGGCGATTCGCTCGGCGCCGCCGGCCATCGAGTGGTCATCGAGGACTTTCTCGTGGGCGAAGAAGCCAGTTACATCGTGATCGCGGACGGCACGAACTACGTCGCACTGGCCACCTCGCAAGACCATAAGCGCCGCGATAACGGCGATCAAGGTCCGAACACCGGCGGCATGGGCGCTTATTCGCCGGCGCCGGTCGTGACTGCGGACGTCGACGCGCAAGTTCGCACGCAGATTATCGAGCCAACGCTCGCAGCGATGCGCGCCGAAGGTCATCCCTTTGTCGGATTTTTGTACGCGGGACTGATGATCCACGAAGGCAGTGCGAAGGTACTCGAGTACAACGTGCGCTGCGGTGATCCGGAAACACAGCCAATCATGATGCGCCTCAAGAGCGATGTGATTGCGCTGTATGAGGCGGCCATTGACGGGCGCCTGGCTGAGGTTCAAGCCGAATGGGATTCCAACGTCGCTGTGGGCGTGGTGCTGGCAGCCGAAGGGTATCCAGCCAACGTGCGCAAGGGCGATACAATCGACGGTTTATCCGTGACGCAGTTACCCGACGTGAAGGTCTTTCATGCAGCAACGCGCCTGCGCGATGGTGTCGCGACTACCGATGGTGGTCGCGTGCTCACTGTGTGCGCGCGGGGCGAATCGCTATCGGCAGCGCGGAAGCTTGCGTACCAACGTTGCGAGTCGATCCGCTGGCCCGGACTCTTTTATCGGCGGGATATTGGTCATCGCGGATTGCGATGATGCCGCGAATTTGTGGCCAATAAACTAAAGGTCATCCCCATGTTTCCCCTCGCTCGCGCGAAACGCCCGTGCCAGCAGCATGCCGCTGACGGGCGCCGTGACGATCAGAAAGACGGTGATCAGTAACTCGCGCACCGGCCACAATCCATCGCGCCAGAGCCCGACGAACATGGCGGCAATCAAGATGCAGCCCACCCCCAGAGTGGTGGCCTTCGTCGGACCGTGCAGGCGGCGCAAAAAGTCTGGCAGCTTGTACAAGCCCAGGCTCCCTACAAATGCGAACCCACTGCCAGCCAGCAGCAAAAAAGCAACAATCACGTCCAGCCACATCGGCCATGCGCTCATTCGATCGGCCCTCCCCGTTCCACACTGCGCGCAAATGCCACTGTTCCAACAAATCCCAGCAACGCGATGATCAAAGCCGCTTCGAAATACGCGCGTGTGGCAAAGACGATTTCCAGGAGGAACAAACTGGCTACCGTGAGCACATACAGCGTATCCAGTGCCAGGACTCGATCCAGCGAGTGCGGTCCACGGAGCAAACGTAACACGCTTAACAACACGGCTGCGAGCAGCAATAAGACCACCATCGGCAGGATCATCGTTGTGATCATCGCCCCCCCTCGAAAATCGCGATCAACGGGTGCTCGTAGCGCTGTTTGATCTCAGCGATGGTGCCCGCCGCATCGGGCGTATCCAGGGTATGAACCAGCAACCGGTTTCGCTCGCCATTGAAAGCCACCGACAAGGTGCCGGGCGTCATTGTGATCATGCCGGCCAGCACCGTGCGCACAAATTCCGAACGTGCATCGATCGGCAAATGGAACTGCACGGTACGCAGGCGCGCGACCGGCCCCAGAATCAGGCGTGCGACAGTCACATTGGCCAGCACAATGTCCAGCAGAAAAATGGCCGTCAGGCGCAACAGAGATGGCCAATGCCGAACCTTGGGCCAGTCTGGCAGCAGCGGGAAAGCGAGCGCCGGCAATGCCCAGGCGAAGATCGCACCGAGCAGAAGATGCGCCGGATGCACGCTGTGGTTGAGCGCCAACCAGGCGATAAAAATCGAAGCGCTAACGCCAGGGTGGGCAAATCCCCATCTCATGGTGCGATCTCCGGCCTGGGTTTGATCGGGGCGCTTCTCACCGCTTCGATCGTCGATGCGGGATCGTGCAATTGCGCCGCTACGCGCTGCGTAAAGCGCTGAACGCCATCGGCATGAATCGATAACATCGCCAGTGCGACCACCAGCAGGAGCGGCATGACCAAATCGACGGGCGAAAAATCGGTCGCCGGCTCTCCCGCATTTCGGCGCCACACGATTTGGCTATAGGCATGCGCCAGCGCAAGTAACAGCAAGAAGCTCGAGATCAAAACCACGCCCCATACCAATTTCGTCTGCGCCGTATCAATGGCCGCACTGAGCAAGAGCGCCTTAGCCAGGAAGGTCGGGGACGGTGGTAAAGCAGCCGCGGCAACCATGGCGATGAACAGCAACGGCGCGAGAAATTTTGCCAGCGCCATGGCGCCCCCACGATCCAGAAGATCTCCGCCGATGCGCACGCGACGCACCGCGTCGAGCAGCAAAAACAACAGCGCACCCAGCAACGTCGATGCAATGAGATAGTTAATCGCAGCTGCCGTGCTGTCTTCTGTGCCAAGGGCAAAACCCACGAGCAGCGTACCCGCCGATGCGATGGTCCAGAGCGCGGCCAGTCGCGCGAAGCTCGGTGCAACCATGGCGCCGATGGCAGCGAGCGTCAAGGTCAACAGTCCGACTGGAAATACCCAAACCCACGCGATATCTGGAAACACCAGCGAAAACACACGCACAATCGCGTATGCGCCCACTTTGGTCATGATCGCAAACAACACAGCACTTGCTGCCGCCGCCGCCCCGTAGGTGCCGGGCAACCAAAAGAACAACGGCAGTAGCGCTGCCTTGATCGCGAACACCAACATCAGCAACAGCGCGGCGGCTAACGCCAGGGCCTGCTGCTGCGGCAAAAGCTCAGTCACTTTGACAGCGACGTCCGCCATGTTCAGTGAACCGACGACACCGTACAACAAACCAAGACCCATCAAGAACAACACCGATGCCAGCAGGTTGAAGATCACGTACTTCAAACCGGCCTGCAGTCGCTCCGCGGTAGCGCCGTGCAGCAACAAGCCATACGATGCAATCAGCAGAACTTCGAACCACACAAAGAGATTGAACAGATCGCCGGTCAGAAAAGCGCCATTCAAACCCAACAGTTGGAATTGAAGCAACGCGTGAAAGTGCGGCGCTTCGCGATCTGCCCCGCGCGCCGCATAAATGCTGCTGACGACACCCAGAATTGCGGTCAACACCAGCATCAATGCCGACAACCGATCGAGCATCAACACGATCCCGACGTGTGCCGGCCAATTGCCGATCAGCGATACCTGTACATTGCCCCGATCGGCGAGAGCCAATATCTCCAGAGCCAACATCAACCCGGCGATGCAAGCCAGCGCACTGGCAACCCGCTGCACGGAATGGCTGTAGCGTTCCAGTAGCAACAGCAGCGCACCGGCGCCGAGCGGCAATATCAGAGCCCATGCGATCAAGCGTCACCCCCATCGATCGCATCGCTCCCACGCTGCGCATAGGCTTTGAGTGCCATGGCCACGAGCAGTGCAGTCATCGCAAAACTAATCACGATCGCCGTTAGTACCAACGCCTGGGGCAGCGGATCGGTGTAGTTGAGCAGACTGAGCGGCCGCGAGTCGATAATCGGCGCGCGGTTGACCAACAGCCGACCCATCACAAAAATCAGCACATTCGCCGCATAGGACAACATCGTCAATCCAAGCACCAGATCGAAGGTGCGCCGCTTGAGGCACAGGAAGATACCGGCAGCGGTCAACAGCGCTATGGTGATGGCAGCGATCAAATGCATGGGCGGCTCAAGGTGTTTGGCAAATTCCTGGATGCTCTACCGTCGCTTTCGGTACAAATTCTGCGTTCCTCGCCGTCACTGTCGAAGCCAACAATGAAGGTCGTCTGAGCCAAAGCCTCGCCCGTTCCTTCCAACTGCATTGAAGGCGATTGGCGAACGGTCATTTATGCACGCTCGTGGCGTGCGACCGCCAACAGCAACAACACAGTTCCAGCCGTAACGACCAGATACACGCCCAGATCGAACAAGAACACGCTGGCCAGCGGGATCTTTTCCAACACCGGCAGTTTCCAATACTGGTAATAACTCGTCAGCAACGGATAGTCGACCCACATCGCCGCCGCGCCGGTGCCAACGGCGAGCAGCAGGCCTGCGGCAATGATGACCACCCAGGTTCGCGCCGAACCCAGAACACCACGCCCTTGAGCCATTGCGCTGAAACCAAGAGCGCCAGCCGCAACCAGGCCGGCGATGAACCCACCGCCCGGTTGGTTGTGACCACGAATGAAGATGTAAATTGAAATCAGCAGTGCGAATGGCAACAGAACAGCAGCCGCCAACCGCAGCATCATCGGCTGACTCGTCTCGTCTACCCGATCCACCTGACGATGCCGCGCGGCCAGGAGCGCATGAATAATCAGCGCGGCGATCGCAAACACGGTGATCTCGCCAAGCGTGTCGAGCCCGCGGAAGTCGACGATGATGACGTTGACCGCGTTGGTGCCGCCAGCCGCAGGCACGGCATTGTCCAGAAAGAACTGTGAAATGCTCTCCGATTCGAAGCTCAAGACCGCGTAAGAAGCAACGCCGACGGCTATTCCAACAAGCATGGCGATCGCAGCATGCGGCAGATCCTGACGCCAGTGCGAATCCGTTGCGGGCGTTGTTGCTGGCAGCGCGCGCAATGCCAAAAGCAGCAGCAGCGCACTGGCAACTTCGACCAGCAACTGTGTGAGCGCCAGATCGGGTGCAGAAAGCAGCACGAAGCCAACGCAAATCCAAAGGCCAATCGAACCAATCAGGGCCAGCGCCACCAGACGATTTCGGTAATGCCGCAGCAAAAACACGTTCAGTATAAGCAGCAGCATCAACAACGCCCACGCCAGCGGCGGTGCGCTGCTGTGCTGCTCGCCGAGCGCGAATCCACCGGCCCACCAGGGAGAACTTCCGAGCACAACTGCCGCTAGTGCCCAGATGGCGACATGCCGAGTCAGCCCTTCGTTCCCGACGATGCGCCAAACGCGTCGCGACACATCCAACGCGGCGGATAGGATCGACTCATACATGCCGCGAGCGCGTTGTCCAAACTCGAGTCCGTGCAAATCGACGATTCGGCCGAGCCCAAAATACAAGGCCAGCCCGCCCGCCATTGCGATCGCACTCATCAGAAGCGGCAAATTGAACCCATGCCAGATCGCAAGGCTGTAGTAAGGCAATTCGCCACCCGCGGCGGCGCGCGCCGCCACATCAAGGATGGTCGCAATCGTGAGCCCTGGGAAGGTTCCAACCGCAATACACAATACAACGAGGACTTCGACTGGCACCTTCATGAAGCGCGGCGGTTCATGGGGCGTCTTGGGCGACTCACACACGGCCTTGCCGAAAAACACGTCATGCACGAATCGAACTGAATAGGCGACTGAAAAAATCGCCGCAATCACGGCACCCATCGGAACCACCCAGTCGAACACAGCATGGCCGGTGAGCGCCAGCGTTTCGGCGAAGAACATTTCTTTCGACAAAAATCCGTTGAGCAAGGGCACGCCGGCCATCGCAGCCGCCGCAACGATCGCCAGAGCGCCGGTCCAGGGCATATAGCGAAACAAGTTCTTGAGTCGCCGGATATCTCGTGTGCCACTTTCGTGATCGATGATGCCCGCCGCCATGAATAAGGAGGCTTTGAAGGTCGCGTGATTGATGATGTGAAACACTGCTGCGACCATCGTCAGCGGCGTTCCAAGCCCCATCAACAGCGTGATCAGTCCGAGATGCGAGATCGTGGAATACGCCAGCAGGCCTTTCAAGTCGTGTTGAAAAATCGCAATGCACGCGGCGGAGGTGAATGTAATCAAGCCCGCACTGGTCACAATCCAGAACCACTCATCGGTGCCCGAAAGCGCCGGGTTCAGGCGCGCCAGTAAGAACACGCCCGCCTTGACCATTGTTGCCGAATGCAAGAAAGCCGAAACCGGCGTGGGCGCCGCCATCGCGTTGGGCAACCAAAAGTGGAATGGAAACTGTGCCGATTTGGTGAACGCGCCCAGAAGCACCAGACCCAGCGCCCACGGATACCAATCGTGATTGGTGATCAGGGAATGCGATGCCAGTACAAGATCCAGCTCGAAAGACCCGACGATGCGCCCGATCAACAGGATGCCGCCGAGCAGTGCCAGCCCACCCAGACCCGTAATGGCGAGCGCCATTCGTGCGCCGCGCCGGGCTTCCGCTTCCTCGCGCCAAAAACCGATCAGCAGGAACGATGTCAGACTGGTCAGTTCCCAGAAAACCAGCAGCAGCAGCAGATTGCCGCTGGTGACGACGCCCAGCATGGCGCAGGTAAAGAGCATCAAATAGCCAAAAAAGCGTGGCATAGACTCGTCGCGACCCAGGTAGTAATGCGCGTAGAGCACAACGAGCGCACCGATACCGCTGACCAGCAGCGCGAACAGCCAGGCCAGCCCATCGATTCGCACATGCCAGGAAAGACCCAGCGCCGGCAACCATGTTGCCTGACTACGAGCGATTTCGCCGTCCAGAACAGCTGGCGCAAGCGCAACAACCAGTGCGAACACACCCAACATGCCACCTGCCGCGAGTGCGGTGGCGCGCAATCTCGCAGCATCCGGCAAGGTGAACAGCAACGCAGCTGCGAGCAGCGGAATCAGAATCAGGCCATCGACCATTGCAAGGCGAATCACGGAAACGACAACGAACCATATCAGGCAATCGAGGCGTTGTTGTCATTCAAGGTGCCCGCGAGTGGCAACCGTCATCGCCACTGCCGGTCCAGATTGACGGCCCTACGGGTCCATCTGCGAGGTCTTCGACAGCCAGCGTGCACAAAACGCCGTTTCAATTCTCGCAAATTCTCACCAAACGAATGAAGTTGCATCGTTTGTAAGAAATTCCGGTTATCTTAGCCCGGCCTGACCGAATGCATGCGCGACGCTGATCGGGATCGGCATTTTGTGATGGCATTCACGGACAAGTTGATCGTTGTTATTTATGGCTCAACCGCGCATTCTTCGCCGAATTCTCGCGCCGTCGATTCTGAGGACTCAAAGTATGTTTCGTGCGCTGCTCACCTTCGTTCTCTTTTCCGTTTGCGCAAGTGTTGCCAGCGCGCAGCCTTACGATTACAACATCTACATCGACGCCGATTTGCGGTCGACCACGGGGTGCACGATCACCGGTGGCGGCCAGACCTTTGCTGGCGCGGATTGGCGCCTGACGGCACGGGTGACGGGCTCGCCACCACAAGTCACAGCGCGCAATCTGTCGCAATGTGTTGGGGGCACTTTCCAGAGCGCCGTGGCGCTGCCTGGCGGCGCGTACCCGGTGGCTCGAAACGTGGGCGTGCCTGTCGGTGGTGGCGCGTTGGCCGATGCGATCGAGGTCGCCGTGTCGCGTGCTCAGATTGTGGGCGCGAATTCCCTGGTCCGCATTGGCTACACCGCGGAGAGCGCATCGGGTTCGCTCGACATCCTGTTCACCACGAACGGCACCGCAGGTGGCGGGCCAATCCTCATCGGTGAGCAAGTCGC
>JALHMH010000034.1 GCA_022844165.1 Lysobacterales bacterium
CGGGCCTAGCAACGCCACTGCCGGCGAGCGCGACAGCGCCGCTTCGATGCTGGACTGGACATGATTGCGCGAGATGATCATGCCGCAAATCATAACTCTGAATTTCGATTTACGGTGTAACAGGGGGGGCGATCTTGGATTACCATCTGTCAGATGGTTTCGCAGGCCATTGCCGTTCGTGGGCTCATGGTCGCCGTAAAGATATCGTCGCACGCGGTTGTCCGGAAAGCGGACCACACATAGATCGGTTGCGGGCAAGTGTGCCGTCGGTCATGACACTTACGTCTCGCATTCGCGTCTAGAATCCTGGCCCTCACCAGTACGAGGGGATTGTCATGCGGGTGGTTTGGATTCTTGGGCTGGCCCTGGCGGCGTTGCCTTTGTCTGGTTTTGCACAAACAGGTGGAGCCTGGGTGGATCTGGGACCGGCGCCAGCGACGGGGGGGCAGGTCGAGGGCATCACCAACGGCGAGGTCGTGGGTGCAGTCAATGCGCTTGCAGCGCACCCGACGAACGCCAATATCCTGTATGCAGCGGCGGTCAACGGCGGCATCTGGCGTACCGACAACGCCACGGCTGCGTCGCCAACATGGGTGCGACAAACGGATACGCTAGGTTCGTTGTCGTTGACTTCGATTGAGTTCGACCCGACGGATGCTGGGCGCCAGACGTTGGTGGCAGGTTCCGGCCGTACCTCGAGCCTGAGCGGACTTGGCGGCGCTTTGATCGGCATGCTTCGCACCACCAACGGTGGGACGACGTGGACACCGTTGACTGGAACCGGCGGCACATTGGCGAATCGGCAGATTCGGGGCGTAGCTGCCCGTGGCGCTACACTGCTGGCGGCGGTCACTGGCGCGCCCGGCGACACTGGCGCGGGCGTGTATCGCTCTACCGACACTGGCGGGACATTCACGTTGTTGTCCGGCGCCGGTGGCAGCGGCTTGCCGACTGGCCGCGCAACCGATTTGGCGGCGAACCCGGCGAACAATGCCGTGCTTTACGTTCCGCTGGTCGACGGCTCGGCGCCCGGCCTGTATCGGTCGGCCGACACCGGCGCAACGTGGACGCGCGTCTCGAACACGGCGATGGACACGCAATTCAATGGATCGACGCGCGTCCGACTTGCGGTTGGCAATAGCAATCAAACCTACGCGGCGGTGATCCGTAACGGTCGGCTCTCCAACGTGTATCGCTCCGCCGATGGCGTCAGTGGCTGGGCCGATATGGGCGTGCCGACCACCACTGAAGCCGGCGGCGTTGCTATCGGCGCACATCCGGGTGGTCAGGGCGGCACCCATTTCTCCATGGCTGCCGACCCAACCGATGTCAACGTGGTTTATCTCGCAGGCGACCGCCAGCCGTTCTTCGGCGAAGGCAACGGGACTAATGTGTTCTTCCCGAATTCGATCGGCGCCAACGACTACTCGGGGCGTGCGTTCCGCGGCCAGGTTGGCGGTTCGCCAGTGTGGCGGCCATTGACCCACAACGGCACCGCCAACAATTCGTCGCCGCACGCCGATTCCCGCGATATGGCATTCGACGCCAACGGAAATTTGCTTCAGTCCGATGACGGTGGCGTGTATCGACGTACGCAACCGAACTTGACGTCGGGTGTGTGGCAATCGGTCAATGGCAGTCTGCAAACCACCGAGTATCACAGCTTCGCATATGACAGCTTCAGCGACCGAGTTCTGGGTGGTGCTCAGGACACTGGCACGCCAGAAGAAGACGTGGTGGCGATCAAACAATTCCGCAGCGTGAGTACGGCCGATGGCGGCGACGTGACAGTGGCCGATACTGGCGCCACCACCGTATCGACTCGTTATTCCAGTTTCCAGAATCTGGGTGCCTTTCGCCGTCGAACGGTCAATGCCAGTAATGCTGTGCAGGCCACCGCTTTCCCGGCGCGCACACCGACGGATGGCATTACCTTGACGGCGCAGTTCTATACGCCGATCGCTGCAAATGAAGTCAACCGAAGCCGCATCGTCTTCGGCGGCAACAACGGCGTATTTGAGTCGCTGAATCAAGGCGATACGACCACGCGTCTATCCACGGCGCGCATCAACGCCTTCGTCGGTTCGCCGCTCGTGTACGGCATTCCTGGAAACGAGGAGCTGCTGTATTTCGGCTCCAACAATTCCTTGAGTTTACGCACAACCCTGGGCGGTGCGATCAACGCGTTGACGTCGCTTTCGTCCACCGTGGTCGATGTGGCTATCGATCCCAGCGTCAACCCCGCCACCTCGCCGACCAGCGGCCGTTTGTTTGCGATGACTTCGACAACGGTTCATTACTCCACCGATACCGGCGTTACCTTCCCGAATATCACTGGCAACTTGATCACCGGTTTCGATCCCGGCACGCTGCGCTCGATGGCGTTTATCCCGGCGACCGATGCCGCGCTGGTTGTTGCGGCTGATCGCGGTGTGTTTGTGTCGCGGGCGAGCACGGGTTACAGCACCTGGCAGCGTCTTGGAACTGGCTTCCCCAACGTTCCAGTGTTCGAACTCGACTATGACGTTGCCGACAATGTGCTCACGGCCGGAACACTCGGTCGCGGCGCATGGAAATTGACGCGCCCGCTCGATGCGGACGGTGTTTTTGCTAACGGCTTTGAATGACAGGAGCGCGCAAATGAATCGTTTGACGTCTTGCATGGCTGCGCTGCTCGCGGCTGGATCGGCAACGGCGGCGCCGCTGTCGCTGAGTCCTGGTGTGTTGATCGATAGCGCCGAACAAATGGCGATCGCGGTCGATCCCAATGGCTACACCAATCGTCTCAACTTGACCGATGGCGCGATCGCCTGGAAGAGCGCGGAAAAGGTTTATCCATTGGCGTTAGCCGACGGAATACTGCTCGGCATCGGCGTCCCCGACGGGCCAGGCACGGCAAACCTGATCGTGATGCGTCCGGCCACGGGCGAGATCGAAGATCGGGTTGCCATCGATCTGCCGGAGAGCGTTTCGGCCAATGTGTTTCCGCGCCCGAAGCGTCGCTTCGCGGCAAGCGTGCTCGATACGCCGGAAGGGATGCGAATTTTCTGGCGCCATGAGTACGCGGAACTGCGCGGCGCTGCGATCATGGAGATCGACAGCGAGGGCAATGAAGCCATCAATCCGATGACGGTCTTGACCGGCGCCTTCGATTTCGTACGCGATGGCGATCGATATTACGCCGTGCCGATTCGCGGCGCGTTTGAGGAGCCCTCGGCGCCGATCCTGGCGCTGGCAGAGGACGAGCGCGTCGCAGGCGTGCCCGGCGTTCAGTATCGGGCCGCGGACAACACGCACGCGCTGGTCAGCGCTGCCAGCGACCACGCTGTTTTTGGCAGCATCTGGACTTGGACCATCTACGAACGTAGCGGCCGCGCCAAAGGCGGCTATCGATCGCCCTATGCCTACGTCCCCTATGTGGTCAGCGGCGACCATTTGCTC
The DNA here is from genome assembly GCA_022844165.1 of Lysobacterales bacterium. GTDB lineage: Bacteria > Pseudomonadota > Gammaproteobacteria > Xanthomonadales > SZUA-5 > JALHMH01. The sequence goes on from JALHMH010000034.1 coordinate 3,442, forward strand.
ATCCGCGACCAACCGATCGAGTACCTGGAACGCGGCACTACCGTGGCGCGCACGACACGACTGGTGTCGATCGACTTGGCCAATGGCGCCGAGCGATGGAGTTTCGATGTGCTCGATCAGGAGTATCGCGGCCCCTTGCCGCCGTGATCGTCGCTGGGTCGCGCCAACGCAAGTGACAGAGGCCTTGCTGGCCTTGAGCGACGATGAGGTGGCGGGCTTGAGTCATGTGGCGATCATCGCGATCGCCGCTGGGCTTGTGCTTGAGGCGAACGCCGATTGACTGCGCCGGCTCGGCGCGGCGATCGGAACACCTGCCGTTGTCTTCGGCCGGAAGGCTGGGCTTCAAGCTTGCGGAGCGCGGTTGGTTCACGCTCGTCGATCCTGCCGCGTTTGCCGGGCTTGATCTGACGGCCGGTGAAGTCAACCAACTCGATGTACTGGCGATTGCTCATCGCCACCGATCGCAGCGCGTAACGCAGTGGTAGAAGGCTTGCTCTGAAGAAAATTTGACTCATTTGACAAGATCCGGCCCCGTCAAGGACTCTAGGGACACTAGCGGCGCGCAATCTGGTTGGAGTTCGATGTTCAGGCGATTGATCGACGAAGCTTTCGCTGCTTACTCAAATCCATCGGCCAGCAACACATCGTTCGACCATCTCCCGATCCCGCTGGACACGTCGCCACCGATGGCACCTAAGGCGCCGCCGACGAACAGCGTATCGCCGGCCGACAGCAGCGCGTCCAGCGGCGAGCTCAGGTGCCCCCGGGCACCGACGTTGGGACTGGTGCCCATCGCTCGCCAGGCAACGCCGTCCCATCGAGCGGTGTGATTGACCACCGTCGATCCACTCGCGGTAAAGGCGCCGGCTGCTACGAGATCGCCGCGATGGACGGCGACGCTCGAAACATCGCCATTGAGCCCGGCACCCAGCGCGTTCCAGCCGCTTCCGTTCCATCGAGCGATGTTGCTGGCGGCGATGCCGCCTGCGGTCGAAAAACGCCCGCCGACGTAAAGATCGGTTCCCAGAATGGCCAGGCTGCTTACAAACTGGCCGCCAATTCCCGAGCCCAAGGCTGACCAACCGCTTGCACTTTGCCAGCGTGCTATCTGGCTGGTCGGCAAGCCGCCCGCCTGGGAAAACACACCGCCGACGTAAAGATCAGGCCCCAAAACTGCCAAAGTCGTGACCGTGCTGTTGGTTCCGTTCGTCGAGCCTGCGCCCAGCGTGCTCCAGTTGACGCCGTTCCAGCGCGCGACTCGGTTGGCGGCGAGCGCGCCGGCCAGAGTGAAGGAACCGCCCACGAATACATCGCTGCCGACGATGGCGATGCTGTTGACCGAGCTGTTCACGCCACCGCCGAGGCTGGACCACGCACTGCCGTTCCAGCGCGCAACATTGTTGACCTGTACGCCGCCTGCGCTCGGAAACACACCGCCCACGACGATGGTTTCAGGGAAGCCGCCAATGACTGCGATCGATCGGACGACGCCGGAGACGCCGGATCCGAGCGCACTCCAACTGCTCCCGTTCCAACGTGCAATGCCGTTGGCGTTGACCGTGCCGACGCGCGTGAAACTGCCGCCGACGTAGACCGAGCCCAAGCCCAGCGCCAGTGCTTGCACGCGGCCGTTGACGCCGAGTCCGGGTCCATCGCCCAGAGCGCTCCAGCTGCTGCCGTTCCAGCGCATGGCCGCATTCACCGAGAGCGTGCCGCTGCGATCGAAGATGCCGCCCGCGTAAACCAGGCCTGCGGCCACAGACAGAGCCTGAACGCCGTTGTTTGCGCCGCTGCCCATGGCGAACCAGGTCTGGCTTGTGTGATTCCATCGCCCAACGTTCTCCGCGGCGACGCCGCCGGCCGAGCTGAATTGCCCGCCAACGTGCAAGTTGTTGCCGCTGGCGCTCAATGCGATTGCGGTTCCGGCCACGCCGTTGTCGGCGCCCGCGCCGAGGCTCGCCCAAGCGGATCCATTCCATCGCGCAATGCCTGAGGCGGCCTGACCGCCGGCATTGTCGAAACGCCCGGCGACGTAGACATCGTTGCCGATCGTGGCAAGATCAAGAACATCATCGTCGACGCCGTTCGCAGCGCCGAGACCCAAACTGCTCCAGGCGCTGCCGTTCCATGCAGCGATGTTGTTCGCCGCGACGCCGCCCGCGGTACTGAAGACTCCGCCTACCACCAGGCGGCTTGCTGTCGAGGCGATAGAACGGCCGCTGAACTGAGCGCCGCCAAGCCCGCTGCCGAGCGGCAGCCAGGCGTTTCCGTCCAAGCGCGCAATGCCGCTGGCACTGACGCCGTCCACTTCGGTGAATTCGCCGGCAACGTGGAGCCGATTGTTGAAGATACCTAGCGCCATGCTGGCGTCATTTGTCACTCCGATCTGTGTCCACATACCTGCCGTGCTGTTGAGGCGCAGAACGCCAGAGTCGGCAGACGAAATGCCGGCATCGACAGCGGCATAGAGGTCGCCGTCGAACACCAGCAGATCTCTGACCAGCGGAATATCCTGGCGCATCGCCCGCCACGTGTTGGTGCTCGGCCGATACAAAGCGAAGTTGCCGACCGTGACGTCCCCGCAGACGCTGAAGTTTCCGCCATACGCGATGTCTTCGCCGCCAGGCATCGGCGAGATCGCCAAAATCTGCCCATTGCAGCCGTTAGGCAATCCGCCAAACGCGGTCCAAACACCGGGATCGATCAGCTGGCTCGCCGGTACGCTCTTCGGCGCAAATTGCGGTCGTCCATCCAACCCGATTTGCATGTCGAAACCGCTGGCATCGACGGCGCCGGTGTAACCGGTATCGAGCTTGAGGCTGCCGTCGGCATCGAGCAGCTGCCGCAACGGCACTGCGCCGTGAGCAGCGACGACCGCCATCAAAGCTCCGGCAAAGAACAAAGTGCGCACTGGCGTTTCCCCGACTTAAGCGACACCCTCAAAACGTCGGCCTGCCGAGAAACGCACGAGTGTACTTGGCGAAGCTGAGGACGCCCTGGCAAGGTGCGGCCCCGGACCCTGTGATGCGTGCCATGCGCGGACCAAAACCTCAGAGTCCTTGACGGATCTTGTCATTTGAGTCTGTTTCTTAGGAGCGGCTTTGGCTTTGGCAGCCCCCTTAGATTAAGGGGGGTGAAGATCGGCGCTTACACGCCGCAAGGCGTGTGCCGAGCCGAACGACCGGCAGCTGTGCCGCCGGGCCGGAAATGCGCGCAGCGCTCGATGGGGGTTGTGGCAAGTACGGTGTCTGGCGAAGCCAACAATGCTCGGCGGTCTGAGGCGAAGCCTCGCTATTTTATTTGCGCTATCGGTGTTGCCATCGGCGCTACTGCACCGCGGGACAATCTGACGCGAATCATGGCTGCGTTTCGCTCGCCATGCGCCAGCGCGGGAACGGTTCGGGCAGGCGTTGCCAGAACGCCGGGCCTGGCGCGAATTCGGCGTCGGTGAGCAGCGCCTGATCGGCGAAGTTCACGCGCGCAACATCTGGGCCGGTGGCGTGCGGCTGACGCTGCGCAGCACAATCCAGCCGGCGCTCAGGCACAGAACCACGCCGATGCCAGCGCCGAGTGGTGCGATCCACCAGGGCGCGGCATATTCGATTTGAAAGGCGTTGCCCGCCAGCGCCCAGCCTGTCACCAATGCCGCCACCCCGCCGAAGCCGCCGCCAATGGCGCCGATCGCGGCCAGTTCCAGGCGCTGCGTCGCGCGCAACGTCGATTGTGCGGCACCCAGGCTGCGCCACAGCGCATGTTCGAAGCGCCGCGCGCCGACGGTGACTGCGAACGCGGCCAGCAGCACACAGGCGGCCGCCGCCAGTGCGCACCAGAAGATCGCCGATAAACTGCTGACGATGGCGTCGACGACACCCAAAATGCGTGACAGCAGTGCGTCGACGTCGATCAGCGTCAGGTTCGGAAACTCGCGCAGCAGTCGACCCAGCGCTTTGCCCTGTTCGGCATTGGTGCGCACGCTGGTGATGTAGGTGCCTTCAATCCCGGTCATTGTCTCCGGTTTGAACAGCAGGAAAAAGTTGACGCGAAAGCTGTCCCAATCGACGCTGCGCACGCTGGCGATACGCGCCGTGACTTCGCGATCGCCAATCGCAACCGTGAGTGTGTCGCCCACTTTCAGGCCGAGGGACTGTGCCCAATTCTCCGCGATCGAGACTTCGTCGCCTTGCGACCACCACGAGCCGCTGGTCAGCGTGTTGGCGTCGGGAAGAGATTCACTCCAACTCAAGTTCAGCGTGCCATCGATAAAACGTGCGGCACGCGGATCGTCGAAGTTCTCGGGAACCGGCCTGGCGCCGTTGATCGCAACCAGGCGTCCGACAGCGAACGGGTACAGCGCTGGGTCTTCGATGCCGATCGCGGTCAAGCGTTCGGTCAGCGCTGCACGTTGATCCGGCTGGATATTGAGCAGGAACCGATTGGGCGTATCGCTGCTCAGGCCGCTGCGCCACTGCCGGATGAGATCGCTCGACACGACGCCCAGTAACAACACAGCGGTCAGCGCCAGTGCCAACGAGGTGGCCGAAAGCAAAGTGGTGCCTGGGCGCGAAGCGAGTTGTCGCCATGCCTGGCGCGTGGCAAAACGGCGCCCAGGCGGTTTCCAGCGTACCAGTCGCAGCAGCGCACCGAGCAGCGACGCGATGCAAAGTGCCAGGACGCTGATGCCGATGAACGCAATCACGCCCACCTGTCCTTCGCCGGTGAGCACATAGATTGCCGCCGTGAGCACCAGCAGCGCGATCGGATAGGCGGCGATTTCGCGCCAGCCGAGTTGATCGTCGGCATTGCGCAGCAGGCGGGCAGGGGAGGTGGCTGTGAGCTGCTGCAGCGCGGGCATCGTGAATGCGAAGTACGCAAGTACGCCGACCAGGGCGCCCAGGCCGCCGGCGCGCAATGTGGGCGCCGGCAACGGTTCGGCAAAAATCGCTTCGACGCCAGCAGCAATCATGTACTGCAGGCCGTACCCAAGTGCTACGCCAAGTGCGACTGCCGGCAGCGCATAAACACCCAGCGTGCCGCCCAACTGCAGCAGGATGCGGCGCCGGGATAAGCCAAAACAGCGCAACTGCGCCACGATGTCGCGGCGCGCCTGCGTGTAGCGCCGCGCGGTCAACGCGATCGCCAACGCCGCCAGCCACAGCACGCTCAGCGCCGCAAGCCCGAAGAACGCGCGCGCCTGCCGCCCCACTTCGGCCAGTTGCTGTTCGGCGTCTTGCGCAAGCGTCAGGCGCACACCTTTGAGCGTCGGTTTGATGGCTTCGGCAAATGCGTTAATGCGTGCCGGTTCGCCGGCGATCAACAGTCGATAGAACGCGCGGCTCGCCGGTCCGATCAATCCAAGTGCCTCAACATCGTCGCGATGCAGCAACGCGCGCGGCGCAAAGGACAAGAAGCTGCCTGCGCCCTCCGGGTCGTCGCGCAAAACGCCCGCCAGCCGCAGCCTGGCATTGCCAATATCGACCATCTCCCCGACCTGAACCTCCAGCGCCGCCACCGCGCGCGGGTCCAGCAACATCTCGCCCGGCGCCGGCGGCGCTGCGGTCAGCGCCTGCGCTTCAGCGCTCGGCGCTGCGGTCAGCTTGCCGCGTAACGGGTAATTCGATTCGACGGCCTTGATCTCGACCAACACGCTGAGATCGCCTGCAAACAACACGGTCGGGAAGGCGACCACGCTGCTCGTTTTGAGGCCCGAATCGCGCGCCCGGGTGACGATTTCGGGCGCAATCGGCAAACGCGACGCCAGCAGACCGTCGCCGCCGACCAGCTCGCTGCCTCGGGCGTTGAGCGCTCGTTCAACGCGATCGGTGAACGCCATGACACCGGTCGCTGCGGCCACGGCGACGATCAACGCCGCGAGCACCGGCTTGAGTTCGGCGCCACGCCACTCGCGGCGCGCGTGTTTGACGAGAGTGAACAAGAAGTTCATGCGACCCGACGCCCACCATCAAGGCGCATTTGCCGTTGGCAACGTGCCGCCAGTTTCGGATCATGCGTGACCAGCACCAGTGCCGTGCCGCAGGAGCTCAAATCGAATAGCAAATTGCTGACGCGTGCGCCCGTGGCCTGGTCGAGGTTGCCGGTCGGTTCGTCGGCGAACAGCAGTACGGGTTCGACAGCAAACGCTCTTGCGATTGCGACACGCTGCTGCTCACCGCCGGATAGCTGCCGCGGCAAGTGATCCAACCGATGCCCCAGGCCGACCTTTTCGAGTGCCGAGCGGGCGCGCTGCATGGCGCCATCGATCCCAGCCAGTTCCAGCGGTGCCGCCACGTTTTCGAGGGCCGTGAAACTCGGCAATAAGTGAAAGGCCTGAAATACGAAGCCGACGCGGCCCAGTCGCAGCGCTGCTCGGCCGTCTTCATCGAGCGTAGCAAGATCACTTCCGAACAGCCGCAGTTTACCGCGTGTGGGCTGGTCGAGGCCCGCAAGCAGAGACAACAAAGTTGTTTTCCCGGAGCCCGATTCGCCGATGATCGCCAAAGACTCACCTTGCGCCACGCTTAACGTGATGTCGTCCAGCACGGTTAATTCACCCGCCGCTGTGACAACGGTTTTGCTAAGTTGTGCGGCTTCGATCAGAGGTTCGGTCATGCGTCCATTCTTGTTTTGGTGTTTGGTGAGTTTTGCCGGACTTGCCGCAGCAGAGCCGAGCAAAGTGTTGATCTTGGGCGATAGCTTGAGCGCTGCATACAACCTTCGCGCTGAACAAGGTTGGGTCAGTTTATTGAACGACAAGCTGCAAGCATCGCAACCGCAGCGCTGGCAAGTTGTGAACGCCAGCATCAGTGGCGAAACCACGTCCGGCGGACTGTCGCGATTGCCTGTTGCATTGCAAACGCATCGGCCGAAATTGGTGATCATCGCGCTTGGCGCCAACGATGGTCTGCGAGGTTTACAACTGGACGCGGTGCGCAGCAATCTGACGAACATGGTGCAGATGGCCCAACGCTCTGGCGCCGCTGTCGCGCTGATCGGCATCGAAATCCCGCCGAACTACGGCGAAGCCTACCGCAACCGATTCCGCGCGGTTTTCACCGCGGTTGCCGCCGCAGAGAACGTGCCTTTGTTGCCCTTCTTGCTGGTCGATATTGCAGAGGACTTAGGCAACTTCCAAGATGACCTGATCCACCCTACGGCGGCTGCACAGCCGCAAATTCTGGCGACCGTCTGGCCCTGGCTTGAGCCGCAACTGCGATAGGCATTCGGGTGGGTGGCGCTCCGCGGCGCCGGTTGAGTTGCGGCAGTTGGCGCAGGCACCGCGGGCGCGGCGCTCTGCGCTGTGCTCTGAGCGATATCAGAGATTCTGATAATTCGGCCCGCTACCGCCCTGCGGGGTGACCCAGTTGATGATCTGGTACGGGTCCTTGATGTCGCAGGTCTTGCAATGCACGCAGTTGCTGGCATTGATTTGCAGGCGTTTCCCCGCCTCATCGTCAACCATTTCGTAGACACCAGCGGGGCAGAAGCGCGTGCAGGGGTTCTGATACTCGTCGGCGCATTGCGTGATGCAGATCGATGGATCGGCCACGTGCAAGTGAATCGGTTGATCTTCATCGTGAGCGGTCGATGCGTAATACACGCCCTGTAACCGGTCGCGCGGCGGAAGCGTGCGCTCGACCCAATCGCGCCTTGGAATTTCCATCGTCGCCACTTTTTCGAGCTGACTGTAGTCGGCGCGGTTGCGCAGCGTCCATGGGCTGGCGCCGCCGAGCACTGTCTCGAAGCCCGCATTGACCAGGCCCGCCCACAGGCCCTTCTTGAACGCCGGTTTGATGTTGCGAACTTTGCGCAGTTCGCTCATCACCACCGATCCCCGCAGCTTCGCATCCCAGCCTTCGCTGCGGCCCTTCTCGGCGATGTGTTCGGCAGCCAACATGCCAGAGCGGATCGCTTGATGGGTGCCTTTGATCTTCGGCACATTCAGTAAGCCAGCACCATCGCCAATCATCAGCGCACCGGGCATTTCGACTTTGGGCAGCGATTGGTAGCCACCGGTGGCGATCGCCCGAGCGCCGGCCGACATGATTGTGCCTTCGTCGAGCAATGATCTGATGAATGGGTGGTGTTTGAGTTGTTGGAACGCCTCGTAAGGCTGGAACATCGGATCTTTGTAATCCAACCCGCTGACCAGGCCGATGGCGATTCGATCCTGATCGAGGTGGTACAAAAAACTGCCGCCGTAGGTTTTGTTGTCGAGCGGCCAGCCGAGCGTGTGGACGATCAAACCCGGTTCGACTTTTCCCGGTTTGAGCTGCCACAGCTCCTTGATGCCGATCGAGTACGTTTGTGGATCGCTCTCGGCGTCAAGGTTGAAACGTTTGACCAGTTGTTTGCTCAAGTGACCGCGCGCGCCCTCGGCCAGTACCGTCACGCCGCCGTGGATATCGATGCCGGCCATGTAGTCGGGTTTGGGCTGGCCGTCTTTGCCGATGCCCATATCGCCGATGCGCACACCGATCACTTTGCCAGCCGCATCGACCAGTGCTTCAGCGGCGGCAAAACCGGGAAAGACCTCGACGCCGAGCGCTTCGGCCTGCGGCGCCATCCAGGCGCACATTGCGCCGAGCGAAACGATGAAGTTGCCGTCGTTATGCATCTGCGGCGGCGTGGGCATCGAATACGCTTTGGTCTTGGTTAAGAAACGGAAGTCATCGCGTTTAGCCGGCACACAAACCGGCGGCGGCGAGTTGCGCCATCCTGGCAACAACGCATCGAGCGGCGCCGGCTCGATCACCGCACCAGAGAGAATTTGCGCGCCGATGGCCGATGCCTTTTCGATCACACAAACCGAGATTTCGGGTTTGATTTGTTTGAGACGAATCGCGCAGGCCAGACCCGCCGGGCCGCCGCCGACGATCACCACGTCGTATTGCATCACTTCTCGCTCGCTCATGGCGTCAGGCTCTGGGCGTATGGGGACGGATGAGTATAGGAGCGGAGCGTGGTCGGAAACGTAAAGAGCGGTTCGGATGACTCCCGCGTGCGCATCCTCAGGGGGTTCATGTTTCCTAGTCGGGAGCTCCGGGCTGGCGACATCCGAACTGCTTCTGGTATTCGCAACGGCGCTTCACTATCCGTCCTTGAGGCCGTACCATGCCGCGCTTAGCAACTCAGTCGGCGCACTATGGCTCATATCACCCTTCTTGGCGGCACTGGTTTTGTCGGTAGCCATCTGGTCGATGCGCTGCACGCCACCGGCGCGAGCATCGATGTGTTATCGCGAAATCGCGAGCGGTTGCGGCACCTGAGCGTGTTTCCGCGCGTCCGTGTGTTGTCCACCGATGTCTACAACGTCGATGCCTTGGCCGCTCGGATGGCCGGCGCCGACGTGGTGATCAATCTGATCGGCGTTCTGCAGAGCGATGGTTTTGGTGCGGCCAGTTTTGAACGCGCTCATGTGCAGCTGACCGATATTCTGATCGATGCCATGAAAGCCAGCGGTCGGCGACGATTGCTGCAGATGAGTTCTCTGCGCGCCGGTGAGGGTACGAGCCACTACTTGCGTACTCGCGGTTTGGCCGAAGTGCGCGTGAAGACGTCAGGTCTCGATTGGACGATTTTCCAACCCAGTGTCATCTTCGGTCGCGGCGATGGCCTGTACACGCGATTCGCGGGATTGCTCAAACTGGCGCCGGTGATTCCGCTGGCGCGATCTGGCGCCAGATTCCAACCGGTGTATGTGAAGGACGTGGTCGCGGCAATGCTGCACGCCGTGCGCCATGCGTCGACCATTGGCCACGTCTATCCGCTGGTCGGCCCGAATGTTTACACGCTAAAGCAGATCGTCGATTACACCGCGTCGGTGTTGGGGCTCAAGCGTCTGGTCATACCCTTGCCCGATGCTCTCGGCAGGTTGCAAGGTGCGGCTTTCGACATGCTCCCCGCGGCATTGAAGCCATTCTCCAGCGACAACTTCAAGTCGCTGCAGCTTGATAGCACCTCAGAACGCAGTGGACTGGCCGAACTAGGCATCAAGGCCACGTCGCCAGAGCTGATTGTGCCCGACTATCTGGGCCATCAGCTGCAAGAGACGCTCGATCGGTATCGCCGCGATCGTTAACTCCGTTGGCGTCGCGCCCGGCAATCAGGATTGCCCCGAGACGCTGGCGTCAATCCAGCTGTGGCCAGATTGCGGCATCCAGGGTTTCGCGATACGCGTGCCAAGCCGAATACGCTAACCACGGCATGATCACGACCAGGCCTAAGTAAGCTGTGAGAAATCCGAGAAGTGTCAGAATCGCAATCAATGCCGCCCACAAGAGCATCGTGCGTTTGTTGCGCAGGACGGCATTAACGCTTGAACCGCACGCGGTGATCATGTCTACATCGCGATCGGCGATCATCGGCAGGGAAAAAGCTGCGGTGGCAAAGGTAAACGCAGCAAACACAGAGCCGACCGCCGAGCCGATGGCAAGAAACTCGATGATCGAGGCCCAGTCATTGGCTTCGAATGGCACAAAAATGGTCACCATCATCCCAGCGCGAGACCAGACCAACAGGATCACCAGTTGCGCCAACGCAAAAACGCCCGCCTGCGCGACGACGCGTCTGGCAAGGATGAAGGACTTGGCCAATGTGGGCGTTCGGCCCTGCGCCAACTCGCGACTGACGCAATACAGGCCAACCGCTATGAGCGGTGCGATAAACACGAATCCCGACAGCAGCGCTGCCAGCAGAGCGAATCGCCCGAGTTGCCATGCGAGGTAGGAAACGCCCAGGCTGACCATCAGAATCACGCCACCGAAGAGCAGGGTCAGCGCTGGTGCCCGGCGAAGATCTCGCCAGCCCGCGGCCAGCCATCGCCATGGGGCGTCTGACGCCAGGGTGGCACACGGCACAACGAAAGGCCGCGGCTGTTGAAGCGACTGCGATGCGTCTCGATCCTCGTCCATTTTGCGTGTGCCCAGTCGCCTGAACCGCGGCCAATGGTAGTGAGTAAGACAGAGTCAGGCAACGCGGCGCCTGACGCTCAGCGCTCCACCCGAATCGCGCGAAACTCGCCGGGACGCATCGTCCAATCGAAAGTCTCGCGAGACTTGAGATGGAAATCTGCGGTCAGCGTGCCGGGCGAAGCGTCCGTAATCAGAATCTCCACATGGACTTTTTGTCGCACCAGATCGCTCTGGGTGACCGGGCCGCTGAGGCTGGTGAGATAGGCGATCCGCTCGCCAATGGAGCGTGGTTTCGACGGCATGATCGTGGCGTCGCCGACTTGGCCGGAAAGCGTCAGATCGGTGTCGATCGTCAACTCGAATCGCAGAGGTGGCAGCTGCTGACGAAGCTTCACTTCATAGTAGCGGCCCGTTGCCCGCCAGTCACCTGGGAGCAAGGAAGGGTCAGGGTTTTGCGCCGCGGCGAATGCCGGTAGTGCGAAGGCCAACAGGAGTATGTTGCGCATCATTCTCGATCCGGACGGACGATGGAGCTGAAATTTCTGCAAATAGCGGCTTTCCAGGGCGGGGGTGAGGAAAATCGGGATTCCCCGCAACGCTGCCGAGCGAAGCTGACTGTCGGAGGCGAGGCCTCGCTCGAGCCTGGGTCAGCTCTGGAGCACCCAATACGGCAGGCCGATCGTCAGGGCCGCGATCGCCAGAACGGCTAACAGAACCAGTGCCATGCGTACCGGCTCTGCTCGACACGCTTGCCAGAGATTCGGGGCCTCGCCACGTTCTTGAGCTTCTCGCCATTCGTCTTTTGCCCGCTGTTGTCGCTCAGCCTGATACGACTCGATCAGTTCCCTGGCCGGATCCACCGCCGCGGCATCGTGAGTCCACAAGCCGCCGGCGGAAATGCCCCACCGGTTCGGCTCGGTTTCGTAGAACTCGACGCGGTGCGATCGCAGCAGTGCCCGGACTTCTTCCGCTTCGTCTTCAGGCACATGACGTAAGCCGAAAAGCAAATGGGACATATCAGAACCTGTGCGCGAAAGAGCGCATTGTGCCGGTTCGTGCGACTACGTGTGTCATGGCATCGCGCCAGGGACGAGGCGCGAAGCTGGGAAAATGCAGCGAAACGTACTGCCCTTGCCGAGCGTGCTTTCGATTTCCAGCCGCGCACCATGTGCGCTGAGCACATGTTTGACGATGGCCAGACCCAGGCCAGTACCGCCGCTATCGCGTGATCGCGAGTTAGACACGCGATAAAAGCGCTCGGTCAGGCGCGGGATATGTTGGGCTGCAATCCCCTGTCCGGTGTCGATGACACTAAATGCCGTGCCCTCCGCGTGCAGGCCGTAGTGCAGATCGATTCGTCCGCCCGTGGGCGTGTAGCGAACGGCGTTGACGACCAGATTGGAGAATGCGCTGTGCAGGTCTTTTCCGGAGCCTACGATGTCCAAAGTCGCTTCGCAGGTCAGTCTGATCTGATGCTGACCCTGGCTCAGCGCTTCGGCATCACGATGGATGCGTTCCAGCATCGGGCAGATCGCGGCGGGTTCATCGCGCGGCGCCGATTGCGATTCGAGTCGCGACAATGTCAGCAGATCTTCGACGATGTGCGACATGCGGCGGCTTTGTTGCCGCATTTCCAGAAACAGGGGCGCAAACTCGTTGAGCTCCTCAGGTTCGATCGCCTCCAGATAGCCGCTGATCACTGTGAGCGGCGTCCGCAGTTCATGTGAGACGTTGGCCACAAAATCCCTGCGCACTTGTTCAAGACGCATGAGGTTGCTGACATCGCGCACGATCAACATGCGCAGACCAGGGCGGTAGGCGATCAGCCGATACAGGAGTCGAACACGCTCGTCCTGTGGCGCTGGTTGATCGATGAGCGGATCGTCGAATCGGCCCTCGCTCAGCCAGCGAACGAATGCCGGGGCGCGGACCAGATGATCGAGGCGCTGATCGACATCCGCCGGATAACGCAGACCCAGCAATCGTTTGGCAGATTTGTTGAACCAGTGGATTTGATTGTCTTCGTCGATGGCGATCAAACCATCGGGCAACGCGCGCGCAGCATCGCGAAAGGCCTCCAGAGCGTGCAGCAACCGTTTGCGTCGCTGCCGATCCAGCTTGCGCCGGCGCTCCAGCGCATCGAAGACCGGTTGCCAGGCGCCGAAACCCTCCGGAACGCTCATGTCGCGGGAGCCAAGCCAGCGCTGCAGGCGCAGCAGTTGCCGCAGCTGCAAGCTTGCGAACAGCAGCAGGCCCATCGCGGCGCCCCAGCCGGCGTAGCCAAACAAGAAACCGATTGCGGCACCGCTACCCGCCAAACCGACCATCGACAGCAAACTGCGCTCGGTGGCGCGTGGCGTTTTCAACCTGGCAACCTCAGGTGAACGGGGTCAAGAGCCTATCCCACGGTGGTCGAAAAGCGGTACCCGGCACCACGCACGGTCTGCACATAGTCTTCCAGACCAAAGGGTTCCATGCTCTTGCGCAGGCGACGGATATGGACATCTACCGTGCGTTCCTCTACGTATACGCCGCTGCCCCAGACGTTATCGAGCAATTGGCTGCGGGTATACACCCGTTCTGGGTGGGTCATGAAAAAGCTCAGCAAACGGTATTCCGTCGGTCCTAACTGGACTGGTTTATCGTTGGCAAATACACGATGGCTCAAGGTGTCCAGAGTCAGACCGCCAAGTGAGACGGTCTGACCTTCGCCGTGCGGCTGGGTGCGACGCAGCACAGCGCGGATGCGTGCAATGAGTTCGCGGGTGGAGAAAGGTTTGATGATGTAGTCGTCGACGCCTGCGTCCAGGCCGATCACGCGATCATCTTCCTCGCCACGGGCAGTGAGCATGATGATTGGTATTTCTCGGGTCAGTTCTTCGCGGCGCAGGCGGCGAGCGTACTCAAGTCCGCTGCTGCCGGGCAGCATCCAATCGAGCAGAATCAAGTCCGGCAGCTTGTCTGCGATCAAGTGCTGCGCGATCCGCGTGTCCTCTGCCAGCATCGGCACCAGGCTCGCGCGCTTTAAGGCGAAGGCGATCATGTCGCGAATCGCCGACTCATCCTCAACTACCAACACGCGCTGTTCCACAGCGACTCTCCGATTCCGTCAGAACCCGCACATTGAAAGACGAAAATATGACGTCAGTGTGACGATGTCACATTTTTCGTATCAATATTCGAGCGATGAGTGCGACAAGTAATGTGGCAAGAATCTGCGACAGCACAAAGCCGGGCACGTCGGCAACGCGAATTCCGGCGAAGGTATCGGTCATGGATCGCGCCAGCGTCACGGCCGGGTTGGCGAATGAGGTACTGGCCGTGAACCAGTACGCGGCGAAAATGTAACTTGCGATCAGCGTTGGCAGGGCGGTAGGCGCGTGGCGCCGGCCGAGCATTATCGTTGTCAGCAATCCGCCCGTGGCGACGGCTTCGCTCACCCATTGGGCGCCGCCCGTGCGGACTTTGCCCGCTGCCTGAAAAAGCGACAAGTCGAACATCGCATGCGCCAGGACGACGCCGGCGACCGCGCCAACCAGTTGCGCTGCGACAAACGCGGCGGCGCGTACATTGTCGATTTCGCCGAGCATGCGCATCAGTAGCGTGACGCACGGGTTGAAGTGCGCACCGCTGATGGGGCCGACCAACACGATGAGTACGTATAACCCGGCGCCTGTTGCGGCCGCATTCGCCAGCAGCGCAACCGCCGGTGCATTCGGCGCCAGGGTGTCGCCCATGATGCCGGAGCCCACGACAATGGCGAGCAGTGCCATCGTCCCCAGTGCTTCGGCGATCGCCGCCCTAGCCACTTGCACAGCAGAGCCTGCAGGAAATGAGCTGACGCCAGTAGCCGGCTGTGGCCGGATATTTGCGACGGCTGGCGGCGAACAAACCCAGTGCGCCAACCTCACCTGGCGTACGCCACGTACCGAAGATCTGATCCCACAGGATCAATGCGTTGCCATAGTTGGCATGGCCATCGTGTTCATCTGCGGCGTGATGCCAGCGGTGCAGTTGATTGGTGCTGAAAACCCAGTTCCAGAATCCGTGCCTCAAGTCAGCGTTGGCGTGCTGCAGCATGAGCACCGGCTGGGTGAATGCCAGGTAGGCAATCACCGCCTCGCTGGACGCGCCGATCAACAGCGCCGGCAGAACGGCCAGGCCGTTGATCAGGTAGTTGAGGGGATGAATCCGGAAATTGTTCCAGGTATTGAGTTTCTCAGGGCTGTGATGCATTGCATGCAGGCACCACAGCAAACCGAATCGATGGTGCGCCAGGTGCGAGAGGTACTTGCCGAACTCGATCAATAAAGTCACGGCCACAACCTCGGCCAACAGCGGCCAGTTCGACGGGGCCGATGGATACAGCGCCACCACAACCAACGGCAGCGACAACTTCAGCAACGGATCGACCGCCCCAATCGCCACCGCCGCACTGCAAAGATCGCTGCGCAGTTCGGCGCCCGTTTCGCGCCACGTCGCGCGATACGGCCAGATGCGCTCGGCCAAAAACGCGGTACCAAGCGCGATCAGCGATCCGACCAGCACAGCCAGTTCACTCGCAACGCCAATCTGCGGCGCAATCGCATACAGCAAGACGCTTTGTAAGATCACCATGGGCAAGAGATGAGCCTGCAAGAACGTCCTCATAATTGCTCCAGAAGTGCGCGCACACGGTTGGCAATGTCGTCGCGAACGGCGCGGTAACCGTCTTCGTCCATATGCCTGGGGTCTTGGAGTGCCCAGTCTTCCTGGTGTCGAGCGGGCAGCCAGGGGCACGCGTCACCACAGCCCATGGTGATGACTGCGTCAAACTCGCCCGAGATTTCATCGAGTGATTTTGAGCGATGCCCGCTCAAGTCGATCCCGACCTCCGCCATGTAATGCACGGCCTTTGGATTGATCACGCCCGAGGGCCGGGAGCCGGCGCTCAAGGCCTCGACGTTGGCGCCACCGAAGTGGCGCGCAAACCCCTGGGCCATCTGGCTGCGGTTGGCGTTTTCGACGCACACAAATAACACGCGTTTCATGCTTCGAGCCCCCGACGGCTGTCAACTTGCCGTCTACCAGGCCACGGACATGGGTGGATTCCTGGTGCAGTATCCATATGCAATCTCCTCAGCAGATTGTTCTCGGCGCGCATGTTTCGATGGGTGCAGCTGCACCCGCACAACAGTTTTCGGTCAGAAACGCCAGCAGCGCATTCATCTGCGCAAAGTCGGCGCGGACGCGAATGACCCGACCCTCGCGCGTGTCGAGCGCGAGGCCGGCATTGCGCAGCACGTTCAAGTGTGCTGTCAGCGTCGCCGCAGGAATCGCCACTTGTTCGCGCAATTCGCCCACTGACATGCCCGCCGGGCCGGCCCGAATCAACGCACGAAACGCCGCGAGTCGGCTTTCATGGGCAAGTGCGCGCAACGCGCCGAGTGCGAGATCGGTGTTCATGATTCGATAATTCCGGAATTATAGAAATAATTCAAGCGGTGAGGAATATCGACGTCGGTGGGCGATACTCTGCCGATGTACCTTCCCCAGCACTTCGCCGAAGACCGGCCCACAGTTCTTGCCGGACTCATTGAGCAACATCCGTTGGCGACGATCGTGCGCGCCGGCAGTACCGGGCTCACGGCAGACCACATCCCGTTGATGTTTGAAGCGACGGGCGAGGGAGCCGGTCAGCTGGTGGGGCATGTTGCCAGGCGCAATCCGCTATGGCAGGCGTCGGATGGACAGCAATTGCTGGTCATCTTCCAGGGCCCGTCGAGTTACATCTCGCCAAACTGGTATGCGACGAAACACCCGTCAGGAAAGGCGGTGCCGACCTGGAACTACGCGGTGGTGCACGCGCATTGTTCGCTTTGCGATATCCACGACCGCTCGCAGCTGTTGGACCTCATCACGCGGCTGACCGACCGCCACGAGTCCAATCGCAGCCAGCGCTGGCGGGTCGCCGACGCACCGCAGGATTACACCGAGAATCTGCTTGCCAACATCGTCGGCATACGGCTGACGATCCATCGATGGTTCGGCAAGTGGAAGGTGAGCCAGAACCAGCCAGCGCAAAATCGGCAATCGGTCATCGACGGCCTGGCGAGCGAGGACAACGACGCGGCAGCGCAAATGTCATCGTTGGTTGCAACGCATGGCGGTCCCAAAACAAAGTAAACAAATTCCGCGTCCTGCTGCGCCGAGACTCGATCGCGTTCACTTCTGAACTCTGCTGTCCGAATTTGTCTTTGCTGGTGGTGCCACTTTGGGCCAAGACACGGTGACTGGGTTCGCTTCTCCCGCGCCGATGGCCTTTCGAGTGGTTCGGCACAGGTCTTGCTGCGTGGCTGCTCTCGTTGTGCGGTGGAGACGACCATGCTTGCCCGATTTCTGACCGAAGTGCGACGCAGTGCCCGGGCATTGATCGCCAGACCGAGCTTCACGCTGATTGCCGTGTTGACGCTTGCCCTGGGCATCGGTGCGAACACCGCGGTTTTTTCGCTCTTTCACCAGATCGTAATGCGGCCACTGCAGGTGCCACAACCCGAACAACTGGTCAACTTCTTGGCACCGGGACCAAAATGGGGAAACACGTCAAATTCCCGCATCGGTCCGCGGGAGGCGATCTTCAGTTATCCGATGTTCCGCGACCTGCAGGCGAAGCAACAAGGGTTTACGGACATCGCCGCACATCGCGACCAGGCGGTGAACCTGGCGATTGATGGCAACACGCAGGTTGGTCAGGCTCTGCTGGTTTCGCCGGCGTACTTCGCGGTGTTGCAATTGGGTCCCGCCCTGGGACGCTTGATTGGTCCAGAGGACGATGCGCCGATCGGGCAATCGCAAATTGCAGTACTCAGCCACGAATACTGGAAGAACACGTTGCGTGGGAGACCCGACGTGATCAACCAGATCATTAAAGTCAATGGTGTGGCCTTGACGATCATCGGCGTTGCGCCAGCGGGATTTCGCAGTACAACGTTCGGTTCGCAACCGCAGGTTTTTGTTCCCCTCAATATTCGCTGGCTACTGGCGCCGCAAGCACCCAAAGACCATGACAACCGCCTGAGCCACTGGCTGTATTTGTTCGCAAGACTCCGGCCCGGCTATCGCCTCGATCAGGCCGGCGCGCAAACCAACCAGGTGTATCAACAGATCATCAACGAGGTCGAAGTGCCGCTGCAGCCCGGTGCAGCCAGCGCCACCATGGCACAGTTCAAGGCCAAACAGTTGTCATTCGAGCCAGGCGCAAGCGGGCAGAGCTCAACAGCGCGCACTGCGGCCACGCCGCTGATTCTGCTGCTGGCAGTGTCGGCTTTGGTGCTGCTGGTGGCGTGTTTGAACACCGCGAACTTACTCCTGGCGAGGGCCTCGACGCGCGTTGGTGAGCTGGCTTTGCGAGCGTCGATCGGCGCGCCGCAGGCACAGCTGTTGCGTGAACAATTGATCGAATCGGTGCTCCTGGCGATATTGGGAGGCCTGGGCAGTTTGCCGATCGCCCTGCTATGCATACAGGGACTTGCCGCCGCGTTGCCGAGTGTGGCGACAGCATCTATCGATACGCGTCTGGATTGGACAACGATGTACTTTGCAATGGCTGTCGCGCTCCTGACGGTGTTGATTTTTGGCCTGCTGCCGGCACTATTCGCCTCTCGAACGGCGCCCATCTTGAGCTTGAAGGGAAGCTCGCAGACCGGCGGAAGTCGTGCAGCGAATCGATTCCGAAATGCACTCGCCATCGCACAGATCGCGCTATCGATGGTCTCATTGGTGATGGCTGGCCTTTTTATTCAGAGCCTCTCGAATCTGAGTCGGGTCGAGCTTGGAATGCAGGTCGAGTCTGTCGCCACATTCGCGCTTTCCCCTGAACGCAACGGCTATGCGCCAACGCAAAGTGCTCAGCTCTTTGCGCAGGTCGAAGCGGAGCTTGGGGCACTACCGGGCGTTGCTTCGGTTACAACATCCCTGGTGCCTTTGTTAAGTGGCAACGACTGGGGAACCGGTGTGTCGGTCGAGGGCTGGCGTACCGAAACAGAACGGGCGCACTCGTACTACAACCTCATCGGGACCGACTACTTCCGCACGCTCGGTATCACCATGCTGGCGGGCCGCGATTTCACGCCGGGCGATACACTCGATCGGCCTAAAGTGGCCATCGTCAATCGACAATTTGCCGAAAAGTACGGTTTAGGCCAGGGCACACAAGCCATTGGCAAGCGCATGGCCGTCGGTGATGGCGCCGAACTCGATATCGAAATCGTCGGTTTGGTTGAAGATTCGCATTACAGTGGCGTCAAGCAAGGTGCGCCAGAGCAGTTCTTTTTGCCCTATCGGCAAGAGGCGACGATTGGATCGCTCAATTTCTATGTGCGCGGTGCGCTGCCACCGGAGCGACTGTTGACGACCATTTCGCAAGCCACGGCGCGCGTCGACCCGAATTTACCGATTGAGGACCTCGCGACGATGCCGCAGACGATCCAGGAGAATCTCCTGGTCGACCGTTTTGTCGGGTTGTTATCGACGGCGTTCGCGGTTCTCGCGACGTTATTGGCCGCAGGCGGTGTTTATGGCGCGTTGACGTTTTCGTTGTCACAGCGCACGCGCGAAATCGGCTTGCGCCTGGCCCTCGGCGCCGCGCCGGCGAGAATCCGATCGGGTTTGATCGGCCAGGTGGCGCTCTTGTTCGCGATCGGTGCGGGAATCGGCCTGATTCTGGCATTGATGCTGGGCCAATCGGCGCAAGCGTTGTTGTTCGAACTCGATGGTTACGAGCCGACCGTGTGGGCGAGTGCGGTTCTGGTTCTGGCCTGCGTCGCATTTCTGGCCGCCTGGTGGCCTGCGCGTCGCGCGTCGCGCATCGACCCGCTGGTCGCACTCCGTTGGGAATAGCCGGTACGTTGGCATGCGTGCGCGGGCCGACTGGTGTAGCGTGTTCGCTCCAGAGTGAATAGGGCTGCTGCAATGCCTCTTGCGCGCGTTCTGTCGATGCTGGTGTTCAGCGCATTACTGCCGTGGTCCTTGTCGTTCGGACAGGAGGAACCGGGGGTGGCCGATGCCGCCCGGGCCGCGCCGGGCGAACGGCTGATCGTCGAGGCGCCGCTCGGTACGCCAGATGATGCGCAGGCAACCGCCAGTCGCGACCCGCAGCCGGCGCCGGAAGACAGGGAATCGGCCCCGCCAGCCGACAACGACGATGCCATTCCGCAGGGGCCATCGATTCCCGGTATGGCGCTATCGACGGCGCGTGCCGAGGGCATCGCACTGCAAGCTTTTGTGGACGGCATTGCCTTGGGCCTGCAACGCGAGCATGGACTGGCCGCGGTGTCGTTGTCGGTGGTGCGCAACGATGCGTTGCTGTTGGCAAAAGCCTATGGCCTGGCCGACGTCGCGGCGGGCCGGGCGGCGACGGCCGATACCACACTGTTCCGTATCGGTTCGGTGTCCAAGACCTTCACCTGGACCGCAGTTATGATGCTCGTCGAGCGGGGTCAGATCGATCTTGATGCTGACGTCAATCGTTACCTTAAAGCGGTCCGCATCCGCGAAGCGTTCGGAACGCCGGTGACGATGCGTCATCTGATGCACCATCGCGCCGGTTTTGAGGACAGTCTGCGGTTGTTTGCGGTTTCCGACGACGATCCGCGCTCACTGGAAGAGCTGCTTATCGCGCAGCAACCGGCGCGCGTCTATGCACCGGGTCTGCGGACGTCGTATTCGAATTGGGGCTCGGCGCTGGCGGCACAGCTCGTGGCCGACGTCAGCGGTCAATCCTACGACGCTTTCTTGCGCCGGGAGATTCTCGATCCGTTGGGCATGCATTCCAGTACTTTTGTGGCGCCGTCGAAACTCGAAGACAGCGTGCGTGCGAATCTCGCGACCGGCTACAAACGCGACAAGGGCGCTTTGGGATTGCAGGGTTACATGCAAATCGGCGCCTATTGGCCTGCTGGCGGTGTTGCATCGACCGCTACGGACATGGCCCGATGGATGCGATTTCACTTGGGCGGCGGTGCGCTCGAAGGCGTGCGCCTGATGAGCGCAGAAACGCATGCCAGGATGTGGACGCGGGCTTACGATGACCGAATCGGTGCGCCTGATCTGGCGCATGGCTTCCAGGATCGAAGTTACCGTGGCCTGCGAGCCTTAGGCCATGGTGGCGCCACCGCCGCTTTTTTCACCAACATGGTCCTGGTGCCCGAGTTGAACCTCGGTATCTACGTCTCGCAGAGCAGTCAGCAATCGCGCCTGCCTGTCGGCCTGCTGCCGGATCTGATCATCGACCACTTTCATGGTGGGCAGTTCCAGCCTGCCCTGACGATGGATGCTTCAAGCACGGAGGCACTGACTGACTTCGCTGGCACCTATCTCAACAATCGTCGTGTGTTTTCCAGTTTCTCAGCGGTATTGGGATTGGGTTCGACGGGGCGCGTCGTCCCAGTATCCAACGATGCACTGATCGCGACATTGAATGGCGAAGACCGGCAGTTTCGCCGCGTCGGCAATGAGCGCGATCTATTCGAGTCTGCCGACGGCGCGCGTATCGCCTTCGTGCGCGAGGGCGATCGCGTGGTTGCATTGGCCGACAGTTCGGGCGTGCACACACTGGAGAAGGTCGGCTTGCTCAACAGTCCGCATACTGCGTTTGCTGCGCTCGCTGTTGTTGTGCTGTCGGCGCTGACCACGTTGCTGGGTTTCTGGTGGCGCTTAGGTCGCGGTGCCGATGTGGGACAAGGTCCAGCCTCTTCCATCGCCGCAAGCGTTGCCCTGCTTTCGGCGCTGAGCGTCGTGGCCTTTTGCGTCTCTGTCGTTCTGCTGCTCCTGGACTTTCAGAAATTCGACCTGGCAACCATGGCCAGCTTCTATCCACCGCGATCGATGCTGTACACGCAATACGCAGCTTGGGCGATCCTGGGCGCGGCCGTCGCGATGTGGCTGGCGTTGGTGCTGGCCTACAAAGCGATCGGCTGGGGGCTTTGGCGGCGCCTGCACTTCGCGTTCTTCGCGCTAACGCTGGCGTTCGCCGCATTTCAGCTATGGCAATGGCGCGTCTATGGCGCGCCGCTGTATTGATGCTGCAGGGATGGGTTTGTGGGGTCAGGCGCCCGAATTGCGATCGCACTTTGCGCTGGACTCTTCGCAGCGATGATGTTTCTTTATGGCACCAGCGCCGACCCGGACAAGGCGTGGCTTTCCTACTTTTTGGGAGCCTTTTGCGTGCTTGTGGCGATGGCGGGCCTGCTCAAGGGGCGAGCGGCGCGTTTCTGCGGCAGCGTCGTCGGTTTGTCAGTTTTTGCATTTGGTCTGCTCTACCTCGCCAACGAACTTCTCTCCGGTCCGTTCTTTTCGGATAGCAGGAGTAAGCCATCGGTTCTTAACGCGATCATGTTTATGCTGGTGTTCGGCGTTCCCGGCTTGGTGTATGCCATCAAAGCAAAGTTTGGATTCGGGAAATCTGGTCAAGAAGTCGCTGTTCCCGGTCGCGAAACTCGTTCGCCAAACTCAGACAGCAGATGACGGAATGGCCTGGCCGATCCGTTGTGCGGCGTCATTCGAAGCCATTTATGTGCAACTCGCCGTTGGCAAGTGACTCTGATAGCAAATGCAGGTAGACCTCCAGGTTGTCGTAGCCCGCCACCCCCATGAGCGGTGACGACAGATGTGCACCATTGGTTTGCGCAACGTTGGGATTGAGGCCCAGATGCGCGTAACGCAACTCGAAAGCATCCGGCATGCCGTCGTTGTCCACATCTGCAGGAGCGAGCGGTGCAACCGCAAAGTCGAGCCAGTGTGCGTCCTCGGCCTCGGGCTGCGCTTGGTTGAGCGCGCCCGGCGTGCCGCTTCGGACGCGGGTCATGATGCGCCGGTCCATTGGGTCGTGGGGAAAAGCCCCCGCCATCGCCGGAATCGCCGCCGCCAATGATGGCGCCGGCAGGTACTGAATTTGCGGATAGGCATGGCGTTGGCTCAAACGTTCGGCATTACCCAACCAGGCGTTGGGAGCGGCCGACGGGAAGTCGTTGCAACAGAAACTGAGCTGATAGTCGGCGAAATTCGGATAGAGGTTCATGCGATTGTCCGACAGGAAGAGCCGGTTGCCGACATTGCGCAACATGTCCCAATTGAACAGCGCATTGCCGTAGCCGCTGCGGCCGATCGCAAAATTACCGACCGCATTCATGCGGATCAAATAGGGGCCGCTGGCGGGATTGGCGTTGACCCACTGTGCAAACTGCACATCGATGCCCGGATCGAACTGCAGGTTGTTGGACAACTCAAGGCGCAGTGGCGTGTTCTGGCAAGCATCGAAACGAAACGGCTGCATGTCCTCGTAGTTCGACGCCTCGCAGTTGATCTCCGGAAGCCGGCCACCTAGCCGAAACCACAGGTTCTTGACGATGCTCAGTTGATCGAGCGGATAGTCCGGGTGGGCGTAATTGAGCAGCATGCCTCCCCAAATCGCATGTCCGCCCACTGTTTCGGCCAATATGCTGCGTTGGATGGTGCCTTCCGATGCCCAGCTCAATTGTGCGGCCTCGTCGGAGGCATGCGCAAAAGAACTTCGGTCGATGATGAAACGCTTGATGCCGTCCAGCCGTAGCGCATCATCCAGCGCGTCGCCGCCGGTGGGTACGCCCCGATGCGGCGCCGGCCGGGAGCGCAGGTGACGAACGATCAAATTGCCGCAGACATTGCGGCGATAGTGGGCGTCGCACAAGAAGCCGCGCACGATGACGCCGCCCGGCGAGGTCTGGCCGGCAATCGTGACATCGCCATAAACCACGTTCGCCGGCGCGTGGATCACACCGCTGACTTTGAACAAGATATACCGTGGTCCAGTTTGTTTGAGTGCCCAGTTCAAACTGCCTTGCGTTGTGCCGTTGCTATCGGGTGCCAACGACGTGACATAGACAACTCGACCGCCTCGGCCACCTGTGGTCAGCGCGCCGAAGCCCTCGGCGCCTGGGAATGCCAGCAATGGCTGCGCATGTGCGTTCGAGGAAGCCACGATCAGCGCAATGGCCATGGCCAATTGCCGGAATCCTATGGTCATCGCTCCTCCGCCATTTCGTGCAGTCGATTCCTGCTCACCTCTCAACGGAGTTTTGCAGCCAAAACGTGCATGCTATGCGCGGAGCTTCGAGCGCCTGGTGGCCCTGGCCGGGTGCACCAGTCACTATTCCTCACGTTCTAACCGCCAGCGCGGGAACGGATCGGGCAGGTGGTGCCAGAACCTCGGGCCTGGTGCGAACTCTGCATCCGTGAGCAGGGCCTGATCGAGTTCGGCGCGAATGTGCGCTTCATCCAGGCCGATACCGATCAATGCCAACTCCTGACGGCGGTCGCCGAAGCGAGGATCCCAAAGGCGCTCCATTGCTGCGAACTCGGTGGGATCGTGCACTTGCCATGGGGCCGGCAAGGATGCGGACAAGGCGTCGTCCATCGGGGGAGAATCGACCAGGCCGGCATCGACGCGTTCGCGAGCGGCAAACCAGAATCCAGCCGCCTGGTGTGTCGTCGCGCCGCCGACCGTCGCTAATTCTCCGACCCAGTCCATCCGCGAAGCCAGCCAGAAAAACCCCTTGCTGCGAATCACGCCGCCGAGCCCCTGTTCGATGAGCGCGTGAAAACGCACCGGATGGAACGGTCGCCGCGCACGATAGACGAAGCTGGTAATGCCATAGGCTTCGGTCTCAGGCGTGTGCTCGCCGCGCAACTCCTTCATCCAACCCGGCGCCAGTTGTGCTTTGACAAAGTCGAAGCGTCCCGTGCCGAGGACCTGCCGCAGTTTAACGCGACCGCGTTTGGTTTCCACAATTTCGGCATCTCGATTGAGCGCGCGCAACATCTGTTTGGCGCGCCGCAGTTGTTCGGGGCGAAGGCGATCGGTTTTGTTGATCACGAGGACATCGGCAAACTCGACTTGATCGGCGAGCAGTCCCACCAGCGGACGGCGATCGTCTTCGCCAGCGACCTGGCCACGATCGGCAAGACTGTCGATTGACCCAAAGTCCTTTTCGAAATTCTCGCCATCGATGACCGTGACCATGGTATCCAGCCGCGCGACATCGCTCAACGAAAAACCGTCGTCATCGCGGACACCAAACGTCGCCGCGACCGGCATCGGTTCAGAGATTCCGGTCGATTCGATCAGCAAATAGTCGAAGCGCTTCTCAGCCGCGAGTCGCTTGACCTCTTCGCGCAGGTCCTCGCGCAAGGTGCAACAGATGCAGCCGTTGCTGAACTCAACCAATTTTTCCTCGGTGCGTGACAAGTTGCCACCGCCATCCTTGATCAACGCAGCGTCGATGTTGATTTCGCTCATGTCATTGACGATCACCGCGACACGCAGCCCTTCGCGGTTTTTCAGGACATGGTTGAGCAGGGTTGTTTTGCCAGCGCCTAGAAAGCCGGACAGCACGGTGACCGGCAGACGAGAGTCGGAGGTCATGTTCAGCTCATTCGCGTGAAAGTTGTTATAGAGTAACAGATATTCCTCAGTCTCCGATGTCCAGCAAATCAGAGGCTTGCGTCCAAGAACTCCGCGGATTATCCGGAAAAGCGTGCAGCAGGCGCGCCGTTACAGCCTGCGCGTCGGTCAGATTGCCGCTATCGCGATGCGCGCCGTTAAGCCTCGTCAGATTGGCCACATTGAGCGGGTCGATCGCGTCCACGCGCTGCAGTACCGCCAACGATTCGCGCAGTCTGCCTGCGCTCTGGTGAGTTCCGACAAGAAACTACTCATCGGACGTTGCCCTCATCGTCGAATCCGGCCATGTTCAGCAGCCGGATGTATCGCGGGTCTTTGCGATAGGCGGCGTAGCGCGCGCTGCGTAGTTGCACGATCGGGTCCACGCCGTTCACATGCGTGTCCAGTTCCTTCTCAAACCGCTTGAACTGCTGATCGATGTCCTCCGGTGTCGAGCCCAGCTGTGAGAGCCAAACACGCAACCAGGCATATTCCTGATCGTGCAGCGCTTCGCGAACGGCCTCACGCTGCGCCTGGTCGCGCAGCACGCGGATGAGCGCGCGACCAAGGCGCTGCTCAGCCTCGCTTGCACCCCGGGTGGGATTGCGATTGGCCTCGGCCAATGCGGAAGAACGAATCTCATCGAGCATTGCCTCCACCTCATCGAGGCGCCCGGCAACCAGATAGCTGTACATTAGATTTTCGGTTGTCCTCTGCAGCTCAGGCGCAAGCGCATAGGCGGCGTGGCGCACTTCGATGGCTTCATCCAGTCGGCCAAGCCACGTCAAAATGTTGGCTTGGCCGTTGAGGAAGATTGGCACCAATGGGTCGAGCGACACGGCTTTGTTGGCAGCCGCCAAGGCTTCCTCACTCCTACCGACCGCGCTCAGCCGTCGGCGTACGGGTAGTTCACCCCAGCCATGCGCCGACCAGATACAACCCGGCCATGCGGATGACGTTGCGGCGCTTGAGTTCGGCCAGGAGTTTCACTGTGCACCCCAGTTGCGCAGCGGACAAAAGCGCGCGGCGTGCCGGAAATCGGCATCCGTGCTGAGCAACGTCAGCTCATGGCGTATGCACAACTGGGCGATGAGCGCGTCGATGGTTCCCACCTGAACGCCGTTGCGTCGACAATGGTTGCGCAATTCGGCTGCCTCGATATGGTCGGTGCGGTCCGGGCTGATGAAAGGGAGCGCCGAAAAATGCTGCAACAGGCTGTCGCGCGACTTCGCGCCGGCAAAACCCTGCAGCAACTCCTGCCGTATCAGGCCGGTGCAGACCACGGACTCGCCCTGCTCCAGTGCGGAACGCAAGGCTTTCACTTCCACGCCATCAGGCGGCGTATCGCGCCGCAAGGCGAGCGACCACACCGAGGTGTCGACCAACAGGCTCATCCACCACGCTTCGCGCTGACGGGTGTTGTCCCGCGCTGCCGTTCCTGCTTGAAGTCGTACTCAGGATCCCACTCCAGCTTGCCCATCAGCTCCAGCAGGCCGCGCTGACGGCGGCGCGCAATGAACTCCTCCAGAGCCAGCGTCACCGCTGCCTTCTTGGTGCGTTCGCCGCTGACCTCGAGCGCACGCTCGATCAGCGCTGGATCTATCGACAGATTGGTCGCCATGTTTCACCTCCCACACATCAGCTTACACACGGACATCGGATACCACAAGAACGTTCCTCGCGAACCCGCCCAAGGCGTATTCCGGGTAGGGTGGATCCCGCAGCCATCCTTCACCGTGCGCAATCCACCGATACGCGCTCGGCACGTCGGCGGAAGCCGCGCGGACCAACGACGACATTGGCATTCACCTCGGCGCGCGGGTTACGCCCTGCTCGGGTTTCACGGCTTCGCTCCTTCTGCCGTCACGCGCTCGATCTCGTCGAAGAAATCGGTGATCACGCGGATTTCGCGCGGGATCGCGCCCGCGCCAAGCTGCACAGCGAACAGGCTGTTGCCATCAGGAGCGAGCGCAAAGGACTCGCCGCCGAGCAGATTGTCCACGGCGAAGCGCTGGATCGCATCACCCGCAGGCTGTCCGTCCTTGACCGCAATCTGAAAAATGTGCCGGCCCATGCTGTACAGCAGCACGCTTCCGTCCCGCGAGAACTTCGGCGCGCCGCCGCCGCCGCTCGTGACTTGCACTGGCACGCCCTTACCGCTGGCGGGGATCAGGTACACCTCGTTGTCGCCACTGACATCCGAGACATAGGCAAGGGTTGCACCATTGGGCGAAAGCGCGGGGGAGCCTTCGCTGGCTTGAGTCGCGATCAGCGCCGGCTGGGTGCCAGCAGCATCTTGCAGCCAGATATCGGCTCGGGTGGTGGGGTCTCTGACGCTGAATACGATTTCACCATTCGGGCCGATGCTAAAGACAGAGTTAATAGCGAGCGCGTGTTGGGCGGCGATGTTGGGCGGAGCGCTGCCATCGATCGGCACTTTCCAAATCATCCAGCGCCCCCCGCGAGTGGATCCGAAATACACCTCGCGCTCGTCGGGGCTAAAGGTTGCGCCCATGTTGTTGCTCTTCGCATCGCTGTCCGACGTCAGGGGGCGCGGCAGCTTGCGCGCCCGATCGACGAGCAAAATATTGAAGGCACCGAGGGACTCTTAAGGCGGAGCCGGAAAAACAGACTCAAGATCCGTTTGCGCAAAGTCATTGCCCTTGAACAGCAGCGGCAGGCCGCGAACTTTGGCGAGGGCATAGCTAAACAGATCACCATAGTTAAGCGAAGCCGCATGGCCGCTGCCTTTGCCAAAAGCGACGAAGGCGGAGTAGGCGGCGGTGGCTTGCTCTGCATCAGTTGCAACCAGCTCAAATGGCGGCAGGCGCAGCAGATCGTCCAGCAGCACCACCGCGCGCTGGCCGCGTCGCGCGTGCACCACCAGGCGCGTCTCAACCACCGTCGGCGCGCTGATTAAAACGCGCTCATGCTGTTGCAGCACATCGAGAAAGGTTTCACGCTCGGGCTCGGCAAACACAATCGCCACCAGTGCGGAGGTATCGATCACGATCATGTTGGCAGACCGTTTTCATCCCAGCCTAATATTTCGACAGCATCGACCCGATCTGGAATGCCGTCGATCTGCTTCAGCAGCGCCCTGAGTCGCTGGCCGGGTGCAGTCACGCGCTGGGTTTCGAGCCGAAGCTGATCGAGCGCCCGTTCCACCAGTGCCGTTTTATTTAAGCCTGTGGCTTTTGCCAGCTTTTCGACTTTGGCGACAACGCTGGGATTGGCGATTTGCAATGCCATGATCAATCTCCGATCAACATATCAATATCGGCAGTATACATTCTCATGTTGGCAGGCTGAGACTTGATCACTTGCAGCGGTCGTCGCCGCCTGCTGGTTCGTCTACGTCCTGAGGGCTACCGGAGACTGGCTTGCGACACAAATCCGGTGGGCCATATTGGTCCCAGTACGCCGTCAAACAGAATGACCACCGTGCGCGCGACCCATTCGGGAGCGCCGAACATCGGCAGGATCGTGCCGGCCACCTCCACGACCAACCACGCCCCGACCAGATACAACCCGGCCATGCGGATCACGTTGCGGCGCTTGAGTTCGGCGAGCAGTTTCATGCGCCACTCGCGAGCAGGGGGTTGCAAATGCGCAACCCGGCGTACGATCGGCCGTGGGACAGGTCCTCGCTGTAGAGGAATGCACAGCCGCTGCGGATGGCGGCCTCGACGATCAAGGCATCGAACCAGGAAAGCTGCTCACGCTGCGCCAGTTCATGGGCGTCCAGCACGAGGTTTTGATCCGTGGCGACCACTTCGAACGAGGCGACTGCGGTGAGTGCACGCATGGTGTCCGCGTGGTTCAGCGCAGGCTTCAGCTTGCGCGCCAGCACCGACCGCAATTCGATCAGCACCTGCGTGCTGACGACGATTTCGTGGTCCGCGGCCAGTTCGCGCAGCCAGGCGCCGACGCGCTGCGACTTCTCTGGTTCGCGCTGGTCGAGTCGGTAGGCCCACAGATGGGTGTCGACGAAGACGCGCACGTTCAGTCGGCTCGTGTCCGGCCTGGCGCTGCGCTGCTTGAGCCTCGATCCGGGCGCTCGTGCAACTCGTCGCGGCTCCAGCGCGCCTCGCTGCGGGAAGCAGTGCCGGCGGCCAGCGCATCCAGCGCATCAAGAGCCTCGAAGCGCCGACGTTTGCTGTCGGCATAGCGTGTGAGGTAGTCGCGCACCAGTGCGTTGACCGAAGTCCGGTCACGCAGCGCCGCTTCGCGCGCGCGCTGCAAGATCTCGTCATCGATGCTCAGGGTCAGATTGGACATCGGCGCTTTCCAGAAAAGCACGGGATACGTGCAGCACGGATTCTAGCAGGCGTCGGCCCTCATCTCAGTGGGCGGCGTTGGCATTTGAGCAGCTTCACGCGAAGGCTCAATTCTTCTCGCGGGCAATCTTCGCCATGTACGCCCGGTAGCTCGGGGATTCGCCGTAAACCTGGTCATAGAAGGCCTTGAAGGCCTTCAGCCAAGTATGGTGCAACAGATGCAGCCGTTGCTGAACTCAACCAATTTTTCCTCGGTGCGTGACAAGTTGCCACCGCCGTCCTTGATCAACGCAGCGTCGATGTTGATTTCGCGACGATCACCGCGACACGCAGCCCTTCGCGGTTTTTCAGTACATGGTTGAGCAAGGTAGTCTTGCCAGCGCCTGGAAAGCCGGACAGCACGGTGACCCGGCAGGCGAGCGTCGGAGGTCATGTTCAGCTCATTCGCGTCGAAGTTGTTATAGAGTAACAAATCTTCCTCAGTCTCCGATGTCCATGATTCCGACCACCTACGCTGACTGGCGCCGCTGCATAGAAGTCGACTGCCAACAGGCGCTCACCTCCAGTTTCATTGCCGCGCGCATCGAGGAACTGGCCGATGCGAACCATTTCCGCACACAGCAGTTCGTGGCCCTGTATGGGCCACAACATCACGCTCGCGTGGTGGCGTGGTTCCAGCAGGCGCGCGCAGAAACAAACGCATAGCTGACGCCAGGCCAAGAGCCATCGCTCCTCGCGCATGCACTATTCTGCGCGACTCGATTTGCAGGCCTCTGAGCAAACATGGACAAGAGCTTCGATCCCAAAGCCATTGAGCAGCGCTGGTATCCCGCGTGGGAGCGTTTGGGATACTTCGCGCCGAGCGGTCAGGGCGAACCCTTTTGCATCCAGTTGCCGCCGCCGAATGTGACCGGCACGCTGCACATGGGCCATGCGTTCCAGCAGACGATCATGGATCTGCTGATCCGCTATGAACGGATGCGCGGCCGCGACACGTTATGGCAGTGCGGTACGGATCACGCCGGTATCGCTACACAGAAGATCGTCGAAAACCAGCTCGCCACGCAGGGACTGAGCAAACATGATCTGGGTCGCAAGGAGTTCATCGAACGCGTCTGGCAGTGGAAGGTGCAATCTGGTTCGACGATCACCGGGCAAATGCGTCGCCTGGGCGCCTCGTGCGATTGGTCTAGAGAGCGCTTTACGATGGACGACGGATTGTCGGCCGCCGTGCGTCGGGTGTTCGTCGAGTGGTATCGGGCGGGATTGATCTATCGCGGCAAACGGCTGGTGCACTGGGATCCAGTGCTCGGTACGGCGGTCTCCGATCTGGAGGTCGAAAACGTCGAAAAAGACGGAAATTTGTGGTCGATCCGCTATCCGGCGGCCGATGGCGGGCCGGGTGTGGTGGTGGCGACCACGCGACCAGAGACGATGCTGGGCGATGTCGCGGTCGCGGTGCATCCCGAGGACGAGCGCTACGCGCATCTGGTTGGCAAGGAACTGCTGTTGCCGTTGACGGGACGCACCATTCCCGTGATCGCCGATGACTACGTGGAGCGCGAGTTCGGCACCGGATGCGTCAAAATCACGCCGGCGCATGACTTCAATGACTATCAGATGGGCCAGCGCCACCGCTTGCCGCTGATCAGCATTTTTGCGCTCGACGCGAAAGTCAATGACGAGGCACCCGCCGCTTATCGAGGACTCGATCGCTTCGAGGCGCGCAGGCGCGTGTTGCTCGATCTGGAAGACGCGGGGCTGTTGGTGGAAACCAGACCGCACAAGCTGTCCGTGCCAATCAGCCAGCGCTCGGATGCGGTCATCGAACCGATGCTCACCGACCAATGGTTCGTTGATTTGACGCGCGAAACACTGCCCGATGGTCGTCCCGGCGGCAAGTCGGTGATTGCGGATGTTGCGCTTGCCGCGGTCACCGAAGGGCATATCCGCTTTGTGCCGGAGAATTGGACAACAACCTATGTGCAGTGGCTGACCAACCTGCAGGATTGGTGCATTAGTCGCCAGCTATGGTGGGGCCATCAAATCCCCGCATGGTTCGATGAAGCAGGGAATATCTTTGTCGGCGTCGATGAGGCGGATGCGCGCGCGACGGCAAACACGCCGCCCATCGGCGAGCTGAAACAAGACAACGATGTGCTCGACACCTGGTTTTCGTCGGCGCTATGGCCTTTTTCGACGTTGGGCTGGCCAGGTGTTGCAGCGGACGATGAGTGGTCGGCCTTTTCGCGTTTCCTGCCCAGTTCAGTTCTGGTCACTGGCTTCGACATCATCTTTTTTTGG
The DNA here is from genome assembly GCA_022844165.1 of Lysobacterales bacterium. Classification (GTDB taxonomy): domain Bacteria; phylum Pseudomonadota; class Gammaproteobacteria; order Xanthomonadales; family SZUA-5; genus JALHMH01. Next base: position 35,388 of record JALHMH010000034.1, read on the forward strand.
GTCGCGCGCATGGTCATGGCAACCACGTACTTCGTGGGCCGCATCCAGCCAACAAGCGACAGCCAGCCATCGCAAGCCGTTTACGAGCCGCGCTTCGCTCAGCTCAAGGACCGCGTGCCTTTCAAGACCGTCTACATCAACGCCATTGTGCGTGATGCAGAAGGGCAAAAGATGAGCAAGAGTAAGGGCAATACGATCGATCCGCTGGATCTGATCGATGGCGTCGAGCTGGAGACGTTGGTGCAAAAATCGACCACCAGTTTGCTGCTGCCGCAGGTGCGCGAAAAGGTCGAGAAACGCATCCGCAAGGAATATCCGAACGGCATCGCGGCGGTTGGTGCCGATGCGCTGCGCTTTACCTTCGCTGCCCTGGCGACGCACGGGCGCACGATCAACTTCGATTTGAAACGCTGCGAGGGGTATAAAAACTTCTGCAACAAGCTCTGGAACGCGGCGCGTTTTGTGCTGACACAGGCGGCAGCGAAGGGCGATGACACGTTGCCTGAGGTCGCGCGAGCGGTGTCCAGCATCGAGGCAACCGCAGCGATGGTTGGACTCGCATCCACAGGTTCGCAGGGTGGCTCGCTCAGCACCGCCGAGCGTTGGATTCTGAGCGAGTTGTCGATCACGACCGATGCCGTGCATTCGCATATTGCCGAGTATCGCTTCGATCTTGCTGCGCAGGCGCTGTACGATTTTGTGTGGAACGAGTTCTGCGATTGGTTCCTTGAGCTGTGCAAACCCGCGCTAGCCAGCGGCACAACCGAACGACACGTCAGTGCACAACAAACGCTGCATCAGGTACTCGATGCGGTGTTGCGGTTATTGCATCCGATTGTTCCATTCATTACCGAAGAAATCTGGCAGCAACTGGCGCCGCGCGATGGCGTTTCGATCGCGACTGAGCGTTACCCTGAGGCCAACGATTTCCCGCGCGACGCTGCCGCCATGGAGGACATCGGATGGCTGAAAGCCTGCCTGACCGGGCTCCGCCGGATTCGCAGCGAACTCAATATTGCGCCGGGCAAATTGGTGCCGCTCATTCTGGCGGGCGGCCACGCCGGGGATCGCCATCGTTTCGACCGTTTCGGTGGCGAACTGGCGTTTCTGGCGCGCATCGAGCCCGAGGCAATGCGCTGGCTCGGCGACACCGAAGCGACGCCCGCGGCAGCCACGGCCGTGGTCGGCGAGCTGAAATTGATGATCCCGCTGCTTGGGTTGGTCGATGTCGACGCCGAATGCTCACGCCTGAAGAAAGAAATTGCCCGCCTCAAAGGCGAAATCGCCAAATGCGAGGGCAAATTGGGCAATGCCAACTTCGTTGCCAACGCGCCCCCGGCTGTGGTCGAACAGGAGCGCCAACGCATCGCCGATTTCAACGCGCAATTGGCTGCGCTGGCGGACACCGGGCGGTTGTTGGGGTGCGGCGGTTCGTAGCCTGGCCCACATACTTTATGAGGGAACGCAGGCGCGGGCCGGTCCCGCGGCGCCTGTCGCGATTTGCGCAAACACCACAAGCGCCGCCGAGCAGTAGCTGAACAATTTACCTATCCACGCATCTCCCGCTCCATCACGACGGCATCTTCGCGCCCGGACTTTGCGGGATAGTAATTGGGTCTGGTGCCGATTTCGCGAAATCCGCTGCGCTGATAAAGCCCGATGGCGATGAGATTCGACGGGCGCACTTCGAGAAAGATGCGCTCAACGTGGTGCCAGCGCCCAAGATCGATCAGGCGGTTCAGCAGGCGCCGTCCGAGGCCTTCGCCGCGCCGCTCTGGCAAGGTTGCGATATTGAGAATATGCGCCTCGTCGGCCGCAATCGACAGCACGCCGTAACCGACGATCCGGCCGCCGTCGTCGAGTACCCAAAGCGCGTAACCGGCCTTGATGCAGTCGCGAAAGATGCCTTCTGACCAAGGGAACTCATAAGCGGCCAGCTCGATGTGCATCACGCCATTGAGGTCGGTTTCGCGCATCGGTCGCAGGGCGATCACAAGCGATGCAAAACTCGAATCCGTGTCCAAAGGGCTTTCTTGACCGCTGCATTCTTGAGGTCCGGCGGTAGCGGATCACCCAGTGCCGTCGTCAGTTCGGCTACGTTGGAACAACGCGCCGCATGAACGATTGCGGCCACCAGTGGACTGACCGGCACGTCGAGAATGATGGGTCGATACACCGTCACTTCCAGCGCATCGAGCGCTGCTCGTTGCATTGCGTTGTACATCAGGGCGCCGACTGTCGTGTCCTGAGTGCCGCTGTCAACTCCTCGGCGATGCGGTCGACACCTTCGCTCAAGGCAATCGCAGCGTCTTCCACACGATCGCCGGCGACCGGTACTCGCACGGTACGGTCCAGCGACAGATAGGGCAGGTCGGCACCATCCTGATCGACTCGAAGGCGCAGGGCGACGACGACCTCGGATGGTGCGCCCTCGCTCATCACCCGTTCGAAGCGGTAAACCACTCCGCGCAACCGATAGGCCGGGATGCGCGTGCCGAGACGATCGGTGACGAGGCTGGCGGCGTTGAGTTCGCTGAAGTGTTCGATCAGGCGCCGCTGGATCATGGTTGGTGGCGGATCGTTCCAAAGCTGATAGTGGTACTGGCTTATCTTGAGGCTGTTCGGGTCGTTCGCGTACAAAATCGGCCGCTCGCCGTGCACACCGTCGGCGCGCAAGGGTTCGACCACCAGTGGTCTGTCCAGCAACGGCGTCGGAAGCGTTGCGGCGGCGGCGCGCGGCGCAAGACGGTAATAGCGAAAATCGGGAATCGGTTGTGGTGCGCTGCAAGCTGCCAGCGACAGTGCCGCGATGGTGGCCAGACAGAACCGCATCATCGTTTTTCTCCTGGTACATCGTCGGCCTGTGGCGAGAAAATCAAGCGATTCGGCTCCTTGCGAATCTGCCGGCTGAATTCGTCGAAATGCCGCGACGCCGATTCGAGGTTGTAGGTGATCGCATCGATGCGCTGCGCCATCGCGTCCAGCGTTGTGCGCAGATCGCCCAAGCTGGCTTCGATATCCGGGCGGCTCTGGCGGACTGTTTCATCCAGTTGCTTGAGGATGCCGTCGAGCTGCGCGCGAGTCGTCGAGAGATCGCCGGTGAGTTGGCGGACGTTGCCGGCGGCGACGCTCGACTGCGACAACAACTCGTCGATATGGCCGCGGTTCGCCGGGCTCAAAATCTTGTTCAACGATTCTGCGCCGAGGTTGAGCCGCTTCACCAATTCCACGGCTTCGTCGACCAATAACGGCGTGCCCTCTTCGAATTTTCCGCCGATAGCGTCGAGACGTTGCCCCAGGCGCTCAACGATGGGCGTCAGTTTATCCCGGGTCAGTGAAGTGACCTCGCCAGCGAGTTCGCCCACGGCGCCGAATAAATCGGCTGCTTCGCGTCCCTGTATCTCCGCGCCCGCCGCGAGCAAAGTGGGCGACTCGCCTTCGCGAATCGAAATGAACACGTCGGACAACAAACCGCTGGACATCAGCTGGGCGATTGAGTCATCGGGGATTTGCCAGCCACTCTGCACCGAAAAATCGACGCGAAAGCGCGTTTCGCCCGCATCGCGTTCTGGCGTAATTTCCTCGATCTGGCCGATACGATAACCTTGGTAAAACACCGGTGTGCCAAACGCCAGTCCGGCAACATTGCGGTATCGAACCTGATACGCGTCGATCGGGCCTGAGCGTCCTGTGATGACGAACAGTGCCGCAATCAGCATGACTAAGGCGGTCAAGGCCACCAGGCCAGTCAAGAAGTAGTTGACGTTTTCGCGTTTCAAGCGTGTGCCCTTGCGATCCCCAAGCCTGCCGATTCTGCCACGTCAGCGGTCCTCATCACTGCCGGTCAGTCGCGCAAGATACTCATCGACGTTGACCTCGACATGTCGGGGCCGACGATTTAACAGATCTTGAATGCGTTGATTCGGGTTACTTTTGACCTCATCGACGGTACCCGTCAGCATCACTTTGCCCTGATCCAGCACGGTGATTTTGTCGGCGATCTTGAACGCGCTATCCAACTCGTGCGTAACGACAACGATCGTCATGCGCATGGCGTCACGTAGTTTCAGGATCAGCTCGTCGAGTTCGGCAGATACCACTGGATCGAGGCCCGCGGACGGCTCGTCGAAGAACAACAGCTGCGGGTCCATCACAATGGCCCGCGCCAGCGCGGCACGTTTGATCATGCCGCCCGAAAGTTGGCTAGGCATCAGATCCTGAAAACCGCCCAGATTGACGACCTCAAGTTTCAAGCGCGACATGATGCGGATGGTGTTTTCGTCGAGCTTGAAATGCTCACGCAGCGGGAGCGCTACGTTTTCGCCGACTGACATCGACGTAAACAGCGCGCCGCCTTGAAAACTCACGCCCATTTCGCGTTTGAACTGCAAGAGCTCCAGCGCCGACAGTTTGTTGAGATCGCGGCCAAGGATGCGGATCGTACCTGATGCTGGCGTCAGCAAACCGAGCAAATGCCGCAGCAGCGTTGACTTCCCTGATCCCGATCCGCCCATGATGACGCGAATTTCGCCCGGTTCGACGACAAAATCGACCTGATCGAGGATGCGTCGCTTACCAAAGTAAGTGACGAGCTTGTCAACTTCGATAATCGGGCCGGTGGTTTCGCTCATTCGCGGAAGTCTACGGTGTTGGGCGGCCTGAGCGACAGGCCGCCGTTATGGGTTTAGGGCGTCCAGCAAAACGCTGGCATCGCGGGCCTCCTCGAAGTTGGCGATCAGCCGCCGAAGCTCTGCGCATGGCTTCTGTGGCCAGCGCGATGCCCAATTGCGCTCGAATTTTGCTGAATGTGCCGTCGGGCTCAGCGGGTTCGCCGGACTTCCCGGGGTGGCCACAACGGTCTCGGTGAGTTCGCGTCCGTCGCTTAGCCGCAGGGTTAACGTGATCGGACCTAACGCGTTGGAATTGGTGTTGTCGTCGGCGACGACGGCGACACGCGCTGCGAGGGCATACCGCTCGGCATCGGCCAGCGCTGGCGCCTCAAAGTCCGCGATGCCGACCGTACCGTTTTTCAATACCGCCGCTGCGCACCAGGGGAAACACAACTTGGCGGTATTCGCCCGCATACCGGGCTGTGCCGGACGGTCGACCAATTGGCGAATCAGGGGTGGCGCAGCGAGGGAAATCGAATCGATCGCCGCGGCGTTGGCCTGCGTCATCAATGCCTGCAACGCGGCAATGCCGCCATGTGTGGCTCGCCCGCTGGGGAAGGGCTTGTGGGACACCTCGCCGATACGGAAATGCCGGCCCAGATCGATGCATGCCGAATGAAGATCGTGGTTACCCTCGAACAGCTCGAGATATCCAAATTCCCCCTCAAGCGCATGCCATGGTGCGTCCAGGCCGGCCATCGCAAGGTCGATAGCGACCATCGCGTTGCGTGCGTTATACCCAATCTGCATCGGTAGGGCCGCTACACCCTCGCGATGTGCCTGCATCGTGCCGGACAACTGCCCGAGGCAAATGCCCAGCGCATTGCGAATGCCGGCGGTATCCAGGCCGTGCAGTCTGGCTAACGCTGCGGTCGCGCCCAGCGCGCCACATTGTGCAGGCCGGAAAAATTTGAGCGCCGAGCGCGAGGCCATACCCAGCGTGGCCGCAACATCCACAGCTGCGACCAGCGCCGTCAACAGATCCTCGCCGGAGCAGCCGCGCGTGTCGGCGTGTGCCAGCAGGCAAGCGCCGATCACCGCCATCGGATGCACTACGGCGGGTTCGTGCACGCAGTCGAATTCCTGGCAGTGAATCAGCCAGGCATTGATCAGTGCCGCTGTGGGCGCCGGCCAGCGCTCGCCACTACCGCCTATGAGTCGCGCCTCGCGGCCTCGCCCCCATCCCCGCGCAGCGCGAATGAGCGGTTTGGTGAATCCGCTTCGCCAACCGACCAAAGCGACGCCCAGTGTGTCTTCAAGAAAAGTCTTGGCGGCGGTTTGGGATTTGGTGTCGATCAATCGCCAGCGCAGCGTCGCGACGTGTTCGCATATCTGAGCAGTCGCGTCGTCGTTCAGTCGATGCATTGCAGCACCTCGCGGTAAAGTGTCGCGACCTTGGTATCGCCAGGCGCATGAAGAAGACGATCGATCAAGTTGCTGGCCGCGCGATCGGCAACGCCAGCATCGGTGATCAGCGTCGCCGCCTTCTCGATCAGCGCCGGCAGATCGAGCGGGTTCTGTGGATCGCCCAGCGCGTCGCTGACGGTCGCGCCAAGTGCCTGGCCGTCCTGCAGCGTTACCTCGATTTCAGCGCCGTAGTGGTCCGGGTAATCGGCGGCGAAGCGTTGTCCAACGCCAACCGCCGTGATCTCACGCAGACGCTGCAAACGCGGATCGGCCAGGAACGGTTCCCTGAAGTGCAGCGCTTCGGGCCTGCCCAATGCGAGGACGACAGCCGCGCAGTGTTGCAGGCTGAACCTGGCTTCATTTTCGTTGCCCGGCCGAACACAATCGCAAAACCGGAGCGCGTCCTCGTAGGTGCCGATCCGGATGGTTGCGATGAGCATTGGGCTGCGCTGTGCAAGGGCACACCGAACTTCCAGCGCTGCATCGATGACGGCGTGCGCGTGACGACAGGCGGGCCACGGCTTAAAACTGACATCGTCGATCCACCAAGGCGCGTCTTCTGTGATTCGGTCTGGACGCGGCGCCGTGCATGTGGCGGCAAACAGCCCTTGCGGACCTTCCAGCAAAGCGAGCGGGCCGAGCACGCCAGCCTGCGCCCAATGCGCCGCAGCAACGCCGGATTCGGCCGCCAGCGCGTTGTGCCAGCTCTTGCCCATGCCACCATGTCGCACCTGCCACAATCCCCCGGTTCGAGTCCCGGCCAACGCCAGCGCATGCGCTGTCCTGTCGCGATCCAAACCCAGCACCGATGCCGCTGCTGCGGCAGCGCCGAAGGCACCGGCGGTCGACGTGGTATGGAAATACCGATAGTGCGCGGCGTCTAACGCGCGACCGACGCGAATGACTGCTTCGTAGCCGCGGGTCACGCCGTCCAGCAGCGTATCCAGCATGGCATCGGTTTGCAGCGCAACTGACAGCGCCGCCGGCACGACGATCGGGCCGGGATGCAGAATCGAGGTACGGTGCACGTCGTCCATTTCCAGCACGTTGCCAAGCGCACCGTGCACACGCAAGGCTTCGTCGGTGCTCACCGTTGTACCCAACAAAGTGCGCTGCGTCACAGATGCCGGGGCCGTCCCCAGTGTCTGCAAACACTCGGCGAGCTTCGATCCGCGAGCGCCAATCGCGCATCCGAACCAATCCAGCAGGTGCCAGCGTGCGCGCGCACGCTGCGCCGAAGGATCGTGCTGCAGCCGGTCGGCGAGGAAAGTCAGCAGGCTCATGGCGTGGGAAATTGTCCGGACAACCTATACTGCCAGCGATCCACCAGCGGTTTGTTGTTTTCGATGCGCATCCTGCATAACGCCGACGATCTTGCGCGCTGGTTCAAACCTGGCATGGAAGTGTTTGTTGCCGGCTGCCTCGGCGAATCACCGCTGTTCATCGAATGGCTGAAGTCGCGCCCCGATCTGGCGCAAAACGTGCGCTTTACCGGCGTCTTTATTCCTGGCGTCAATCGCTTCGACTATGCCCAATTACATCCGAGCGCTCGAATGCGCACCATCTTTGCATCATCTGACTGGGGCGGCGAAGGCACGGCCGCGCGCCACGAATGCCTGCCTCTGGCTTACCGCGATGCGTTCGCGTGGTTGACGCGGCAGCGGTTCGACGTGGTGCTGGTGCAAGGAGCGCCATATCACCAGGGATTGAATCTCAGTGTGGCGGCGGATTTCACGCCAGCCGTTCTGGCCCGCGCCAGTGCGGTGCTGGTGCATCGGAATGCACAACTGCCAGTCACCGATGCGCCAGTTATTGCGAGCCCCGACGGTATTGTCGATGCCGATGTCGCACTGGCCGAGTACGACGCAGGCCCGCTGAATGATGCGCTGCGCATGACCGCGCAGATGATCGCGCCGCGGATCAGGCCGCGCAGCACGGTGCAATTGGGGCTGGGCAAAATGCAAGCGGCGCTGCTGGACGCCTTGCCTGCTGGTCACAATCTGCGTCTGCATTCGGGGATGGTATCGACGCCCTTGGTTGCCGCGTTGGCACGTGGCGTGTTCGCGTTGGACACCGATGCGCTGACCTGCGGCGTCGCGCTCGGCGAACGCTCGTTGCTCGCGAGCAGCGAACGATTTGCGTTTCGATCGGTTGACTACACGCACGATCCACGCACGCTGGCGGCGATACCAAAGTTCGTTTCCGTCAACTCGGTGCTCGAAGTCGATCTCCAGGGTCAGGCAAACGCTGAATATGTCGACGGGCGAGCCGTTTCGGGTTGCGGTGGCCTCGTCGATTTTGTGCGTGGCGCGCGACTTTCGGGCGGCACGTCGATTTTGGCGCTGAGCGCGACAGCCAGGGGCGGTGCGTTGTCGCGTATCGTGCCGCGTCTCGCATCGCCGACAGTGAGCGTCTCCAGGCATGACGTGGATGTGGTTGTAACTGAGTACGGCATCGCAGAACTGACAGGCACCGCAGGCGACGAGCGGGCCGAGAGACTGATCGCGATCGCCGCGCCGGGGCACCGGGAATCGCTGCGCGCTGCGTGGCGGGCAAAAGGGTGAATGCATGCAAGGTCCGCGTTACCAACAGGTCGCCAATACGCTGATCGATGAGATCAGGCGTGGTCGTTGGCCGGTGGGCGAGTTGCTGCCCACAGAGGTGGATTTATGCGAGCGCTTTGCCGTGTCCAGGCACACCGCGCGTGAGGCGCTCCGGCGTCTGCGTGAAGCCGGCATGATCGAACGCCGCCAAGGTTCGGGAACGCGGGTGGCGGCGCTGGCCCCACGTGTGCCCTACGAACAACGCGTCAGCTCGATCGAAGAGTTGCTCCAGTATGGGAAGGCGACCAGGCTCGACGTGACGCGCATCGAGCGTCGTGGCGCAGATGCAGCAACGGCGCAGTGGCTGGATTGCCAGCAAGGCGCGGCCATTATTCGCTTGCACGGTCGCCGCACGGATCGCGCGACACAGGTGCTGTTGTGCGCGACCGATGTGTATCTGCTGGCGACCCCGGAAACCGTGAAACGCTACGGCGACACCCCAGCCCTGGCCCTGGCCACGATGTTGTCCGATCTGAACGTGTCGCGCCTGTCGCGCGTGGAGCAGAGTTTCGCGGCTGTGCCCATGCCCAAGGAAGCTGCTGGAGAATTGCATACGCGACCCGGCGCGCCGGCGCTGGCCGCGCTGCGGCGCTACTTCGACCGCAGCGGCAAACTCATCCTCGCTGCGCACAGCGTGCATCCGGGCAATACCTTCACCTTGTCGATGTCGCTGGGTCACGATGTGATTGCAGCTCGTTGAGCCTGCGGATCAACGCCCCGGTCGCCAATCTACAGTGAGAACCAAGTTGCGGCCCGGTTCATCGAGTCCGGTGCCGTGTTCGCGATAGCGTTTGTCCGCGAGGTTTGCTGCGCGCAGCGATACCGTGAAGCTGTTGCTGAATGTATAGGCTGCTCGCGCGCCGAGCGTTGCCCAACCGGCTGTACCGTCGGGGTTGATGCGCGGGTCGATGCGGTCGCGCGGACTTAATCGATCCTGGCGTGTTGCGTAGTGGCTGTAGGCTTCCAGCGTCCACGGCCCGGTGCGCCACAAAGCGCCGAGTTTGCCGTACAGCGGCGGAATGCGGTCGGCTGCGAAGGTGTCGCCATCGAATTCTTCATCGCCGCGGGTGTAGGTTGCCGTCGCATAGGTTTCCACGCCCTCGCTGAAAAACCAGCGCAGGCCACCCTCGAACCCCCAGAGATCGAGTTCTGTGACGTTTCGACTTTGCGTCACGAGGCGCCCGGTATCGGTGACGTCGCCCGTGAGAACGGCAGTGATCTTGTCCTGATAGCGCGAAACATAACCGATGAATTCCGCCTCGATTGCATCGCTGGCCCACTTGAAGCCAGCATCAATGGTGTCCACGGATTCCGATTCGAGGTCTGGGTTGGGAATGTTAAAGCGATTGCTTGGTCGGTCGCCGAAAGTGCCCAGATCGAACACATTCGGGGCGCGGAATCCGCGACCGTAGTTGCTGACAAAGTTCAGGGTGTCGGTCAGGCTGTACCGCACACCAAAATGACCCGACCAATCGCTCGGGCTGATGTCTACGCCGATCCCGCCGATGGTGGCAGGCAGCTCAACCTCGCTGCGGCTCCAGCGTAAACCGCCGTAAAAGTCCAGCACCTCGTTCGCCCGGAAGTCGTCAGCAATATAGACACTGACCGTGTCCATCGTCGAACCGTCCGGGAATCGGCTTGGGCGCGCCGAGATCGCGCCCGTGGAGATATTCAGGCGCTGGCGAAAAGAGGAGATTTCGTCCTCGTAAAGTTCAACGCCGTAGGTGAGCAAATGGTCACCAAGCGCCTTGCTCAGTTGCGCTCCCAGGCCAAAAAGCTCGCTGGAATTGCGCTCCTGCTCCTCGTTGTTGCTGCCAAAATCGCGGGAACGGCGATCGTCGGTGATCATCTGCCAGCCGAGCTGAAAAACGGCGGTGTCGAACGTCGGGACGTCGGCATCCCACTGCCATCTCACTTGCGCAAAGTCGCGCCCCTGTGGTTCAAAAAAGAACGTGGCTGAATTCGGGCGGGTTTGCCCAAAGCCCGGAACCAGTTCGTCGTGGCGCGGCGTCTTAGGTTGCTCCAATGTTTGGAACTGAAGCGTCAGCTCGCTGCGGTCGCCTACCTTGAATACGGCTTTGGCGTCGCCTGCGCGCGCAATGAAGGCCGTGAACGGCAGCTCCTCGCCGCCGCCAACCCGTAACTCGTTGACGTCTTGATACGTCACCCCGGCCGTGAACCACACGCGGTCGGTACCGCCGCGCGCAGCCAGGCGGGTTACCAGCGAGTCGTCCGCGCTGGCATACATGCCGCGCAGATGTCCCTCGCTCTCAAAAGCGCCATTGGTGAAACGGGCGGAAGGACTCAACAACTGCACGACGCCGCCCATTGCATCGCTGCCGTACAGCGTGCCCGAAGGCCCGCGCACCACCTCGACGCGTTCGAGCATTTGCCCATCGACAAGGGCCATGTATTGATTGGGGGCATTGCGGAAAAACGCCGTATTCAGCCGGAAACCATCGACCAGATGCAGAACTTCAGAACCCTTTAAACCGCGGACGATCACCACTGCCTGTCCTGGCGTGGTTTGTTGCACAAATGTGCCGGGTTCGCCGTGCAGCAAGTCCATGGCGGTTTGCGCGGCGGCTGCGGACACCTGCTCCTGGCCAATGACGGTGACCGAGACCGGCACGTCGAACGTAGACTCGGCCCGCCGCGTTCCGGTTACCTGAATGCGGTCGAGCAGGCGCGCATCGCCTGGTGGGCCGGGTTGCGCCGTGGCGGTACCTGCCAGAGCCCACACGATTGCAAACCACAAAGCGCATTGGCGCATTTGATTCAAACCCTTCGAAATCCCAGGCGCAGAATAGTTGGAAGTGGCGGCCAACGAATCCGTTCGAGGTCGGAGCCGCTCCAACTTGCGGTGGATGTGTCGCAGTGGTGGCGAATAGTGAATATTGCGGTGATCCTGGCCTGGTGCGAAAAACATGCGCGGTTTGAGGTGGCAACTGGCAATTTTCTATTTGCTGTTGAGCATTCCAGCCCTGCTGCTGATCGAGCACTCGATTGTTGCCTTTGAGTTTCAGCGCTGTGTCCGCGAGCTCGACGATGGGCGGGTGCAGCGCGTACTCGATCGTGAGGCCGACCAGATTTCGGCTGCGCAAATGCGCGGTATCCACCCGGACGATCTGCAAGATCGACTGGATCGCTTCGTTTTGCAGCTCGAGAGGCCACGCGAAAGCCTGGGCACAGAAGCGGCTTACGTGTTGCTGGAGCTGAGCGAGCACCCGTTCACGGCAGAGCTGACCCGCGGGGATTCTGCTCTGCCAACCCCTGCCAGGGGCATCGTGCATCGCGTTTGGCAAGCGCAGGTTTCATCATCGGAAGTGTTGCGACTGCAATTGCAGGTGCCGTCGCCGTGGCACCATTTTGAGCGCGGGTTGAGCTTCGAGTGGCCTATCGCGGTGGCGTATTTGTTGCTGTTTCTGATCGGATCGGCAACGTTCTTGCGCATCCGCGTACTGCGCCGGCTTGCCACCATCGGACTGGCCGCGAAGGCCTGGGCGCGCGGCGACTTCAGTCGCAGTCTGAGCGACTCCAGCGCCGATGAATTGGGCGAACTGGCGCGTGCGTTGAATCAGATGGCGCACGATCTCAAGGCGCAGTTTGTGACGCGTGCCCAACTGGCCGCTCTGGAAGAACGACGTCGCCTGGCACGCGACCTGCACGATACCGTGAAGCAGAAAATGTTTGCGCTTTCGCTGCAAATCGACGCGCAGCGTGCAGCGCCAAATGCACGTACGCTCGACGAAGCGGTGTTGCTGGTTGGTGAGATTCAACGAGAGCTCTCGGATTTGCTGCGTGAACTTCGTGCTGACGCCGATCAGCGCGACGACCTGGTTCCAGCGTTGCGCCAGCGTGGTGTCGATTTTGCGCGTCGCAGCGGTATCGCGCTTGAAGCAGATCTGCCCGAGAGCTGTCCTATGAGTCCGCGCGTCGCCGACGCGGTATTCCGCATCGTCGATGAGGCGTTGGCGAACATCTGGCGCCACGCGCAAACCGAGTTGGCGTGGTTGAAACTGGCCAGGCAAGCGGACGGCTGGTTGTTGACGGTGCGCGACGATGGCTGCGGTGGCGCGGCACCTAAGGCGCCGGGCATGGGTCTTGGCAATCTCCAGCAGCGCGCCAGCGCGATCGGCGCGGTTTTGACCATCGCCAGCGTTGCAAATCAGGGCACCACGATTTCTCTGCTATGTCGAGATCAAACATGATCCGTGTTTTATTGGTCGACGATCACGCCGTCGTGCGCCAAGGATTGCGTGCGTATTTGTCGTTGCATGCCGATATCGATGTCTGCGCTGAAGCGGGTAGTGCAGAACATTCGGCGAAGTTGGCGAAGGAACTGAGCCCCGACGTCGCGCTGGTCGATCTGGTCATGCCTGGTGTCAACGGCATCGAAGCCACACGCATGATCCGCGGCGTCAGTCCACATACCAGGGTCGTCATCCTGACGTCGAGCAGCGACGACGAACAGGTCCGACCTGCGCTGGAGGCTGGCGCAATCAGCTATCAGCTCAAGGAGATCAGCGGCGCCGAACTGGTCGACACCGTACGTCGAAGCGCGCGTGGTGAGGCCGTGCTGAATCCGAAGATTGCCGCTGGCCTTGTGCGCACTCTGCGCGCGTCCGAACGCACCGAGTTGAGTTCGCTCAGCATTCGCGAAAGAGAGGTACTGATGCTGATCGCCGAGGGCTTGACCAACCAATCCATCTCAGAGCGGCTCGGAATTGGCGAGGCAACAGTCAAAACGCACGTTGGTAACATGCTGGCAAAGCTCGATCTCGCCGATCGCACACAGGCTGCCGTTTGGGCGTGGCGCCATGGGCTGTTGGGCAAAAGCGAAAATTAGCGAGGCTTCGCCTTAGACTGCCGAGCATTGTTGGCTTCGCCAGACACCGTACTTGCCACAACCCCCATTGAGCGCTGCGCGCTCAATCGCCCCCCCAAGGGGGCTTCAACAGCCAAAGCCGCTCCGACGAAAACTTGACTCAAATGACAAGATCCGGCGCAGTCAAGGACGCTAGTGTGGTGTTCCGTAATGACCTTGAACTATTTCCGCGTCTTTCGACCCCATGCAGCGTTGCTTCTCGTCGCCATAGAAGAGCTATGTCGTCCGGCCCGGCGGCGCAGCCGCCGGTCGTTCAAGTCGGCTCGCGGCATGCCGCGAAAGCCACCGACTTTCACCCTCGTCGCGCCTTGCCTGACGCCGAAATCCATCGGAAATATTGTTCAACTTAGTTACGGAACACCACACTAGCCATGGGCTGATCTGTTGTTGACCGGAAAGTCAGGGTCAGGTCGCAAAAAGCG
>JALHMH010000035.1 GCA_022844165.1 Lysobacterales bacterium
GCACTTCCTGTGCGTTTCTCAAGTCGCGAGTCCGGCACATGTCCGGACTCGCTCTCCATGGATCAAGCACTTACGTGCTCGACCCATGTGCGAACCATCCAGGGTTCGCGCCCGCAGCCGGTTTCTCAACAGCCTGCCAAAGCCTGACGCGCCTCACACCTGCAGGCGAATCATCGGCAAGCATCTTTTTAAAGCGCATCGCCATCGACCTCGCCAGTGCGGATTCGCACGACTTGATCAAGGTTGTAGACGAAGATCTTGCCGTCGCCGATACGCCCGGTGTTCGCCGCGTTACGCACGGCATCGACCACGGCCTCGACACGATCGTCGGTCACCGCAATTTCGACTTTCACCTTGGGCAAAAAATCGACCACATACTCAGCGCCCCGATACAATTCGGTGTGGCCTTTTTGCCGCCCGAATCCCTTGACTTCCGTAACGGTGATGCCGGTCATGCCGACGTCGCTCAACGCCTCGCGCACATCGTCGAGCTTGAACGGTTTGATGATGGCTACGACCATTTTCATTTGCGACTCCTCATCGAAAACTACTGAATTGCGAGACAACTGCGTCGTGAATCGGAATTCGCTGCGCGGGCTTGCAGAACCCTTCTGGGACACGCCGAGCGCATCGCGCCCGGCGGCAAGGGGCTGGATCGGTCGATCGAATCCGGCAAGCGCTGACGAGCGACAGCTACAGGTTGTAGCCGCGTTCGTCGTGCAGCACAAGATCGAGACCTTCGGTCTCTTCGTCCTGGTTGACACGCAACGGCACGATCAGACCCACAATCTTGAGGATGACGTAGGTCAGCACACCGCTATACAGCACCGTGACCAGCACACTCTTGATCTGCACGAACACTTGTCCACCGATACTCTGGCCTGCGACCAGGCCCGCACCGCCTAAAGATGTATCGGCAAACACACCAGTCAAAATCGCGCCGATGATGCCACCAACGGCGTGCACACCGAATACGTCCAGGGAATCGTCGTACTTCAGGGCGCGCTTCAACCGAGTCGCAGCGAAATAGCACAAGACGCCGGCGAGAAAACCGATCACCAGCGCGCCACCAGGTCCGCAGGTACCGGATGCCGGCGTGATCGCCACCAACCCGGCAACGGCGCCCGATGCTACGCCCAGAACGGAGGGCTTTTTGTGGAAGACCCACTCCACCAACATCCAGCCAAGCGCAGCCGCAGCCGTAGCGATCTGTGTGACCAACATGGCCATCCCAGCTGCGCCATTGGCGGCCACTGCAGACCCAGCGTTGAAGCCAAACCATCCCACCCAGAGCATCGACGCACCGATGACGGTGTACGTCAAATTGTGCGGCGGCATCGCGGTCGTTGGGTAACCCTTGCGTTTGCCGAGCACCAGACAAGCCACGAGTGCCGCTATGCCGGCATTGATATGGACGACAGTGCCACCGGCAAAATCGAGTACGCCCCAATCCCACATCAGTCCACCGTTACCGCTCCACACCATATGCGCCATCGGAAAGTACACCACCGTTACCCACAATGCGGAGAAGATCATCAGCGCCGAAAAGCGCATGCGTTCTGCGACTGCGCCTACGATCAGCGCAACAGTGATGATGGCGAAGGTCAGTTGAAAGGTCGCAAAGACCGATTCGGGAATGGCGTACGTCAGAGCATCGCGGGTCAGACCCGAGAACATCGCTTTGTCGAACGCGCCGACGATCGAATACCAGTTGACTTCGCCTTGCACCATGCCTGTTGTACTAAATGCCATGGAGTAGCCATAGATCACCCAAATCACGGTGACCAGCGCCGCAATAGCGAAACACTGCATCAACACCGACAGTACATTCTTGGCGCGTACCAAACCACCATAAAACAACGCCAGACCCGGAATAGTCATGAACAACACCAACGCTGTTGCCGTCAGCATCCAGGCCGTGTCGCCAGCGCTCAGCGTCGCGTCCTGCGCATAGGCAGGCGTCGCCAACAGTGCAATCGAACCTAACAACCATCGTTTCATTGCGATTCCCCAAACGGTGAACAGATCTCCCGGCATGTTGCAGCGCAAGAGGCTTGCCAACGTTTGGAGCTTGCACTCGTCATCCACAAGCAGTTGATTTCAATACACTCTTCCGCAGAGTGCCGAAAACCGGTAGACGCAGCGTGCGCCAAAGAGATGCAAAAGTGCTGCGTGTCGGGGTCTATTGTGGTGCACGTTCGCTGCCGCACGCGCCAATCGAGCTGGTAAATTCCGCCGTGGATGCATTGCGTCTTCCTGATAGTCTCTTGCGGCAAGCACCCGGCGGCTACGCAACATTCCATCCAAACGATATTTGCCATGACCGACAGCTCCCTGCAAACGCTGATCGACAAAGTTCGCGCGACCGATCTGAAAAGCGCCGCAAGCGCGCTCGAGGCGCATAGCGATCAGGAAATTGCGCTGGTGTTGGCGGCACTGAGCCCTGGCCAGGCGGTTGAGGTTCTTGAAGAGTTTCCACTCCATCGACGCGCTACGATTGCCGCCGAGGCGGCGGCGGGACCCGATTGGCTGGAAGGTCATCGGTACCCGGAACGCACCGTGGGTCGATTGATGGAGCGCGCTCCCGCTGTTTTTCCGGAACGTGCGCGCATCGGTGAAGTGGTCGAGACCTTGCGCGACGTGCTGAAAACGCGGCAGGTCGTTTATGTATTTTGCATCGATCAGGCACGCCGACTCACCGGTGTTGTGGCCTTTCGCGAGTTGCTGTTTTCGCCGCGCGAATCGACGCTCGAGAGTGTCATGGTGCGTGGACCGTTTGCCTTGCAACCCGGCACTTTTTTGCCTGATGCCATGCGCGAAGTGGTCACACGGCACTATCCGGTCTACCCGGTGTGCCAGACCGACGGCACGCTGCTGGGGCAAGTCAAAGGGCAGGTGCTTTTTGAGCAACAGGCCTTCGAAATCTCGGCGCAAGCCGGTGCGATGGTCGGTGTCGACAGCGAAGAACGCCTCAATACGCCCTGGCAACGCAGCATGAAGTTTCGCCATCCGTGGCTGCAATTGAATCTGCTGACCGCGTTTGTGGCCGGGGCCGTTGTCGGCGTTTTCGAAAGTACCGTTGACAAGATCGTTCTGCTCGCGGTGTTCATTCCCGTTTTGAGCGGGCAATGCAGCAATACCGGATGTCAGGCGCTCGCCGTCACCTTACGCGGTATTACACTGAACGAAGTCGTTCCTGGCGACGCGCTGCGACTCATGGCCAAAGAAGCCTGGCTGGGATTCCTCAACGGCGCGCTCGTTGGCTTGGTTGCAGCAGCGGCCATGTATGTGCTTGCGATACGGAAGAACGAAGCAGAGCCGTTCATGCTCACGCTGATCACCTTCGGTGCCATGACGCTCAGCTGCATGGTCAGCGGCATCGCTGGCGCGGGCGTACCGCTCATGTTGAAGCGGCTGGGCGCCGATCCGGCAACCGCATCGAGCATCTTCCTGACCACGGCCACGGACGTCGTCAGCATGGGCTTGTTCCTGGGTATGGCGGCCTGGCTGATTGCCTGACCAGGGCGATTGATCAGCTCCCTCGCGCGACAACAGTGCAAGCTGTTGACACTCTGTGCGGTCTACTGAGTCGACAGCTGCGGAGGATGCCATGACACGTCGAGGATTGTTGGTCAGCACAGCATTGAGCGGAGGGGTAGCGATGGCACTTTTTGGTCGTAAGTTGCAAGCCGAAGGCGAGTTCGAGTTTCAGTTAAGCGAAGCGCAGTGGCGCGAGCGACTGAGTGCAGAGGCCTTTTACGTACTCCGCGAGCACGGTACGGAACGCGCCGGCACGAGTCCATTGAACCACGAAAAACGAGCGGGCCTTTTCCATTGCGCAGGTTGCGATCTGCCACTGTTCGATGCCAGGACCAAATACGAATCCGGCACCGGCTGGCCCAGCTTCTATGAGCCGCTGCCCAATGCCATCGGAACGAAAGAAGACAAGAGCTGGTTCATGACCCGTGTCGAAGTCCACTGCCGTCGATGCGGTGGGCATCTGGGTCATGTCTTCGAGGATGGCCCGAAACCCACCGGCTTGCGCTATTGCATGAACGGCGTGTCGCTGACTTTCAAGCCGAGCTGACCTCCAAGGCCGCAATCACCCTCGTGGTGGCGGTGGCGGCGACGACATCGTCATCGCGGGCGGCGGTGGTGGCGGAGTTGCTTTGCGCCGCGACCACCAGGCAACGACACCGACGATGGCCACAACAATCGCGATCGCATACAACGGCCGGACGACGATCCAGCTCAGTGCGATGGTGAGTCCGCCAATCGCCAGGGCCATGACCAGTGCCGCCAGCGCCGCGAACTTGCCAACGAGACGGCCCAATGGCGGCAAAACCCCAGCCACGGCCGATAACGGCGCAAACATCATCGTAAAGGCGATGAACATCGCGAATACACCACCGGCTCTAAAGACCCACCCAAACACCGAATTGGCGGTTTGCGCATTTTCAATGACTGTGGCGGCGTCCACCTGCCCGGCTTCGACCAACAAGATGCTCGTGCCGACCGGGCTGACCCAAGGCACGAGACCATTACCGGATGGTTCGGCAATCACCGAAGCAAACTGATAGGGCACTTCCGAAAAGCGAATCCGCACATCGCCAATCTGCGGGCGATCGTGGTTCGATCCTCGGTACAGCGTATTGCCATCGATCAATCGGAAGTCTGCCGGAAAGCCTTGTGCCTCGCCCAGCGCGAGCGCCGTATCGTTCAGCGCGTCGAGCACCGCGTCGTTGGCGACGTATGCACCGATCATCGCGTCTTCGGCAACAAAGCGTTCGCTCTCATACGGCATTGATGATGGGTTTCGATGGCTGGCGTCTTCGAACCTGGAGGAATCGACGAGGTCATCATCCCAGCGCTGCTCGTAGGTGTACGTCGTTACGCGTTCGGTACCACCACCGATCTTCTGGCGCTCCTCGGTACGCTCGTTTTCGCGCCACTGGTACATTTCGACCTTGCGCTTGATGACGAGCGCGTCGCGCTGCAGGCCAAACTCGTTATCCATCACAGGCGAGGAGCTCGAAACCTCGGCGCTGAAGTACACCAGTTTGCCTTGATGCGCCGGATCGACTGGCTCGGGATCGATGCCAATGACCGCCTCTGCGGCAGCAACCAGTCCTTTGTGGTTTTTCAAGGTCCGGTGCTCGTTCCAGGCCAGCACCACGAGCGCGACCAGGATGATCACAAACGACAAAAGAAATCCAATGAGCGAGCCTTTGAGCTTGCTGAAAAACCCGATGTGTTCCGTTCGAGTGATCATGGATTGGCTCGCTTCATTGGCTGGTATCGGTTCACAGAAAGTATGCGGCAAAAGCGCGTCGTCAGGATT
The DNA here is from genome assembly GCA_022844165.1 of Lysobacterales bacterium. Taxonomy (GTDB): domain Bacteria; phylum Pseudomonadota; class Gammaproteobacteria; order Xanthomonadales; family SZUA-5; genus JALHMH01. Next base: position 5,342 of record JALHMH010000035.1, read on the forward strand.
CGCCGCGAATGGCCCTGACCAACCGTATCAGATCGACGGGCTTGGCGACATGCGCTGCGAAACCGCGCTCGCTGGCCAGCGCTACATCGTCGGGCGTGGCCCTCGCGGTCAGTGCAATCAACCGCAGACTCGGATACCGGCCACCCACGATCAGCGCCAGATCGAGACCGCTCATGCCGGGCAGATCCCAGTCGATCAGCACCACATCGACCGAATTGGCACTCAGTTGCACGAGCGCCGCCAGCGCATCGGCGGCGGACAACACGTCGGCGCCCAATCTGCGAAGTTCGGCTTCAGTCGCCTCGCGCGCGATGGCGTCGTCCTCCACCAGCAGCACTCGTAATCCGGCCAGCGAACCATCTTCCGGCAGCGGATTCTTCCTCTGCGCACGAAACGTCGGCGGCGCCGCCGGCAATCGCAGTTGAAAACATGCGCCGTCGCTCTTGGGCACCACGGTCAGACTGCCTGCCATACGCTCGGCTAATCGCTTGCTGAGAACCAAACCCAAGCCCGTTCCTGGCGCCAGGCGCTCGCCCGCACCACGCGCAAAGGGTCTGAATAGTTTGTTCAGCTGTTCGTCCGACAGTCCCGGACCAGTGTCGATCACGGAAATAGACACTTCCTCGCCGTCGCGCACGGCGCATAGGCGCACGCTGCCTTTTGCTGTGTACTTCACCGCGTTGCTCAGCAGGTTGTCGATGATTTGCCGCAAACGCGGTGCTGAGGCCCGCGCGGCCAGGCCAGGTTCGATCGCGCATTCAAAAATCAGCCCTTTGGCGTTTGCGTCATGGCGATAGTGTTCGACTTGCGCGCCAAGTTCATCGCTGATGTCGACCGCTTCTACGGTCAAAGATTCGGCATCGGCTTCGATGCGACTCCAGTCGAGCACATTGTCCAGCAAACTCACAAGCTGCGAACCTGCCGAGTTCAGCAGCGCAACGTGTCGCGCACTGGCAGCCGGCAATGCAGCCGTAGCCAGCAGCCGCGCCATACCGAGCATGCTATTCAGCGGGTTGCGGATCTCATGGCTCAATTCGGCCACCAACGCGCTTTTTTCGGCCGCCAGTGCTTGCGCCCAATCGAGGCGACGATGCGCTTCCTGCAGGGCGCTCCGGGCTCGCTCGCGGCGCCTCAGCCAGGCAGCGTAGAACCAGAACGCGCAACCAAGGATCGCGGCGCTCGACAGCATCGCCCACCACCGCCAACCGGGCGAATCTACTGTGATCGACAGCGCTACTTCGTTGCGCGCCGCCTGACCAAACCCATCCAGCGCGCGTACGCGAAGCGTATAGGTCCCGGGCGCCAAATACCCCAGGTTCAAGGTGGGCGATGCCTGCGGCCCCGGCCATTCTGTGTCGCGCGGTAACAATCGGAAGGCGAAACGCTGGTCATGCGCACGATCGAGCGTATCGAGGCGAGCATCGATCGTCAGCGCCTGATGGTCGGCGGCCACGCGGATCGCGTTCGAACCACGCGTTGTTGTATCGCCGTCGGCGGCCGCAACGCGTATCGAATCGATGCGCAAGGAACTTGGCGCCGGCGCGGAACGAAATTTCGCCGGGTCGAAATGCAAGACACCGTGTTCGCTCCCGACAAACACGCCGTTGGAATCGACGAAAGCGGGTCGATCGCTCAATTCCCGAGTGGGCAGCCCGTCGCGGCGATCAAAGCTGGCAATGGTGTCGCTGGCATCGTCCCATCGATACAAGCCCTGCGGACCCATCAACCAAAGCGCGGTGCCATCATCGTGCAATGCGCCAATGGTCTGCACCTTAGGGAATTTACGGGGCGCGAAGGTTTCGTCGCGATACAAGCCGTCGTGCCATCGATAACGACGCAGTTCGCCATCAACGAATAGGTGCACGCCGCGCCGACCGATCGAAAACGCATCGACACTGCCCGATACCATTTGGTCAAACGCCGAACGCTCGGCGTCGAACCGGAATAGTCCGGCATCGGTTGCCAACCACGGCACCGAGTCCGCGCCGGCGGCTATTTGCTGGACTTCGATGCCGAAAAAACCATTGGCAGCAAATGCGAACGTTGTGACCTGACCAGTCGCATCAATACGGGCCGCGCCCCGCCCCGTTTGCGCGGCCCAGATCTCACTGCCGAATTGCGCAAGCAGATCGACATTGACATCGGTCAATAGTGGGCTGGTCCGATCGCCTTCGATACGAACCAAGCCTCGATTGTGGCCGATCCAAAGCGTGTTGTTGTTGGCGTGAACCGCCCAAACCCGAACGTCCACGCCGTCGACCGGCAGGGCCCGCGCGCGACCTGCGCTGTCGACGCGAATCAACCCCGAGCTCATGGTACCCAACAACAATTCGCCGGAACGACGACTGATGCCACGAACGCGGCCATCATTGTACTCGCTGCCTTGCGCCACATCCGGCGCCCAGACTGAGAACCGGCGAGCCGAAAGTGGCCAATGCAACAATCCGCCCCCCCCGGTACTCAGCCAGATGCCGCCAGTGCGATCCACATGGCCAGCCCAAAATTGCTGTTTCTGGATGCCACCGATCGCACCCGGACGAAATGCAATCCGTTGCGCTTGCGCATTGGGCATCGACCAACGCAGCAGCTCGCCGTCGCCGCCCAGCCAGACTTCATTGTCCATCGGCAACACCATCCGTAATCGACCCGGCCGCGCAATCTCGGGGACCGCAGTACAACTCACCGCGCCATCCAGTTGGGCCGTGCAGTAGTCACCGTCTCTGGTGGTGAAATGGGCCACACCGTCGCGCACGTAAACGCTGTAGACGTTTCTCTCTGGCGGGCCGGCAACACGCTGCAGACGCCCGTCGACCAAGCGCCACAGCGCATTGTCGAGCGAACGAACCCAAACGCTGCCAAGGTCTCCATGCAGATCCGTGATGTTCGCAATTCTGGCATCGACCTCATGCACAGTGCCCATCGAATCGAGACGCAACAGTCCCCTGCCGATCGTCCCTAACAGCATGTCGTTGCCTATTGGCAGCAGCGCAAAAACCGGCGTGTCGGCCCGGCCCCACTCAATGCGCTGAAATCGGTCTTCCGCAAAGCTGTAGCGGGCCACGTGCCCACCCTGCGTTGCCGCCCAGACCCGTCCTTCTGCATCGATCGCGAGCGCATCGATGGCGTTGCTGACCAACGCATGCGGATCAGCTGGATCGGCCACATATATGCGCAGCTGATGACCGTCAATGCGCGCCAACCCATTGTTCGTACCGACCCAGATACGCCCGAATCGGTCCTCAACCATCGCTGAGATGGTTGCCGACGGCAGTCCCTGGTCAACGCCGAGCACGTTAAACACCGGCTCGGTCGGCGGCAAATCTTGTTCTTCCGCGATGCAAGTCGAGGCCAGTGCCAGTGTCAGGAGAATCACCCGGTACATTGCGTAGGCCTGCGTCTAGTCGTCCGTTCCACCAAAAAAATGACATGAGACGGCGTCTTTTTCCGCATGGCGGCGTTGCTCGTCGTTGCCATAGAGCCCACGATGACGCCTCCTCGCGCCTGGCCCTGCGGAAAAATCCATCCGTTTTATTTGTAATGGTTTTGATGGCACGGACGACGAGTGCACCTCACGTAACATGCGCAAAGCATGCGTCGTCGACATTGGTGTATCAAGCGCTCATGAAACTTTCGACAAATATCCGTTGGTTGCTGTCGGCCCTGGTGCTCGCCACAGCAGTTGGCCTGCTGGCCAGTCTGATTTATGCGACCGATGCGGCGCTGTCTATTCTGGAGCGACTGCAGCGGCTGCCTCTAATACTGGCGTTGACAATCGGCACGCTGATGGCGACCGTGATCGGCGCGGCGGCCTGGCTGTTGTGGCGTCTGTTGCGCCGAAAGGCAGTGGTTAAGCCGAATCGTGCTCAAGACCGTGGCGCCATCGAAGCGCGCCTGACGAAGATCGGCACCCTTGGTTCAGGCATCGCTGCAGAACTGACTGAGTTGGACAAGCGGGCCGCGAACGGCGAGCTTTATGTCGCTCTGTTTGGCGATGTCAGTGCCGGCAAATCCTCGCTGGCGCGCGCGCTGCTTCCTGGCCAGAACATCGCCACCGACGTTCGCGCCGGCACGACCCGGCAGGTGAACGTTTACCGTGGCGAGTTGGCCCCAGGCGAGGTCCTGCACATGAGCGACGTGCCCGGGGCCAACGAATGGCAGGGCGAGTCGCGAGCAGTCGCTGCGCGCGAAGAAGCCGTGCGTGCACATCTGGTGCTGTTCGTCGTCGACGGTGATTTGACCCGCTCGCAACGCGAAGAAGTCGATTGGCTTGAAAAATTCGGAAAGCCACTCTGGTTGGTATTGAACAAAGCCGACCGCTATACGCGCGCCGAGCTCGATACGCTCTCGGCGCACCTCAAGAAGCGCCATCGCGACCTTTTTGTTGTCAGTGCTGGCGGCACCGAACGGGTGGATAAGATCGACGCCGACGGCAAAGTGAGCAGGGGCGAGCGCATCCGCATGGATGTAGGTGTTTTGCGAAGCGCATTACGCACTGCGATCCGGCGCGGCGCAGGGATACTCGAAGGCCAGCGCCAGCGCGCCGTGGAGAAAATCGCAGATCTCAAACTCGCGGAAATCGAGACGCGCGAACGAGCCGCCGCAGCGCAGCGCATTGTTCGCGAATATGCACAAAAGGCCGCTGTTGGCGCGCTGGCGGCGGTGGCCCCAGGCACCGACCTGGTCATACAAGGCGTGCTCGCGACGCGGCTGTTGCAGGCGCTCAGCGATCTTTATGGCGTGCGTATGAGCCAGCTCGACCTGGATGCCTTCGTGGCGCTCGCAGGCGGGCGCCTGCGCGGCACCAGTGCGCTGGTTCTGGCCATCGCCGGCAACGCGCTGAAGGCTTTTCCCGGACTGGGCACCATCGGCGGTGGCCTGGTACACGCGGTCGCCTATGCGATGATCTTCGACAGCCTGGGTCGCGCTGTGGCACAAACCTTGGCGCGCGGCGAAGGTTTCGACCAGAACAACGCATTGGATTCTCTGGACGCAAGCTTGCGCCGCGAATCGCTCCTTGAGCGGGCTCCGGCTTTGCTCAAGTTGGCATTGGAGGCCAAACATGACCATCGAGGCGAATGAGCGGGTGAGTGCTGGCGTACGATTTTGTGCGCTCGCTTTGTGTGCGTTTTTCACTTTGCCGGCGCAAAGCGAGACGTATCAGGTCGATGCCGTACATTCTTCGATCGTGCTGCGTGTCGATCATCTGGGGTTTTCGCGCTCCGTTGCCAGGGTAACGCGCTGGGACGCGGAACTGATGTTCGACGAGTCAAACCCGGCACAGAATCGAGTCGATGTGCGCATCGACGCCAACAGTCTGGATTTTGGCGACGAGACCTGGAATCGCACCATGCGCGGCCGACGTTGGTTGGACACACGGTCGTTTCCAGAAATCCGCTTTCGCAGCGGGCCAGGTGGCTGGCGCGAGCGCCCGGCGTCTGCAGAAAAAGACCCAGCCCCATTCGAGCTTGTCGGTGTGTTGACGCTGCACGGAATCGAACGAGAGGTCATACTTGCCGTGGACCAGAACCGGATTGGCGTCCATCCCTACACGCTCAAAGACACGATTGGATTTTCGGCCCGCGGCAGCCTCAAACGCAGCGATTTCGGCATTGACGCCTCATTGGGCGAGGTTGGAGACGTACTCGAAGTGTGGATCGAAATCGAAGCGCAAAAAGAAAGCAAACGAACGCCAGGACGCAAGCGTTAAGGCCTCGCATGAGTCGTTTAAACAAGCACCCATGGCGAACCAGAGGAATCCAGAATGAATCGCACCGTCGCCCCTGTTCTGCTCATCGGCCTGACTGCGTGCGCAGGCACCGAGCATCGCCCCGAAAACCCATTTCTTGCCGGATTGGCGCCTCTTTGCGGCAAGTCTTATACCGGTGCGATCACAGAGAACTCGCCGGAGCAGAGCAGCGATCCTTTTGTCGGCAAAGCGCTGATCATCCACGTACGCGATTGCGAGCCGGACGTCGTGCGCATACCTCTGCATGTGGGCGACGATCGCTCGCGCACCTGGGTGTTGAGCGAGCAACCCGGCGGACTGCAACTCAAACACGACCATCGTCATAACGATGGCACTGCCGATACGCTGACGATGTATGGTGGCACCGCGAACGTATTCAGCGCCACCCGAGCCGAATTTCCGGCCGACGCTGAGTCGATTGCACTGTTCAAGAGCGAGGGCCGGTTACCCTCAATCGACAATACCTGGTCGCTGACACACATTCCCGGCGAAGCCCTGACATACCGATTACAGCGGCCCAATCGTGTTTTCGAAATACGCTTCGATCTGAGCCGCACAGTGCCTGAGCCGCCGCCAGCCTGGGGCCAATAAGCCCGATCGCTACTGACGGATTCGGAACAAACACCGGCTATCGCCGTCGATCAGTTGCTGTTGAATCAGCCACGCGATGGCGTCTTCGGCGTCATTTTCGAACCAGCTTTGCGCGCTGCCCAGACGGAAGCTGTACCCCCAGGCATCCATGTCGGCAAACGCGCGAGGACGTCCGAAGCCAGCGATCTCGTCGGCAAGTACCACCTGCAAAAAACAAGTCGCTGTCTCTTCGATTTCGCAGTCCGCGGCGTCGGTGTGCAGCGCAGCACGGCGTTGCGGCGTGCAGGTGACGTAGTGGCACGCCTCGTGGAGTATTGAATGCAGCGGCGTATCCGGTCTTGCGTAAAGCGCGTCCGCGATCAATCCTGCTTCGCATTCGCCCCAATAACTGCCAGGAATGCGTGCGTCCAATGGCAGGAGTTCCAAACGCAGTCCGAATCTGGCTAACAACACTGCAACGACATTGCTGTCGACGTCGCTTAGCAAGAGCACATTGCCGCCCAACTCAAGAGCAAAAGAACTGCATCGGGTTGCGCACGCAGATGCTCTGCCCAGATGCCAGATACCGGGCCACCAACCACATCAGTCTTTTTCCGGCAAGGTCACCGACAACGCCAACACCTCCTGGCTGCCCTCGCGCTCGACATTGACTTGCACGGCATCTGGATCGACGTTGACGTACTTGCGGATGACCTCCAACAGCTCGCGCTTGAGCAGCGGCAAATAGTCGGGCATCGCTTCGGCGCCACGCTCCTGCGCGACAATGATCAGCAAGCGCTCTTTGGCTAACTTTGCGGTGTTCTTCGGTCGCGATTTAAAGAGATCGAATAGGCCCATCGCGGCTCAGCTCCCGAACAGACGTTGGAAAAAGCCCTTTTTCTTCGGATCAAGAAAACGCATGGGCACTGTCTCCCCAAGCAATCTGGCGACTGCGTCGCTATAGGCCTGGCCGGCATCGGAATTTTCATCAAGGATGACAGGCACACCCGAGTTGGATGCGCTCAGCACTTCCGGCGACTCGGGAATCACGCCGATGACTTTCACGCCGAGAATTTCTTCGACATCGCCAACGCTCATCATGTCGCCGCGTTCAACACGGTCAGGCGAATAGCGCGTCAGGAGCAGATGCTCCTTGACGGCGTCTTGTCCTTGTTCGGCGCGGCGCGACTTGCTGGACATGATGCCCAGGACACGATCGGAGTCGCGAACGCTGGACACTTCGGGGTTGACCACGACCACAGCGCGATCAGCAAAGTACATGGCGAAAAAAGCGCCGCGTTCGATACCGGCGGGCGAGTCGCAAAGAACGATATCGAAATCATTCTTCAAATCGTCGATGACTTTGGCGACACCCTCTTGCGTGAGCGCGTCCTTGTCTTTGGTCTGCGAGGCCGCGAGCACCGACAAGTTGTCGAAGCGTTTGTCCTTGATCAGCGCCTGCTTCAGCGTGCAATCGCCATTGATCACGTTGACAAAATCGTACACCACACGGCGTTCGCAACCCATGATCAGATCGAGGTTTCGCAATCCGATATCGAAGTCGACAACGGCGATTTTTTTGCCGCGCCGCGCAAACCCACATGCAAGTGACGCGCTCGTCGTGGTCTTGCCGACGCCACCTTTACCCGATGTCACAACAATGACTTCGCCCATGTGCACTCCTCAGGCTTTTAAAGGCCGCACGTCAATGCGCCCTTCGTTCAAATAGATCTCAACTGCTTTCCCGGCTATATCGCGCGGGGCCGACTCAAAAACTTTGAAATTTCCCGCGATCGATACCAGCTCGGGCGCGAAACTCAAACAGTAGATCCGCGCACGAACGTCGCCTGCGGCGCCGGCCAGCGCTTTGCCACTCAGCCGGCCGTACACATGCACGCAGCCGTCTGCGGCAACTTCGGCACCCGCACTGACGGCACCGGTGATGATCAGGTCTCGGCCTTTGGCATAAATCTGCTGCCCGCTGCGAATCGGGCCCGGCAGCAGCAGCGGTGGCACAGGCGTTGGTTCTGGCTGAGGAACATCGGTGGCGCCTGTACTCAATTCCGCTGTTGTTGCCGCATCCGCTGGCGCTGTGCTCTCGGGCGTTTCAGCCGGTGCAGGCGCTTCTCCAGTGTTCTTTCGCCGCGGCCCGATGGTCAATGCCGGCAGACCCACAGCGTGCGCAAGCGGTTCGCCGATGGCATCGGCGACTAAAGCTACAACACGCAAACCTGCCGCCTGCGTGCGCATCAGCAGATTCGTGACCTGATGCGCGCCGGGCGCAGGGTCGGCTTGCGCCAATTCCAAAACCACCGGTGCATTCTTGAGCAGCGCCGGCGCCTTTGCGACATGCTGCGCAATCTCGATTTGCAGCAGGTCCAAATCGAAGCGACGGATCGACAAGACCATCAGCGACATCTGCGCTGATTTGAGTTCAAACGCGGGCGCGAAGAGCATGCCTTGCATCAGGCGTGGCTCGGATCGCGCGTTGCACTCAAGCGATCTTGAAGCAGAAAGCTCGGCACCGGTTCGTCGCCGCTGTGATACCGCTCGCGAACGAAGGGATAGGCTTTCATCTCCTTGATCATCATGCTGACCCGGCGACCGTTGGTGAGCAGTTGTTGGCCAACCTCTTGAAATCCGTTGGTGCCGAAGAACACCAGAGAAACGTCGTCGCGCGGCTCGATGAACACTTCGCAAGTCAGCTCCGGGTAACGCACCTCGGCGAAACTAAGCACATCGGCATAAAACACGCGTCCGACACCGTGACGTCTGAAACGCGAGTCGATGACGATGCGATCGATATATAGGAAATCAGGGGTGCGCGCCTTGAACCAGAGGAAATTCGGACTGTCGTAGTCGGCTTCCGGGGTCAGCGCGATCAGGAATCCAGCCAGTTCTTGATTGAGATAGGCCACTCGAAAGTACCGGGCAATCTTGAACAGATGCGCCATGCGCTCACGGTCGATCGGGATGATCCCCGGCCCGGCTGCGTTGTTAAGCGCCAGCACCGCATCCAGTTCGTGAGCTTCAACATCGCGCAAAATCAGAGACATACGAGGTGTTCTTCCAATCCTTGTGAAATCCGTCTGGGCGCGGCGAACTGGCGATTATGCACGGCTCGTTGACGCGATGTGTTGCGCTTGCCGGTTGAGAGGCCCGGCCTGGCGTCTGATTGGCAGATCGGCGGACGATGATCCGGGCCGAACCGTGCAAACGACAAGGGCGCCGCGCGGGCGCCCTTGTCTTACCTACAAAGACGAAACTACTCTGCCTCGGACTCGATCACCAGGAACAGCGAACCCTCGCCGCGGCGGACCAGCACGATGACAGGGTCGGCCTCATCGACGCTGTTTATGGCTTCGCGCACATCGGCTATCGAGGCGACTTGACGACGATTGACCTCCATGAGCACGTCGCCACGCGCCAAACCGGCGCGTGCTGCAGCACCCTGCTGGACTGCCGTCACCAGCACACCGCCCTCGATGCCCAGCTGCTCGCGTTGCTCCGCCGTCAGCTCAGACAAAGACAGGCCGAGCTTCGACTCGTTGCCCGTCGCCGGGGCGCCGGGCGCCGCCCGCGATGCCAATGGTGTCGTGTCTTCTTCCAGCTTGCCGATGGTGACGGTGATGGTGCGCGTCTTGCCATCGCGCAACACTTCCAGGCGGGCCTTTTCGCCCACTGGCGTTGCGCCCACTAACGGCGGCAGCTGTGTGGCGGTTTCCAACGACGTACCGTTGTAGCTCAGGATGATGTCGCCGCGTTCGATGCCGGCTTTGTCCGCTGGGCCCTCTTCCTCGACCGAGGCCACCAACGCACCACGTGGCCGTTCGAGCCCGAATCCACGCGCCATGCGACCGTCAACCGGCTGGAACTGCACGCCAAGAAAACCCCGTTCGACGACACCCTTTTCAGCCAGTTGCGTGGCGATTTGATTGGCGGTATTGATCGGAATGGCAAAACTCAGGCCCATATAACCGCCGCTGCCTGAGAGGATTTGCGAGTTGATACCGATGACTTCGCCGCGCACGTTGAACAGCGGACCGCCGGAGTTACCCGGATTGACCGCGGCATCGGTTTGGATAAAAGGGACATAGGTCTCGCGCAGCGAGCGTTCCGTTGCGCTCACGATGCCCTGCGTTGCCGTGTAACTCATGCCGAACGGTGCACCAATCGCCAGCACCCACTCGCCCACTTCGATGCGATCGGAGTTTCCCAGCACCACGGTAGGCAGGCCGCTGGCTTCGATTTCGATCAGCGCCACATCGGTGCGCTCATCGAGACCCAGCAGCTTCGCCTTGAACTCGCGGTTGTCCGACAGCGTCACCGTGATCACATCGGCATCTTTGACCACATGCGCATTGGTCAGAATGCGACCGTTATTCGACGTAATGAACCCGGACCCCGAACCTCGACGCTCCGGCGCCTGCCCACCCGGCGAACCGGGCTGACCTGGGATTCCAAAGCGCCGAAAGAACTCGAACATCGGGTTGTTTTCATCGTTGAACTGCTCGAACCGCCGATCCGTGCCGCGCACTGCAATCTGCACCACCGCAGCACGATTGCGTTGCACGATCTGACGGAAGTCCGGCAGGGCCATGCCCTGGGCATTGATCGCGGCCGGAGCAGGAGCCACTTCAGCCGCAGGCGCCTGTGCCTGGCGACCGCTTTGCGCGTACAAACCCACGCCTAAAACGAGCGCAGTCGCCGTTACCACGGCGCCGTATCGAAACCGGTTCATCGACATTAAAAGCCCCTATTAGAAAATGATCAGGACACTTAGACCATCGCACGTCGAAATGTTCCGCTGCGACTGCTGAAAGTCAGAGTTGATTCAGCGATGTCAAGCGATGGGGCTGCGGCCATCAAAATCAAGTCCCGTCTTTCGAAGTGGCTTCAGTCTTTGTGCCGGCTGCTCGACGAAATGCCAGGACAACCAGGCGCAGGCGAGTACGAGCACAACGGTGGACGTGATGTAGGCCATCAAGGACAACTCCGGCCAATTCAACATCAGCAACTGCTGGATCGGGAATGCGTACAAATAGGTGCCGTATGAGAGATCGCCTCGCTCCGCAAGCCAATGGCCAAACGGACTGGTGCTTGATCCTGCGCCGATCACCAGGATGGGTAAGGCGATCCACAGCACCAGGTGAAAGCTGGTGTTGTTGGCGGGCGAGCAAAATAGTGCAATTGCCGCGCATAACATCACGTTCGGCGTGAACAATCTCTCCCAACGAAATGCGGCGATCGCTGCGCCGGCTGCGAAAAAAATGCCGCACATCGGCAGCTGGCGCAGATCGCTGCCCCAAACAACCAGCATGTTTTGATCGACCCAAATCCAAGTGAAGTGCAACACTGCAAAACCGACGAACATCACCAGATATACGACCCCTCCAGCGCGCATCACAATCAAGGCCAATGGGATCGACAAATACATGGCCACCTCAATCGCCAGGCTCCAGATCGAGCCATTGACAACGCCAGGATAGGGCAATCCCGAAAACACCTCGGGAAGGTGGTAAATCGGGTACAGAGCAAGGTTCCAGAAATACAACGTAAGCAGTGGATGCGCCATGTAGTCTGCGACTGGCAAGGCGCTGACCAGCGGACCGAGCACAAGTGCCGAAAGCGCGACAACAACCAACAGCCCAGGCCAAAGTCTGAGCCCACGTTTGGCCAGAAAGCGGAGCAAGTTCGGATCAGAACGATAACTCTTGTAGATCAAGAATCCGCTGATTGAAAAAAAGATGTACACACCGAGCGGCCCAAGCGGCATGCGCTCGAGAAACAATGGCTCGGGCAACCTGCGCAAAGAATGCGCATGGCTAAACAGCACCAGCATCGCGGCGAACAAGCGCAGTAGGTGGAAGTTGTTGTGTATGGTCATGGCAATAGCAGCCACGCTTGGGCCGACAATCATAAGTGCTTAGCGCACAGGCGTTAAACACACGCTTCTGCTAACGCGGTGAATGACCGGGACGTCATGCCCCCATGACGGCAGTGCATTTGAATCACTCAGCGCCGACAGGCACACTCGAGAGAGGGCACCCAACAAAGAGCAACCCATGATCTACAACAACATTCTCGACACCATCGGCAATACGCCCATCGTGCGCATCCAGCGGCTCGCGCCATCCGGCATCGAGATGTTTGTGAAAGTTGAAGCGTTCAATCCAGGCGCGTCGGTGAAGGATCGGCTGGCGCTGGCGATCATTCTCGATGCCGAGGCACGTGGCGAGTTGCAACCTGGGCAAACCGTGGTCGAAGCCACCAGCGGCAATACCGGTGTGGCACTGGCCATGGTGTGTGCGGCGCGCGGTTATCCTTTTGTCGCGGTCATGGTCGAGACGTTTTCGATCGAGCGCCGCAAGATCATGCGTGCGCTCGGTGCCAAGGTGATTCTGACGCCGGCCGCCGAGCGTGGTTCAGGCATGGTACGCAAGGCCAAGGAGCTTGCGGAAAAACACGGCTGGTTCTTGACGCGCCAGTTCGAAAATCCGGCCAATCCGGCGTATCACCGCAACACGACGGGCCCAGAAATTTTGCGCGATTTCGCCAATCGCCGCCTCGATTACTTCGTCGCCGGCTGGGGCACGGGCGGAACGCTCACGGGCGCCGGGCAGATGCTCAAACTCGCCCGACCGGAGGTGAAGATCGTTACCACCGAACCCGCCGTCGCACAGCTGTTGGCGGGTGGCACCTGGTCGCCACACAAGATTCAAGGCTGGACGCCAGATTTCATTCCGGCGGTGCTCGACCGCACCGTGTTCGACATGAACGTTCCGATCGACGATGTCACTGCGCGTGACACAGCGCGTGCGCTGGCTCAGCAGGAAGGCATCTTCGTCGGAATTTCCTCCGGCGCTACTTTTGCCGCCGCGCTGGAAATTGCCAAACAAGCGACACCCGGTAGCGTCATTCTTGCCATCCTTCCGGACACTGGCGAGCGTTATTTGTCGACCTTTTTGCTGGAAGGGGTCAATGAAGGCTCCGATGATGAATGGCTGGCGGGTCTGGGTGGACTGTAGGCGGTTCAAGAATGCCGAGCAGCTCGCGCCTGAATCAGATGCGCGAGCACGCTGATCGCAATTTCATGCGGGGTTTGCGCGCCAATGGGCAAACCGACGGGCGCTTGCAACGTCGTAAGCTGATCAGCCTGGTGTGCATCAAGCGCATTGCGCACTTCGCGGATGCGGCGCGCGCTGCCCATCATGCCGAGAAACGCATACGTTTGCCCGACGATCACGCGCAATGCTGCGATATCGCTAAGGTAGTCGCGATTCAATAGCACGATGTACAGCGCTCGGCGGGTGTCCAGCGCGGCGCGAATCTGCTCGATTTCACCGCTGATGACCTGTGCATCAGGAAAGATTGCAGGATCGGTAAATGCCGGACGGGCATCGTAGATCCAGAGATCGAAGTCCAACAGTCGGGCCATCTCGTAGAGCGCGAATCCACAATGACCACCGCCGATCACCAGCAGTCTTGGATCCGGCTCGATGTGCGCCCCATCGGCACCGCCGAGTTCCGCAGCCGTGACTTCGATGGCTGCGCCACCGCGTAGCGTTGTAGCAATGGTTGCGGCACGCAACCGATCGTCGCGTGTCCAGCGGCGCAACGCGATCTCCATGCGTCCGCCACAAACGCCTGCCGCATCGACACCACCACCAAGGTCAATCGCGACCGTCGCCGTCGCACGACCGCAGTCCAGCAGAGCCCGCGCCGCGTCGATGACCCGGGCTTCTGCCAGTCCGCCCCCAATCGTAAAGTCTGTCGTCTGCGAGCCGATTAACATACGAGCGCCAATCTTGCGTGGAGTCGCACCGCGTGTAGCGATCACGCTGGCGAGGACGACGGGCTCCAACGCCAGGCGCTCCGCCAGACACGCGAACAGACGTTCGTTCATTCGCGCACGCGCTCGATGGCGCGCAGAATGGCTTCGGGCGTTGCCGGCGAATCGAGCGCGATCTCGCGTGCGGTGCCGAATGCGGCAACCGCGTCGCGCAGCGCTTCGCGCACGCTCAGCGCCAACATCAGCGGCGGTTCGCCAACGCCTTTGCTGCCGAAAATCACATCGGTGCCTGGTGGCGCGCTGCGTTCGTAGAGATCGACACGAAAATCGATCGGCACATCGCTGGTCGTCGGGATCTTGTAGGTACTCGGCGCGTCGGTGAGCAGACGGCCATTGGCCGCGAAGCGCAACTCTTCGCAGGTCAACCAGCCCAATCCTTGCACAAAGCCGCCCTCGATTTGCCCGCGATCGATGCCTTCGTGGATCGAAGTACCGACGTCATGCAAAATATCGACGCGCCGCAACTGATGTACGCCAGTGTATCCACAGATCTCCACTTCGCTGACCGCAGCACCAAACGCGAAATAGTAAAACGGATGGCCACGACCGGCGACCGCGTCCCAGTGAATCACTGGCGTGCGGTAATAACCCGTGGCCGCAAGGCTGATCCGCGAACGGTAGGCGGCTTGCACGACTTCCGCGAAACTCAACGACGTGTCGCGTACGGTGACCCGATCATCTTCGAATCGCGCCTCATCTGCCGCACCGCCGAGCATCGCCGCAGCCACCGGCGCCAATCTCTGGCGCAAGGTCTCGCATGCCGCTTTGATGGCCTGGCCGTTCAAATCCGCACCAGAACTTGCGGCCGTAGCCGAGGTATTCGGCACTTTATCGGTGCGCGTGGTCATGATCTGGATATGCCGCCGATTCACGCCCAGGACGCGCGCCGCGACCGCGATCATTTTCGTGTGCAGCCCCTGCCCCATCTCGGTCCCGCCGTGATTGAGCTGGATGCTGCCGTCCTGGTAGATCAACACCAGTGCACCGGCCTGGTTGTATTCGGTCTTGTTGAAGGAAATGCCAAATTTCACCGGCGTCATCGCCAAGCCGCGCTTGCGCGTCTGGCTGTTTGCGTTAAATGCGTCGATCTCCGTGCGTCGCTGCGCATAAGCGCTGCTGTGCTTGAGCTGAGCCCACAGTTCCGGCAAGTGGTTATCGACCACCGGCTGGCCGTAGTGCGTGGTTTCGAATCCTGGTCGGTAGAAATTGCGCTCACGCACCACATCGGGTGGCAACCGCAGATGCCGCGCGATGCGATCGAGGATCTCTTCACCGATCAACATGCCCTGCGGCCCCCCGAATCCGCGGAATGCGGTGTTCGAGGGCAGGTGCGTCCTGGCGATCCGGCCGACCACGCGGGTATTGGCACACACATAGGCGTTGTCGACGTGCACCATCGCGCGCATCAGCACAGGCGGCGACAGATCACAACTCCAACCGCCGTCGGCCACCATGTCGACATCCAGCGCCAGCAGTTTTCCGTCCGCATCGCAGCCAACCTCAAAGCGCCCGAGAAATGGATGCCGCTTGCCGGTGAGCTGCATGTCCAGGGATCGCGGCAGTTGAATCCCAACGGCGTAACCCGTGACTTTTGCCGCCAGGGCAGCGATCGCCGCAAAGGCATTGGCCTGCGTTTCTTTGCCGCCGAATCCTCCGCCCATGCGCAAACAACGACAGACCACGCGATGGCTGGGAATGCCCAGCACATGCGCAACGATGGCCTGCGTTTCCGACGGGTGTTGCGTGCTGGATGTCACTTCGACAATACCCTCGCCGTCGATCGTGGCCCAGCTCGCTTGTGTTTCCAGGTAAAAGTGATCCTGGCCACCGCAGCGAACTTCGCCACGCAACCGGTGCGGCGCTCTGGCAAGCGCAGCATCGACTTCGCCACTTTCGACTCGCGCCGGCCGCAAATGAAAGCTCTCCTGGGTCAGCGCATCGTCGATACTCAAACACGCAGGCAAGGGTTCGTACGCCACGTGCACCAACCGCGTCGCCGACTGTGCGATGACGTGGTTGTCGGCCACCACCCACGCCACCGCCTGGCCTACATGGCTGACCACGTCGCTCGGTAACAGCGGTTCGTCGTGCACGATGGGGCCGGTATTATTTTCGCCGGGAATGTCGTCGGCGAGCAGCACCGCGTGGACGCCCGGGGATGCCAACGCCGCACGGCGATCGATCGCCAGGATGCGCGCATGCGCATGCGGCGATTGCACCGGATACAGCCTCAAGAACCGCGCCGGCATTGCCTGCTCGTCGGTGAAAACAGCGCTGCCGGTGACATGTCCTCGGGCGCTTTCGTGGGTCATGGCGCCTCTTTGTGTTCGGCGACAAATTGCGCGAACAGATTGCCCACCAACGCCCTGCGGTATTCGGCACTGGCGCGATGATCATCGAGCGGCGTGAACTCGGCCCGAAGGCGAGCGACGGCCTCTTGCAGGACGCTTTCATCCAGCGCGCGCCCCAGCAGCCAGGCCTCGACCGCCTTGGCGCGGATCGGCACCGCGGCGACACCACCATAGGCGAGTCGCACATGTGCAATGCGACAATCATCGTCGAGCACCAGCACGAATACCGCAGCGACGATGCTGATGTCGTCGCCACGGCGCTTGGCCACTTTGTAGCCTGCCTGCATGCCCCTCACGCGTGGCACGCGCACGGCCACGATCAATTCATCGGGCTGCAGTGCTGTTTGCCGGTAGCCTTCGAAGAAGCCGTCGACGGCCAACTCGCGCGCACCCATTGGACCACGCACTTCGATGGTGGCATCCTGCGCCAACAGCCACGGTAACAGGTCGCCGATCGGTGAAGCGCTGCCCAGATTGCCACCCAGGCTTGCGCGGTTCTTGATCTGGCGCGCGGCGAACCATGGCAGCAAATGATCGAGTGCCGGAAACACACCGACCAGCTCACGCTCCAGGCGCGACAGCGGCACACCGGCACCGATGCGCGCGTGGTTGTCGTGGATCGACAAACATTGCAGCTCCGGAATGCGATCGATTGCGATCAGCACCGACGCAATATGTTGGCCACGGCTCAGCGCCACGCCCAGATCGGTGCCGCTGGCGATCCACGCAGCGTGATGGGCCACTTTCAGCGCCAACGCATCGGCAATGTTGTCTGGGTTATGGAAAGTGCCGAGAGACGTAGTCTCTGGCGCCTGGTGCTGGTCCAACAACGCGGAAAAACGATCGGCTCCGCGCGGCTCGGCAGCCAGCGCCTTCGCGGCACGACGGATCGGCAAATAACCGGTGCAACGGCAGAGATTGCCGTCGATCACATGATCGTCGAAGTCGCCCGCGTAATAACCGCAGAACAGACTCATGACGAAGCCCGGTGTGCAGTAACCGCACTGCGAACCGGCATGATCGACCATTGCTTGCTGCACGGGATGCAGCACCTCACCAATGGCCAACGACTCGACCGTTACGACTTCGCGACCGACCATCGCGCCCATCGGCATCAAACAAGCGTTGATCGCACTAAAGCGCGCCTTTCCATCGTCACTGGTTTCGACCAGCGCCACGGTACAAGCGCCACAATCGCCATCGCCGCAGCCCTCCTTGGTGCCCGTCAGCCGCTGACGACGTAACCACCGCAACAGCGATTCAGTGGGATCTGCATCGCTCAGATCGACCAGTTGGAAGTTAAGGCGCATACGCGGTGTCATGCGAACACGATCAGCGGACATCGCGCCGATGTCAAGCCGTGGCATTCTCAGCGGCACGAAGGACTTCAAGGCGAACCCATGTCTCCCGATCGGCTGCAGTTGCTCGTCCGCGACATGCCCAAGGCGGAGTTGCATATCCACATCGAGGGCTCGCTGGAACCAGAGCTGATCTTCGCGCTGGCGCAGCGCAATGGCGTGGCCCTGGCCTACTCCGACGTCGAAGCTTTGCGCGCAGCCTATGCGTTTACCAACCTGCAGAGTTTTCTCGATATCTACTACGCTGGTGCCAGTGTGTTGTTGAAGGAACAGGATTTCTTCGACATGGCCTGGGCCTATTTTATGCGCGCCAAGGCTGACAATGTGACGCGTGCCGAGTTGTTCTTCGATCCGCAGACCCACACCGAACGAGGTGTCGCATTTGCCACCGTCATCGACGGCTTACACCGTGCGTGCATTGCGGCGCAATCCGAGCTCGGCATTGAAGCCGAATTGATCTTGTGCTTCTTGCGCCATCTCGATGAAGCATCGGCTTTCGCGACGCTCGAAGAAGCGCGCCCGCATTTGGGCAAGTTCATCGGCATCGGGCTCGACTCCAGCGAAGTTGGCCACCCACCAGAGAAATTCGCGAAGGTGTTCGCCGATGCACGGAAGCTCGGACTGCGCGCCGTCGCTCACGCGGGCGAAGAGGGGCCGCCGGCATACATCTGGAGCGCACTCGATGTGCTCAAGGTCGAACGCATCGACCATGGCGTGCAATCGCTGAAAGATCCGAAACTGGTCGCCCGACTGGTCGCCGAACGTGTGCCGCTCACCGTGTGTCCACTGTCCAATGTCAAATTGTGCGTATTCGATAAGCTCGGCGCGCACAATCTAAAAACGATGCTCGATCGCGGCATTGTCGCCACCATCAATTCCGACGATCCGGCGTATTTTGGTGGTTACATCAACCAGAACTTTGCTGAGACCTTCGCGGCGTTGCCGTTGGATGCGAACGACGCCGTCGCGCTCGCGCGCAATAGTTTCGAGGCGAGCTTTGCGACGCCGGCGCAGAAGCATGCGCACCGGTTGGCGCTGGACGCGTTTTTCGAGGCGAGAGGCTGAGTCCTCGCGACTTCGTGTCTTGGTGTGAGCATCAGATTTGCCGAGTCATCCACAAAAGGATTGCCCCATGAGTAAACGTCGCATTCTGATCACTGGCGCATCGGCGGGCATTGGCCTCGCTTGCGCCGAGGAATGGGCGAAAAATGGCTGGGATCTGGTGCTGCTGGCTCGACGCACAGAGCGCCTTCAGTCGCTCGCAGACAAATTACGGGCGGCACACAACACCGATAGCGCGATCATTGCCGTCGATCTTTCCGACCCGCTTGCGCCGAGCCGGATCGTCGACACATTGAATCAACGTGGACTGACCGTTGATGGTGTGATCAACAATGCCGGATATGGCGTCCCCGGCACGTTTCAGACCGTGCAATGGCGAACGCACGCTGACTTCCTGCGCGTCTTGTTGTGGGCGCCGACAGAACTGACACACCATTTGCTGCCGGGTATGGTCGAGCGCGGCTTCGGTCGTGTCATCAACGTGGCTTCGCTGGCCGGTCTTGTGCCCAGTACCGCAGGCCACACGTTGTACGGCGCGACCAAAAGTTATCTGATCCGGTTCTCGCAATCGCTGTCGCAGGAAGTGCGCGATCGCGGCGTGCACGTGCTGGCGCTTTGCCCAGGATTTACGTTCAGCGAATTCCACGATGTCAACGGAATGCGCAGCAAGGTCGCAACGATGCCACGATTCATGTGGATGACAGCGCCTGAAGTCGCCGCACAAGCCTATGCCGCCAGTGAGCGCGGCGATGCGATCTGCGTCAATGGCCTGTTCAACCGTTTCGTCGCCGCACTGACCAAAATTCTTCCCGAGGCGCTCGCGCTCAAGCTCGTCGGGCGTCAGGCGAAACGCTTTCGACAGGCCGAGTAAAACGTCGATGCGCGTCGGATGCGCGGCGTGCTTTGCACCATCATCCCGTGGTCAGCCATCGCGAAAGATCAGGCTCAATGCAACGACTCGGGGGCGGCTGCTCAACCGGCCCCGGTCAGCGAAACAACTTAGGAAGTTAGAAATCCTGAGCGGCTTTTTGGTGCCGTGATCGCTCGATGACGGCACGATGCTCGTTCCCAGCAGCGCAAGCCAAGCGAATTCATCGAAGAATCACCAATTCCGAAAGCCTCCCAGCCGCCGATCCTCTCGGCGGCTGAGAGCGACCAGACTGGCCTTCGCTATTCAATCGCCAATCGTTGCGCGGAACCTGCCGCCTTGCGTGGCAAGATCAGATGCAGCACACCGTTGTCGTACTTCGCTTTGGCTTTGGATTCGTCGATGTCGGCGGGCAATTGAAAGCTGCGCGATACGGCGCCGTAATAACGCTCGCTGCGCAACACGCGACCACCCTCGGTTTGTTGGTCGTGTTGTTTTACCTCCGCGCGCAAACTCAACACCGGGCCATCGATGCTGATGTGGATGTCGTCTTTGGCGACACCCGGCAATTCGGCCTGTACCGAATAACCACCCTCCACTTCTTTGATATCGACCTTGATTTGCGCGGGCAGCGGATCGCCGTGCAGGGGTTTGACGAAAAATCCCGGCGCGACGTCGCGAAAGAAGTCGTCGAAAAGGCCGGAACGTGTGATCAAGCTGTTCATATCGAGTCTCCTTTTTTTGGGCTGTCATCGGCTCGATCGGCGAACCGATGACACATGAATAGGTGCGCCGGGCAGTGATTCAAGCGAGCCTTCGATCGATACTGAGGCTCAGTTGATCTCGATCAATTTTGAGCGGTGAACGTCCGACGCCTGACCATCAGCATCGACTCGATCTTGAGCCGAAGCGACGCGTAGACGTGTACGATTGACCCATGACCGACACACGCGCCGACTTTCGCTGGGAACAATCCGATCTGCATTTGCGCGGACGCTGGACGCTGGAACCCGTGGCAGCATTGGAGGAAACGCTGCCGCAACAGCCCAACGCCGCGAAGGTGCATGGCGACGCGCTCGAGTCCATCGACAGTGCTGGCGCGCTGCTGTTGTTGACCCGATTTTGCACACCACAAACGCAACGCGTTGGCTTCTCTGCGGCGGCCGAAAAGCTCATCGAACTGATCCTGGCGCAGCGTGCTGCAACGCAGCCACGGGCACCTCGCCCACATGGCTGGATGGGTATGCTCGAACGGGCGGGAATCGCTGCGTTGCGCGCCAAACACGAGACCGTGGCGATGCTTGGCTTCACTGGCCTTGTGCTGGAGCGCGCTGTTCAAGTGCTACTGGGCCGACGCCGTCTGCGCTTGACGGCGACTGTGTTCCATATGGAACGCGCTGGTCTGGATGCCGTTCCGATCGTGTGTTTACTCAGTTTCCTGGTCGGCGCGGTGGTGGCTTTTTTGGGCGCTACTGTACTTGCCGACTTCGGTGCGGCGGTGCTCACCGTCGAGCTGGTGACGTACTCCTTTCTGCGCGAATTTGGCGTGCTGCTGACGGCCATCCTCCTGGCCGGTCGCTCGGGCAGCGCATTTACCGCCGAAATCGGAATGATGCGCGCGCGCGAGGAGATCGATGCGATTCGCGCCCTTGGTTTGGATCCGATCGAGTTGCTGGTGCTACCGCGCACGCTCGCGCTGATTGTCATGCTCCCGCTGGTGGCTTTCCTGGCCGTTCTCGCAGGCATCCTGGGCGGCGCTTTGGTCGGTTCCCTATCGCTCGATATTTCTCCAGGATTGTTCCTGGCGCGATTACAAGAAGCCGCCGAAATGCGACACTTTTTTGTTGGCATGATCAAGGCGCCGGTGTTTGCTGTGCTCATCGCGCTGACGGCGTGTCGCCAAGGGTTGTCGGTCAGCGGTAGCGCAGAAGCTGTCGGCCGGCACACGACCGCGAGCGTCGTTCAGGCGATTTTCCTGGTCATCCTGTTCGATGCGCTGTTCGCCATTCTGTTTCGGGAGATCGGCTGGTGAGTGCCCCGGTGATCGAAGTGCGCGGCCTGAGCAATCGCTTTGGCGCGCAAGTGGTGCACGAGGACCTGAACTTGACCATCGCTCATGGCGAAGTCCTGGGGCTCGTCGGCGGTTCGGGTGCAGGCAAAAGTGTGTTGGTGCGCACCATCCTAGGTTTGCGCGAGCCCTCGGCTGGCAGCATTTTGTGGTTCGGCCAGGATCGCGCGCAGATGAGCGACGCAGAGCGTCAGCGCGTCGAGCGGCGCCTGGGTGTCATGTTCCAGGACGGCGCGCTGTTCTCCTCGCTGACTGTGCTCGAAAACGTGCTCGTGCCGCTCAAGGAGTACACGCGGCTGCGCGAGGGTTTCATGATCGAGCTGGCGCGACTGAAGCTCGCGCTTGTCGGTCTGCCACCCGATGCTGCCGACAAGTATCCGGAGCATTTGTCTGGCGGTATGCGCAAGCGTGCTGGTATCGCCCGAGCGCTGGCGCTCGATCCCGATGTCCTGTTTCTGGATGAACCCACCAGCGGCCTCGATCCGATCGGGGCAACGGGTTTCGACGAGTTGATTCGCACACTCGCCAGCGCCTTGGGCTTGACAGTGATCTTGGTGACGCACGATTTGGACAGCGTTTTCGCGGTTTGCGATCGGGTGGCCGTGATCGCCGATCGGCATATCGTCATTGCCGATGCGCCGGCCCGCGTGGCACATCATCCGCACCCCTGGATTCAAGACTGTTTTGGCGGGCCGAGGGCGGCGCGCCTGCCCGGTCTGGCGCCGCTTTAAGAGGAGCTATATGGAAACTCGGGCACACCATGTAATGATCGGCGCATTCAGCCTGCTGGTCGCCATCGGCGCGGTGCTGTTCGCACTGTGGATCGGTAAGGTCAGCTTCGACGAAGCCTTCGACGAATACGATGTGGTCTTCGATCAGGCCGTGAGCGGTCTGTCGACTGGGGCCGCAGTGCAGTTCAACGGTATCCAGGTCGGCGAGGTGCGTCGCCTGGGTTTGGCACCGGATGACCCACGGCAAGTGGTGGCACGCATTCGCGTTCAAGGCGGGTTGCCGGTCACCACACAAACGCGCGCGCAGTTGGCGTTGACGGGCCTGACCGGTCTGGCGGTCATCCGCCTGACAGGAACCGAACCGGGCCCGGCGCTTCAGGCCGCAGACGGTGCTGTTCCGATCATTCGTTCTGAGCCGAGCGATCTCGATCGCCTGTTCGAAGGATCGCAGGATGTGATCAGCAACGTTGCCGAAACCCTGGCCCGAATCAACCGCATGTTGAGCGACGAGAACCTGGCGAAAATCGACGGCACGCTCAGCGAGCTCAACGCGTTGAGCGCGCAGCTGGGCGATGAAGTGGGCGGCACGCTGGATGAAGCTCGACGCGCCGGTGTCGCGATTCGGGAACTCGCTGGTCGAGCACAAGTTCTCGTCGAACAATTGGAGAAAAGCCTCGGGCCCGGAGCGATCGAGCAGCTCAGCACCTCAGTCACCCGTACGCTGGACGAAATCCGCAGCACCTCTCGCCAACTGGGCAGCACGCTGGAAAGCGCCCAACGCGACCTCGATCGTGTCGGCAGCGACAGTCTTCCGCAGTTGGAAGCGGGCCTCATCGAACTGCGAACGATGAGCCGACAGCTGACTCGCCTGGCGCGCCAACTCAACGAGGGTCCGCAACAATATCTCCAGCAACCGCCAGCGCAGCGAACCGAGGATCATCCATGAAGTCGACGCTACTGCTCCCCGCCATCCTGTTGCTTGGCGGCTGTCTGGCACTGCCCAAACCGCCGCCCGCCCCAGAGGCCTTCCTGCCGATGGTTGATCCAGCGCCGCGCGCCCTGGTGATCGACTCGCTATCGCTGGACATTGCCGCCGCACCCGAGCATCTCGACCATCGAGTACCGCAATGGCGTCGCACCGACGGCAGCATCCGTGCTTACCAGGGTTTCCAATTCGCGGCGCCGCCGAGCGAAATGCTGGCATTCGTGTTGGCAGACGCCATCGAACGCTCGGGCGCTACGCGCGTGGTGCACCGCACTGGCGGAGCACCCAATCGACTGAGCATCGAACTGCGCGCCTTCGAGTTGCGCAGCACCGAATCGACCGCTGCACACGTTGCCTGGTCCTTACGTTGGACCTGCGCCGAGTTGACACACAGCAAAAGAATCGACGTCAAGGTTCCGATCACTGAGCGCAACACGGCCGCCGTGATGATCGCGATGCAGCAGGCCGTGACCGCCGCCGTCAGCGAAACGCTGACCGCTCTGACATGCGGCTGAGCGCAACCACGCGCTCTCGCGCCTCGGGCGCCGCCGCATAGGCAACGACGTCAGGCGCGGCCGCTCTCGCAGCAAGCACGCGCAGACGTTCGTCGGCGCGTCGACGCTGCAGCGTCTTGAGCAAGGTCAGTTTTGCCTCCAGCGGGCGATCGACGACGATTGACAGAGTCGCCACGACGGTTCGAGATCCGACACTCGCGGCGATCACGCAACACCAGAGCCCCGGTTCACTGGGCATGCCGAAGAGTTTGCCATCGTGACTGAGAAACACACCTGGCGGCAACCAACCTTCGGCAACCGACCAGCGTACCGACTCGGCCTGTTGCGCCGTCAGTTCGAATGGGAACTGTACCGCCTCGTTGCAGCGCATGACCGGTAGACGCGCGGCGGCGATCGCCAATGGCGGCGCCGGCACGACCACGATTTGCCAACGCCTCGTTTGTCCACTCGCGCCTTCCGCGAACTCAACCCAGAACTGACCTGATTCTTCCGGTGTGCCATACAGTGCGCGGCACTCGTGACCGAAATGTACGCCTGCTGGCAACCGAGTGCCCGGCAGCAGACGCACCTCCTCGCCCATGGATAACTCGGCATACCAGGTTTGCCCCTGAACGACTGGGGGCAACGAGCGCAGGTAGCGCCGCAGCGCAATTCGAGCCCGGCGTATATCGTCTTCGTTTTCTGGAAGGAGAGAATTCCGTTCGTCGCCCGGTTCCTTGACCGGGCGAGATCCGGATTCATGCGTCGTTTGATTCTTGAGTTGGCTTTGCGCCAAAAGGGAAGCGCGGTCGGTGGGAAAATACGCCGTTGAACGAAGCCGGGAATGCTCGTCGGTGTGAGGTGGAGCCTCGCTCGGAATCTGGGCCATGGTGCTCACTCTGGAATCAGTTGAAAGGACATACGCAGAAGCATCCGAAGGCCGTGCATCGCCCGACAAGGCGACCGGTTTCGAGTGATAAATTGCTTTGCGCGCATGAGCCCAAGCGCGGGTATCCTCGCGGCTTAGACCCATGAAAGATCGCGATATGACCCTTGGTTCTGGACGCTTATTGTTGTCAACGTTGCTGCTACTGGCGTTTTCGGCAACGGCTGCCGACACCGATCAGACCGCGACCACGCCCGATCGTTTTTCCGGCATGCAGTGGCGCGAGGTGGGCCCTTATCGCGGAGGACGCGCGGCAGCCATCGAGGGTGTGCCCGGCAACGCGTCTTTGTATTACATGGGCGCAACGGGCGGAGGTGTCTGGAAAACGGCGGATGCCGGCCTGACCTGGCAGAACATATCCGATGGCTATTTCGGCGGCTCGATCGGCGCCGTCGTGGTGGCACCGGGGGATCCCAATGTGATTTACGTTGGCACAGGCGAAGGCACGCTGCGTGGCAACGTCAGTCAGGGCGACGGCGTCTGGCGCAGCGTCGATGCTGGCCGTACCTGGACGCACGTCGGCCTGGCAAATTCGCGCACTATTCCGCGCATGGCAGTCGATCCGCGCAATCCGGATATCGTGCTGGTCGCCGCATTGGGTGATGTGTTCGCGCCCAGCGAGGACCGCGGCGTGTATCGCACGACCGACGGTGGCAAGTCCTGGAAGCGTGTGCTGTTTGTCGGCCCGCAAGCTGGCGCCAACGAAGTCATTATGGACCCGACCAATCCACGCATCGTTTACGCGACGACATGGCGCGTGCAGCGTGGACCGCATTTTTTCACCAGCGGTGGCGAGGGTTCTGGTCTTTGGAAAAGCACCGACGGTGGTGAGACGTGGATTTCTCTGAGCGGCAATGAAGGGCTGCCGAAAGCCAACGACCAGACGCCGACCGGCATCCATACCATCGCCGTCAGTGCCAGCAAACCCGATAATCTTTATGCCATGGTCGAAGCCGAAGAAGGCGGTTTGTTCCGTTCGCGAGATGCCGGCAAAACCTGGACCCGTGTGAATGGAGATCGGGCTTTGCGTCAACGCGCCTGGTACTTCTCCGGTGTGGCCGCCGATCCGAAGGACCCAGAGACCGTCTGGGTACAAAACGTGCGCCTGCATCGCTCGAAGGATGGCGGCAAGAGCTTCACAGTTGTCGCAACACCTCACGCGGACCACCACGACCACTGGATCGACCCGTCCAATCCAGACCGCATTGCCAGTGCCAGCGACGGCGGCGGCTGCATCTCGAATGACGGCGGCACAACCTGGTCCACGCAAGACAACCAGCCCACTGCGCAGCTCTATCGCGTCGCGACCGATGACGCATTCCCATACCGCCTGCTCGCTGGCCAACAGGACAACTCGGCGATCCGAATTCGCTCACGTTCGCTACGCAGCGGCGCCATCGACAGCCGCGAATGGGAAGCCACTGCTGGCGGCGAGAGTGGTTGGATAGCCCCTAAACCGAATTCGCCAGACATCGTCTTCGGTGGTTCCTATATGGGCTACCTGGTGCGCCTCGATCACACCACCGACGCCGAACGCGGAGTCAACATCTGGCCGGAGGAAACCATGGGCCATTCCGCCAAAGACGTCAAATACCGATTCCAGTGGAACTTTCCCCTGGTGTTCTCGCGGCACCGAAAGGAGCGCCTATACGCTGCAGGCAACCGGCTGTTCGCGAGCGACAACGACGGCCAGAGCTGGACGCCCATCAGCCCGGACCTGACCCGCGCCGACCCGGCCACAATGGGAGCATCGGGCGGACCTATCACTAAGGACAACACCAGCGTGGAGTACTACGGTACGATCTTCTCGTTGGCCGAATCGGCACTCGATGCGCAAACACTCTGGACCGGCAGCGACGACGGCCGGATCCACATCAGTCGCGATGGCGGGACGTCCTGGAACGACGTCACGCCACGCAATGCGCCCAAGGACATCCAGTGGAATTCGCTGGAGGCGAGCCCCTTTGAAGACGCGGCTTTATACGCCGTGGGCACACGCTACAAACTCGGCGATCGACGGCCTTTTTTGTTTCGCACCAGCGACGGCGGACAATCCTGGCGAGCGATCGTCGATGGTATCGATGCCACGCACTTCACGCGCGCGCTGCGCGCCGATCCGAAACGGCGTGGCGTGTTGTATGCCGGCACCGAGCGCGGTCTTTATCTATCGATGAATAACGGCGATCGCTGGCGCTACTTCCAACTGAATCTGCCTTTGGTACCGATCACAGACCTTGCGATTCGCGATGGAGACCTGATCGCCGCGACTCAGGGGCGCGGCTTCTGGATCCTCGACGACCTGTCGCCAATCGTTCAAGACAACGGTGCTGACTTCAAGTTGTACGCGCCACGCATCAGTCATCGCTTAAATTCGTTTGCCGTCGAAAAGCCGCGCGCCGCGGGTACCAACCCACCACCGGGAACGATGTTGTATTACCGCTTGCCGAGAGCTGCGACATCGGACGACACATTGACGTTGAGCTTCGCGACAGCCGACGGTACGCCGATCATCAACTACACACGGAAGCCGTCGAAAGAAGAATCTAAAGACGCCAAGCCACCCAAAGGCCAGGATTTGCGTCTGTTGCCGAGCGCCGCGGGGCTGAATCGTTTCGCGTGGGACGGCCGCTATCCTGCCGCCACGGGTTTCGACGGTTTGGTTTTGTGGGGCGACGACGATCTACCTGGCCCCCGTGTGGTCCCAGGCCGTTATCGGGCAACACTGAGCTTCGCTGGCGAAACACAAACCCAAGAATTCGAAATTCTCGCCGACCCCCGGACCCGGACCACGGGTGCGGAGTACCAAGCGCAACTGCAAGCCGCACTCGATCTAAGCAAACAAGTGTCGGCCGTTCATCAGCGCGTTGGCAAGCTGGTACAACTGGAGAAGGCACTCGGTGGCCTGAAGCCAAGGATTACCGGGCAACCAGCTCTGGCAGAGGCCTTGGACGCACTGGAGAAACGGCGCGCCGCTGCGACGGAAGCCCTCTATCAACCCCGCCTGCAAAGCGAACAAGACCCGCTCAATTTTCCGGTGCGCTTGAACAACAAGTTGACGACTCTGCTTTTTTGGATCAGCTACGGCGACAATCCGCCAACCGATGCGCAGTTGGCATTGAAGGACGAGCTTTCGGCGCAAGCCAGCAGCGCGATGGCCGAAGCCGACGAAGTGCTTGGCGTTGGCGTGGATCAATTTAACGCGAAACTCTCAGCTGCTGGATTGACTGTACTGGAACCCGTGTCGCTTTAGGATCGGATCAAGCCTCGTATCTGCGCGAAACTGTCGGAAAACTAACCAGACCGGAGCAAACGCGGCAGCAACGGCCGGATCGTGTTTCAATATCCAGGTCTCGATCGGAGGCTTGTTATGCGCCACATTCTCATACCTGTGGTTTTGCTGTTCGCGCCCTTTGCGTCTGCAGATGCCATGCGCTGCGGCAACCAGCTGGCAACCGAAGGCATGACCCGATACCAGGTAAGCGAGCGCTGCGGCGAACCAGATGATGTGGTTTCGCGTGTCGACGTCGTTTATCGCCACGTCGCACCGGATCGAACGGTTGCTCGGGAAGTGCAGATTGAAGAATGGTACTACGACCGACCGAGCAACTCGTTCGACCGACGATTGGTTTTTGTCGATGGCCGACTGCGGCGTGTCGAAACGCTGGACAGGTGAAGGACCGCAAGAATCGGTTCGGCTGGGCGCCGAACCGATCAGCGAAATGACCAGGCGTCAGGTCAGGCGGGGATTTCGCCGCAAGCAACCGCATTGTAGGTTCGGGCGGAAGAAAATGTGACGGAGCCGTCGCTCCAAAGTGTCATCGTCGTTGTGACATCTTCGCAGGTCCCTGCGTCATAGCTGTAACTGCTATGCGTATAAACCGGTACCGTCGAGTGCGCCACTTGACTGGCGGACATCATCACAACAAGCGCAAAAGCAGCAAACATCTTCATGGGCAATCTCCAATAGAGGTGGAAGCAATGGCACAAGAGTGCCTTTGCAATTCATCTATCGGACTGACGCGCTCAAAACGATCAATGACGGAAAATCACCAGGCTTTGCCGAGCCGGATGACGTTGCGACCTTCCTCGAAAGCGTACGTGAATTCGTCCATCATCGATTTGACCAGATGCAACCCAAGGCCACCGGTGCCGCGCTCGTGTAAACCGGCCTCCACATCGGGCGCATCCACCTGGGTCGGGTCGAAACGTCTGCCGCCATAACTGACCACAGCGCGCAGTGAATCCGTGGCAACGATCAGATCGACTTGCATGGGATCGTCCAGAGTGACTTCTCCGTGCGTAATCGCATTGGTCAGCAGTTCGTCGAGCGCAATTTGCATCGAACGCATGGCCGGCTCTGGCACATCGCCAGCCATGACTGCGCGCTCCAGCGCATCGTTTACTGCACCGATCTCGGTACGTCCGCCTCGAATGCGAAAGTTCCAAACCTGCGGCTCAGCCGCCTGGGTTGCAACATTGGAGCGACGAAACCAGCGTTTCAACCATTGCCACATGACCAATTCCGTCTTCACGAATGAATGTAAACATGCCCGGAATCGCGTTCCAGCACAAGCTTGCCGAGGTCAGTACGCAACGGCTAAGAACGCGCGCCAAGCTGCGACTCGAGTTCCGTCCAATTGCCCGGCACGAGTTTGCCCTTGGCCAGATCCAGCAACCTGAAAGCCTCGCTGCGATTACCTCGTGCAGCGAGACGCTCGATTTCAGCTTTCGTGGCAGCGCCCAGTTTCACAAAACCGCTCTGCACAGCAGCTTGATCCACCCGTTGCATCGACAAACGATTCAGGACTTCGAACGCGTTATCGCCCTCCGGTTCAAAAAGCTGGCCTTGCGATATCAGACGTTCCGCCCGTTCAATTTCGGCAGAGAGGTTGCCTTGGGTAGCGGCCAATTGCCGAGATGGCGCCGCCGCAGGCACAGACGCCGGCACTTCGGCCGGACGACGCCCCACCCACCAGGCTGCCAATGCGATCAGCGCCGCCAACACAACCAGAACCAGACCAATCCGTAGCACCGCCTTCCTGGGATTGCTTTTGGGCACGGCGGTTCGTGAGGGCAACACATTTGGCACCACCGGCTGCTGGACGGTGGGCGGACTTGCCGATTGAATCGGCGGGGCTACGATCTTGGTTGCGCTCGGTTTTGCCGGCTTCGCGGCCGGTGGCGGCTCCACTGCGCGCAGTTCGCGGACCGTCTTGGGATCGAGGTAACCGTCGATCGCGACAATCAGCTCCCGCGCATTGGCAAACCGAGCATCTACGGATTTGGCGAGCGTCTTGTCAATGAGCGGCTGATAAAGCGAGATCGAATCTGGCAGCGCAGGAACCGGATCGGACAGGTGCTTGCCGATGACGACAAAGGGGTCATCTGCATCGAACGGCGGGCGTCCCGTGAGCATTTCGAACAACACCACACCGAGACTATAAAGGTCCGATCGACCATCGCCCGTCGCACCCTCGATTTGTTCGGGGCTCATATAGTGCGGCGAACCCATCATCATCGACGGTCCTGCGTTCTGTGCCTTGAGAATTCCAAGATCGCCGAGAACGGCGCCACCATCGGCGCGAAACATGATGTTCGCCGGTTTAATGTCGCGATGCACCACACCCTGGGAGTGCGCGTAGTCAAGCGCGCTCGCCAGCTCGCGCGAAATGCGCAACGCCTCCGCCGGCGCCATGGGTTGCTGCATCCGCTCGCGCAACGACCCCCCACTGACAAATTCGGTCGCAATGAAAGGATAACCGCCGGCCGAACCAATATCGAAGACAGCCAGTACATGCGGATGATTGAGCCGGGCGGCGCTTTTGCCTTCATCAACAAAGCGCTGCCGCAGACCCGGATCGTCGAAGAACTCCTCGCTCAGAACCTTGAGCGCCACTTGCCGTGCAAGGGACTGCTGTTCGGCCAAAAAAGTTGTCGAACGTTTGCTGGCTTTGAGCTGCTTCAACAATCGATAGCCCGGAATCTCCGGCAACTGCGCCATTCGCTACTCCGCACCAAACCCGGACTTCACGCGCCGAACCTTATCACGGCGCCATCGCCTTGAGCGACTTCAAAGCGGCAACAAAACGACTCATGTCGTATTTGTCGCCATTCTCGACAGTGCCATATAGTTGATCGACCCCAGATTGCAGCCGCTTCGCGGCCGCTTCATCGAGTTGTTTTGCGGTCTCAAACGCCACCACGACCGATTGCGCTGCGAGAGCCGCCTGTTCGGCAGCGGCAAAGTCGCGAAATTCACCGCGCTCTGCGTCGCGTAACAAACTGCCAAGCACTTTGCCGAGCGTGTCCTCGTCAAACGCAAAACCGGCAACTTGATCGAGCGATTTCTCGATATCGTTCTTGACAGTCCGTGCAGCCGCCATCGTCTGATCGCGGCCCACGAGAGTCGCGCGATGCAGTGCCTTGGTGTCGGCAAGAAGTTTTTCCGCAGCCGCCGGGTCCACCACGCTCAAGACATGCCGATACATCACAAGATTGCTGTCGCCCAGCCGCACGGCACCGGGCCCAAGCCCCGTTCCAGGACGTGGCCCCCACTGGTTTCCTGCCATCGGTCGATGACACGCGTGGCAATCGAACAACACCAACTCAGGGAAAATTCCGTTCCAGCCGTGATTTGGGTCCAGCAGGACATCCAGCAGATTCGCCGCTGCGAGACCCTGACCCAATGCCCAGTCACGACTGCCATTGAACTCGCCCTTCCGCTCGATGTAGTCGGCGTCGATCTCGTAGTGCGGATTCAGCCACGTAAAGGTATCCAGCTCAAACGACAACCGCGGATGGCCAGCGCCCATGATCTCGTGCGTGATCATGCGATCGCGAGTGCCCATATGGCAGGTCAGGCACAGCTTGGCGCGCGCGACCGGTTCGTTGGTCGGGTAGAGGCCATCAGCAATCAACTTCGATCGATCAGCATTCGGATCTGCATGGGCGGCGACCCATTTCTCCGAGCCACCATGACAGGCTTCGCAGGACACACCGTCTTCGACGAGAAACTTCTCGCCTCGTTTAGCCTCAGGTACGTTATGCGTGTGGCAATCCAAACAAACTTTGGCCTTGGTTGCATCGCCAAGGCCGAGTTTGCGGGCGATCGCCTGCGATTGCGCCGTTGCCAACGTCGCGAACGACCTGGCGTGAGGATCGACCTGCTGCCAGATACTGAATTCATTGCCAAGAATTGGCGAATTGGCACTGCGCTGATTCGCGCCATGGCACACAGAGCTTGCGCAGCTCGCTGCACCCAGGTGCTGATGCGCAAAAATAGTCTCAACAGTGCCGGCCCAAGCTGGAGGCCAGGTCACTGCTCCCATCAGCAGGCCAACGATCACGCGCGCAAATCGCATTCCGGTCTCCCACGTCGTGCTTCCCCAAGCTGCTCGCATTCTGCCACGTCAAAGCGCAAAGTGGAGAAATGGTGAAGCGATTCAGCGCAACTCCTCTGAAGTCGGATAGCGACCCATGGTCAGCAACAAAAGCGCACCAAGAACGAAAAACCCAGCGATCCAAGGCAGCACCGGGTTATAGCTGCCGAAATGATCGAACACCTTACCGGCGGCAAACGGCGCCAATCCGGACGCGAGTCCGAATGCTGCATATTGCACGCCATAGATTCGCCCGTAGTGCCGAAGCCCAAAATACCGCGCCGACAAAAACGCCAACAGGTCCGACTCGGCGCCTGCTGCCGCGCCGAGCAACACCGCAGCGAGTATGGCCTGCGAAGTTGACACCTGATCTTGCATCAGCAGAAGCGCCGCCACGGCGGGCAGCGCGAGCAGCGGCAATGTGACGCCGGGCGCCCAATAGCGATCGATTAACCACCCCGCCAGCAAGCGACCGGCAATGATGCTCACGCCAATCGCACCAGCGACACGTGCCGCAGCCGCTGAACTAAAGCCCTTGTCGATCAGCAAAGGTTGAAAGTTAATGAACAAACCACCGATCCCAAGTGCGATCAACAGGATCGACAGCATCATGGCCCAGAAGCGCCACTGCGACGCGGCCACACGCAGTGTCAAACCGGCGGGGACGGCTTGCTCGTGGCGTGGGTTACCGTCGTGCGGCGGCATCGGATGCAAGTAGCGCCAGGCGAGCGGCAGCGCGACCAGAATCGGCAACGCAGCAATCGCCAAAATGGCCTTGCGCCATCCCCATTGCTCGATCAACCATGCAGCAAAACTGGGCAAAAACGCCGCTGTCAAACCGGTGCCCATCAACGCAATCGCCAGCGCCAAACCGCGATTCACCGGAAACCAGTCGTTGATCGCACGCGTCCATGAGATAGGCGTCGAACCTGCACCGACAATGCCAACAAGCGCCCAGATCGCATAAAACGCAATCAGGTGATTGGGAACGAAGGCCAGCAACGCCAGCGCGGCCGCGTATGCGGCGGTCGCCGCCAGAGCCACCTGACGCACCCCGATGCGATCGATCAAGGCACCAATGAACGGGATCGTTGCAACCGCAGCGAGCGTAAAGCAGAACAACGCCAGTTGCATATCGCCGCGACCCCAGCCGAACTCGCTGGTGACCGGCAGCGTGAACACCCCAACCATATTGAATGGTACCGGCGATGCGCCTAGCGCGATGCCAACAGTGCAGGACAGCAGCAAGAATCTGCCGGTCGAAAATTCCTGGTAGCGCGAGCCGTTCATGGTCAAGAGTTCGTCGTGGTTGGGCACGGTCGACAGGTACCACGTCTGCCTGCTGTCAACCAGCGATCCTTGGCGTCCATCTGCAAGTTCGAATTTCGGCGAGCATACGCGTAACGTTCGAGCAGCAAAAAGGCGCCTTTAAGGCGCCTTTTTCTTGTTCTTTCGAACCCGGCCTGGCGTCCTAGACGCCCGGCGGTCTGGGCGGAGTGTCGCTAGACCTTGGCTTTAGCCTTGGAGGCTGACAGATCCTCACGAATGCGCGCTGCCTTTCCTTCCAGTTCGCGCAGATAGTAGAGCTTGGCAGCGCGAACCTTGCCACGGCGTTTGATCTGTACCGAGTCGATCGATGGGCTGTGCGTTTGGAACACACGCTCGACGCCTTCGCCGTGCGAAATTTTGCGCACCGTAAACGACGAATTTAAACCGCGACTCTTCACGGCGATAACAACGCCTTCGTAAGCCTGCAACCGCTCACGCGCGCCTTCCTTGACTTTAACATTGACGACCACCGTATCGCCCGGCGTAAAGCCCGACACCGCGTGATTCATCTGCTCAGCTTCCAGTTGCTGAATGATTTTGCTCATGGCACTCAACCTTAAGACGACACTTGGAACGATTAGACCGCTCGATGGCGCCTTAGGCGATCGCAGCGAGCCCGCTATTGTACACCGTTTTTTTCCTGGTGCGCGGCGATGTATGCATCGAGCAATTGCTGATCGGGTTTATTCAGCGTCATGCAATCGAGCAAGTCTGGTCGTTGGCGCCAGGTCACGCCAAGCGCTTGCTGCCGACGCCACCTCGCAATCTCCGCGTGGTTGCCGGACAACAGCACTGAGGGTACGTCGCCCAACGAATGGCCGGGCGGCCGCGTGTAGTGTGGGCAATCGAGCAAGCCATCCATAAAACTATCTTCGATGGCACTTTGATCGGTATGCAGCACACCCGGTATCAGACGTGTGGCTGCATCGATCATCGCCAGCGCCGGCAACTCGCCGCCTGAGGTTACAAAATCGCCCAGCGAGACCTGCTCGTCGACCTTTGCGTCGACGAAACGCTGATCGATGCCCTCGTAACGACCGCACACGAAAATGATCTGAGCGCGCTGAGAGAAGTTGATCGCCATCGCCTGATCAAATCGCCGGCCCTGTGGCGACATCAGCACCACGCTGGCATCGGGCAGCAGCTTCCTCGCCGCGTCAAGCGCCCGCGTCAGTGGTTCGATCAGCATGACCATCCCGGGGCCGCCACCGAACGGTCGGTCATCGACCGTTCGATAATTGTCGTTGGTGTAGTCGCGTGGATTGAAGGTTGCGACGTCAATCTTCCCGCGTTCGAGAGCACGGCCAACCACACCCATCGACAGGGTTTGACGTACGACGTCAGGGAACAGCGTCAACAATGCAACGCGCATCAGTCCAGATCCCAATCAACATCGATTCGCGACGCCTCAAGATCGACCTTATCGACATGCCGCCCCATGGCGAATGGGATCATGCAATCGCGCTCGCCGCGCACGACAAGAATAGGATGACTGCCATTGCTGAAGAGATGGTCGACGACACCAAGCACGATGCCATCGCGATTGACTACGCTCAGGCCTTCAAGATCGGCCCAATAGAACTGCCCTTCCGCCAGCGGCGGCAACTGGCTGCGCTCAACCGCGATTGACTGCCCACGAAAGCGCAGGGCCGCATCGCGGTCCTCGATACCCTCCAGGGAAATCAATGCGTGCGCGCCGGCCATGCGACCCACGATGCAGCGCAACGAACCGTCGATGAAAACACTCGGGAATGATAAAAGGCGCTGCGGCGGATCGCAAAACGACTCCGCCTTGAGTTGGCCCTTGATGCCGTGAGGCGCAAGAATGCGCCCCACCTGAATCATGCGCTCCGCGGCCATGGCCGCCGTGCTTAAGCAGCCGCCGGCTGCAGCTTTTGCGCTTGTTTGATCAGCTGGCGCACTTTTTCCGTCGGCTGAGCGCCAACGCCTTGCCAGTGCGCGACACGACCCAGGTCCAGCGACAGCGGAACTTCTTTACCCTGCGCAATCGGGTTGTAAAAACCCACGCGCTCGATGCTGCGGCCATCACGCGCAGCGCGCTCGTCGGCGACAACGATGTGATAAAACGGACGCTTCTTAGCGCCACCGCGTGCCAGGCGAATCTTAACCATCCTTGGATCCCTTCTGCTGAAGCTTCGACGAAGTAAGAGCGAGATTGTAGCCCGGCAACGCAGCGAAGCGAAAGCCCTCGCGCTGAAGAACTTGTGAACCGATTCAGGCGGACGGCGATGGGCGCTCCTGAGGTTAGCTCGATTCTCTAACGGGTCCAGAACCAACGGCTCCCGGCGCCCGGCTGTTATCTTGCGCATCCCTCGTCATTGACGCAACCGACAGTTGGCCGAAAACAACCACTAGCGCGCTCTCGCAGACGGCTCCCAACGCGGAATCCGAGCGGTTCTCGCTGGCTAGCCAAGGCCGATCCTATTCGGCTCAGTGATCACCGGCAGGTTCCATATAGACGCAACAACTGTCTCCCATAATCTTGCCACGCCGCCAATGCGCGGAGTGAACTGCGAGATAGGCGGCAAATTGACCGGATTGCAAATTTGTCCCTGGCGCGCCCTCACACCGCCGAAATCCCTGGGGCAGACTGCCGAAGATGTTGCGCTTGGCGATTGTGCCCAAGTAACGATGAGCCGTTTTGCCGGCCAACTCCGCGTACCCAGTTCGCCCAAATTTTTCCGACGGAAAACAAGAATGCGCACGTATTCCAATGCACTGCTGGTCGATTCGACAAACAGCGATCCAAAGACAAATCTGGCCGCAGGAACAATCTGTCGTCTCGCACTGATTCTTCTCCTGCTGTGTTTCTCAGTTCCGGCATGGTCGCAGCTCAGCGGTGGCGAAACCACGCTAAGCGCCGCGCAACTTTCAGCGATCGGTCGCCCGAATCCGGCGGTTTGTATTGACGCAACGGCCGTCCCTCAAGATGGCGCATCTTTGCCTGGTGCATGGCGCGAGTCCGGACGCTTCGGCCAGGGCTGGGACTTGCTGGCTCAAGGCGATCAACTGACGGCGGTCTGGTACACCTACGGCACAAACCGTCGGCCGGTTTGGTACCAATCGACCGGCATGGCACTGGACGTGGCGAGTAACGAGGGGTCGGCGCTGCTTTACGAACATACGCCGGGTTCGTTGGGCCAGCTTGGATCGAATCCGAAACTTGTAGGTGGCGTGGCGTTCCGATTCTTCCGCAACATGCCTGATCGAGCTGTGGTGCGAATTCAATTCAGTTCGGGCCAGTTGCGGGAAGCCTGCCTGTTTCGCACGATTTCGGGAAACAACCCCACTGTCAGATTGAGATCGCCGACAGACCCCAATCCGAACGCGCTCTTGTTTTCCACCAGCTATGGCGCCAGCGAACGGCTAACACTGGCGACATTCGACACCAATGGCGTCGCTGTCTGGCTGGCAAGCAAAGAACCTGTGGCCGGATCTCGCGTTCTTGACTATTACTACTCCAACTATCCGGGTAACAACGCTTGGAACGAGTGCAACCACTCTGGTTGCGTTTCGGCCCCGCGTCCTGTTGGCAACCTCGCTGTTGGCGCGGGCCAGCGATCGAGCGACCCGATCCCTGTCGTGTTATCGGCCGTCGCGACGATCGCCGAAGTGGGGCAGCAGCTGAACGCGCAGTACCCCACTGCGCAATCCGGCGCATCCATGAGCGCTGTCCTTGCGCACACGCTTTCGGCAGGGCCGAATCCCTGCCTGATTCCGGCGGGTCAGACCAACTGCAACGTCACGGTGTCATGGAACTTCGATGTTAGCACCGGCACGCCAAACATCGGTGTCTACAGGAAGTTGGAAGGATCGTCTGCCTACGTACTTCTAAGCAGCCTCTATTCCGGCACCATCGTCGATAGCGTTCCGGTCGGAAACTACCGTTACTATTTGGCGAGACGCAACAGCAATGGCTCCATCGACCTCAACAACCAATACCAAAGTACCGGAATCATCAACGTTAGCGCGGGTTCCGGTGGCGGCCCGGGAAACACTATCGGATTTCGCGACCTCAGCATGTGCCCCGCGTCCCCCACCCCGATCGCCCCGGGCGATGTGCCTGGCGTTCCCGGACTCTATTGGAATCCAGATCGAGAGACCACCGGTTGGTTCCTGAGTTTCTCAACGAACGGTCCAAGCAAGACTGCGATTGTCACTTGGCTGACCTACGATGCTCAAGGCAAGCGTCGCTGGTACGCGACCGCACCGGCCGAGATCGCCGATATCGATCCGGCTCCGAACAGCACGGTTTTTGCTTTCTGGGCGCCGTTGCTCCGCTACCAATGGGTCGGCAATCAGCAAGGCCAGGGTACTCAGGTAGGCGAGGTGTCGATCACGTTTTCGCCCACCGATGCGACCCGTTCCGGATTGCACTGGAAACTCGGTGAAAGCCAGATTGAAAAGGAATGTCTGCGCGAATTCAGGCGTGGCGATCAAGCTCGCGGTGCGGAAAATCTCGCATATAGCGGTTACTGGTACGACCCTTTACAGCAGGGCTGGGGATTCTTGGCCTACATTTTTCAACCACAGTCGACAGTCGAGGAGTATCACTCGTTAACGGTCTACGACACCCAAGGATCTCCGACTTGGCTGGACATCGGTCCATTCGCATCATCGACCAATTTGACCACCGCGGTACCGGTCCACTACCGGATGTCGCCATTCCCCGCCGGACTTCCGACAGGGTTGCCGCTACCAGCAGCGCAGTGGCCACCTCTTCAAGTAGCAGGATCACTGAATCGCGAGTTCCTATCCGCTGCGACAGCACGACTGGTGATCAACGCCCGATTACCCACAGCGCAAACTCCCACAGAGTTGAATTGGGATCGTGGCACGCTTGCCAGTCCGTTGCCGATTGCCAAGATCTTTCGTGTCGACGAGATCACAACCAGTCGCCAAGTCTGCACGCTAACAGCAACCGACAATTGCCCCGTGACGGTGAGTTGGACGAGCACCTTCGATTCTGCTCGCGCTTGGCGCCGCAATCTCGCCACGCAAACCATCGAACTGCTGCCATCGACCAATCGAACCGACAGCATCGTTCAAACTTTCGTGTCCCCAGGCAGCTTCCAGTACTTCTTGTCCACTTCGCCAGGTGGCGGTTCACCACTCGCAGTGAGCGCGGCCGTTGTTATCCATGGTTTGCTACCAGCCCCTGTTGCCACCGCCACAGGTGGTTTGGGTTATCGCCTCAACTGGCAAGCCGTGAGTTCAGGGACGGTAGATGTCGGCTTCAGCACTTCGGTCAGCACGACACCGACCAGCGCTACGGCGACGGGTCTAACGGGCACGCAATACGATGGCACGGTGCCGGCAGCGGGCACGTACTACTTCTTTATCCGCCGATGTTCACCGACCTGCGGCGCTTGGAGTCCGCCCAGCAATCCGCTAACGCTGGCGAACACCGGCACGGTGACAGAAATCGCGGACGACGAGCGTGGCGCGTCAATCCAAGACTACCAATCACCTTATCGGCCCAACACACCATCGGTTCTCGCGGGCGCCATCCCAGGTCAGGCAAGCACCAGCGGGTGGCAGCGCATCGTACACAGTGCCGATTGCCCTTCCGCCGGGCCGTCGCGGCATGCAGCCGCAAGTTGCGTTGAGCTATTCCTCGCGTGCGGGCAATGGCATTGCCGGCATGGGCTTTAGCTTGTCGGCGGGCGGCGCGATCACACGTTGCCCCTCGACCTTGGCCACGGATGGCGCCACCCGCCCAGTCAAATTCGATGGCGATGATCGCCTGTGCCTCGATGGGCAAAGGTTGATGTTAGATCCCATCGAGCCTGTCGGAGCCGTCTACGGCACAAATGGACGGCGCTACCGCACCGAGATCGACAGTTACACTCGAGTGGTTCAGCGCGGCGGCGATCTGGGTAGTGACACGCTGGTGTACTTCGAAATGCAAAGCCGCGATGGCATGCGCCGCTTCTATGGTGCCGATGAGGCGGCTGGCAGTTTACGCAACGCGCGCGTCAAACCGTCAGGCGCCGGCATCAGCGGCACGGCGACACTCAGCTGGTTGTTGGACACCGAGCTCGATCGGGCCGGCAACCACATCAAATACACCTATCAAACAAGTGGCAACGGCAGCGGCGAAAACCTGCTGATCCGAATCGACTACACCGGGAAGGGCACCAGCTTCGGAACACGCAATGTCCAATTCACCTATGAAAACCGCACGGATCGATCGAGCAGTTACCTATCGGGTGCGCTCACCGAACAAACCAAACGTCTGACGCGAATCCTGACTGCCGTCGGCACACAGAACGTCGCCGACTACGATTTGATCTACGCGCAAAGTAACGCCAGCCAGCGCTCATTGTTGACCGAGCTGCATCAGTGCAACTGGGAGCTTGGCGCAGCCAGTTGCATCCACACCCTCGATCCGAATCGATTTACGTGGCAAGACACGCCGGCCAGCACGCCGAATCTCTCCGAATCAACGATTCAGTGGCCTTCACTCATGCCACAACCCGCCACAACGCCAGGCGTAGCCGTGTTGGACTCGATCACGCCCTTGGCAGATATCGACGGCGATGGTGTGATTGAGATGCAGCGCCAGATCAGCACCAGTGCCGGCGGCGTGCGCAGTTTCATTGTCTCGTTCAACGCCGATCGCTCGCCGCGCGGCTGGATCGAGCGGTTCATCTCGGGAACGCCAGTCGACTTGAACAATGACGGGCGTGCAGAGTTTTGGAGTCTGAACGGCCAGGGCGGTATCGATATGACCTCGTTCCGACCACAGGCCGGTTGCACCGGGGCGGCTTGCAGCGCGTTTGTCGTTGAGAACTTCCAAACGCAGTCGCTATCGCGCTGCGGGCTAGCGCCGACAGCAGGGGGCCGTAGTGTCGAGTTCCATGACTTCAACGGTGATGCGCTGCCCGACTTGAGCGTCTGGTCATCCGGTGCCTGCGGCCAGGGCCCTGGCATCCACCTCTACATCAATCAATCGGCGCCGCAGAGCGGCAACTCCCAGCACTTGCAATTCGCCAGCAGTTCTTACTTCATTCCCCTCGCCACAAGCAGCCTTCCCGGCGGCGATGAGCGCGTGATCTCGGTGCTAGACCTGGACGGCGATGGCACACCCGAGTTCATCACCGAAGGACGCCAGCCTGCAGACCCATACACGAAGAACAGCATCAAGAAGATCACGTTCGTTGGCGGCACTCCGCAGCACTCCACAGTGCCCTTCGAGTCTATCTTGGATGGCAGTACCTTCTTAATGCCCGCAACGGCGCGGCGCTCGTTTTTTGCCGATATCAACGGTGACGGCCTGGAAGATCTGATTCTCGCAACGCCATTTCAATCCAATGTTGGCGGCGCACAGTGCGACTCGCGCTGGACCGTCCGCATGAATCGAGGTGGACGATTGACAGACGTGATCGAATTGACCGGGACATCGATCGTCAAACGTGCAGGCCTGGAGCTCTACTCTCTCGGCGCCAATCATTGCGAACCGGTCGCACGAGCATGGGCAGGCCAACAGGCAGGGTTGACCTCGCCAATCGATCTCGATGCCGATGGCCGAACCGAACTGCTGGTGCCGAGTGGCCTCGCACAACGAACATGCACCGATGTTGTGATCGAGACGAATCCTACGAAACCCAGGGAAGCCGGGAGAGTTTGCTCGGCACATCCGCGCCAATTGACTCAGTCGCCCGGCGGTCTGGAGCTGAGCCTGTCGGACATCGCCGAGCCAATCCGCATTTTCGCCCCGCCGGTTCCCCCTAGCCAAACGCCGAATGACATTCTTGATCTGTCGGTAGTCGACAGCTCCACCTATCGGATGTCGCGGCTGATCTTCCGACAGAATTCCAGCGGCCAATGGACCATCAGCGAAGAGTCGTTGCCATCCAGCTACGAACGCCAGATCGATGCGCAGCAAGACAACGATCGCATCGACTTCTTCGGCGATGGCCTGACCGACGCGCTGCTCAGCCGTGGCTGCAAAATTCAGTGGGCGGGCACCACTCAGCCGGCTTGTACTTTGGAAGACAATGGTCAGATCGTACCGCTGTCCACAGGGCCCAGCTTGTTTGCCAACAACGGTGCAGGGTTTGTCACCGGCAACTCCGCCAAAGCACCGGAAATGCTCACCTCGGTGGCCGACAGTTTCGGTGAAGTGGCCAATTGGAGCTATCAGGCGCTGTCCAGCAAGGCCGGTCGGGGTCCAACCGAATTGCCGCTCTATCGCATTCCGGCGCGCGAGACGCAGGTTGGCTACATCGATGCCAACCACTTCTACTTCGCCTCCAGCATGAATGTGGTCAGCGAGATGAAGCTGCGCAATGGCAGGCTTAGTCTGAATGGCGTTGGTCCGATGAACACGACGCGCTATGGCTACGAAGAAGCAATGTACAACAACAGGGGGCGTGGCTTCGTTGGCTTTCGCAAGATAATCAGTGAGGATCTCGACACGCAATTGTGGCCCGGGCTACGCAGCGCCACGGTCTTTCACCAAAAATTCCCGCTCATTTCGCAACGTGAGTGCCAAGTAGTCCAGTTGACCACAGAACCCGTAAGCGAGTTGAGATGCGATACGCAGCAGGCGATCAATCTCTCGAAGCGCGAACAGTATGAGTGCAACAACATCAGCTGTTCAACCGCACAGAATCAATCCGGCGCAAACGTCGCGTACCGAGTCATGGCCCGCCAGCAAATCAATGAAACCCGCGATTTGAGCGTTCGCTCCACTCTGGTCACGCGTAGTACCCAAAGCATCGGCGCTTTCGGCATCGGTTACGATGCTTATGGCAACCTGCTGCAGCAAACCACAATCACGCAAGACTTCGTCAGTGGTAGCCAGAATCCTGTGCGCACCCACACGATAACGGTGAGCCACACTTACGATCCGGACGATGCCAATTGGTGGGTGAACAAGCTGACGCGCAGTACGACAAGCGCAGCCCAAAGCTACGGCGGCGCCTGGTTGGTCGATGCGCCATTTGTGCCAACCCGCGCCACAACCACGCTCTATGGGTACGGCACAGCAAACAACGCGACCAACCTGCGCCTGCCAGCTTGCGAAACACTGATGGATGGCAGCCCGATGAACCCCGGCGCGTGCGCCAGCGCCACCGGCTTTGAACAACGTGTGACGCGCAGTTTCGATAGTTTCGGCAACACCATCAACGAAACCCGGGAGGCGCGCTTAGTGGCGGCGAGCCGCTCGACGTCGAGTTGCTTCGCAATTGAATCGCCATGCACGGTTGGAACCGAGGGTTATTTCCCAACCAGGATTGCAGACGCCTTCGGCAAATCGACGACAACGGTGTTCGACGCACGTTTTGGAACGCCAACCCAGGTGACTTCGGCGAACGGACTGACGACAACTACAATCTATGACCCACTCGGGCGCGTTGTTCGTGAGGTGGCGCCGACCGCGGATGGATTGCGCGCGGCGATGCCGATCGTAATTAGCTACGAGCGCTGCGGTGGCGGCATCGCTTGCCTGTCGCAAGATGCCGTTCTCCGCGTGGTGCGCAGTCAATACGGTAGCCCGCAGTCGATGCAGTATATGGATAGTCACGGTCGCATCGTCCGAAACAGCATCAAGTTGTTAGGGGCTATCTTTGCTGCAACGCCAATTGCGCTCACTGACGCGGACGCGAGCGTTAGCGAAACTGCCTACGATTGGAAGGGGCGAGTATGGATTCAGTGGGCTGCCGACAGAGGAGCCCGGAGCAGCGTTAACAGCACGATCCATTACTACGACACACTTGGGCGAGTGTATGAAAAGGAGGAGGAATTCCCAGATGCTAGCGAGCCGGCAGTTGGGTCTTCAATTCAGAAGCGTAAGACTACGTACTCCTATGTTGACCACAGCGTATCCATTCGGGTTTGCCAAG
This sequence comes from Lysobacterales bacterium, assembly GCA_022844165.1. Taxonomy (GTDB): domain Bacteria; phylum Pseudomonadota; class Gammaproteobacteria; order Xanthomonadales; family SZUA-5; genus JALHMH01. The sequence continues at coordinate 48,956 of JALHMH010000035.1, forward strand.
ATCGTTTCCTTTGGCCACATTGCGCGCCGAGCGGAATAAACCTGGACGGCTCCCCCGTCCTCAACATGTCCCGCACCTACGACAGCTCGCAAAAGCTCGTCAACACTCAGGACGCCAACGGCAAAACCACCTTCTACTGGCACGACGGCGCCGGAAATCCGCTCAAGCTCAAAGACGTTACCGGCAAGTCGATCACCAGCGTGTACAACAACTTCGGCCACCGTCTGTCCGTCACCGATCCGAGCAGCGGCACAACCTCCTTCACCTACAACGGTTTCGGCGAATTGCTCACGCGCACCGACAACCGTCCGCGCACGAGCACCCACACCTACGATGTGCTGGGCCGCATGACAGCGCGCACTTGGGATGAGTTTCCGCACGGCTCGACGACATCGTTGCCGGCCAGCGAAATCAC
>JALHMH010000036.1 GCA_022844165.1 Lysobacterales bacterium
CCTTCATCTGGCGCAAGAGCGCCGATGCGATCATCGAAGCGGTAGCTCGTGCGGCAGGGAAATTGATTACTATTTAATGGTAGTTATTTTTGGGACACCACACTAGTGTGGTGTTCCGTCATTAAGTTGAACAATATTTCCGATGGATTTCGGCGTCAGGCAAGGCGCGACGAGGGTGAAAGTCGGTGGCTTTCGCGGCATGCCGCGAGCCGACTTGAACGACCGGCGGCTGCGCCGCCGGGCCGGACGACATAGCTCATCTATGGCGACGAGAAGCAACGCTGCATGGGGTCGAAAGACGCGGAGATAGTTCAAGGTGATTACGGAACACCACACTGGCGTCCTTGACAGAGCGGGATCTGGACAAATGAGTCTGTTTCTTCGAAGCGGCTTTGGCTGTTGAAGCCCCCTTAAGTTAAGGGGCACGCACATTTTTCCAGATCCCGCGCTAGTGCCGAAAGTGTCGAACCCCGGTGAATACCATGGCGATGCCATGTTCGTCAGCAGCGTCAATGACTTCTTTGTCGCGCATCGATCCGCCCGGTTGTATGACGGCACGAATGCCGGCTTTCGCTGCCGCATCAATGCCATCACGAAACGGAAAAAACGCATCCGAAGCGAGCACTGCACCGGCCACGGGAAGGTTGGCAGCTTTGGCTTTCCACGCTGCGATTTCAGCGCTGACCACGCGGCTCATCTGGCCAGCGCCAATGCCGATCGTGCGGCCACCGTGCGCATACACAATGGCGTTCGACTTGACATACATGGCGACTCGCCAGGCGAACAGCAGATCGCTCATTTCCTGTGCGAGCGGCGCACGCTGTGAGACGACCTTAAGCGCCGCCGGCGTGAGCCGATCAAGATCGCTGTCCTGGACCAGAACGCCGCCCGCGATCCGTTTGATATCCAGGCTTGCGCCGACCGCAGCGAGTGGCCCGATATCGAGGACGCGAATATTCGATTTGCTGGCGAGCGCCGCCAGCGCGCGTTCGTGGAATGCCGGTGCGATGACGACTTCGACAAACTGGCGCTCGACAAACAATCGAGCCGTATCGCCATCGAGCGGGCGATTGAAGGCAATGATGCCGCCGTAGGCTGAGACTGGATCGCACGCGTAAGCGCGTTCGTAAGCCTCGCTCAAGTTCGCTGCAACCGCGACACCACAGGGATTGGCATGTTTCACGATGACGCACGCGGGTTCATCGAAGACACGCACACAGGCCAATGCGGCGTCGGCATCGGCGATGTTGTTGTAAGACAGCGCTTTGCCTTGATGCACATGCGCCGCGCCGATGCTGCCTGGATGTACCGGGTGTTCCAGATAAAGCGCAGCGCCCTGATGAGGATTTTCGCCGTAGCGCAAGACATCTGCGCGTCGGTAGCTTAAGTGCAACGTCGGCGGGAAGACCTCGGGTGTTCCTGGATTCTCTGCACGGGCGCCAAGGTATTCGGCGACCCGCCCGTCGTACTGGGCGCAATGCGCAAACGTTGTCGCTGCCCAGGCCCGTCGTTGCGCGAGTGTTGGTCCACCGCACGCGATCGCCGCCAGCAGTTCGGCATAGTTGGTGGGATTCACGATGGTACTGACACGCGCATGATTTTTGGCCGCTGCGCGCAACATCGCTGGTCCACCGATGTCGATGTTTTCGACTGCTTCGGCGAAACTGGCATCGGCGCGCGCGATGGTTGCAGCAAAGGGGTACAGATTTACGACGAGCAGGTCGATCGGCGAAATACCGTGTTCGCGCATCACTTCGCCATCGATATCGGCGCGGCCCAACAATCCGCCATGGATCTTCGGGTGCAGCGTCTTGACCCGCCCGTCCATGATCTCTGGAAATTCCGTGACTGCGCTGACATCAATCGCATTGATGCCGCTCTTGCGCAGCAGAGCAGCACTGCCGCCGGTGGACCAGATTTCGACACCGCGATCGTTCAATGCCCGCGCCAGCTCGACTACGCCAGTTTTATCCGATACGCTGATCAGCGCGCGCTGAATGGCAATACGATCACTGGCCGATGCCATAGTCGTCCATTTTCTTGCGCAGCGTCGCACGCGTGATGCCGAGGATGTGTGCGGTACGTGTCAGGTTGCCCGCGCAAAAACGAAGCGCTTCTTCCAGCACAGGCTTTTCGACCTGACGCATCATCAAGGCGTGCAGATCGTTGCATTCGGTGCCGTTGAGATCGACAAGGTAGCGTCGAACAACGCGAGTAGCGGCATCGCGCAGCGTGGACTCCGCGCGGGTTGGTTCAAGGAGATTGCGATCTTGAGACAGCAATGCGGTCATGCAGAATTCCGGCGAACAAAGACAAATCATCCCTGCGCCGCACGTGGCAGCGTTGATCGGAGGGGTTTGGGATGAGATGAGAGTCTAACTCTGCGCCGGGCGATCGCGTCAATCATTTTTTGCGAGAATTGGGTGAGAATTTGCTTGTGCCTGGAAACGGTCTCTGTGATACAAGCGAGCACGATGAGAGCCTACATGCAGGTTGCAAACCGACGAACGCAGCACAGTTCCTCTGGTACTAACTTCGTGCACGCAGACAGGCGAGTGCCCGTCGGCGCATCAAGGCACCAAAACCCAGTTTCTGGAATAGCGCATCGATGCCCTCGGGGTCGCCGCGACTGGGCGTCAGCAGCGGAATGTCCGGTGTTGGCGCATCCATCGCAACGGCACTCAGGCGTTGGCTCAAGTAAGCGTTGTCGCGCTGTTCGCGCAGCCTGGCCTTCAGCGTTCCCGCACCGCGTATCTTCAAGAACTCGATCTCATTGATCCGCTGATAGATCGCATCGAGCGAGCCGAAATGTCTGAGCAGGCGCGCGGCCGTTTGTGGGCCGATACCACTGACACCAGGGATGTTGTCGATGGGGTCGCCGGCGAGCGCCAGCCAGTCGACGATTTGCGTCGGTTTGACGCCAAATTTTTCTTCGACTTCCTTAGGGCCGTAACGGCGATCCTTGCCGAAGTCCCATTGCTCATCTCCATCGCGTATCAACTGCGTCAGGTCCTTGTCGGCCGACAGCACCAGGATGGGCTTGCCGTGCGCACGAGCACGATGCGCCAACGTGCCGATCAAGTCGTCTGCCTCATAGCGTTTATCGCAGAGGCTGACAATGCCCAAAGCACGAACGACGTCCTGGCAATGCGTGAACTGCCGCGTTAATGCGGTGTCGGGCGGCTCGCGATTGGCCTTGTACGCCGGATAAAAATCGTTGCGAAAACTGGTGCTCAGCGAGTTGTCGAAACACACCGCGAGATGCGTGGGCTTGAGTTGCTCCAGCACTTGCAGCAACACATGCGTAAATCCGTGCACGGCATGCGTCGACCAGCCCTCTTCGTCTTGCCAGTCGGGTGCCAGGGCGTGCCACGCCCGAAACACGTACAAACTGGCGTCCATCAGGACAACAGGCGCAGCGCTCATGGTGCGCGCCATTCGCTGAGCAACTGCGCAGCCTTCGGGCGCTCACGATCGGGCGGCAATTCGGTGGGCTTTGTTCCGAGGTAGACGAAAGCCACCACTTGTTCGTTATGTGCCAGTCCAAACAGTGCTGCAGCGTCCCGATCGTACGCTGGCCAACCGGTCAGCCACTGCGCACCGAAACCTAGACACTCCGCGCCAATGAGCAGATTCTGGGCGAGCGCGGCGGCGCTCATCAGTTGCTCCTGTATTGGTACTTTGTGCCCAGCCGTCAGTCGCGCGACGACGATCAGCACCATTGGCGCGCGGTCGAAGCGGTGTAGGTCCTTCTCGATCGCGGCGGCGTCGAGTACCTCGCCACGCGCACTGCGTAGTGTGACCAGTGCTTTGCCCAACGCGGAACGCGCATCGCCTGAAATACAGACCAAACGCCACGGTTGCAGTCGACCGTGATCCGGTACCCGCGCTGCAGCGTCGATCAACTGCTCCAGTTCGGTCGCTGAGGGTGCTGGCTCGACCAATAATCGCGAGGGTGTAGAGCGGCGTTGCAGCAGAGGAGACAATGGCGTCATATGGCGAGTCCGGTATTGAATCGCGGTAACGATAGCAGCGTCGCTCACGGAAGCCTTCGCGCGCCTGGGCGTCCGGCGCTGTGGTTACCAGGTGGACCGGTTCACGGACAACCGTGGCGGGGCATTCTGATTGTCGCTGGGCTGTTGCGGAGCTGGCGAAGGTGCGGAGAATTGGCGGGAACAGCGGAAAGCGTTGCGCGACATCGCGATCCGGCAATGCTGACTCGCGTTGGACTCACAATTTGATCAATCCCTGCTGCACGGCATTGAACACAGCTTCGGAGCGGGAGGTGGCAGCGAGTTTGGGGTAGAGGTTCTTGACGTGATGGGCGAGGGTGTTGGTTTGCATGCCCAGGATCTCCGCGGCCTGACGGTAGGTGTGGCCCCGCGCCAGTGTCTCCAGCACTTCGCGTTCGCGCGGTGTCAGCTCGTTCATTGGATTGGTCTTCGCGTGGCGTTCCTGTTGGCGCAACTTGCGCAGCATGAAACCGGCGACGGCAGAGGAAATAGGCGATTCGCCGGCGGCGGCGGCGCGCAGCGCATCGAGTAGCTCGGTGCTGTCGGCGCCTTTCAGGACATATCCATCGACGCCGGCTTCGATGGCCTCAAGTACGCTGGTTTCATCGCCGAATAGCGTGAACACCACCACCACTGGCCGGCGTTTGCCGAGTGATTTCAGCAGTTCCGTGCCGCGACCATCGGGCAAGCCTAGATCGAGCAAGAGAATGTCGGCGGGTTGGGCGAGCGCAGCGCGCGCCTGATCCAGATCGTGCGCGATCCAGACGAGCGTAAATTCGTCGGTGCTGGAAAGGCTTCGTTGCACGGATTCGCAGACCGCGAGGTTATCTTCGACGAGGGCGACGGTTTTGGTCATGTGCGGATCCGGAATGTGCGGCGACTATGGTGACGATAGCGATCGGCAACATCCCATGTGCATGGGAGGCGGTATCCCATATTGTTGGGACAAGATCGCCGCTGGCAAGCTGCTCGGCGGCCTGAGGCGAAGCCTCGCTAGAGTCCTTGATGAAGCTGGATCTTGTCATTTGAGTCAAATTTTCTTAGGAGCGGCTTTGGCTTTTGCAGCCCCTTAAGTTAAGGGGCGCGCGAAGCGCGGGTTGTGGCAAGTTCGGTGTCTGGCGAAGCCAGCAATGCTCGGCGGCCTGAGGCGAAGCCTCGCTAGTGTTGTTACGGGGGAAGGTGATGCGCGCGTTGATGTGGTGCTTGTTTTGGTTGGTGCTGTTTCTGCCGGCGGTACATGTCGCCGAACGATTGGCGCTTCCTGAGGGCATGGACGCGCGCGACTCGATTGCCTATCGCTTGTACGACGCCAACGGAAACGAATTTGCCAACGGACCTTGGGCCGCGCCGCGTATTGGCTTGGAGGGTTATGTCGTCGATGTCGTCGAAAATGCCGAGCGCATCGTTTTCGAAGTGCCCTTCGAACGCGCCGCAGATGATGATCAGCCGCTGGGTCTGTACTTCAGTTTGCAAGAGCAGACGCTTGAAGTTCGCGTCAACGGCACGGTCATTCGTTCTACCAAAAGCATTCCAAAGTTCGAGGGCATGTTGACCAGCGAACCGGCGTTCTACGCGATGCCGGTCGACAGTTTGATCGTTGGCCAGAATTGGCTCGAAATCCACAAGACGGCAATGGGCGTCGACATGGCTCTCAGTCCATTCGCCGTAGGTCCGGCGGACGAGTTGATCGAGGCCTATCGCTGGCGAAGCTTCTTTGTGATCGATCTTGGACTGATCAGTATCGGCGTGCAGTTGTTCGTGCTGCTGCTGATGGCATTGATCAATTGGCCGGAGACCGAAAGACCGCGCATTCGCGCGCTGATGTTGATCATTGCGCTGAATGCTGCAGCGATCTACTTCCTGAGTTTCAGGCCACCCTTCGAGATGACGTTGGCGCAGTTCGTTTATCTATGGAGTGGCCTGAATCTGGCGTTGGGGCTCGCGGTATTGGCTTTCGCTGCATTCGATAGTGCCGTGAGGTTGCCAATTCGCATGCGTTGGGTCTGGGTGGGCATCTTTGCGGCGCATGCTGCGGCGTTCGCAGTGTTGCCGCTCGATGTCGACAGGTCACTCACCAAGCTGGTGAATGTGCCTTATGGGTTCCTTAGTGTTACGACGTTGGCCTCGATCCTGCTGTTGGCGCTGGCGGTGATCCGATCCAATCCTGCGCGGCGCTTCGAGCGCAGCGTGCTGGCGCTGTCGTTCGGCGCCATGGCGCTCGACCGTATCGGCTCGTTGATCGATCTGCATTCGCCCTTCGACGCCAGTTTGCCGATGACGCTGACCTGGGGGCCGATTCTCGGCACTTTTCTCGGTCTCTCGATGCTCCTGGCGCTGGCGCGCGAAGCGGCGCGTGCGCGGGAAGTGGTGGATCAGGCCAACCAGCGCCTCGCACAGGCTCTGGCAGCCCGCGAGGCTGAGCTGGCCGAAAGCTATCGGCAGCGCGAGGCGATCCAGCGGCAGGCGGCGGTGCTGGAGGAACGCCAGCGACTGGTGCGCGATATGCACGATGGCATCGGTGGTCAATTGATGAGTTTGAAGCTCAAAGCCGAATCGGGATCGCTCGATCAAGCCACACTGAAAAGTGGTGTCACTAACAGCCTCAACGATCTGCGGCTGATCGTCGATTCGCTCGACAGTGCCGAGGACGGCGTATCGCTCACGCTGGTGGCCTTCGAGCGCCGCTTACGACAACAGCTGGCGGGCACCGGCGTGACGTTGAAAGTGATCGACGAAACCGGCAATGCGCATGCCGCGCTGGCGCCGCGTCAGATCTTGAACGTACTGCGAGTACTGCAGGAGGCCGTGACCAATGCGCTGGCGCACGGCAAGGCGACTTTGTTGGAGCTGCGGGCGCGTTTCGCAGATGACGAGCGCAACTTCGAATTCCTGCTGATCGACAACGGATCAGGTATCGATGCGACACAACCGGCGGGCCATGGACTGCGCAATATGCAACAACGCGCTGCGGCGATTGGCGGTGTGTGCGCCGTCGACAGCGATGCGAGCGGGACGCGGGTGCGAATTTGTGTCCCAGCTGCTGCTGCGGTGAGTTAGCGATCCGGCACAGGGCCGACGCACGGCTTCGATCATAGTTGCCACTACAAATTTGCCGAAGGGAGCACGTGCTCGGACTGATGGAACCCATGGCACGCAATACAGGTACTCGGGAGTAACTCCTGGTGATGCTCACCTGCGTGGCACTGACGGCAGTTAGTGATTTCGGGAATCAGCAAATCGGCGCTCGCCTGCGATTGACTCGCGATGTGGCAGGCTTCGCAGTCCATCGTGACGTGGGCGTTGTGCGTGAAGCGCGATTTTTCGTACCACTGGCCTGCCACCCGCACGGGAGCAACCTGCCAGCCGCCCCGGACTGCGGCGGGGTCTTTGCTGACGCTATGACACACGCCGCAGGCCCGCCCAGAAAACAGCGTATCGGTGGTCTGGGTGGACTTTTGTTGCGCCCAGGCAAGCGCCTCGCGACGCTCTTCTTGCGACGGCGGCGGCTGTCCAGGACGCCGCCGTTGGCGCACGATCACGGGCGCGGTGACATCGTCGTAACCACCTTCCAGGGCGACTTTTGCGTAGAACTCATCGAGCATGTATTGCACAGCCGCAACGTCGGCGTGCGGCACCTGACGGTCTGGGATTCGCAGATCGAAATCCAGGCGATGGCAGTCCTGGCAGTGCTGCTCAAAATCGATTGGTGCGATCAGCGCACCACCGGGCTCGGCGGTATGGCAATCGGCGCAAACCAGGTTCACCGTTCCGCTTGGGCTGGTCACACCACGCTCGCGCAAATGCGTGGCGTGCGGGAACTTGAGCCCGGAGCTTTCGATCAGCGGGATCTGGTCCATGCTCGTGCGCACAGGCGCAAAACTCCCGTCTTCGGCCCAGGCAGGCAGCAGCACACTGAACTGCGGATGCGAGCGTCCGAAGTCTTCCACATTGGTCAATAGCGTTTGATTCGGAATGCGTTCAGTCAAATTGCGATGACAATCGGAGCACAGGATCTGGTCGTTGCGCACCAGGCCTTCATTGCCGTTGTGGTCGCGATGGCAATGCGCGCAACGGGCCTCGGCAATGTCTGGTAGCGGGAACTGTGCCGGATCGGCGTGCGCCGGCGTGGCGGTGTGGCAGGCCACACACTTTTCATCTTGCACAACTTCGAACGGCTCGCCGTGGCAGGCCTGACAATCGCCTGCCATCGTGTGGTGCGCGTCGTGCAGACGTCCGGTGTCCCAGGCGTTTATCGCGACCATCGGCATGTGCTCCGTCGCGATGCGCAGCGTCGGTACATAGTGCGCCGCCAAGGGAATACCCAAACCGATGATCAGCATCGAGACCAGTCCGATCCACGCCGCGCGGCGTTTGCCGGCGCCCGCTTCGGCCAGTGTCATTGGTAGCGCTTCGGCGTCTTCGCGGGCGGCAACTTCGGTTTTGTCGACCAACGACACTTCCACCGCGGCTTCGAAGTCCTTCGGTGGATCGACCAGCGTGATGCGCGTATTGCCGACCTCGATCTGGCTGCCAGAGGTGGCGGTCGCGTTTTGTTCGAGTCTGCCGTCCAGACGAATGCCGGAGGCGACCAATGCCTCAATACGGTAGCGGCCGTTGCCCAGCACAGTGACGGTGGCATGCTCCAGAGCAGCCCGTAGATCGTTGACGAAAATCGCTTGATCGGCGGCGCGGCCGATGCTCAGCGTATCGCCAAAGTGGATTTCCTCCTCGTACGAGACGCTGCCTTTGCCTTTTTTGACGACGCGGCGAATGTGCCATTTCATCGCTGCGCCCTCACCAGTAGAAAAACACAGACAGGATGTGTGCGGTCAAGGCGCCAAGCAGCGCGAGCGACAGCGGCACGTGAATGTACAGCCAGATTTCCATCAGTGCCTGCAACTGGATGTCTCGCGCGACGCGGCTGGCAAGCGCACGTTTGCGCGACACCAGATCGATCAGGCGGCGCAGCGTGTCGCTTTGCACGTCGTTGGCTTGATTGGCTAGAAAGTCGACCATCACAACCATGGTTTGCCCCGAGCGGTGTTGTTTGTCGGCGGTCGCAGCCTGCGTGACGGCTTCTTTGAGTCGCGTCAAGGCCTGGCCCGAGTCGTCTTTTGCCGTGAGCTGTGCCCAGAGCCCGCCGCCGAGCCTGGTGTTCTGGATCGATCGCAGAATCGCATCGTGCACCGATTTGTCGACCTTGTCCGCCAGTTGCAGCGCTTGTGCGTCGAGTTCGCGAATCTCTGCCACCATCGCTTCGCGGGTCGCACTGGCGCGATTGCGCGTCATCAGCGCCGGGTACCGCAGGTATGCGTAGACACCGAAAAATCCGCTGAAGATCACCAGCAACATCAGCACCAGGGCCAGCGTATGGATGTTCCAGCCGACCTGGAATCCCGAGTGCAGCAAACTGATCAGTATCAGCGAGGTGCCCAGATACACGTGCGCACTCAACCAGCCACGCGCCGTGCCGATCGCTCGTCCATAGCGGCGTTTGCGGATGCCGAACCACAGCAACCACACGATTAATACCGCGCCGATCGTGCCTAAGGTATAGCCCAACCACGAGCCGCCATTTGGCACGCCGATCGGATCGTGCCACAGGTACGCCGTCAGTGAGCCTGCGCACAGCAAGATCGATACCCAAAGGTAGCGATAGCTGCGGAAATTAAGGATCGAGTCATGCATGGTGGGGCGCGAGACCGAGAGGGCGTGCGGGGCACGGGGCACGGTACAGCAATTGCGGGGCACGGGGCGTGGGGCACGTGGCACGGTACAGCAATTGCGGGGCACGGGGCGTGGGGCACGGGGCACGGTACAGCAATTGCGGGTCACGGGGCGTGGGGCACGTGGCACGGTACAGCAATAGCGGGTCACGGGGCGTGGGGCACGTGGCACGGTACAGCAATTGCGGGGCACGGGGCGTGGGGCACGGGCCACGGTACAGCAATTGCGGGGCACGGTAGAGCGAGGAAGGGGGCGTAGGGCGCAGGCTAAGGGACAAGCGTCGACCGCACCACAACACGTGCACCCGTGCCCCGTGCCCCACGTCCCGTGCCCCGCTCTTGCTGTTCCGCCCCATCACAACATCAAGGCGCCCGCGCATACGCGTACTCCGGCAACTGCTCCGGGCTGATGCGGATCGCCGCGCCCGTGGGACAGGCGCGCACGCAGGCTGCGCCGCCTTTAATGTCTTTGCACATATCGCACTTGACTGCTTTCTTCTCGTGGCTATCGGGATCGTATGGCGATTCGCCGGGGCCAGGGCCGGCGCCGAACAGCAGCCACTGTAACAGGCCCGGTTTTTTCTTCGGTTTGGCGGCCATATGGATCACGCCATACGGGCAATTGCGTTCACAGTTGCCGCAGCCAATGCAGTTGTCGGCGATGAAAACTTCGCCATTGGGCGCCCGGTGGATCGCATCTGGCGGGCAGTCCTTCATGCAGTGCGGATGCTCGCAATGGCGACAACTGGTTGGCACGTGAACGTTGGCGAAGGTCGGACCGGCTTCGCGATCCAATCGTGAGGTGCCTCCGTGAGTCTCCGCGCAGGCTTTTTCGCAATTGTCGCAGCGCACGCATAACGACTCGTCGATCAGCAACACGTCCGTTGCCTCGCCGACGCCCTGGCCGATCAAGAACGAAATGACGTCGCCGCTGGAGGCGCCGGCTTGCGTGGTAATGTTCTCGGCGGTTCGCTGTTTGACTTCGTTCGCCAGCTTCATTCGCAGCATCGGATTTTGTGCCAGCAGCTTGCGAAATGCGTCGCGTTCGACGCGGATCGTCTCGGTCGCAATCGCTGCTTTGGCGGTAGCCGAACGCTTGCCGCCGCCGAGCAGCGCCATTTCGCCCACATAGTTGCCGGCCGGCACATAGCTCAGCACGATTTCGCGACCGGCGATCTGCCGCGAAATCGTCAGCGAGCCAACGCGAACGAGGTGCAGACAGTCGCCATCTTCGCCCTCGCGGAACAACACGTCGCCGGCTTTGAAACGCTGCAAGGTTGCGCCTTTGACGACATCGCGAATCTGCACTGCGGTTGCTTCTTCGCCGAATCGCGCGCGAATCGCGCGTTCGACGAAGACCTGGTCGATCATCTTTTTCACCGCATCGACCGAGTTAATGAGTCTTTTCATCGAACGGCGTGGTGTTTCGATCAGCACGCAGCTCTTGCCGGCGACCACGGTAGCGGTTCTGCGGCGACCCGAAATCAGGCTCATTTCGCCGAAAAACTCGCCCGGATTCAGTACGACACGTTTGTCGCCGCTGTCGTCCATCAGCACTTCCACGTGGCCATCAACCAGGCAGTAGAAGCTGTTCGTGTAGTCGTTGCGCTTGAAGATCGCCTCTCCCGATTTTGGCGCAAGCAGCGTCGAGTCGATCATGAACTCGCGCAATTGCAGGGGCGTAATCGTGGCCAGGAGCGGCACCGCATTCTGGATCTTCTGCAGCGTTGCGTTGACGCTCTTAAAGCCTGGCATCGATTCGAACTTCGCTCGCAGCAGCGGCTCGTCGGCGGGTTCCACGCTGCGACCCAAAATGTACTCGACGACCTCGTAACCCTGGTTCATCGCCTGCTTGATCAGCGGATAACCGCCCAATGCGCCGACGATGTACAACCCTGGCACATTGCTCTCGTACTTCTCGCTGATGGCGGGCACTGCCGCGGGATCGTCGTTCGGGAACTTAACGCCGCAAGCTTCGACAAACGTCCGCGGTGGATTCGCTCCAAGGCGGGCGATGATCCGATCGCACAGCACCTGCGCACGCCCCTTGGGCGTATTCAAGATCATGCGCCCCGGTTTCTTGCCGACCGTCAACTTATCGATGCGCTCTGGCGCCGAGCCAAAAAAGCACTCGATGACGCCGTCTTCGATCGCCTTCTGGATGGCGCGCAGATTGCCTTCTTTGGCGCGCGCGAACTCTTCCCTGCGATTGACGACGACGACCTGATTCTGTTTGGCCAGAGCCACGGCATTTTCGATGGCCGCATCGCCAGCACCGACAACGATGATCGTCTCACCCTCATACTCGTCCGGATCGTCGAGCGTGTACTGAACAAAAGGCGCGTCTTCGCCCGCGACGCCGAGCTTTCGGATGTTGCCTTGCAGGCCAATACCGAGAATGACGTTCCTGGCCTGGATCTTGTCGTTGCGGCCAATCGACAGCTCAAAACCGGCGTCGGTTTTTTTGATCGCCGTCACTTCGGCGCCGTGCCTGACGTTGACGCCCAGTTTGGCAACGTCCTGATCCCAGCTTTCGAGAATGGACTCGCGCGAGCCGGCCTGAAACTTGAGTGGCGAGCGCAGCGGCAGAGCCTCCGGCTCGGCCATGACGTGTTTGCCTTTCTGATAGCGATAAATGGTGTTCGACAGGTGCAGCGCGCCCTCCAGCAGGATATGCGGGACCTTGAGTTCTGCGGCACGCGCGGCGGCGCTGATTCCGCCCGGTCCGGAGCCGACAATCGCGATCTCGAACATGCGCTTCCTCGCGCGTCATGGATCGGTGAAGTATGCCTAATGCACCGCGATGCGTGCGATCAGCAACAAAGCCCAAAGCGGTTCAAACAATCCACCGCTGGAGCTGGCGGTTGCGCAGGATGCTCCGTTCGACTTGATACGCCCGCGTCGTTCCGCGCGTTCTCAATTTCGGCCCAGCGGCGTTTTTCAGTACACGCCACCAAGCACGCGAGGGCCGCTTGCGCCGGTCACTTCGGCGCAGTTCCCAGCCTCGCGGCAGAGTGCGCGCCGGGCCAGCCACGCAAACGCAGCAGCTTCAACAAAATCTGGATCTAAACCGTGCTCACTGCTGTTGCTGAAGCGAATCGATCTGCCAAAATGTCGGTCGACAGCCGTTTTTGTATGTGCCAGAAGAGCGCGATTGTGCACCCCGCCACCGCAAACAACCACTTCGGTCGTGTCGGGTTGCTCACGCGAGAGCGCGAGCGCAATGCTGCTTGCTGTCAGGGCAAGCAGCGTCGCTTGAACATCCGCAGGCCGGTCGGTGCCTCTTAACTTCGGTAGCAACCAACGCAGATTGAACATTTCCCGTCCGGTGCTCTTGGGTGCCGGTTGCGCAAAGTAAGAATCGGCCAGCAGACGATCGAGCAAGGGTTCAATGATTGTTCCGGATGCGGCAAACGCGCCGCCCTCGTCGTGTACCACGCCCAGATGTTCTTGCGCCCAGGCGTCCAGCAGACAGTTGGCCGGGCCGGTGTCGAATCCACGTACAGGTTGGTCTTTGGCCAATAGCGTGAGATTGGCGATACCGCCAAGATTGAGAATCGCGCGAGGGCTTTCGCAGGCAAACAAAGCCGCATGCAGGCCGCACACCAGTGGTGCGCCCTGGCCGCCAGCGGCCATGTCGCGTCGGCGAAAGTCGGCGACGGTACAAATGCCGGTTGCTTCTGCAATTCGATTGGGATCGCCAATTTGCAGCGTGAACGGAAACCGATGTTGCGGCCGATGGCGGATGGTCTGCCCGTGCGAGCCGATCGCCCGGATCGTCGATGGATGCAGATTGGCGATGGCCAGGAGCGCATTGGCCGCATCGCCGAAAGCCATGCCCACTTCAACATCGATCGCGCCAAATTCGTCGACATTGATGCGATCGGCTTGCATCAGCGCCAGTAGCCGATGCCGCAGATCCGGGTCGTAGGGGAAAGTCTGCGCGGCGATCAATTTGAAGCCTGGTTCGAAGCACACCACGGCGGCATCGATTCCGTCCGCGCTGGTGCCAGAGATCAGACCTAGAAAGTGTTCTGCCACGGTAAAGCCGGGTTTCAGCGGACCGCCAGCGATTGGTCTTCGACCACGGCCAACGCTGTAGCGTACTGCTTCCGCGCATGATGGAATGCAGCGAGTTCGCTGCCACTGAGTGGCTCGGACACCGGGAGATCCACGCTCAATGGGTCGCGGTGCACACCGCCGACGCGGAATTCGTAGTGCAGATGCGGGCCGGTGGCCAGCCCGCTCATGCCCACATAGCCGATCACTTCGCCCTGTTGCACCTTGGCGCCTTTGGACAAGCCCTTGGCGAACCGCGACAGATGTGCATACAGCGTGGTGACTTGATTGCCGTGTTGCAGCTCGATCGTGCGACCGTAGCCGCTCTGGTTGCCCATGCTGCGCACCGTACCACTGCCGGCGGCGCGCACCGGCGTGCCGGTGGGGGCAGCATAATCGACGCCTTTGTGTGCCCGCATGCGGCCAAGAATGGGATGTTTGCGCGCCGACGAGAAGCGACTGGAAATGCGGGTGAACTCTACGGGGGTGCGAATAAATGCCTTGCGCAAGCTGCGGCCATCGGCGCGATAAAAGTCGCTGCGGCCACTGCTGTCAGTAAACCGGAAGGCTTCGTAGCGCTTGCCCTGGTTGACGAATATGGCGGCAATGACATCGCCGTCGCGCAGCCGTACGCCATCTCGATAGATCGATTCATAGACAACCGCGAACCGATCGCCATTGCGCAAGTCCTGGGCAAAATCGATGTCGTAGTTGAACACCTCGGCGAGGCGCATGACCTGAGTATCTGATAGTCCGGCCGCTTCGCCAGCACCAAACAGGGACGAGGAGATCACCGCGCTACCGTATTGCGTACGGCGCTCAAGCGCCCGCTGGATGGTGCGTTCATTGACGTTTGCGCCATCAATCTCGACCAGAACACGCTCGGTTTCGCTTCGATCGAACTGCAGTGCTGTCAATTGGCCGGCCTTGGGGATCCGAAATGCAATCTGGTCGCCAGGATGTATCTGGATCAGAGCGCGAACGCTCTCGCTGGCATCCAGCAACCGGTGCATTGAGGTTGCCGACAAGCCAAGCCGCGAAAAGATGTTGCCCAGGGTCTCATTCCGACGAACGGTGACCACTTGCCAGCCGTCCTCAGTATCGCTGCCCAAATACAAATCGGACTCCAGGGCCGAAACAGGGGCAGTAGCGACGGACAGCGTTTCGCTGGCGGGCGGCAGTTCCAGCGGCAGCTGCAGTTGTCTTGCGATCGGATCCGGGCGTATCACACCGGCAAAAACTGGCAGAACGACGAGACCGACAAGCACGACCGACAACGCTGCACCGCCGAGCAATGTGGTTTGCCGATTTCGTACGCCAAAGTGAAGTGCTCTGACGACGGCATTCAGACAGGCGTTGCGAAAACGCGACAGCGGCTTGATATGGACTGGACGTTGCTGAAAATGGCGGCGGACCGCTTGGCGCGATTGGGAAGAGCGGCGATGGCGCCAATCGGATTGATAGATCACGCGTGGTTTCCGCCCGAGAGTGACGGCGCGAACCATATCGACTCGCGAAGACTACGTCAAAACTTAAATTGGTGTTAAAGCAACAGTGTTGTGATTGCGCAACAATCCGCCGTGGACCTGGGTCCCAAGACCATACCGACGCGTACCGTAGACCTTGAAACATTCCTTCCAGATACTTGGGCGTTTACTGCTCTGGAGAACAGACCATGGATTGGTTGTCGTTTGCCGCGAACGGATTGACCGGCGCACCGTTCTGGCTGGTCGTGCTGTACTTTATTTTGGTCACTCAATTAACCATATTCTCGGTGACCTTGTATCTGCATCGCAGTCAGTCGCACCGGGGCGTAGATTTCCATCCGGCGGTTGCACATCTGTTTCGGTTCTGGGCGTGGCTGACAACGGCCATGGTAACCAGGGAGTGGGTGGCGATCCATCGCAAGCACCACGCGAAGTGCGAAACAAAAGACGATCCGCATAGCCCGCAAATCCATGGCATCAAGAAGGTGCTGTTCCATGGCGTTGTTTTGTACCAGCAAGCGTGCAAGGATCGCGAGTCGATCGAGCAATATGGTGCTGGCACGCCAGATGACTGGGTCGAACGTCACGTGTATGCGGCGCTGCCCGCGCTGGGTCCCACGTTGATGGCCATTGCCAACATGACGCTGTTTGGCGTCGTTGGGCTTGCGCTCTGGGCAATTCAGATGTTGTGGATTCCAGTGTTGGCCGCTGGCGTGGTCAATGGTCTTGGGCACTGGTGGGGCTATCGCAACTTCGAAACACGTGATACATCGACCAATTTGACGCCGTGGGCGTTTTTCATTGGCGGCGAGGAGTTGCACAACAACCATCACGCCTATCCCAGCTCATCGAAATTCTCGTTGCGGCGCCATGAGTTCGATATCGGCTGGCTGGTGATCCGCGTCCTGGCAGCTTGCGGGTTAGCCAAAGTGATTCGGACTGCGCCGGCCTTGGCCGAGCGCCCGAATATGCCGGTGCCCGACATGGACACCGTGCGAGCATTGTTGACGCATCGGTTCAAAGTGATGAGCGACTATTTTCACGGTGTCATCGTGCCGACGGTACGCATCGAAGCCGGTCGCGCCGAAGGCAGGATGGAACTGCTGCGGGGCAAACTGAAGCGTGCGCTGGCAAACGATGGTCGCTGGCTGGACGAGCGCTCGCGCGAACGCATGCGACTTTGGGTGAGCGAGCGCCCTGCGCTGGCCCGGGTCATGGACTATCAGCGCAGCCTGTCGGCAACGCTGGAGCGATCTGGACGCAATGGTGAGGCGCTTGCCGAGTCCATTCGTGCCTGGTGCGACGAGGCTGAAAAGTCCGGTATTGCCGCTCTGGAGACGTTTGCAAGGCGCATCCGCGGCTATCAGTTGCTCGGAGCCTGAACGCGCCGGTGACCTCAAGGGCTGGATCGAGACGGTTCCGATCCAGCCCGGCCCGAACCAACTTCTGGCCTTTGACTTCTGAGCGTGGACGCTGGATCGTCGACCGGCTCGACCGTTGACGATCGCGCCAGTTCTCCATGTCTCAACACACGCGCAGTTTGATCGTACTGCTGGCCGGCCTGTCGATGATCGGTCCGTTTGCGATCGACACGTTCTTCCCTGCATTTCCGTTGATGGCCCAGGAGCTGTCGGCCTCCTCGTTTCAAATGCAGCAGACCCTGAGCGTGTATCTGGCGGCCTACGGATTGATGGCCCTGCTGCATGGCGCTTTGTCCGATGCGATCGGACGGCGCCCGGTGATCATCGGTTCGTTGATGGTCTTCAGTCTGGCATCGATCGGATGCACTTTTGCCGGTTCGCTGGACGAGTTGTTGGCATGGCGAGCGCTGCAAGGGTTGAGCGCCGGTGCTGGTGTGATCGTGGGACGCGCCATCGTTCGCGATTGTTTCGATGGCGCAAAGGCGCAACGGGTCATGAGTGGCATCAGTATGTTGTTCGGTATTGCGCCAGCGATTGCGCCCATCGTGGGAGGCTATCTCCTGGTCTTTGGCTGGCGCGCCTCGTTTGCGTTCCTGACGGTTTTGACTGGCGTCCTGTTGCTCGCCAGCCTGCGTTATCTGCCGGAATCGCACCCGCCGAGTGCGCGTGTGCCACTGAGATTCAACACCTTGGTTCAGGGTTACGCGCAAATCTTGCGCAGTCCGCGATTTGTGTTACTCGCGTTCGCTACGGGCTTCAACTTCGCGGCGATTTTCTTGTATATCGCGTCGGCGCCCGTGTTCGTCCTCGAACACCTGGGGTTTAACGAAAGGCAGTTTGGCGCGTTTTTCGTTCCAACCATCGGCGGTATGGTCTTCGGCTCCTACTTAAGCGGTCGCCTGGCCGGACGAGCCGACGCGAAGCCAGTGATCGCGTTTGCTTATGTTGCGATGTTTTTCGCCGGCGTTGCGAACGTCATTTACACGCAACTGTTTGCTTTGTCCTGGCCGGCCGCCGTGTTGCCGATCGCCTTGGTGGCCTGTGCTGTCGCTCTGACGTTTCCGCAGATGTCGATCATGCTGCTCGACCAGTTTCCGGAACGCCGTGGTAGCGCCAGCAGCCTGCAGATGTTCTTGAGCCTGATCGTCAACGCTGCGGTGGCTGGTTTGATGGCGCCATGGTTGCAAGCCAACGTGGCGCACCTGGCGGCAGGTGCGCTGGCACTGTCGGTGTCTGGCGGAGTGCTTTGTGTCTTAGCCTTTCGGATGCCACTCAGCTCGACGCGCTGACCGGACTGCCTGGCCAGGCACCGCCACGACTCATTGCCTGCCAGGCCAGTTTGATCCAACGCACCAACGAGGCCGCCAGCCAAAGCGCGAATGCCAACATCAGCGCTTTGTACCACCAGATCGAAATGCTGAGAGCGTTCGCCTGCGGCAGAGCACCGGTACTGCGATCGGCGAGCCAGGACAATCCGTAGACATCGCCCTCAATCAGCATATCGGGCGATCCCAGCAAGCCAAATGGGATTGCGGAAACAATAGCGAGCAACGCCAATCCCGCCAACCCTGCAA
This sequence comes from Lysobacterales bacterium, assembly GCA_022844165.1. Lineage (GTDB taxonomy): Bacteria > Pseudomonadota > Gammaproteobacteria > Xanthomonadales > SZUA-5 > JALHMH01. Next base: position 18,281 of record JALHMH010000036.1, read on the forward strand.
GTGCCAGCTGCGCCAGCCGAAATTGCCAGGCGCGCAAATGGCCGGGCAAATAGCGGGCGCGCGCATCGAGCGCAAGGAAAGCCACAATCACCAGCACCAGCAATTCCATGCTGACGGCCGAAAAACCCAGCACCAACAACAGCCAGTCGCGAACACCTAACAAAGCTCGCTGACTCCGGCCCAGGCCAAAGCCGATGGCCAACAAGACGAACAATGTCGACCAATAAAGCACTGCCGGGCCGACGTGTGGACCCCAAAGTCCCAGAACCCAGCGATCTGCGGGCAGCGCCAGTGTGAGACTGACATTGGCTGCCTCCATGCCCAGATCCAGCGGCGGCGTTTGCGAATGCAGCGAGATGGCTGCGTCCTCGCGCCACACCAATGCGATGTTCTGTGTGCCGGGTTTGATCGGCAGGCCCAGGGCGCCCTGGTCCGGGCGCAGATTCATCGCCTGCCCATCGATGCTCAGCGACAGCAGCTCGGCGGTGGCGGGCAATTGCACGGTGTGGCTGCCGCCTCGGGTGGCACGAATCCTCAGGTCCAGCGAATGTGTTTGTGTGCGTTTGCCGATTGCGCTCGAAAGGGAAACGGCATCGGCGACCATCGTTGCGCCGGGAACGGCTGCGGGCCGCGTCAATTTGAGCGTGAGCGTTTCGCCTGGCAGCGGATGAAACTGGCTGACCCACATTTCGCTCTCGACGATGCCGCCTTCTGGTTCGGATGCCGGAACGCCCTCGTGCGCGAGTGAGAAACTTGGCCCCACGACCACCCGCCAAACTTCACTACGGGCGCTTTGTTCGGGTGCCGACAGCGCCAGCGAATCGAGCCGCTCCAGGCGCGAGGCGAACAGATACTGCGTTTCGCCCGGTGGCAGTGGCACCTCGACGTTTCCATCCTCGACCTTAAGGGCGGTGTCCAGCAGCTGTTCGCCTTCGATCAACGGCACCCGGACCGATAAACCGCCGTCGATCGGCGCCACGCGCTCAACGCGCGTCTCCACGGTCCAATCGAGCTCGAAACGCAACTCACGCACGACGCGCACAAAGGGCTTGATTGGCGCACGTACGCTGCGGCCACTGCTGCCCTCCGGTGTCGCTTCGCGCACCAGCTCCAGGCGGTCAGCCAGCAATTTGCCATCGCGCACACCGCCGATCGTCCAACCGGGTGCGTCCACGGCAATCGCGCCCGGCGGCATCGGGAACTCCAGCGCGACACGGTCGCCGCGAATCTCGCCTGTGAGCACCGCGCGATGCACTCCGCGCACAAAAGGTGCGACGCCCAACCCGGCAAGTGGAGCGGCGGTGCCGTCGATGTTGAGCGCCGTATTTGCCAACGCCGTGTCGTCCAACGGCAAACTCACCAGCACGTGCGCGGCCGCGTGAATATCCATGGTCAGTTCAAAGCGCTCATCCGCTATTCGCGCCGTTGCCGTTGGCATGCTGGCGCAAGCGCCCGCACAAACGGGCGCGGCGATCAGGCGTTCGCGCAGTTCCGCCAGCAGTTCAGGCGAGGGTATGTCGTTGGCCGATGCCGGTGCGACGAACAGCACAAGACTGGCCAGCATCGCCTTGCGCGGCAGTCGCGTGCGCCACAGATGCAATCCGATCCAGGCCAACCCCAGCACCAAGAGCCAACGCCAAAGCGATGTCATCCAGGGCGGCGACAGCCAAAGCCGCAACGATTGGTCTTTGGCGATAGGGCCATCGAAACGCAGCGATGCAGACGCCCAACTCCATGTGGGTCGCGCGTTGCCCGCTTGAATCACCGCATCCTTGGCATAACGCTCCATTTTCCGCCGCTCGGGCGCACGCGAAGCCAATACGTTGACGGCGCTTTCGACAACGTTGCGTTGATACTCGTCGGATGCAACTTGCGGCGCGGGCGATGGCTCCGCGAACGTGACCGGAACTCGCGGATCGAAGTTCGAGCCCGCCAGTTGAGGATGCAATGCGTACCGCGCCTGCGTCATCGCAAAGTTCAGCGCCACAACCACAAAGGCCACTGAAAACACCGCAACCAGACCCTTGAGCAGCGAATGCAGGCGTCCCTGCGGCAGGGCACGTAATGCCAACAACGACAGCAGCAAGGCGATCAGGCTGTAGCGTGGAACGTCAGGCTCGTGCGCGCCCAGCACCACGAGCGCTGCGACGCCGATGCTCAATGGCCAGCCGCCGACGCGCCAGGCGAGAACGGCAGCAAAGGCGGCAATGAAGACCGTGTAGATGCTCCACTGCGTGATCCATGCACTGCCGGTTGTGTCCGGGCCGGAGGCGTACAACAGGCGATAACCGGGCGGCAGATTGAGGTTGATTGTCAGCGCATCGAGTCGCTCGCTCCAGCCATGTGCAGGCATGCGGCTGATGCCAGCCAGGCGCGCCGTGGTGCTCACCTCCAGCGCCGGATAGCGCACTTCGATCCCGCGATTGTCTGTCGAACCCGTCACCAGCAGCGGCTCGCCACGCTCAGCTGCACTGGTCAGCACAAATGGAGCGGATAAGTCGAGCCGAAATCGCTCGCGTATCGAGCCGCTCAGGCGATCGACAACGGTGTATCCATCGCCGTCGAAGTCGAGCCACATATCGCGGTTGAGCGATAGCCGATTGCTGCCCCTGCCGAAGCCGCGGCTGCGTTCGGCTAACGCAATGGACTCGCCGTTCTGGACGCTAAAGGCGGGGTAACTGCGCCAGGCCTCCGGTACGCTGGCTTGGGCCGGATCAATGGGTGCGGCGCCGGTGACATCCACGACGCGCAATCGTGGGTCGGCCGCAAAGCTCCAGATCTCCGTTTGTGGCCAATCCTGCGCGGGGAATTCGAAGCTCAACGCGTTGCCCGGCGCGAGTGAGCGCGCACGCAACATCAGTGTGAAACTGCCTGCGGTCGCTTGCACACGCAGCCGCCGATCTGCTTCGACGATCGCCGGAAGCGTTCCGTCCATGGAGGTCAGTTCGAAACCACTCGGCCACGCCGGACCCAATCGAATTTCGCGGGCCTTGCCGGCAACGTGCAAAGTCAGTTGGGTTGTCAACTGTTGTGGCAGGGTATCGCTCCACAGGCGGTGGACTTCTAACTCCAGCGCATCGCGTTCGGTGGCGATCTGAGCGCGCGACAGCCACAGGGTGGTGTTCTCGCGATTCAGCGGAAACACCGGGCGACCATCAACTGCGAGCCGAATCAAGCGATAAATGTCTGGCACAGCCAGCGATTCGAAGCCACCCTCCGGTGCCGCCAGCCGATAGGCGAGCGTATGGCGGCCGGTCGGGAGCCAGGTCTTATCGCCTTCCAGGATGGCAGCCTGTCCGTTGACCGTTAGATCCAGTGGGCCGCCGTTGGCGGTCATCAGCGGTACGTAAGCGTCGGCGAACAGCCAGACGGCGCTCTCGACGCGAGCGTCGCCATGGATATCGATGCGGGTCGCGCCCGGCAACACGCAGGCGAAATTGTCGATTCCCTGTGGCGCCTGATGGGCGAAGAAAGGGCAGTTTCGCCACGTCTCGCCATGCAGTACCCAGGGTTGCCAGCCCGCCAGAGGCGCCGGCACCTGCGGTTCTGCCGATGCAACACCGAATCCCAGAAGCAACATCCAGATTAGTTGGCGCATGGCGAACTCCGGTCGATGCATCGCTGGCATGCTACGCCCAAGACCTAAGGCGCATCGATGACAGATTCAGAATCATCCAACAAGAGGACTACCCCGTCGGTAGCGCTGGTATTGGGCGCGGGCGGCGCGCGCGGTCTGGCGCATATCGGTGCGATCCAGATTCTGCTCGAGCGAGGCTATCGCATTGCCGGCATTGCAGGTTCGTCGATGGGTGCGCTGGTCGGTGGCATCCACGCCGCCGGTAAGCTGGACGACTACGCGGTTTGGGCCAAGGCCCTGGAACGCGGCGACGTTCTTCGCTTGCTCGACTTCACGTTCGGCTCGCCCGGGCTCATCCGCGGCGAGCGCGTGATTGGCGCATTGCGCGATCTGGTCGGCGAACATGCCATCGAATCGCTGCCAACCCGTTTCGTTGCGGTTGCCACCGATCTGCGCAGCCAGCGCGAAATCTGGCTCACGCAAGGTTCTTTGTTTGATGCGATTCGTGCCTCGATTGCGATTCCCGCGGTGTTCACGCCGCATACGATCGGCGGGCGCGAAGTGGTCGACGGCGGGCTGCTGGCGCCAGTGCCGATCACGGCGACGAGGCTATTTCAGGCTGACATTGTCATCGCTGTCGATGTCAACAGCGCGCCGCTCCCACCCGCGTTGCGCGGGTTGCGCCCGTCAGTCGCCTCGCCATTGCTGCCGCAAACGGAGGCCAGCGCCGAACAAGCCGGACTGCATGCGCGCATCGAGCAGTTCCTGGCCCGGCTCGTCGAACGCAAACCGGTGGTCGAGCAGCCCGGGCTGATGGAGCTGGTGTCCCGCTCGTTGGATGCCGTGCATGCGCGGATCAGCCAGATGCAGTTGGCTCTGGATCCGCCGGATGTTCTGGTCCAGGTGCCGCGCGATTCGTGTTTCTTCTACGAATTCTGGCGCGCCGAGGAAATGATTGCGATTGGCCGCAGTGCAGCCATGAAGGCGCTCGATCACTATGAGGCACTTGCCAAATAGCGCGCTGCGGCCTTTGCGGACCGTCCTCATGGACATTCCCGGGCGTTGGTCAAGGCCACCAATCTGGCTCGAATGGCCGTTGCGGTGTAGTGTGCGCGCATGCCCAAAAAAACTCCTGTTGCACCCAACCCCACCCAGGTTCTGGCATTCCTTCAGGCCAAAGGCCAGTTGATGAAGGCCGAAGCCATCGCCGACGAGCTCGGTTACAAGTCCGCACCAGGGATCGAGGCGATGCGTGCCCTGCTCGACGAACTTGTCGTGCAGGGCCGGCTGCTGATGAACCGACGCGGCGGCTTCGGCATTGCCGCGCGCATGGATCTGATTGCCGGCAGCGTCATCGCAAACGCCGAAGGCTTTGGGTTCCTCAAGCCCGATGAAGGGCAGGGCGACATTTACCTTCCGCCCAATCAAATGCGTCAGGTGTTGCATGGCGATCGGGCGCTGGTCAGCGTGGTCGGTCGCGATCGCCGCGACCGTCCAGAAGGCGCCATCGTCTCGATTCTGTCGCGGCGCTCTCCGCGGATCGTCGGGCGTTATCTGGAAGAGGCTGGCTTTGGCGTTGTTGCCCCCGATGATCGCCGCATACATCAAGACCTGTTGATCCCTTCGGGCGCAGCCGGCGGCGCCGCGCCGGGCGATATCGTAGTGGCAGAAATCACCGAGCCGCCAACGGCGCATCGCCAGCCGGTGGCGAAGATCGTGCGCGTTCTGGGCGAAGACATCGGTACCTCGTTGGCGGTCGATATGGCGATCGAAAGCCACGGTCTGCCGCACGAATGGCCAGAGGTTGTGCTCCATCAGGCGGCAAAGATCTCCGATACGGTGAAACCGGCACAGCGCAAGAATCGTGAGGATCTTCGTGAGCTGCCGCTGGTGACCATTGATGGCGAAGATGCGCGCGACTTCGACGACGCCGTTTGGTGCGAACCACTGCGCAGTGGCGGGTTCAAGTTGATCGTCGCGATAGCCGATGTCGCCAGTTATGTCGTCGCAGGGACCCCGCTGGATGATGAGGCGCAGGCCCGCGGCACCAGTGTCTACTTTCCACAGCGCGTCGTGCCGATGTTGCCCGAAAAACTGAGCAACGGCATTTGCTCCCTGAAGCCCAACGTGGATCGCTTGTGTCTTTGCTGCGAAATGCGCATCGACAAGAATGGCGAAGTGACGCGCTCGCGATTTTTCAGTGGCGTGATGCGTTCGGCAGCGCGGCTGACGTATCGCCAGGTATGGCAGGCCATCGGCGAGAAGCGAGCGGAAGTGCGCGAGCAGGTCAAACATGTCTTGCCGCAAATCGAGAATCTGTACGCGCTTTACCAGAGGTTCGCCGCACGGCGTGCGGCGCGCGGGGCGCTCGATTTCGAGGGCCAGGAAGTGCGCTTCGAGTTCGATGTCGATGGCAACATCGACGCCGTCAAACCTTACGAGCGCAATCCGGCGCACAAACTCATCGAAGAGTGCATGATCGCGGCCAATGTTGCCGCAGCGAAGTTCCTGAAGCGATCCAAGATCCCGGCTTTGTATCGCGTCCATCCGCGGCCACCGGTGCACAAGTACGAAGAACTGATCGCGTTTTTGTCGTCGGTTGCAATCAACATTCCAGCCTACGAAGACCTGACGCCAGCGGATCTGATGGTGGTGCTGGAGAAGGCGCGCAAACGCCCGGATGGTGCGCTGATCCACGCCGTGGTGTTGCGTTCGCAGAGCATCGCAAGTTACGCACCCGCGTGCGACGGGCACTTTGGGCTCGCGCTTGGCGCCTACGGACACTTCACCTCGCCGATTCGGCGCTATCCGGACTTACTCGTCCATCGTGCGATTTATCACGCTCTCGCAGGCGGCAAAGCGGATGACTACACCTACAGTGACGCGCGAATGGGAGACCTTGGCCGGCACTGCTCTGCAACCGAACGGCGTGCCGATGAGGCCAGTCGGGATGTGGTCGATCGCCTGAAGTGTGCCTATATGGAGCGACACCTCGGCGATGAATTTGAGGGCGTGGTCACCGGCGTTGCGACGTTCGGTATGTTTGTCGAAATTCCCGAAACCAAAATCACCGGCATGATTCACGTCACGCAGTTACCCAATGACTATTACCACTACGATCAACGGCGCCATTGTCTGGTCGGCGAACGCCGTGGCTTGAAGTTCCAGCTCGCCGATCGGGTGAAGATCAAAGTGCTGCGCGTCGACGCCGTCGAGCGCAAAATCGACTTCAAACTGGCCGGAGACGAGCCGACACGCGCGGACTCAGGCAATCGGCAGCAGTTCGGCGATCGCCAGAAGCGCCGCCGACGCTAGCCGGCGTAACAAGCAGGCTGATGCGGCAGCAACGCTGTCCGGCGAAAGGTGAGCCCAGATGTTTGAGACGTTATCCGAGGAAGTGTTGTCGTTGGCGGTCGCTCTGGGCTGCGGGCTGCTGATTGGAATCGAACGGGAGCAGCATAAAGCTGACCACGAGGGCCGCCAGGCGGCAGGTGTGCGCACCTTGGCGCTGGTGGCGCTGTCTGGCGCGGTAGCCAGTCTGCTTGGGCCGATGGCGATTGCCGTGACGGGTGGTTTTATTGCGCTCGTGGCTGTCGTCGGGTACTGGCGAACCCGCGATCACGAACCCGGGTTGACCACCGAAGTTGCGATCGTTTTGACCTTCCTGATCGGCATGGTGGCCGTACAGTCCCGCGCCCTGGCTGCAGGTGTCGCAGTCGTCGTGACCATCATCTTGCAGAGCAAGGGCGTTCTGCATCGCTTTTCGCACAAAGTCCTGACCGAGCAGGAGTTGAATGATGGCCTGCTGTTGCTCGCGTCGGCCCTGGTCATTCTGCCAATCCTGCCCGATGCGCCGATTGGCCCATTCGAAGGCTTGAACCTGAAACGCCTTTGGACGTTGGTGGTGTTGGTCATGGCGATCAACGCGCTGGGTTACGTGGCAATGCGCATGGCCGGGCCACGCCTCGGTTTGCCGTTGACCGGGCTGGTGGGTGGATTCGTGTCCAGTTCGGCCACTATCGCCAGCATGGGGCACCGCGCACAAGCGGATCCGGCGCTCTTGCGCGCGGCTGCCGCGGGCGGTATGGCATCCAATCTGGCCACGTTGACCATGCTGGTGGCCATCACCATTGTGATTGATCGAGCCGTTCTGCTCAGTTTGCTGCTGCCACTGGCGCTGTCTTTTGTGGTCGTCGCCGTTGCGTCGGGTTGGCTCGGCTGGCGCGCATGGCGCGCAACGTCGATCGCAGCGCAGAGCAACGGTCAATCGCGTCCATTTCACTTCGGCCACGCGCTGAGTTTCGCCGGACTGATTGCCCTGGTGCTGGTGGTTTCGGATCTTTTGGCCAGCGTCCTGGGCGATATGGGCGCGACCATCGGTGCTGGTGCCGTCGGTTTTGCCGATGCGCACGCGCCTGCCGTGTCGCTCACGGAACTTGCCGCCCAAGGCCGTATTGATGTCGCGAGCGCGCAATTGGGCATTCTGCTGGCCCTCTCCAGTAATACGCTGACCAAAATCGTGATCGTGCGCAGCATTGGCGGGCCGCGTTATGCGCGCTACATGCTGCCGGGCCTGCTGCTGATGTTGCTCGCCCTGTGGTTGGGATACGCAGTTTCGCGCTGGCCGTTGTAATGCAAACAGTGACTGACATCGAACTGCGATTGTCTTCTATCGAGCAACTCTTCGACCGGCTCGATCCCGCCCCGTTCCACGCCAAAGCCCTCGACCGCAATGCCGATGCCTACATTCAGGAATGCGCCGCCGAATACAGCGGCCATCATCCACTGCGAATCGTCATTTCTGGCCCACACGAACTCGGACAACACCTCGACGACATTCGACTCGCCATCCACGAACATTTTGCGCTGGCACACCGCCAGGCGGAAAGGCGCCATCGTCGTCGTCGGCGCATCGGGCGCGTTGCACTGCTCGCGGGGCTCGCAACGCTGACCATTTCGCTGTTGATACGGCGTCTGGTCACGGATGTCGGCGGCCCGTGGTCGGATATCCTGGCCGAAGGGCTGTTGATATTGGGTTGGGTGGCGCTCTGGCGTCCGATCGAGACCATCGCCTTCGACTCCTGGGAGAGCCGCGATCAGCGCCGCCTGCTCGCCACGCTGGCGTCGATTCCGGTGGACTTTTCGGCTGCGATGGGTGCCTGAGGCGCGCGATCCCACTATGGTTCGATTCAGGCGGCTACTCAGCTGCCGGCTATACCCGATCTCAAAACCCAATTCGTTGACATTGAGCCGGAAATTGACCACCGAAAGTGAAGTTTCTTAGCAATTTGGCTTGCTTTCGGCTGGATGTTTTGGCAGCGTGAAGCTCCACACGGCGCGGCAGGGGAATTGTGCGTGGCGGGCGAAAAGGGCGGGCTGGCCGAGTTGTTGTGTGGCCTCGTTGGCCGGATCTCCCGTGGCGAGGCGAGCGCCGAGCAGGAGTTTATGGCGCGCTATCGAGTCACCGCCTGCGCCATTGCCGCGCGGCACTGCCGGCCGAACGAGCCGCAGCTCGATGACATTGTGCAAGACGTGTTGACGGCCGTGCTCGCCAAACTGCGCGCGGGCGCCATCCACGATCCCATCGCCCTGCCGCACTACTTGCAGCAAAGCCTCAAACATGCGTGCCTGGCGCACTACCAGAGTGTTGAGAAGGCGCGCGAACGGCACAGCGACACGCCCGTCGAATCCGTGCCGCAAACGCATAACGATCCGGTCGATCTGATGGAACACCGCCAACGCAAAGCCATCGCGCGGGCCTTGGTGGAGGCACTGCCGCAGCCGCGAGATCGCGAAGTCCTGAGGCGCTTCTACATTCTCGAAGAGTCGCGCGAGACCATTTGTCGAACCCTTCAAATCGACGAGCCACACTTTCGCAAAATCATGTCTCGCGCCCGCACACGGTTGCGTGAACTCGCAGACGAAAGGGGAATGTTGTGAGTCGCCTCGTTCGCAATCCTTGCGCGCTGCCACCCACCAGCGAACGGACCGGTCACGTCACCTGCCAGGCGCTCCTGGAACAAAATCCGTTCAAATTGTCACAATCAGCGCTGCGACAACCCAACCGTTGTCCTCTCCTTTATCCGCATAGGGGAAACAACATCACGACCGGACCAATCCCGTGAGCGAGTTCCGCCCCACCACCGAAGACATGGCACCTTGGCTGGAGCAAGCCTGGATGGAACGCTACCTCAATCGCGAACTGGACGAAGCCGAAAGCGATTGGTTTGAGGCGTATTTGTTGGATCGGCCGGGGTTGGTTGATCAAGTCAAATCTGAGACCAAGATTTCTGCCGCTACAAATGAGCGCGTCGTTCATGACAGACGAAATACTTGGCTGCCATTAGCGATGTCTGCAGTTGCGGTCTTGGCATTATCGGGCGCGTACTTTAAGTTCACCGCGCAGGAGCCGAGTTGGGACGTACCGGAGGTATTGCGCATTGAAGGCGTAAGGGGTCTTGATGTCCACAGGTTGCCTTTACTCCCGAATTCCACGAGAGGCGATAGTCCGGTACTGTTTGAAATTATCGGTCCACAGAATGCACGGACTATGTATTTGAGCCTCGTGCATACGGACAAAACGACCACGCGACTAGGGCCGGTGGCATCGAATGACGGCGTTTTTTTTGTCCTTGTGAGTCGTGAGAGTCTGAGTGGCGTATTGAGGATCAACTCGGAGTTTTCCAGGGGGGGCAATGATTGAGGTCGTCTGTAAAGTTATCAAATGCGATTTCTGCGTAGGGAGTGGTGTTCTGATTTCTCCCAAGCATGTACTGACGTGTGCGCACGTCGTTTCGAATGACTTAACAATTCAATTGAGTGATGGGACTAGCCATCAAGGCAAGCTTAAGGCGCAGCTGGGTACGCCGCCGATAGTCATTAATGAGAACCTTTGTTCAGAGGTACTCGCAATCATAGAGATCGAAAAAGGCGTTGGTCGCCAAGCATTTCCCAAAATTTCTAGTGAAATGCCAAATACTGGCGCGGTCGCAGAGCTGCGTGCGTTCAGAAGCGACGGCCGAAGTTTCAGTTCGCAATACGAAGCTATCGCAATGGGCGAAAGATGCATTCTTTGGGCGGGGCCTCAGACCATGGATGGCCTAAGTGGTGGTGGATACTTTCTCGACGATGAACTTCTGGCGATCCATGTCGGATGGGGATATGACCAAGGGCAAGGGCGAACTGCATCTCTTGCCGTTTCTTCTGCGGTTGATTGGATCCGAAATAAAATCAGATAGGAGGTTGGTTGTGGGCGATTTCTTCCGCGGGAGTTTGAAATGTCTTTTTTTGAAGAGCGCGTGTGATTTGTTGCCACCTAATAACCGTGGCTGGGAGCTTGTGGCAGTTAAGGGCGGTAGCGTTCTGAAAGCTGGGGATGATGTCTGTTTCGCACCGAGTTCAAACGCAACGGCCTATGTTTCGATTATGAGGCCACAGGTGCCGCCGCAGCCACCGCAGCAGATTCTCATCTCTATGAACGTAGCGCTAGGCATGCCGGCTGGTCAGCAAGAATTTCATTGGCTTGAAGGAACGGATGGCAAATATCGGATATTTCTATATCGCTTGGTGTCGGATGAAGCCAGTAAACGTGCGCAATTGCATATCGAGATATTCGACGTTAAAGGCAGTCACGTAAACGACTACCCGACGTCTGGCGGGATTACGTATCCACCCAAGTCGGACGCGCAGGCGTTTTTTGCAGCGCGCCTGAAGTCGCCGCCTGGGGAACCCGTCTTGGCTGGCCAGCCAAACCAGGATGACGAAGGCACTGGCCAGGAGCCCTTTCCCTGATATTTCTCTCGTTTTGGGCGCACTTCGCTGGCGCTGCATTGGCCAGCGAAGTGCGGTTGAACTGTGGCGATCAAGTTTTGATCGCCGTTTCGCAGCGCGCGATTGTTCAAGCCGATGGTTGGCTTCGGATTCGCGAAACAGGCGTTGATGTGGGTTGGGGTCATCCGGTCCGGGAGATCAGCGGGCGCCCGCCGAGACTCTCTGAGGTATCGCGCGCGGTCAGCGCTGGTGATGAAACGCCAATCGTCGGTAAGTCGGGCTTGGCGATTGTGGAGTTGCATTGCGGCACGCATTCGCCATACCTGCAATGCTGGAACCAGGTTCGCACCGCCGCGGATGCAGCCAATGGTCGAGAACTCGAACGGCTCACCGCTGAGCACGGCACTTGCGGTGCCCTGGCGGAACACGAGCTGGCATTTCTGGTGGCGCGATCGGGTGAGCACGTCCGCGCGCATGCCATTTATGCTCGACTGGTGACGCGGTGGCAGCAGTTGGGCGAGTTGGATCGTGCTGCCGCCGCAGCGCTCGGACAAACGGAGCAATCGGCGAACGCTGGGAATTTTTTGCAGGCGCGAGACGAGTCGTTCGTTGCCGAACGAATGAATCTGGCGGTTGGTTTGGATGCATTTGCGCGTCGGGCAAGGGTCACACGTGCCACGGCATTGGCAAACTCCGGCCAACGAGCGGCCGCGAAGCGGGTTACACTGGCGTTGATCTCCGAATACGAACAGATCGGCGAGTGCAACGAAGCGGTCAATCTTGGGATCAATGCAGCTCAGATTGCAAACCTTGAGGGCGATATTGTTGGTCTGGATAGCTGGATCGATCGCCTTGCCAGTGCCGATCACTGCCAGTTGACGCCTGTGGTTCAGAACCGACTGGCTTTAGTACGTGCGCGCGCCGCGACGATACGCGGGGAGTTTGCGCAAGCGATACGAATCTACTCGGATACCGTTGCACTCGAGGCCAACGCTGTTCAGCGTTCGCAAATCTACCGCGCCCTCGCGGAACTCTATCGGCAGTTGGGTATGCACACCGAAGCGTACTCTTACATCGCCAGGTCGCTGCGCGAGATCCCGTCCTCAGAGGCTCCTCATCGTGTCGCATGGTCGCTGATGGTGTTGGCATCGATTGACCATGACACTGGGCGTGGCGAGTCTTCCGCGCAATGGCTCCGGTCTGCCAATCAGATATTCACTTCACTCGGTCTCGATGACGAATCGGCGCTGTCCCGCATGTGGTTGGCGCAAGTCGAGTTGCTGAGTGGGGGAACAGAATCGGCGCGTGCTCTACTCGACCATCAATCGGGAACACGCAACCGCGTACGAGCCTGTCTACTTGAAGCCGAAATTCTTCGGGTCGAAGGCAATCTCGCGGCGGCTCGAACCACGCTTGCCTCGCACAAATGCGTACCTTTGGCGCTGGACGATATCTTGATGCATGCGGCGACGTTATCGCAGTCAGTGTCCATCGAGGCAGAGGCCAATGCGGCAACGCTCGCCGCAGCACGTCGTATCGAATCGCTGGTGGCAGGCGCGCATCCTGCGCTTCAGTTTGCGGCTCTGAGGCGTGCTGCGACGCTGCGCGATGCGGCCACGGCGCGGCCTCTTGGTCGCGCCGAAAACCTTGCCAATCTCATTCTGGCCACCCATCCGTATCGTCAATCTCATGGACCGCGTTCGGCGGAGGCGGTTTCCCCAGCATTCGGCTTATGGCTGCTCAACGATGTTGTCAGTCCGGCCGCTAAGGAAAACAGTGACCGTGCGGTATTGAAGGCGCTGGGCCAGGAGAATCAAGGCGATTCGACGCCAATTGAAATTTCCGATGTTCGGCGATCTCTTGGTGAGCGAGAGTGGATGCTGATGATTTCTTTGGGTGATCGACAAAGTGCAGCCATCTGGATGTCGAGAAACGAGCTGCTGCTTTCACCTCTGCCAGGTCGCAGCGTACTCGTCGGCCAGGTAGAGAACCTCCACTCGGCGTTGTTACGGCGGCAGGGTGCCGAACTCGACGTCGCCATTGAGCGTCTGTCTTCGACTCTGATGAGCACCGCACCAGCTCTTCGCGAACGGCTGCTCATCCTGGCAGATGATCGGCTGGGTTTGATCCCGTGGTCCGTGCTGGAGGCTGACGGTAAGCCACTCATCGAAAAAACATCTATCAGTTGGATATCTAGTCTGACGGTTCAGACATCACCTCACCCCCTGATTGACGCCGCTACAGCCATTGTTGCCTCCAATGTTGGGCCGGGCGCCAGCAACAGGCTTGCACCGCTCTATAGCGCGGTTCACGAAACCGATCTCTTGTCGTTGTCGTTGCCCAGGCTCAAGTTGGAGGCCCTCACTGCGTCTAAGGCGACGCCAGAAGCGCTGCAACGAGCGTTGATGAGCTCGGGTCGATTGGTACACGTTGCAGCCCACGGGTACTCAAGTCCTCAGGAAATGGGCTACGCAGGCCTGTGGCTTGCGCCGGACGCGATCGGTGGAGAACCACAATTTATGTCATGGATGGATGTTGCAACATCGCCGCTCAACGCGAGTTTGGCTGTGCTCAACGCATGTCAGCTTGCGGCAGGATCGACGACGGTCAGCACGCCGAGTTTCGCGCTCGCGGTATCGACAGCTGGCGTGCAAAATGTCATCGCTGCCGCCTGGCCAGTGAGCGATGCAGCGACCAACGTCTGGGTGCCTGCGTTCTACCATGCGCTTGATCTGAACGATCCGTCCAGCAGTGCTGAAGCGCTGCGCCATGCGCAGCTTGCCTTGCGAAACTCCCGGTACTTTCGTCATCCCTACTATTGGGCATCGCTGGCGCACTATCGACAGTTGGGAATCAAACCGCCTTAGCCACTTTGCAGAAGTTCCCTCCCGCAGCGCAAGCTCGCCGCGGGAGGGTTGCTCTGGCCTCAATCCCCGCCCGGCAGCGTCGCCAGGTCTTCGGCCTGGAGCTGAAGATTGTTGGCGAGATTGAGCAGGTCGGTCATGGTGAAACGGCCTTTTTGCGCGCTGGGGAGGGTGGGGGTCCAGCCGGGTTTTTGCGCGAGGAAGGAGGCGCGATCGGCGAGCATCAGGGCGACAAAAACGCCGGCGACGATTTCGGCACCCACGCCTGCGAGTCGATGGCCAGCGGCGCGGACTTCGGCTTCGCGCAAACAGTAGAACCACAGTGGGCCTTCGCCGCTGCCGCCCTTGACGTCTTTCCACAGCTCTTTGGCCTTGAGCTTGGGAATGTCGAGGAAATCGGCCACGTCGTCGCCGGACGGCAAGTTTGCGTCCAGTCCGCGCTGCAGGTTACGGATGGCCAACGAGCGCTGATGCGCGGGCACGCCAGGTGGAATGACCGAGTTGGGCAGGTTCAGCAGGGTGGATGACAGCCGGATATCGATCAACTTACTGGGCTGGGCGTTCGTGCCAAAAAAGGCGGCCCAGTTGACTTGCCGGTCCGGGGGAATGATCCGGCCACCGCCCAGGTGGGGGATGTTGTCCGGGTCTGCTGGGAACAAGATCGCGCCGCCAGTACCAATGCCGCCATAACCGGGGCGGACTTGACTGTGGCCGAACCGATAGGCGGCCACGCTGAATTCGACGGGCATGAAGGGCTCGCGCGGAAAGCGGAAGCGCGGCTTTTGCAGCATGCGCTTGACCGTCTTGCTGCCGACCAGCCGCGGCAGGAATTCGTGCAACACCATCCATTGGTAATGCCAGCGCACTAATTTCTGCGCGGCTTCGAAGCGCGACGGACCGGATTGACTCGCATCAGTGTGCTTTTCGAACACCGCGTTGTGGAACTTGAGAAAACTCGTGTGCAATTGCGAAATGATGCCGTTTTCATCGTTGCGCGGATCGCCGATCAGCGCCACCTCTTGAAAGTTGCGCGGCACATCGTTGCCGTTTTCGCCGATCAGGAAGCGAAACGGCTTGGTTTTGTCGTAAAGCCAGGGTTGCGCGCCAGGCCCCAGTCCATAAAGTGAATCCAACTCAAAGGCTGGCGTGCGAAAGTTGCGCGTGGCTTGCAGGTCGATCTGCTGCTCGAGAATCGAGGTCGGATCGAAAGTGAGATCATGATCGACGAACTGGCCGAGAAAGGTATAGCCAGCTTTGATGCGCGGATTGTCCTGGCTGGTGTCTGTGGGAGGTGGGCTGCCACCGTCCATGGGCCCACCGGCGGCGCCGAGTACCGCTGGCTCCGGCGACATTTTTTTCTGTGTTCTTAGCTCCGGAAAAAGACGCCCGAACCGCCCGGTGTCCGCAAACCGCCCCCGTGGTACGTTCGATCCACGGTCTTGATAACCATGCATAACTCACCTCGTCTGTCAGTTGATGCCCGCCCGTTAGCGGCGCACCACTCAAGGAGCGATCGAGGCGCAAAATGTCTCAGTGACGCCGATGGTCTCTCACCCCACCATCGCGCCCCAGCGGTTGACGATAGTGCAGAACAATTCTGCGGTTTGTTCGGCGTCGTACACTGCCGAGTGCGCCTGCCCGGCGTCCCATTCGATGCCTGCGGCTTTCAGCGCTTTGGCGAGCACGGTTTGGCCGTAGGCCAAGGCAGCGAGGCTGACGGTGTCGAAAGTGCTGAACGGATGGAACGGCGAGCGCTTGTGGCCGGTGCGGGCAATGGCGGCATTCAAGAAATTCAGATCGAACGCAGCGTTGTGGCCAACCAGAATGGTGCGCTGACAGCCGTACGACTTCTGCGCCTTGCGAACGGGATCGAAGATGGCATCCAGTGCTTCGCGTTCGGGCAGTGCGCCGCGCAACGGGTGAAATGGATCGGGGATGCCGATGACTTCGAGCGCCTTGGGATCGAACCTGGCGCCGTCGAACGGCAACACGTGCGCGGCAACTGTGGCGCCACGGACCAGTCGCCCCTCCCGCCAATCCAACATGACCGCGGCGATTTCCAGGAGCGCGTGCTGGGTATGGTCAAAACCGCCGCATTCGACATCCACGACGACAGGATAAAAACCACGAAAACGTTCGGCGAGCGTGAGGTCGTTCAACCGACGATCTCCAGGCGATCGACGCGCTGCAAACCGCGCGGCAGTAAGCCGCCGCGTTGTGCGCGAGTCCCGCGATACGCATCGAGATCGCTGCCTTTCAGGCGCGTGATGCGCCCGCCAGCCACAACCACCAGCTCCTGGTTGGGTTGGAATGCGGCGATCGCCAGCATCGAGCCGCCGGCTTCCCGTTTGCTTGCCGGCAGGTTGATGATCTTGTTGCCTTTGCCTTTGTCCAATTCTGGTAGCTCGCTCAATGGAAACACCAACAAGTGTCCGTCGCTGGTGACGGCGGCCACCAGGGCGCTGCTCACAGCGCCCGGCACCACGATCGGCTCGACAACATCGCTGCCCTCGGGCACGGTCAATACCTGTTTGCCAGCTCGATTGCGCGACACCAGTGCTTCGAGTTTGGTCACGAATCCATAACCGGCGCTCGTGGCAAGCACCAGCGCGTTGTTTTCGTCACCGGCGATCGCTGACAAAAAACGCGCCCCGCTCGGCGGATCGAAGCGGCCGGTCAACGGCTCGCCCTGGCCGCGCGCACTGGGCAGTGTTTGTGCGATACACGAATACGCGCGGCCGGTACTGTCCAGGAAAATTGCATGTTGATTGCTGCGACCGCGCGCACTGGCGAGATACCGATCGCCCTCGCGGTAGCTCAACTGAGCGGGATCGATGTCGAACCCCTTGGCGGCCCGGGCCCAACCTTTTTCGCTCAGGATCACTGTCACCGGTTCGGAAGGTGTCAAATCCGACTCGCTGAGCGCTTTGGCTTGTTCGCGTTCGACCAGCGGCGAGCGGCGATCGTCGCCAAAGGCTTTTGCGTCGGCTTCGAGCTCTTTTTTGATCAAGTTCTTGAGCTTGGTCTTCGACGCCAAAATGGCGTTGAGATCGGCTTGTTCCCTGGCGAGTTCTTGTTGTTCGCCCCGAATCTTCATTTCTTCCAGCCGCGCCAGTTGCCGCAGTCTGGTCTCGAGAATGTACTCGGCTTGAGCATCCGTCAGCGCGAATCGCGCCATCAAAACGGGCTTGGGCTCATCTTCGGAGCGGACGATGCGGATCACTTCGTCGAGGTTCAAGAATGCGATCAGCAAACCTTCCAACAGGTGCAGCCGCTTCTCGATTTTTTCGACGCGATGGGTGATCCGTCGTTTGACGGTATCGGTGCGGAACACCAGCCATTCGCTCAGCATGGCCTTGAGCGCCTTGACCTGCGGGCGTCCGTCGAGGCCGATCACGTTAAGGTTGGCGCGATAGCTCTTTTCCAGATCGGTCGTTGCGAAAAGATGCTGCATCAGCTCATCAACATCGACGCGATTACTGCGCGGCATGATGACAATGCGCACCGGTTGGCGGTGATCGCCTTCATCGCGCAAATCCTCCACCATCGGCAGTTTTTTCGCTTTGATCTGTTCAGCGATCTGCTCCATGATTTTGGTTGGCGACACCTGAAACGGCAGCGCGGTGATCACAATGTTGCCGTTTTCGCGTACGTAGACGGCGCGCGCGCGCAGCGAGCCATTGCCGGTTTCGTAGAGCTTCAGCAGTTCGGATCGCGGTGTGATGATCTCCGCCGCCGTGGGGTAATCCGGCCCGCGCACATGTTCGCAAAGATCAGCCGTCGTTGCCTCGGGATCATCCAACAGGCGAATGCAGGCGCTGACGATCTCGCGAAGATTGTGCGGCGGAATGTCGGTGGCCATGCCGACGGCGATGCCCGTAGTGCCATTGAGCAGCACGTTCGGCAAGCGCGACGGCAACCACGATGGTTCCTCTCGGCTGCCGTCGTAGTTCGGTTCCCATTCGACCGTGCCTTGTCCCAACTCATCGAGCAGGACTTTGGCGTACTGCGTGAGTTTCGATTCGGTATAGCGCATCGCCGCGAAGCTCTTCGGATCGTCCTGCGAACCGAAGTTGCCCTGACCGTCGATCAACGGATAGCGATAGCTGAAGGGCTGGGCCATCAGTACCAGCGCGTCGTAACAAGCAGAGTCGCCGTGCGGGTGATAGTTGCCGATCACATCGCCAACGGTTTTTGCGCACTTGCGGTGTTTGGCCTGGAAGCTCAAACCCAGATCGCTCATCGCGTACAGTATGCGTCGTTGTACCGGTTTCAAGCCGTCGCCGATGAAGGGCAGGGCGCGGTCGAGCACCACATACATCGAGTAGTCGAGGTAGGCCTTCTCGGCATAATCCTTGAGCGGAATCTGCTCATACGGGACAATTTCCGTGACCATGCGTGGTTTCGCATCCAACTGAACGAAGCCCGCCAATCTAGCGCATCTTCGTGTGTCTACGGTTGACGGAGAAAGAACCGCACGGCTATCGTTCACGGCTCTCGTTGGTTCGTCCGAACCACTACGGGCGGTTAGCTCAGCGGTAGAGCACTGCTTTCACACGGCAGGGGTCACTGGTTCGATCCCAGTACCGCCCACCAGATTCGTTTCGATTCGCGATCACGCCCGATTTGCAGATCAGCGCTTCGCAACCGGCTCTTTGGCTACTTCTCGCGTTTCGCGCGAGGGTGCGCTTTGTCGTATACCTCGGCCAGATGTTGGAAATTCAGATGCGTGTACACCTGAGTCGTGGCGATGTTCTGGTGTCCCAGCATTTCCTGCACACCGCGTAAATCGCCGCTCGACTCGAGTACGTGGCTGGCGAACGAATGCCGCAGCAGATGCGGATGCACGCGTTGCCAAAGGCCTTGTTGTTTTGCCCAGTGTGCGACGCGTTTCTGAATTCCGCGCGGCGATAACGCGCCGCCCCGGCCGTTGCCGAAAACGGGCGCCTCGGGTGCGCTATGCAACGCCGCAAGTTCGCGCAAGGCGACGACGGCAGGCCGGCCCACAGGCACGATGCGCGTTTTGTTGCCCTTGCCCAGAACCCGGACCGATCCTTCGCTCAGATCGAGATCCTGCCAGCGCAACGCAGCAACTTCGCCCAGGCGCAATCCGGCCGAGTAGAACAACTCGAGCATCGCGCGATCGCGCACCGACAACGGCTCGCTGGCCTCAATTTCGACCAACTGCGTGGTCGCATCGGCGTCGAGTATGGCGGGCAGGCGTTTGTTGGGTTTGGGCGTGCGCAGACCCGTTGTCGGATTGTCGTCGATCAGCGCATTGCGTTTTGCCCAGCCCATCAGCGAACGCAAGCTGGCCGCCGCCAGAGCGATCGACCGCGGCGATTGGCCGGCACGATGCAGACCCGTCAGGTATGCCTGCAGATGATGCCGCTCTGCGTCGCCTAACGTCGTGGCGACCAGTGCCAGTGTATCGATGGCCTTCTCCAGCTGAAATCGATACGTGCGCAGCGTTTGCGGCGAGTAGCGCTTTTCGACGCGCAGGTGGTCGAGGAAGGCTGTGAGTGCCTGTGGCCAGTCCAGGGCGATCTGCGTGGCGATCAAGCGGCACTCGCCAGGGCGGTGTCGATCAGCTCGGCGATCTGCCGCAAAAACACCGTTCCCATTCCAGGATGGAAGCGGTTCGGATCGGCGCTGCCGATTCCCAGAAACCCGAACTGGCCAACCGGCAGCAGGACAGCGGAAGAGACTTCGCCGGCTAAATCGCCGAACAGAAAATCCAGTTTCTCCTGCCGCAAACGCCCGCAAAGCGGCTCGCCTTTGCCTCTGAAGTCTGCGAATTGGCCGAGCGGTTGGGCATCAGCGCCGATCTGCAACAGCCACGGTTCGTGAATGTCAAGCACCGGCGCACCGATTAAACACACCCGCACCAGATCGGTGTGAAAGTCCTCGCGCAGGCTCGCGGCAACCGCCAGAACGGTATCGGCAAAACGCCGTGCCCGCAGCAGACGAAGGGACAACTGATGGACGCGCCCGATCAAAGCTTCGTTGTCTTGCGCCACCTCAGACAATTCGCGCAACCGCTGGGCCAATGCGCCGTTTTTCTCGCGCAATACATCCAGCTGATAACTGGTCAGTGAGGTGGCCGCGCCAGCGTGGCGTGGGATGACCATGGCCAAAGCCAGATCGGGAAAGTCGGAGAGGAACGAGGGGTTGCGACGCAAATAGCTCGCGACGCGTTCGGCGCTTAATTCGATATCGGTCACAGCAACCATTCTCCTTCGAAAACGAACTCTGCAGGACCGGCCAGATGCACCTCTCCGCCGTCCCATGAAACATCCAGTGTGCCGCCCGGCAAGTGTACCGATACCGCGTGATCGAGTTGACCGAGGCGGATCAACGCAATTGCAGCAGCGCAGGCGCCACTGCCGCAGGCCAGCGTTTCGCCTACACCGCGCTCATAGACGCGTAGCGCAATCGCGCTGCGCGACAGCACCTGAGCAAAACCGACGTTAGCCCGATCCGGGAATCGCCGGTGGTGCGAAAGCGCAGCACCCAGGGTGTCGACATCGGCAGTTTGTGCTGAACCCACTGGCAGCACCGCATGCGGATTGCCCATCGACAGCGCACAAATTTCCAGGGTGCGATCGCACACATCGATCGGGTAGGTGAGCGATTCGACCGCTGCCAGAAAGGGAATCTGGTCCGGCGCAAAGACGGGTGTCGGCAGCGCGATCGCGTAGCGTCCTGGCGCAAGGCACGTTGGCGTGATCGGCCCGGATGGGCTGTCGATTGGGGTGTCGATGACGCCATATCGCTCGTGCAGATAGCGCGCGACACACCGCGCACCATTGCCGCATTGCGCGGCCGACGTGCCGTCCGCATTAAAGATGCGGTACGCGAAGCGTGCACGCCGCTCGATGAGCATGATTTGGTCGCAGCCGACGCCACGGTGCCGATCGGCGACGCGTTCAGCCAGCGCCGGCGTCAAGTCGATCGGCGCCGACACGGCATCGATAAGCACAAAATCGTTACCAGCGCCGTGCATTTTTGTGAAGCGCATCAGGCCCCCGCTGGCGCCGGCGGTTCGCTGGGAAGCTCAAGCGGACCCTTGCTGCCGCAACCGGCAGCGAGCGATAGCAAAACAATCAGCAAGAGGCGGCGCATGAAGTGATCTTATCGAGGGCGATAGATGGGATGATGACGCAAGCGGCGATTTCGTGCCGCGAAGCTTCGGAAACTGCGCTGCACTGATCGCGCTCTACAACGTTGCACCGGATCGAAGAATTTCGGCACATGAAACTACAAGGCCTCAGAGTACTCGATTTGTCGTTGTTCTTGCCCGGCCCCCATCTGAGCATGATGATGGCGGACCATGGCGCCAGCGTCATCAAAGTCGAGCCGCCGTCCGGCGAACCGGTGCGCCAGGTTGGGTTACGCCAGGGCGAACATTCGGTGTGGTTCCGCAACACGCATCGGGGCAAGCGCAGTGTGGTGCTGAACCTGAAGAGCGCCGCGGATCGCGAAGTGCTGCTGGCGCTTTGCGATGAGGCCGACGTTTTCATCGAGGCATTTCGGCCGGGTGTGATGGATCGTCTTGGACTGGGCACAGAGTTGCTTCGGTTGCGCAATCCGCGTTTGGTTGTGTGTTCGATCGCCGCCTTTGGGCAATCTGGGCCGTTGCGCGACAAACCTGCACACGATCTCGCGATCCAGGCGATGAGCGGTGCTGTCAGTGTCAATCTGGGTCAGGACGGCCAGCCGTGCAATCCGAATATGCCGTCGGCTGATATGGCGGCATCGCTGATGGCGCTCTCAGGCATTCTGATGGCGCTGTTTCGGCGTCAGACCACGGGCCTGGGGGACAGTATCGACCTGTCGATGCAAGACGCGCTGATGGCCTGGATGCCGAACGTCACAGGTCCCGTGTTCGCTCAGAACCGCGCGCCGGTGCCGCAGCACGAGCGAAGTTGGGGCGGCAACGCCATGTACCGGATTTACCGTTGCGCGGACGGTCGGCATGTAGCGCTGGGCGGCAGCGAGCACAAGTTTGTGGAAGCGCTGGCGCGCGCGATTGGCGCTCCGGAACTCGCGGCGCTTGCAGAGCGTGGTCCTGGTGCGCACCAACAACCGCTGGTCGATGCCTTTGCAGCCGCATTCGCATCACGCACATTGGCGCAAGTGAGCGAGTGGCTGGAACCGCTCGATATCTGCTGGGCACCCGTCTGGAATTTGCAGGAGGCCTGGGCCTCGCCCCAGGTCATTGCGCGGGGCATGCGCGTCACCGATCGCGAAGGCCACGATCATATCGGTGTGCCGATCCGATTCGCCGACGAACCGGCGACGCCCGATTGGCGCGTGCCGGATTTAGACGCTGATGGTCAGCGCGTACGCGCGGCGCTGAGGGCGGGCCGCAGCGCATGGGAAAAGAACTAACGATGCTCCGCCTCAGATCGCCGAGCGTTGTTGGCTTCGTTCGGCAGCGTACTTGCCACAACCCCGCGCGCTTCGCGCGCGCCCCCTTTACTCAAGGGGGCTTCAACAGCCAAAGCCGCTTTGAAGAAACAGACTTATTTGTCCAGATCCGGCTCTGTCAAGGACTCTAACGATGCTCCGCCTCAGATCGCCGAGAATTGTTGGCTTCGTTCGGCAGCGTACTTGCCACAACCCCGCGCGCTTCGCGCATTTCCGGCCCGGCGGCAAAGCCGCCGGTCGTTCGGATTGGGACACGCCTATCGGCGTGTAAGCGCCAGTCCTCACCCTCCCCTGACTCAAGGGGGCTTCAACCGCCAGGCCGCATCTGAGAAACAGACGCAAATGAAAAGATCCGCCTCCGTCAAGGACTCTGGGACGTTGTTGAGAAACGCACTTCCTGTGCGATTCTCAAGTCGCGAATCCGGCACTTGTCCGGACTCGCTTTTCATGGATCAAGCACTTTCGTGCTCGACCCATGTGCGAACCATTCATGGTTCGCGCCCGCAGGCTGTTTCTCAACAGCCTGCTGGAGATGATTTTGGAAGCGTTTTGGTTGAGAACTTAACCGGCGGTTTTTTGCGCCTGCTCTGGGTCGCACTGAGTGCGATCATCCTGAGTGCCTGCGCCACCGCGCCGCCGCCCACCGCAACCCTTCAAACACCGCAGGACACGGCGCGTGTCGACATCGATGTGGGCCTGGCGCGCATCAGCGAATGGTTCGCAGGCAACTTCGACAACTACGCTCAAACGATGGCCGATCGCGACTCGCAGGCGCCGGCTCACGAACGCATCCATTTAAGCTTTGTGCCCGTGGAAGTACCAGCGATCGGCGGTTCGGTGTTCTTTGCCCGGCAATCGTTGGACGACGATCCTCGTGTGATACGTCTTCGCCTGTATCGTTTCGCAATGGATGGCAAACGCATTCGTCTCGATCAATACCGCTTCAACGACGAAGCGCCGTGGCGTGGTGATCTGGATGTGGCGCGGCTGCGCGCCGTGCCTGCCGCGGCGCTCAGCGTTGCGCCCGGTTGCGCCGTTTTCTTCGACTACGACAGCGCCCGCGAACGTTTTGTGGGGGCGACCGAACCGGGTCAATGTCGTGTCGCCTCGGAACGTTTCGAAAATGGTGTGATCGTCGAAGATCGTATCGAGATCGCGCGCGACGAAGTGTTGGTCGCCAGTGGCGCGCGTGACGCGGCGGGCAAGCTCATTTACGGCCACCCGCAGGGTGTGCCGCATCGGCATCGCAAGGCGCAGTGGTTCAGTGGTCTGGTCGTCGTCAACAGTGCCGGGCGCAACGCACGGCCCGATCAGCGCGAGTGGCACACATTGCGCAACGCCCGGCTGCACAACGAAGGCGGCTGGCTGCCGCTCACCAGTACGGACGGCCGTCGTCTGGGTGTTTCGTTGCGCCTGGCGCGCGTTCGCTTCGGCGACGATCCAGAACCAGCTCTGGTGCTCTATGTGCTGGACGACGCGGCGGCGCAACCGATCTCGTATGCCCTGGCGGACGCCACGAGTGACCGGATCGGGATCAATCTCCAGTGGGTGCAGGTGCAGTTGCAGCGGCAATAGTCGATGCCGACCACGATCGTTAGTTCGCAGCCGCGCTGCATGGGATGCCGCTGGGGATGGTCAACCGCGTCAGCGCCATGGTCCCTTGAGCGTAACCTTGCGGCAGATCGAAGGCCACTTGCCCTGAGCGGCACGAAGTAAACGTGAAAGTGAGTGTGCCGAAGGGCTCGTTCTGCACCGCAGCGGGATTGAAGTTGGGAATGAAACGTCCGCCCGTCGTTCGCATGGCGTTGACGACGGCGCGATTGCCGGTGATTTGGCCAACGCCCCCGAACCAACTCTGTTGACCGTCGGGGCTGAAGGTGAACCACCATGCAAGGAAGCCGCCGCCCGGCAGCACCTCAACCAGGAATCCGTGGCCGTTTTGCGCCGGGTCGAACCAGGCGCCAGTGAAGCTGGCATCGATCAACGGGCCGGTCAGGGGTTCGCCATCGGAGAGCAAATACACCTGTCCGTTGAAGGCGAGTGCATACAGATTGCCGGCCCGATCTTCGCCGAAGCTGGAGATCGGCAACCCGGTGGCCAGATGCTCGGTACGGGTGTATGTGGCGCTGGCGCCAGCGCCGCTGCGCTCGATGGACCAAATCCGGCCGCTGCAGAAGTCTGAGAAAAAGTACCGGCCGCGCAAACGCGGATAAAGATCGCCGCGATATACATAGCCGCCGGTCACGGAGCAGCCCAGCGTTCGGTCATATTCGTCGACCGGCATCGTGAAGCCTGCGGTGCTGCCACAGTTGTTGTTGGTGGTGCCACACAAAGTGCCTTCGAAGCGCCGCCAGCCGTAGTTCTGACCGCCGCTGCCTGCCGGCTGAAAGTTAATCTCCTCGCGGCGGGTCTGACCCACATCGGCGATCCACAGATCGCCAGTCTGGCGATCAAAACTCGCGCGCCAGGGATTGCGCAGTCCGTATGCCCAGATCTCCGCACGCGCGCCACCGGTGCTGGCGAAGGGATTGTTCGGCGCGCCCTGCGCGCTGGCGCCAGACACGTTCAGGCGCAGGATTTTCCCGAGCAGGGTACTCAACTGCTGGCCGTTGTCTTGCGGATCGTTGCCACTGCCCCCATCGCCGCTGGCGACATACAGGAAACCATCGGGGCCGAAGGCAATCCAGCCACCGTTGTGGTTGCTGAAAGGCTGGGCAAATTGCAGCAGAATTTCGCGCGAGCCAGCGTCGGCAATATCGGCGTTGCTGCCGACGCGATAGCGCGCTAACACGCTGTCACCATTGGTCGCGGTGTAGTACACGTAGAAGCGACCGCTGTTCGCGTAATCCGGTGCGAATGCGAGCCCGAGCAAACCCTGCTCGCTGCCGGTCGACAGCAGTGGCGTGATGTCCAGAAACGGCGTCGCCAGCAGGGCGCCATTGCGCAGGATACGAATCCGCCCGCGCTGCTCGACGATGAACAGCCGATCATCGCCCGCATGGGTTAGATAGAGCGGATTGGCGAGCCCCGAGACCAGACTGTTCAACCGGAGATCGATGGCATCGCTGCGGCTTGCACAAAGAAGCAAAAGGACGAGCAGCAGTGAACGCATGGCGAAGGCTCCACAATCGGTTCAGGGGTAGCTTAGCTCAGCCGACGGCCGGGTGTCCCTTCGCCACAATTCTCGGTGCGTTCAAGAAACATCCGGGCTCGCCCGCAGCACCGTCATTGGCGCCACCAGGCGAATCGGGCGCGCAGCGACCAGTGTCGCGGTGCTGCCCAGCGCAACGATAGCGACGATGGCGGCAAGCACAAGCGAGATGGATGGCACTGCCAACGCGAGTTGAGATTGCAACCACGGAAATGCGAATGCGAGCAGGCCGATTCCGAGCACCGCACCGTGCAGGGATCGAAGCACGCCGCCGCGAATTTCCTCGCGCAACAGACGCGGCCTGGTAGCGCCCACCGCCATGCGCAGCGCCAGCTCGCCGCGCCGTTGCGCCAGCGAGTTGGTGACCACACTGAAAATGCCAACGCAAGCGAGCAGCACACTGATTGCGCCGAACAACTGCATCACCAACAACTGCTGGCGTTGTGGAGCCAGATGCTGCTCAACGCGTGCTTCAAGCGTGGCGATGTCGAACAGCGCCATGTCTGGCCGCGCCCGTTGGCTGGCGGCCAACAGTGCGGCCCGCAGCGGCGCTGCATCGCCCTGCGCGCGAACCACCAGCGTCATCGTTGGCCACAGATACCAGGTCGTCGGCAGATAGACCGTTGGTGTTGGTTGGTCGATCTCGTTGTTGCGTACATCAGCGACCACGCCAACGATCGTCCGCGAGGACCCGTTCTCGAACGTCACTTCGCGGCCCAGTGGCGATCGATCCGGCCATAGCGCTTTGGCCAGACTGGCACTCAGAATGGCGGAGTCCGACGTCTCGTCCGAGCCAAAGTCGCGCCCGGATAACAGCGCTGTGCCGGCTGTCTTGAAGTAGCCCTCAGAAATGATGCGCCACGACACTTGCAACCCTTGATCATCGACAGGCGCCACCGAGCCGGCCGCCAGCATCATCGAAGTGTCGAACGCCCCCAGCGGCGCCTCGTTGGCCACCGCCGCGGCAACAACACCGGGTACGCCGCGAGCCGCATCGATCAGATCCGCACTGGTGCGCAGGCCGCGCGCGTGGCTTGGCCCGTCGACAACTTCGTCGATCGCATACCGAGCGGCAATCACGGCGCTGGTGTCGAATCCCAGATCCAGATCGAGCAGACGCCGCCACTCGGTGGCGAGGATCAAGGCGATCGATAACAGACAGGTCGCCAGCGCCAACTGCGTCAGCACCAGCGCTGAGCGCCAGCGCGCTCGTGGCGCGCGCTGGCGAGCTGCCTGACGTCGTGCAGCGTTGAGCGCAATCGTCGCGGCCAGGGCACCGCCGATGACGACGGGCACCACACCCACGAGCAACGACAGCATTGCCATCGGCCAATGGAAGTGCAAATCCTGCCAGCGTGGCGATGCTGGCAACACGGACTGCAACGCGCCGAACAGAGCAGCTGCGATGATCACACCCAGCAGCGCACCGATGAGGGCGAGCAATGTGGCCTCGCTCGTCGATTCGCTCAGCAGGCGCGCGCCAGAAGCACCGAGCGCGCGCCGAGTCGCCAGATCGCGCACACGATCGAGTCCGCGCGCAATCAGCAGGTTGGCCAGATTCACGGTTGCCAGCAACACCAGCAATGCCGCCGCCAGCAGCAACATCATGACCCGACGTTGAAGACTCTCCCCAACTACCGCGGCGAGCGCAGGCGTCGCCTTCGCGTGCCAACCGGCGTTTGCTGCCGGATGCGCTTGCGCCAGTTGCTGATGCGCTGCGGCCAGCGCGGCGGCGAACGTTTGCGCCGTCGTGTCTGGCGCAATGCGCGCCCAGACGTCCAGCCGGCGATCATCGCGATCCGCGTTGTCGAAGGGGTGCAGCAGCCACGCATCGACCGGCCCGGCGATGCCGATGGCATCCGGCGCAATGCCGATGACCGCACGCCGCACACCGTTGATCGACAACGTCTGGTCGCCCAACGGCGCATCGCCGAAACGCTGCCGGAACAGCCCCTCGCGCAATACCACGCCGCGATCGTCCGGACCCTGCCAGGATTGCCCCTGCAATCGTAAGCCCAGTACCGAAAACACGTTTGCGCTTGCCTGCATGCCGGCGATCCGCTGCGCTGCACTGCCTGCGCTCGCGTTCAATGTCAGATCGATGCCCTGGATCGCC
This sequence comes from Lysobacterales bacterium, assembly GCA_022844165.1. Classification (GTDB taxonomy): domain Bacteria; phylum Pseudomonadota; class Gammaproteobacteria; order Xanthomonadales; family SZUA-5; genus JALHMH01. The sequence continues at coordinate 46,192 of JALHMH010000036.1, forward strand.
GCGATTTGTGCTTGCGGCAGGGCGCTTTGCCAATCGAGAAAATTCGGTGTCGACACCGAAAAGGCGCTGATGCCGCGCTGCGGGTGGTACTCCTCCAGTTCCAGCAGCTGCTGCGACTGCGCATTTGGCAGCGGTGCCCAGAGTGCCGGATACGCCAATTGCGCAATCACCACAAACGCCGCGATCACCACTGCCAATGTTGCCACCGTGCCTGCGGCGAATGCCCGCGAGTCGCCGCGCAACAAGCGGCGCAAGGTGATCGTGAACATGGGCAGGTCCATCAAGGTCGACGATATCGACACCAGCAAGCCTCGTGCCACTACGTCCAGCCTCAGGGAGAACAGCCGCTGCCACCCGCCAGGCGTTCGGCACCGATCACTCTCGTTCGATTCCGGACTGCCAATAGCTCAGCGCTCAGCCCTCGAACCCGTCACGCAGCAAATTGTCGTCGTGAAGAACGGTTTGCACGGTCCATTGCAACATCCGCTCGGACAGTGTGACCCCTGGGCTGGCTTCCAGAACGAAGATGTTGATTGCGCCAAATCCGTGGCCGCCGCCTACGATTGGATAGATTTCATGCGCCACCTGCTGATTCACTGCGCGCGCCACCAGCAACTCGGATCCGGTAAAGGGTACGGTCGCATCTTCGGTGCCATGAATGATGAACAGCGGTGGTTCGCCTGACGCGAGGTGATTGGCCGCAGCAACCGGGTCGTCGGCCGGAATCAGGCTGGCGCCCCATAGATCGACCACAAAGTTGAAGGGGCTTGCGGCAACACCATAGTTGTCCAGAACGTAGGCCAGATGAATGGCGGTAATGGCGCCGGCGGAGCCGCCGAGCAGGCCGATTTGTGTGGGATCGATACTCAACTGGCTGGCGTTGGCCTGCAGCCAGTCGACTGCGGTCAGGGCATCGTCAACGGCCGCCACCGCGGCCACGCGTTGCAGCAGGGTGCTGCCACTGGTGCCCGCGGTGGCCGGTGCCAAAAGGCTGCTGACCCGCGCACTCGGCGCCGGTTGATCCGGGGCCAGTCGGTAGTCGATGGATATGGCCACGAAGCCGCGCGCAGCCATCGCCCGCGCAATGGTCACCAGCTGACTCTGAGTGCGTGTGCCACCTTGAAAGCCGCCACCATGAATGATGATGATCACCGGGCTGAGCGCCGTCGCATTGGCGCCAACAGGTCGGTAGAGATCCAGCAGCAGATTTTTTTGACCAGGCGCTGGCGCATTCACCGCGCCCTGGCCATAGATCACCGCAGATTCAACAACCACCGGAAAAACCGGCTCAAACACCGGCAGCACCGACTGCGCCTTCGCACCGATGCTAATGGCGGCCAGACACAGACCAACGAATGCGCAGCGAAGAGTGGGCATGTGTTTCATCCTGGTCGGTGGTGGGCAAGCCCAAGGGCTGGTGCCTGCTGTTGGTCTTGTTACGCCAACGCAGCCGCGCGCTCGCGGTTGACGCGAGCGGAGCGGAGGATGCGGGTGTCAGCGACGGTTCGGGCCAGCTGAACCGGGGGGAGAACATCAGCGCACATCGGCTAGCCCGGCTTCGCCTCAGACCGCCGAGCATTGCTGGCTTCGCCAGACACCGTGCTTGCCACAACCCCGCGCTCCGTATTTCCGGCCCAGCGGCGCAGCCGCCGGGCGTTCGACTCGGCACACACCTGCGGCGTGTCAGCGCCGAGTCTCACCCCCCCCAATGACTCAAGGGGCTGCAAAAGCCAAAGCCGCTCCGCAGAAAAATTGACTTAAATGTACAGATCCGGCTCCGTCAAGGACTCTAGGCGCAGCGCCCCGACCAACTCGCCGCACGCATCAATCCCATCGCAGCGTCAAGCCGTCGGC
>JALHMH010000037.1 GCA_022844165.1 Lysobacterales bacterium
TGGAATTTGCCGCAGGCGCAGTCCAATGTCTTCTTTTGGGGCGGCCTTGGGAGCGCGCGTTATGGCGATGCAGACTTTGCGCGACACATCGGCGTACAGGCCGACTACGAAACCCGCCGAATTTACGCCTCGCTGGTGAGCGAGCTTTACGAGGGCAGTGGCTTCTCGTTTCGCTTCGACACCGTGTCGGTGGGTGTTGCGCCCTACAAGCACGACATGCAGCGTTTGGCGAGCTGGATTGTGCTCAAAGCGAAACACACCAGCAATGCGCAGAACACATCGCTCAAACCCGAACTCACCTGGCGGATGTTCACCGCCAAATGGTGGCTGGACGCCGGAATCGACTCCGACGGCAAGCCGTCGATCAATCTCATGCTGAATTTCTAACGAGGTTTCGCCGCAGACCGCCGAGCATGGCTGGATTCGTTCGGCAGCGTACTTGCCACAACCCTGCGCGCTTCGCGCGCCCCTTTGCTCAAGGGACTGCAAAAGCGAACGCCGCTCTGAAAAAAACTTGATTCAACTGATGACTCTAAGGACAACCACAATGAAGTTTCTCCGCTCTTTGCTGATCGTGACGCTGATGACGGCATCCGCCGTTGCGAATGCCAGAACCATCCGCCTTGAGGTCAATGGCCTGGTGTGCGCGTTTTGTGCCAATGGCATCACCGAGGCGTTCAATCGCCGCGACGATGTCAGCGATGTATTTGTCAGTCTTGAGCATCGACTGGTCGCGATTGCGATGAAGGATGGCCAGAACATCGACGATGCCGATCTTGAAAAGACGCTCACCGACGCCGGATATACCGTCGTCAGCATCGCGCGCGTGGACACACCGCTCGATGCGATTCGCGCCGAGGTGGCCAATGAATGAGCTGTTGCGTCCTCTGAGAACCGGTGCTTGGGGCGCAACCGGCGCCCTGCTCGCGAGCGCCGGAACTCTGGTGTGTTGCGTACTGCCGGCAGCCATGGTGAGCCTTGGCGCGGGCGCCACGCTGGCCAGCCTGGTCAGTGCGGTGCCAGCGCTGATCTGGCTATCCGCGCACAAAGGCCTGGTGTTCGGCGTGGCGACAGTGTCCTTGATCATCGCGGGCGCACTGCTTTGGCGCGCGCGCAACGCGCCGTGTCCCGCAGACCCTGATCTGGCGAGAGCTTGCGCGCGCCTGCGACGATTCTCGCACGCGCTGTATATCGCCTCGGTGCTGATGACGGCAACCGGCGCGCTGTTCGCGTTTTTATTGCCGTTGTTGTAGCTCGCTGCGCAGGCCCGAGGGCGGCCCGCAATTGCAATCCGCCGGTGCTCTGCACCGGCGCTGTCGTCGTCACGCATCGTCCGTGCGCGGCCGACCACGTCCTCAAATTCAACGCCGACTTGAACGCCGCGCAAAGACTCTGATCAACATCCGAGTCGGGTTGGCTCGACTTCCTCTGTACCGTTTGCCGAACTGGCACAAGCAGATCTTTGCAACGTCGTGCATCCGATTGCGATCGTCGCTGCGTAACAGACGTGTATGCACACCCGAGCGTTGGCAGATGGGGCGATTCATGCAATTCAGATTTGCGGCCAGCATTCCTCAGCGCGACACGCAGCCATTGGGCATGCGCCACCTCTGCAAACCGCTCTGGCATCGGGCCAACACCGCATTCGGCGCACATGGCGATTCGCCTGATCACAGGGTCCTGTCCCGCACAACTCGCGGAATGCCGCTCCATCGCCCACTGGAACGGGATTCCCGCCCGTCGAGAAAGCTTCGAAACGTTGCCGACGCATGCACTTTTGTCCACCAAAACGCGGAGCATTGAATGAAGTCTCTTGCACTGATCACACTCGGTAGCGCGCTGTTCGCCGCCCTGCCAGCCGCAGCACAAACCAGCGCCTACGCACTGCTCACGGCAGACGGCAATCTTGCCTTCGCCATCGACGGCCAACCCGACACGCCGACATCGGCGCTGCCGGTACTTGGCCTGATGACAGGCGATGTGCTCGTGGCCATCGATGTGCGCCCGCAAAACGGGCGACTATATGGCCTCGGTCAGAATCCCAAACTGGGCACGGTCCGGCTCTACCACCTTGATATCTACGGCGCCGCGGTGCGCGCAACGTCGGTGGGCGAAGCAGGCGGTTTCGTCGACGCTAACGGCAATCCCCTGCTGATTCTCGCGCAAGCCTTCGACATCGATTTTAATCCCACGGTCGATCGTTTGCGGGTGATTGCCAGCAACGGACTGAATTTCCGCATGAATCCCAATAACGGCGCGTTGATCGATGGCAACTTCAACATCACCATGAATCCACCGGCTGGGGTCAATCCGGATGCCAGTCTCAATGGGGGTGGCGGTGGCGCCATGGGCACCGCTTACACCAACAACGCCATCAACGTCAGCGTCACCACGCAGTACACGCTCGATCATCTCAATGACACGTTGTACATTCAGAACCCGCCCAATGCCGGCACACTGGTGGCTGCACTGCCCATCACCAGCAACGGCGCGCCGCTGAATTTCTCCGCCGACGGTGGCCTCGATATCGAGCCTGGCATCAGCGTCACATCCTCAGGCAGTGCCGCGCAAGGTTCAGCCGCGGCAGCGCTGACCGTTGGCGGCCAGTCGCGCCTGTACCGGATCAATCTTGCTGACGGAACGACGCAACTGCAGGGCAGTTTGGGCGGCCTCAATGTGGTCGATATTGCGGTGGTCAACCTGCCGGCAACCGTCAATACGCTGTCACTGTCGGGTACGCAGCTGGCGCGCTTCGCGCTCGCGGCGCCGGGCGCTGTGGCAACGGCAAACGTCACGGGCGTCGTGGCCGGCGAGCGCCTCGTCGCCATCGATCAGCGACCGAACACGGCGCAGCTCTATGCGCTCGGCATTGATGCCAACAACGATCGCGGCACGATCTATGTGCTGGAACCGCAAAGCGCTGGTGGCACCGCACTGGCGAGCCCGGTCGGTGCGCCCGGACGCATCCAGTACTTCGACGAAAACAGCGTCGCCGTCGACCTGAGCGATCTGCCTGTCGGCCTGGATTTCAACCCTTTCGTCGACCGGATCCGCATTGTTGACGCCTCAGGCCTGAACGCACGCGCCAATCCCAACGATGGCGCGCCAATCGACGGCAACGGCAGTGTGCCGTTGGTCAATCCCGACGGCCCGGTCCAGGCGCAGGTGGGAACGCAACTGGTCGCGACGGCGTACACCTCAAACTTCACGATGCCAACTGCGACGACGCAATACACACTGGACCAGTTCGCCGCGCAATTGTTCATCCAAAATCCGCCGAACGGTGGCAATCAAACGCTACCGCTGGCGCTCACGATCGGCGGTGCGCCGTTCGTCTTTAGTAGCGATACCGGCTTCGACATCCCGCCCGGTCCAACCAGCGCAATGCAGAACACGCCCGCGCCTGGCCTGGGTTATTTCACGGCCAACAGTCCGGCTGGCGCGGCGACGCTCTACGAAATCAACCTCGCCGATGCGGTGGTGCGCTCGCTGGGCACAATCGGTATGGGTAGCGCATCGCTCACGGGTTTGGTGGCCTATTCGGCACCAGCCCAGGTTGCGTTCGAAACGACCTCGATCCTCGTCGACGAAAGCAATCAACCCGCGGCCGTTCAAGTGTTGCTGCTGGGCGGTGGCAGCGCCCCGGTGTACTTCCGCACCAGCGACGGCACAGCCATCGCCGGCCAGGACTACACGGCGACCCGCGGCACCTTGTTTTTGAGCGCGGCCAATCCGCAGGCCACGATCGAGATTCCGATCAACGTCGATGCGCTCGAGGAGCCCGACGAGACCTTCACGGTACAGCTATCGGGCCCCTTTGTCACACCCACGACTCTCACCATCACCATTCGCAATCGCGGCGATGCCATTTTCGCCACCGGCTTTGAATCGCTGTAAACGGCTCTTGCATTCCACTTCGAAGGAGATTCCCATGAAAACTACGCAGCTTTGCACCGCACTGACGCTGGCCCTGTCGATCTTGGTCAGTGGCAACGCGATCGCCTCAAGCCATCGCGAAGCGCCGTTTATTTCTGAACACCCCAGAGTCGATGGCACCGACTTTTACATGTTCCGCAGCTATGAAACGGGTCGCAGCGATTTTGTCACGCTGGTGGCCAACTACTTGCCGCTGCAGGACGCTTACGGTGGTCCGAATTATTTCCAGTTGGACCCGGAAGCACTGTACGAAATCCACATCGACAACAACGGCGATGCGATTGAGGACATCACCTTTCAATTCCGCTTCAACAACGCCTACCAGAACGCGGCCATCCCGGTGGGCGGACAGATGATCCCAGTGCCGCTGTTGGCCCTGGGACGCATCACCGGCTCGGATCCGAATTCGCAAGATTCCGTCAAGAATCTGGTCGAAACATATACCGTCGGCGTTATTCGCGGCGGCCGTCGTGCCAGCACGCCGCAGTTGGCAACAAACACCGCCACCAGTTCCACCACGTTCCGCAAGCCGCTGGACAATATCGGTGAGAAGACTTTTGCGGCCTACGAGGCATACGCAGATAACCACATCTTCCCGATTGCAGTTCCCGGCTGCGCCACGCCGGGGCGCGTATTCGTCGGTCAACGCCGCGACGGTTTCCGCATTCCGCTCGGCGAGGTTTTCGACCTGATCAATCTCAACCCGCTTGGTCCGGCCAACGGTATTGCCGCACTCGACGATGTCATCGACAAGAACGTCACATCGATCTCATTGGAACTTCCGATCAGCTGTCTGACCACGACACAACCGATCATCGGCGGTTGGACCACGGCCAGCCTGCGCCGCGCGCGCACGCTCAACCCCACGCCCGGCGGTACATCAACGGTGCCGAATTCGGCGGGTCCACCGGCTGCGATCGAAGGCGGAAGTTTCGTTCAAGTCTCGCGACTGGGCACGCCTTTGGTGAACGAACTGGTGATTGGACTGGGCGACAAGGATCGCTTCAACGCTTCCGAACCACGCAACGACGGTCAGTTTGCGGCCTATGTGACCAACCCGACGCTGCCGGAGCTGATCGAAATTCTGTTCGCCGCTCAAGCGCCTGATGTGTTCCCGCGCACCGACCTCGTCGCCGCCGCGCTCACCGGTGTTGCCGGCCTCAATCAGCCACCCGGCGTCACGGCATCGGAAATGCTGCGTTTGAACACCTCAACCGCGGTCACGGCTGCAGCCATGCAGAATCGTCTGGGTGTCATCGCCAACGACAACGCCGGTTTTCCGAACGGCCGGCGCCCAGGCGATGACGTGGTGGATATTTTGCTGCGCGTGATGATGGGCGTGCTTCTGCCGCCAGCCCAGGCGCCAGCGGGGCAATTGGCGTTGGTCGATGGCGTCGAAGTCAACGCCAGCCAGTTCCGCACGACCTTCCCATACCTCGTCACACCGGTGCCAGGCGCGGTGGGTGTGATTCCGTAGGTCTGGGTCGTCTGCTGAGGATCGCGCGGGTCTTCCCGCGCGATCCTCGGCCGCTCAGTCAGGCGCCTTCGCCACCTGGGATTCCCGTCTATCGATCAAAGATTGCACCTTTGGACAGTCGCTCAGTCGTCGGCACCAGCCTTGGTGCCGCACCGAAATGTAATTCATATCTCCCGGGTCTACTCACCGGTCTTATGTTTCGGTCAGTCGCATGTTCAATCATTACTCGTTCGTGGGTGGCGAACATGGGCCGTGGCGGGTTGTCAGCTGCAACGGCCTCAGGGGCGAGTCGCTCCCTGTGGTGCCATCCGTGCGCTTCGTGAGCGGGCTTTCACCGCAAACGGCGACGGGGGATTCGTGGGTTTTGCGTGGTTTCACCAGCAACGTGCGCTACGCAGAGCGTCGAGAGATCGACCAACTTCGCGCGCAACAAGAGGGCCTCAATCGGCCAGCGGCGACGCGCGCAGCGCTGATCCCGATTCGCAAAAGCGCTCGATGGTGGGCACTGTCGCAGGACGAGCGCCGAACGATCTTCGAGGCGCAATCGCATCACACTGAGATCGGGCTCGCTTACCTGCCCCAGATCGCCAGACAGCTCCACCACTGCCGGGACATCGGCGAACCCTTCGACTTCCTGACATGGTTCGAGTTTGCGCCGGAGCACGCCCCTGACTTCGAATGTCTGGTGGAACAGCTGCGCAAAACACCGGAGTGGGATTATGTCGAGCGCGAAGTCGACATTCGTTTGATCAGGAAGCACTGACTCTTCCGAGTGAGCCTCGCGCCTACTTCACGCCACTTTGGCTCTATCTGCGAAGACATTCTTTAACCACGAAGACAAATGGCAGATCAGGCCGGCGGCGCTGCGACAGGAAATCTGACCCGTGCAACCAGACCGCCGCTCAGGGCGTTGCTCAGTTCCAGGCTTGCGTTGTCCGCGGCCAATGCACGCTTGGCAATGCTCAGCCCTAAACCGGCGCCCTTGCTATTGCGTGCGGTATCGCCCCGGTAGAACGGCTCGCCGCAGCGTTGCAGCAGTTGCGGCGCCATACCTTGACCGGCATCGGCAATCTGCAGCTGTACCGCTCCCGGCGCACTGAACAATCGAATCTCGAACGGCGCTGCGCCGTGTTGTTCGGCGTTCTGCAGGAGATTATCGAGTGCGCGACGAAGGCCGATGGGTCTGGCCGCAACCCAAAGATCAGGCGTGGCGTCGATCGTCCAATTCGCCGTGCGCCGCGACGCCAGTTCCCGAATGAGCGCGCCAAGTTCGATCAATCGCTGCGGCTCGTCTTTATCGTCGCGAACAAACGCGAGACAACTCTCGATGATTCCATCCATCTCATCGATGTCTGCGATCATTGCATTACGTGGCTCAGCCGACTCATGATCGTTCAATTCCAGCGCCAGCCGCAGGCGCGTCAACGGTGTGCGCAGATCGTGCGAGATGCCGGCGAGTATGGTCTCGCGCTCACGCTGCGTTTGTGCTGCCTGCTCTGCTGCACGAACGATCACGGCTGCAAGGGTTTGCACCTCACGTGGCGCGTCATCGAGATTGAGCTTGCCAAAGACGGCGCCAACCAACGAGTCGGCCTGGCTGGCCAGCTGCTCGATTGGGCGCACCAGCACCCGTGCGATCAGCATCGCCGCGAGCAGCGCGATGACGCACGCCGAAGCGACAATGCTGGTGACCACAAGCGCCGCGCGATCGCGAAAGCCGGCGACCGTCAGCCCGATCCATGTATCTGCCTGATGCCGGCTGCGCAGCCAAATGCGCGCATCGCTGCCGGCGGATAACAAGACCCATCGCTGATCGCCAACCATCCTGCCGACTTCGGCGCGCAGGTGCTCAAGGAACGGTTGGCTCGAGTCGCCGTTCTCCGGCACCTGTTGCGCAAGGATGATCTGGCCGGTTTGCAATGCCGCCAGCGCCGAGCGCTGATCACCTGCCAGCAGTGCGTCGGTGGCTTCAAGCTGCGCAAAAGCCTGGCGCGCGAGCGGTGGCGCGGTGGCCCAAATGTACCAGCGCAAGCTGCCTGCGGCAGATAACAACACCAGCAACAGGGTCAGTACCTGCAGCGCCAGAACGCGAGCATAGGTCGTCGGTAGCAGGCGCATTTCAAGTGGCCTGCGGCACAAACATGTAACCCACACCCCACACCGTTTGCAGCCATCTGGGCTGGCGCGGATCTTCCTCGATCAGCTTGCGTAACCGCACCACCATCACGTCGATGCTGCGATCGAAGGCCTCAATGCCGGCGCCTCTGGTCATACTCACCAGCTTGTCGCGTGTCATCGGTTCGCCAGGGCGGCTGGTGAGTGCGGCCAATAGCGCGCATTCGCCGCTGGTGAGTTTGAGCGGCTGACCCTCACGAGTCAGCGTGCGCGAATTGGGATCGAAGGTGTATGCACCAAAGTGCAGTGGCTCGCCCGTGACGACGCGAACCGGTGCGACGCGGCGCAACACGGCATTAATCCGCGCAACCAATTCACGCGGATTGAAGGGTTTGCCGATGTAGTCGTCGGCACCGATCTCCAAACCAATGATGCGGTCGATCTCATCGCCTTTGGCCGTCAGCATGATGATCGGCATGGCCACGCCCTCGCCACGTAACTGCCGACAGACGCTCAAACCGTCGCCATCAGGCAGCATCAAATCCAGCACCAGCAAATCGATATGGTGTTCGCGAAGAACCCGGCGCATGGCGGCAATATTGCTCACGCCGCGCACGCCGAATCCTTGCGAAGTCAGATAGCGCTCCAGCAGATCGCGCTGCCGTAAGTCGTCTTCGAGAATCAAGATCGAGGGCGTTTGCATGACCGCAGCGTAGCCAATGGCGCAGCCGCTGAACATACGCATTTGTAAGCAGATGTTTCATAGCAGCCATCCCGCATGTTTGCTCACAAACGCGTTGCAGCGCCAAACAACTCCGGAGTGCGCCGCGACTAGGCTGCGCTTGCCGCAATTGGCGGCGTACCCAGGAGCAACTCCATGCGCCAATTCATTCTGATCGGTGCCACGACCCTGTTCGTGATCGGCACCAGTGCCGCGCTCGCCCAGCCGACGATGCTGAGCCCGCTGCTGCGCTTTGCCAGCGAACGGCAACAGTCGATAGCGAGCTTTGTCACCACGCTGAATTTGACCCCGGCGCAGCAGGCGCAAGCCAGAGCCTTGCAGCAATCGGCCAAAGAAACCCGCGTCGACATCCTGTTGGCAGCGACCGTCGCCGGTGAGCAGGTCAAACGAGACCTTGCCGACCCCAACGCAGACCTGCACCAAACCGCGCGATTGGTGCAAGCCACGGTCGACACGCAACTGGCGGCGCACCGCGCGTTGACCGACGAGCGACTGCGCTTCTACGACAACCTGAGCCCAAGCCAACAGGCGCTGGTGCGCGCGGAAATCGTCGAGCGCATCGAGCGCCTGGAGCGGCTGCAGCAGGTGCTCTTGGACTTCGCCGGCGATGGCATCTGAGTGAGTGACCGAAAGGGGATCCACGATGCATAGGACTGGGGCGGGGATGCTGCTGGCGCTGATTGCGCCAGCAGCAGTGGCAGCAACCTTTCAGGTTGACACGGTGCTGGATGCACGCGATGCCAATCTGGCAGACGGTTTGTGCGCGAGTGCGCAGGGCAGCTGCAGTTTGCGCGCTGCGATCGAGCAGGCAAACGCGCTGGACGGCAATGATGTGATTCAGCTGCCCAACGGAGAGTACCTGCTGACGCTGGCCGGCGCGAACGAGGACGGTTCGGCGAGCGGTGATTTGGACATCAGCAGCACCCTATCGATTCTCGCAAACGACGCGGCTGCGACCCGCATCGTGGGCAGCGGCGATCGCGTGCTGGATGTTCAACTCGGCGCGATTGCCGCCATCACGCGCGTGACCGTGACCGGTGGTGGCGGCGTCGCCGCGGGCGGCGGTATCCGCAACGCCGGAACGCTGGTGTTGACCGGCTGCGAGGTCACAGGCAACGGTGGCGACGGTCGCGCGGTGACCAACGGCGGCGGAATTTTCAATCTCGGTGTGCTGACCTTGGCCGGAGGCGTCGTTAGCTCCAACCAGGTGCAAAGCAACGGTCCGATTCCAGTCGCCGGAGCAGGCATTTATTCCACCACCGGCATGCTGCTCACCGGAGTCAGAGTCGATAACAACAACGCGGTCGGCAACAACGCGGTGGGCGGCGGAATTCAGGCGCTGGCACCGGGCATTGTGCAAATCGTGAGCGGTAGCGTGATCGGCAATCAGGCGGCTCAGGGCGCCGGCATCCAGGTTGCAGGTGCCGACGTCAACTTGAACGGCGTAATCGTTGCGGCCAACAGCGCCACGCGCTCCGGCGCTGGCGCACGCGTGCTGAGCGGTGCGCTGGTGCTGACCAACACCACCTTCAGTGGCAACAGCGCAAATGAGGACGGCGGTGGTGTCGCGCTCAATGGCGGCAACCTGAGCGGCTACAGCGTGACCTTCGCCGACAATCTCGCCGACGCCGATCTGAATGGCAGTGGCGGCGGTGGTGGTATTGCGCAAAGCGGCGGCGCGACGGCGCAGTTGCTCAACAGCATTGTGGCCAGCAATCGGGATGGCTCGCCAACCGGCACCCCGGCCACCGATTGCCTCGGAACGCTCGGTTCCGGCGGGTTCAATCTGGTGGGTACTACACAAGGTTGCAACTTTGTCGCTTTAGACACCGATCAAGTCAATGTCGACGCGGGCCTGGCAGCGCTGGCGAACAACGGCGGCGCAACGCCCACGCACGCGCTCCTGGTGAACAGCCTGGCGTTGGACGCGGGCGATCCAGCCGGATGTCTGGATTCCACGATGCAGGCTTTGCTCACCGATCAGCGTGGTTTGCCGCGCATTCGCGACGGCAATGCCGATGGCATGGCGCGCTGCGACAGCGGCGCGTTTGAGCTGCAGCCCGAATCAATCGACCCCATTTTTGCCAACGGATTCGAAATCCCATGAAACGTAGAGAATTTATTGCGAGCAGCATCGCGATGAGCGCAACGCCGCTAACCGCCAGCGCCATGGACCCGATCTTGAGCAACGGTTTCGAGTTGCCGCGAAAACCCAATATCTTGTTCATTCTGGTCGATGAAATGCGTTTTCCAATGCACTTCCCGATGCCCGGAATGACCTGGCAGCAGTTCATCGCCAACACCATGCCCAACCTTTGGCGAGTCTGGTCGCAAGCGGTGAGTTTCAATGATCATCACACCGCCGCGACCGCCTGCACACCATCGCGCGCCTGCCTGATGACCGGGCTTTACGCGCACCAGCACTTTCAACTCACCACACTCGCGCCGAACACCGCCTCGCAAGGCAGTGGACTTGGTCCACAACTGCCTGTGGATTACCCAACCCTGGGCACCATCATGGCTGACTTGGGATACAGCAACTGGTATTTCGGCAAATGGCATTTGTCGTTTTCCGGCAATGATCCGGCGCTCGATGCCGGCGGCGCCAGCTACCTCACGCCTTACACTTACCCAGGTAGCAGCTATCTGAGCGACTATGGTTTCAATGGCGGCTGTTATCCCGATCCGGATGGCCACACGCCAGCTTCGGCGGCTCAAGGCGATCCGCATATCGTCGATGGATTCTTGCGCTGGTATCAGCAGACGCGCCCGAGCTTGAGCGCGCCCTGGTTTGCCACTGTGTCGCTGCTGAACCCACATGATATGCAATTCTTCTGGGACGGTCCCTTTGATGACCCCACGCGCACCACTCGACGCGATGGCACTGGCAGCGAATGGGTGCCATTGGACTTGGCGTCGATCCCGACTTTGTATCAGGAGCGTGCACCGAATTGGCAAGTGCAACCACAGGCCGGGGCGCCCGCAGTGATCGGCGATACCGCACGCTTGCAAGACATCATCAACGGCGCGATCAGTGCCAGTGGCGATGGTTTTGCCGTGGCCTCGATTTCGCCACCGCTCAACGTGCCGAACGCGCCCACCACCTACACGATCGCGCCGCAAAGTTATTGGACGCGCGCGCTCGACTATTACTGCGCGCTGATGACGCAACTCGACGGTGAAATCGGTCGCGTACTCGATGCGGTGGCCAACACCGACACACTGATCGTGTTCACCTCCGACCACGGAGATTTCGCTGGATCGCACGGCCTGATCGGCAAAGGCTACAGCGGTTACCGCGAGAGCACGCATGTGCCGTTTTTTGTCTACGATCCGCGCGGCCAGTACACGGGCGAAACCAACGTCCCAAGAACTGGATTGACTTCTAGCGTCGACGTGCTGCCGATGATTGCCACTCTCGGCAATCGCGGCAGCACCTCCTGGCGCGATGGCAACGTGCGTTATGCGCAGCTCTTTGGCACTCGCCATAACGTTTTTGCGATGCTGCGCTCAGCCAGTGCCAACGGGCGCAGTTTTGTATTGCAGACCTACGATGAGCCTCTGGGGACGATGAACGCCGCACACGTCATTTCTTTGCGCACCGCGACCGGGCTCTATGTGGGGTACTACAACTGGCCAACGATCGGGGGCCCACTACCGGCGCCAAGCAGCGAGCAGTATTTCGCTGCCAGCGATGTTTTGGAACTCAACAATCTGGCTGGCAGTCCGGCTGCGATCAGCGCCGCGCAACAGCTGACGGACTTGATCAACACCGAGCTGCGCGCGCCACTGCCGCTCAACCTACAGCCCGTTCGAGCGCAAATGATCAATCGCTACGAGCAGTACAGCACCATCGTTGCGCCCTCGAATTTCCTGGGGATCATGGTCTTCAACCAGGTGAACTGGTAAGGATATGGTTGCGATCAGATGTTTGTCCCCCATCGATCACTACGATGGCCGATCCGAACGGGCATTGCTACGGAACGGAAACCACAATTGCGCCCAATAGCCTTTGGGCACGGGCGGTGCATCGACACCGAAGCGCTTCGGTGTCACGCCCGCGGGCATATGAAAGGTTCCGAACAACAAATCCCATAGCGGCAGCAGGCCGGCAAAATTCTTGTCGCGACCTTCGGCTTCGCTGGTGTGATGCCAGCGATGAAATGCCGGGGTCGCGATCAGATATTGCAGCGGCCCAAAATCGGCGCGCACATTGGCATGCAGAAAGATCGCGTACAGCGTCAAGAAGGGCTGGTAAGCGGCGACCGCAATCGGCGAAAAACCTAATCCTGCTAACACCACGGCTTAAGCCACACGGTTGCCTAGATCGTTGAGCGGATGCACACGAACTGCGGCCAGCCAGTCCAGGTGCTCGCTCGAATGATGCACGGCGTGCACGCGCCACAGCCATCCGCGATGGAAAAGGCGATGCGTCCAATAGCCGACAAAGTCACCCAGCACGATGATCGCAATGGCCTGCATCGGCAGCGACCATTGCGCCAAAGGCCCATAACCAGCGAGAACGCTTTCGCGCGTCAGTGGCCTGCCGAGCAGTGCGAACAAGGGAATCAGCGCCAACACCATACCGATGCGCGTGACTGAACGCGTCAGCAGGGGGGTGGTCAACCAGTAGATCACGTCGGTGCCATAGCCCGGCCGCAACATCCGTTGCCCGACAATCGCCGGTCGCAAACGTTCGATCACACCGAACACCAGTGCTAAGATGCCGAAGGCGATCAAGGTGCCCAGTAAGGTGGGATCCCGCATGCGCACTCGCGTTCTAAATCGGGTGTCGGGTTCGGATCGAACTTCTCAGGGTTGCGAGGTGCAATTCGGTGGCTGAGAAACGTTGAAGCTTTGCACCACTGCGCCCGGCGAACGGCCGGCAAGCCAATCGGCAAGTACGTTGAGCATCGCAAGTCTGCGCCCGTCGGGCAGCACCACCAAGTCGTTAAACATGGGCTCATTGTGCTGCAAGGCTTCGTGCGCTCCGCATTGCGGGCCAAAGCTGGCGGGCCGCGCCAATGGGCCCGGTGGGCGCGGCTCTTCGGTCTGTGTGAGCAAGGGCAAACGTCGCAACTGCAGCTCATGCAGGCTTCCGTACAGTGCTCTATCGATGGGCACGCCCATGAAGGAAAATCCGGTCTCGATCGTGTTGCCCATGACCAGCCGGTCTTGCAAATCGGCACGGGCAAACACCGGCGTCGTTAGATGATTTTCGATGACATAGCCGTCGTCCGCGCAACGCCACGCATCGCCACGGGCTTCGTGAATGCGCACGCAAGATTCATCGGCCAATCCGCGACGGAAGTTGATCTGCGTTTCTTCCCAGCGAAAACGCATGCTGCGCTCGTAGCTGCAGTTCGCAGGATCTTCCACCCCGCACGCGCTGGTGTTGGCGTGATCGAGTTCTCTAGTCGACAGTCCATAAGATGCATCCAGAACCGCGGCGTAAGTGAGTGGGCACGACGGACCTGGGCAACCCAGGCGCGCCGCGTGCAATTGCTCGCCAATGCGGTCTGCGTTGGCCCGCACACCATTACCACCGGCAGAGGATCCGGCGAAGAGTAAGGTGTCGGCCTGATCCAGATCCGGCAAGGTCCGTCGCACACCGTTAGCTTCGTTGTAGCTCACGCTACCGCTGCGCAGAAAGTCGAAAACCGCATCGACGATATGGGCGCCCATCAGATGCAAACGGTATGTGGTGGGCACGCCTTGATGATTCGCTTCAACAACCTGATCGCGCGCACGACCGCTCCAACCGTCGGAGCTGCAGTAGTAGACAAACACTTGATTCCAGGTCGCGAAAGGATTGCGCGGATCGCGCCCGCCTATGCCGCCCGTTGCCATGCCACCGGTTGGCGCAAAACGCGCCGAAAGTTTGTCAGCGCCAAAATTTCCGTCCCGGCCGCGCCAGCGTGCATGGCAGTCCTCGCCGGAGTTGCACGAGCCGCCGCCCTGCAGGAACACCACCCATTTGTTCCGGCTCGCCGAAACTGACGCTGAGCGTACGAATATCGGTGGCACCGTGCCATCGGCGCACAGCGCATCCGGGTAGCGCTCGGAGGGTAGTTCGACACGCAGCAGATCCGACCCACGCGCGACGCCACCCGCAGCACCCGCGATGCCGGGTCCGAAGGCTTCTGGCAACGTCGGGGCGGCGCCGTGTAGTGCCTGGACCGGTAGAAGCAAAAGAGCAAACAGCAACGGGCGGAACATGGCGAACTCCGGGTCTGTGCGCAACTCGGTCAACGCATGACCGCAGCTCTCGTTGACATCCGATTTGCGGGACCTCGCAGATGCGGCCGAATCGCGTCAGTCGACGGGTTCAGCACCCGCGTGCCCTCGCACATGCTCCACGATCCCCGCGGCGATCTGATCGAGTGCCCACAGCGGCAAGTCGTGGCCCATGCCTTCGATCCACTGCAACCGCGATCCGGCAATGCACGATTGCAGCGTCGTGGCAGCCGGTGGCGGCACGAGTGGATCGACGCTGCCGTGCATGATCAGCGTTGGCGTGGCCAGCTTTCGCAGTTGCGCACGACGGTCCGGCGCGGCGCACACGGCGAGCAGTTGCCGGGCCGTGCCGCGCGGGCGATAAGCGCGCCGGATGGATCGATCCAGGCGCTGTCGCAACCGGTCGATTTCGGTGGAGTCGCGGTGTGCGCCGAGCACCGTAAACAGCTGCACATAGTGCTCGACAATGTGTTTGTGAGTCGCGTTTGCAGGCGGGGCGCTGAGCATCTTGCGCAACACCGCCAACCGCGGAAACGGCGCCGCGCGCGGTCCTGCGCTCGACATGATCGATATATGCGTTAGCACCCGGTGCGGCGCGCGCAGGCACATTTGCTGAGCAATCATGCCGCCCATGCTGGCGCCAGCAACATGACAGGTTTGCACACCAAGCGCATCGAGCAACGCCAGCGTGTCGTCCGCCATGTCGTCGAGCGTGTACGGCGCGCGAACAGGCAGTCCCATCGCGTAACGCAGCCCTTCGCGAGGGACGTTCGCGGTGTATTGATCGAATCCGCCGGACAAACCGATATCGCGATTGTCGAAGGTCAGCACACGCAACCGGTTTCCAGTCAAACGCTCGATCAGCGGCTGTGGCCAGGCCAACCGCTGCATCCCCAGGCCCATGATCAGTACCAGCACTGGACCGCTGGTCGCGTGCCACTCCGCGTCGATGTGCAGGTGTCGCTGTGGCAGTTCGATCCGCATCGCTCGCGTTCCCGAATCCTCGTGCGTTGCGCTACAGCGCGAAGCTTCTTGCCGTACCCAGCCGACGCTTCGACTCGAGCAGCGGCAACAGACGTTCGATCTGCTTGCGGCAAAGAGCCACGCCAATCAATCCGCTGGCACCGTGCGTTCGGCCGCCCAGGCGCGCAACGACGAGACCTTCTCCGCCATCACGACCGACAGTGGCCGCGTTTGCCGCAATTCATCGAGCAAGTGCCGCTGATCGAGCGTCGCATTTTCGCCATGCGCAGCGTAGAGCGAAGCGACAATGGCTTGTTCGATTTCCGCGCCAGAAAAACCCTCGCTGGCCGTTGCGAGTTCGGCAAGATTGAACTGCTCGACGGGCAAATTGCGGCGCTGCAAGTGCACACGTAGCAATTCCTCACGCATCTCGGCGCTCGGCAAATCGACAAAAAAGATCTCATCGAAGCGACCCTTGCGCAGCAACTCCGGCGGCAGCTGGTCGATGGCGTTGGCCGTCGCGACAAGGAAAATTTTCGCCTTGCGCTCGCTCATCCACGTCAGAAAGTAACCCAGAATTCGCCGCGAAACACCATCGTCGCTGCTGGACGTGGCGAAGGCTTTTTCGATCTCGTCGATCCACAGCACGCAGGGCGCCATCAGTTCCGCCTGACCCAAACTCTGGCGCAGGTTCTTTTCCGTTTCGCCGTGATATTTGTTGTAGATGCTGCCCATATCCAGCCGCAGCAGCGGCACTTGGAATCCACCCGCGGTGGCTTTGGCAGCAAGGCTCTTGCCGGTTCCCTGCACACCCAGCAGCAGGATGCCCTTCGGCGGATCAAGCTGCGAGGGCGCGGTACCGAGAAAGACCGGCCGGCGCTGTTCGATCCAGCGTTTCAGTCGGCGCAGACCAGCGACCTCGTTGAAGCCGACGGACTCGTACTCAAAGCTGAGCACGCCGGATTTGTTCAACAGGTCGAATTTGGCCTTGGCAACGGCCGGCAAATCGGCATCGGTGATCATGCCATCGGTCGCGATGATGCGCCGCGCGATGCGTCTGGCGTCGGATGCTCCCAGCCCCTTCAGATTACGAACCACGGCTTTGAGTGCGCTGGCATGGACCTGCACCCGCTTGCCGGCATTCTCGCGCGAGTACTGCGTGGCTTCTTCGCGCACGATGCGGTCGAGTTCCTGATCGTTCGGCAGTTCCAGTTTGAAGTTGACCGCTAGTGCTTCAATGTCCTTGGGAATCTCCAACTGCGCACCGATCAACGCCACGGTATGCGCTGCGGTTCCATGCCGCAGCGCAATCTCGCGCATTTGCCGGAGCGTGACCACGTATTTCAGGAACGGCGTGTAGTCGAGCAGCAGAAACACGCTTTTCTGCGACGTCTGGGTGATGACGTCGAGTACCTCAGACGAACTCATCGGCTTGGCCGGCGCATCCATATCGAGCCGGCGCAACCCGGTGGTGATGCTCCAGATGTACAACGGCCTGAGTATTTGTTGAAGCGCACGCTGAAACGCGGCGATCGCTTCCATTTCTTCCTGGGTTTCGAGCGCCAGTAGCGGCGTCTCCGCGCGCAGCAAAGCAGCAAGGTCTTGATGTTCGTTCATCGAATCAGCATAGCGGGGTTACTTGAAGAGTGGTTGGGTACTGCTGGTCTTTGTTTGCCTGTTGCCGTTGGTACGTCGTGGAATGGCGAGATGAAGGACGGTGAAATGACGCCGAGCATGGGTTTGACTGTCCGGCGCAGGCCCGGCTATGCTCCGCGGTCTTTTTCGCCCTTTACAGCTTTGGAGTTTCATTCGTGGCCAATATCAAGTCAGCAAAGAAGCGCGCACGTCAGGCCGACAAGCGCAATGCGCATAACGCCAGCGTCCGTTCGATGCTGCGCACTGCGATCAAGAAAGTGGTCAAAGCCATCGACGGCGGCGACGCAACAGCGGCGACGGAAGCGCTCAAGAGTGCAACGCCGATCATCGATCGAATCGCTGCGCATGGCCATATCCATCGCAACAAGGCAGCGCGCCATAAGAGCAGGCTGACGATCGCAATCCGAAAGTTGAGCCAACCGGCTGCCTGATCGACAGTTATTGGGCAAAAAAAGCCGGCTCATCGCCGGCTTTTTTGTGCACCAAGATTGCTTCGGCGTTTACCAGCAGGACCCGTTCGTATCGTCCCCGCTCTGACCCTTCGCGCCCGCATTATTGACGGTCAGATTGCCGCACTTGTCGCTGACTTGCCTGCCCTGCGGTACAACTTCCAGCAAAAAGGTCTGGTCGCCAGCACCGAGGATAACGCGGGCGGTGTAAAAGCCTTGCTCAGAGAGGTTGGTCAGAGATAATCCGGCAGCCCCAGTGATGTCCGCGGTGTAGCGGTTGAAGTTCGTATAGAAGCGTTCTTGAGCCGCCGCAACACGCATTCCGAATTCGCGACCATCTGCGCGATTGGCCCGAAGTACATAGTTCGTGTAGCTCGGATACGCCAGCGCCGCCAGAATAGCAACGATGCCGACAACAACGATGAGTTCGATGATTGTGAAGCCGGTCTGGCGAGACGAGTTCATAGTTCCACCCTGAGAATTCCAAAACCGCGCTGACCGATCGGCCAGCGCGGGCATCCAACCCCTACTCTTCGTTCACCAACTCGCGCCATGCGCCGCGGTGCCAGATGTTGTCGGCCGCCGAGAACGCAGATGTGATTGCGTCTCTCAATACTGCCGGGAGCCCTGGTGGCAATGGCGCCGGCGTAATCGAACCTGGGCCACCCCCGCGACGCGATACCGGATCGCCGATGGGTCGGTTCGAGCTCAGCACCGCGCCCACAACACGATTTACGGCATTAGTGCTGGTGTCGGTCGGATTCACTCGAGCCGACCCAGTGGCGGCATCGACGACCAACAATCCGAATCGAGCACCTGGGTCGCACGGGTCAACGCCTTTGGGAATGATCGAGCGCAAGAGTACCGTATTGGAGCTAAAGAACGGGAACGCCCGATCACCCGCGCGCTCTCCCGGCTCGGACGCGATGTTCATTGGGATACGCCAGCCTCTGAACGCTGCCGTGACCGGCGCATTGTTGGTGGCATTTGAGGGCAACGAACGCACGCCGTCTGCGTTTTGCGACAGCTGTCGGGTCACAAGCTGATCAACGCGTATCGGATAGTTGGTACATGCAAGCGGACTATTGCTGCACGAGCCGTAGTCTCGAATTCCGTAAAAGTTCTGCAGTGGAATCGCTGCGGTACGGTCTGGCGCACCAATGAACTTGCCAGAACCGAATACGAAAATCGGTCCGAGTGTCACGGGATCACGCAGCGCTTGTGGCGCAAACGCGATCGGTTGGTCGCCCGGATTCGCCGCCCCGCCATTGCCGTACGTCTTGAACATCAAGTCCACCGACCATTCCGATGGATTGCTGGACGAAAGATCGAAGCGCCAGAGATTTCCCGCGAGATCGCCAGCGACGGCGATATCGGCAATCTGGTCATTACCGAAGTCATACACGATCGGCTGGGACAAGCCGAACGTTCTTGCGGCCGAGGCAAACTGCGGCGCGATGCTGGTCGAAATCTCTCGGATCAGGGTGCCATTCTCTAAATCGACAACCATGAGCGAAGTCCGATTCGCTTTTGTGGAATCGGATGCCGGATCGAGCGTATCGGTCGGAAAGTAGCCACTGGAAATCAGCGCGACCCACTTGTCGTTATATCGAATACGCGTCGGATTGGCGGACTCATAGGTGTAACCCAAGGAAGAGCAGAAACTCGCGCCCGGCGAACAATCCGTCCCGACAGATTCAGCCGTCTGCTCCCCGGTAAACTCCCACATTGCCAGTGGGCTGCCCTCGGTCACGCCGGAAGGATTCGTCACGTCGATTGCGTAAACGGCGCGCCCTCCCAATCGCAGCCCACCCACAATGATTGTCCGCCACCGACCGCCCAAGAAGGCGTCGTACTGCAACGGACGATCATCCGCAGTAGGCACCAGACCCACTTCGAACTGTGTCGACTTCACGAGCCGATAGTTTTCGAACAAGATGTTTGGCACATAGGCAAACCGTTCGTCGCCGGTTTGCGCATCAAACGCATGAATCATTCCATCATTCGCAGCGACAAAAACATGCGGGCGACGAGCGCGCTGATCATTCTGATAGCGCGCGTAGCTGTTGCCGCCTTCTGCAGCAACCTGCTCAGGCGAGCCCAGCGGGAAAGAGTCACGGTGCCCGGTGATTGGCGACGACACATACACCGGTTGGCCGCGAATCACCGCACCAACGAGCGAACTTCGAACTCGGAACCGCGGCGTTTCGGTGGTTTCGTTGGTGCGGACACCACGCAGGTAATCCAAGCGCTGCTGGCCGAAAGCATCGGCATCAATCACCTGAGGCACCAAGTCGAGGCGCAGAGTATTCGGTCGGATGTTAAGCCGCTGAGTCTGTGTTGGACTCAGGCTGCTCCAGCGGAAAGGCTTGGACGTGCCGGGGCGACCATCGGACGTGATGATGACACGCGTGTTCGGGTCGCGAACTGGCAGACCCGTTTGCGCTGTCGATGGGCATGCCCCACCGGTCAGAATAC
The DNA here is from genome assembly GCA_022844165.1 of Lysobacterales bacterium. GTDB lineage: Bacteria > Pseudomonadota > Gammaproteobacteria > Xanthomonadales > SZUA-5 > JALHMH01. The sequence goes on from JALHMH010000037.1 coordinate 20,054, forward strand.
AGGCCGCATCCCACTCGATCGCCACCACATCGCCCGTGACTGGGTCTAAACGATCTCGGGTCAAAAAACCGGACCAGTCGCTGGTATCAAACCCCGCCGAGTAACCGGCCGTCCCATCGGTCAAAAGCGGCAAAGATACCGATGTCGCGGTCGCACCGGCTCGTCGGGCGATGATGCTGGCTACCACCTCCTGCAGTGCCTGGATCAGTTCATTGGGATCCTGCGCGGTGAAAAAGCGTCCGCGACTGTTGATGGCAGCGTGCCACATGTCATCAATGTTGGCCACCACGTTGGCAGAAGTTGCTGGCCATTGGATCAAGTTGCGGCGAAGGCGATTTAAGTTAGCCCCTGTTTGCGGAATCGTCCCGTTAACACCGAAACTCACCATAAAATTGACCATATGCGACCAAGTCGCCGGGTCGTTCGCGGGGTTCCAATAAATTTCTTGATGGTCAAGTGCAGCCTGACCGGATGCAAGCGGCGGCCCAAACACATTGGTGCTCCGGTCGGGCAAAAATGGCGCAACTTTGTTTCGCGTAGCCGCATTCAGCGCAAAATCGGGCCGCAAGTTAGTCGCCCAATAGCGCCAGGCGATGTCTGCCAGAGACACGGTTGTTCCGCCGGTACCCGCATCAGCACCGTAGATCCGTGACTCCGCCTGAGCAGAATTGTATCCACGAGCGTCAGGAAGTGTCTGCGTTGCAGGCGCATTGTCGCGCGGAACCACTGTTGCGACCCCCGGGGGAGTCTGATTCCAAAAACCGTCCGAAATATTAAAGTGAAAGTTCTGACGGCAGCTGAGTTCGCGATTCAGATCTCGATCCCAATACGGATTGCCGTCATTGGCTCCCGCAAACGTGCCTCCGTTGCCTCGTTGATAAAATTGCCCGGCCCGAATCGTGGCGTCAAGCGTCGGAGTTCCTCCGCCTACACGAATCAGGAACAACCAATCGTAGAAGCGATTCCGCACATCTGCATTAATCGGCTCGTTCTTGAATTTATACATCAGCATCGCGTTGCTCAGCTGATTGCTATTCAAGTTCTGCCAGGCAACTCGAATGTTTTCGTCGAATGCCGCAAAACCCAGCGACATCGAAGACGCTGCTGTGAGCGCTCGCGTGTGGTAATACGACCACCAGATCGCGAAGTTTGTCAGATCCCCGCCAAGCACAGGGACAAACTCCCAGTTAGCGGCGTTATAAAGGTCGCCCGTGTTGGTGATACGCCCGTTAACGTCGGTCAAGAGTGCGGGCGCCGTTGAGCGGTAGCGGTAATAACCCGGGCCGATGTTCACTGTCGTTGAAGTTGTGCAGAACTGGGCAGTGAGCAGATTTCGGGCGCCGTACGCGTTCGCGGTGCCGATGGCCGGGATCGCCATCGTTGTTTCAGGCGCCACTGGCCGGAAACGGATGATGCCGTTGTTAGGCACCAGCGCCAGATTCGTGGGCGTCGGAAATCTGGTCACACCATCGGCATATAGCGGTGTTGCGTAGCTAATGTTGGGATTATAATAAACGCCATTCATCGCGAACGAACGCGGGTTTGCCGGATCCGTGACACGCGGATCTATCACGGCGGCGCAGAGCCATGGTGTATTGTAGTTGTAGCGGTTGTTGTGGTGATTTGACTGATCGTCCCGAGCACCCCAGCCGCCGTTATCGAAGGGCCGCTGATCAGGCATAAAATGGCGACCCATAGATCCTGAATCGTCCAACGTGGCAATCACATTGGGAGCAACGCTAGACGTGAGATCAGGCGGTGTCGCAAGCAAATCGACAGTACCATCGGCCGCGCCCCATGCGGGTCCATTGGCAAACGCCAGAAACGCCGCGATCCAGACACCCGACTTAATAAACGCTTTCATGAAAATCTCCTTTCGACGGCAAGTTTCAGACCGTCAAGGGTTAAACCCGGTATTTGTCAAATCCATTGCCGAGAAGACGCTCTCGGTCACGCTGATTGCGGCGTCCGAACCACCTTGACTGCGTGCCGTGATTCGGTAGTAGGTACGCTTACCCACGAGCGATGTCGTCTCAGGGTTGACCCCGCCAATTTGCTGCCCGGACCCAGGTGGAAGATCTGGCCCAACGTTCTCGATGATGAAGCGCGGTGCGGATGCGAGTTTTGCCGTCTCATCGGCCCCTCCGAGACCTTCGAGGCCGGCCGTATAAGACCTGCCGCCGTCCGATGCCGGGTCTATCCACTCCTTCGCTGTGCGAAAGCGCTGCGCGACTGGAGACAACAGGCCACTGGGCAGCGGAAGGTAAACACAGTCGGAGCCCGCGCCGACGCACGGTGGCAGCGGCTGTTGACTGTTGAAGCTGATGTTCCATAACGCCGCTTCTGCGCCACGCAGCGCGGACTCTGCGCCCTGGAAACTGAGATTTTGGTTGCGCATTCCTCCGATCATCCGCTCTTGCAGGATCGAGGAATTCGCGGCAACAACTGCGATCAACGACATGATCACGAGAATGACAAGCGCAAAAAACAGCACAGCACCCTTTTGAGATCTCGGAATCTGGTTTCTTTGGCGGTCGTTCATGGATTCGCATTCCGTGCGGCAACTTGGGCGATGAACTCACGACGAGGCATGCTTCTCGATTGAATCGTCGAAGGCAGTGGCGTCGTCAATGCTGCGGGCGAGGTGGTTACGCCCATATAAGTAAAGGTCCGGGAAGCCGCATCCAGACCCACGATGTCGTCGACCGAATTCACCAACAGATGAGCTTCGATTCTTCGAACTGAACGCCACAAACAGCCCGGCTCCATTTGCAGGGGATTGGCGGGATCAGGCGCGACCAACTCAGGCTTCAATGGGCAGTTGATTGCACCGCCCAATCGGTTGTCGACCTGCGCGGCCGTCAGGAAGCGCATTTCGCCCGCTCGGTCGAGCACGCCGTACCGAAACGTCAAGTTATCGACGCCGCGAACGATTTCGTTTTCGATGCCGTTTTCCCGTCGAATCAACGTTGGAATCAGTCGCCCCGCCGGCGAATTCGGTATCGCCTCTGGGTTATCGTCCAGCCGAAACGCCAGGTAGTAGGAGATGGTGACGAAGTCCTGTGAGAAGTTGAACACGCGCACGTCGCGCGCACCTTGAGCATTGCACGAAGGCGCTGTGCCCGCGCCCGGCAACAAGGGCCCAATCGTCAAAACGTTCCCGGCAACACCTGAAATCGGAACCAGTGCCGGCGACTGACAATCCGAAACGAACGCGATATTGCCCACTGCGAAACTGACCGGATCGTCACCCGGTTGTGGTGCGAGCGTGATCGAATCTCCAGATCCGCAATTACTCAGCCCGGTGACGGGCCACCCCGTTCCCCTCTGGTATCGCACCGTCAGGATTTCTGTATTGGGCACGCGGTTGTTGTTCGCCAGACCGGCCGTGGGAAAAGTGCCAGCCGTCGGCAACCCAGGTGTGCACGTACTTCCTGTTGCGCACGCATAGCCCTGAACAAAGAACCGGGGCGACAGAGCGTATCGGAGCGTGGCGGGGCTTGTGGCGCGCGCACCGGTTGCAAGATTGACACTGCGCATCCCGCCCGAGTCCGGCAAGTTGAGATCTGGCGCATACACGACCGGCGGTCGCCCCGACCACATGGGCCGGGCGGCTCCGACATGTGAGTTTCCGGAGTAGTTACTGCAAAATTGAGCAGAAGCCATGCGCAGATCGTATTCGAGCTGGGTCACTGCGAAGCGCCCATTCTCTTGCAACCGCGCCAGCCCGCTTTGAAGCCGATTAACGCGGCCCGACGTGTCGAACAGTGTGACGATTCCTATGGTGATCAGAAAGCCGATCAGCATGGCGATCATCAGTTCGATGATGGTGAATCCTGCTACGCGTGATTTGGGTCTGCGAGAGACTGTCATGGCTGGAAGACCCAGGAAAAAGTCTGAACGTTCGGAGTAGCCGTGGTGTTCTTATTCAATGCGGCTTCGTCCCATTGGATACGGATCGTGCACATGCCGTTGAACGGTGCTGCGCCAGCCTGCACTGGTGTGCCAAGGAGAACGCCGTTGCAATTCACATTCGCCGATGAGTTGGGTAGAAACTGGAACAGCTGGCCTCGCAAGGCCGCAATGTCGCGCGTCGCCTGAACTGCAGCGGTGCAAACGACGCCACCGGTGCAAGGATCCGGCCCCGCCGCCGCCGCACTGTGATTGCCGTTGTATGCAAGCACTTGAGCGCGATTGGACCTGATCCGATCAATCGTGCCTCTGGCAACAAACTCCGCCTGCGTCCGCAGATAGGCGCTCTGGTTGGTCTTGACCGAAATCAGCAACAGACCGGCCATGCCTGCCAAACCGATCGCCACGACGAGAATCGCGATCAGGGATTCGATGAGGGTAAAACCCAGCTGTTGGTTGAGTGGCTTCTTCATGAACAAGGTCCCGCTGGCGATCCGGTGACATTCGCTCTGGTTCGGGTGCTACCTGCTGCCGCCACCGTGATTCGGCGCGATTTGGCGATATCGGCATGTGCCGTCGGGCGGCAGACATTGAAGTCGAATCCCAGACCGTCGGCCAGAGCGCCGGACGGCCCGAACGTGACGGTCGTATTGTTGCCGGAGCCGCCAGTCATTGCGCCGGTGATCGTGAACCCATCTGCCAGCGGCCCGCGTGTGCTCAATACCTCAAGCGGATTGTCGACTTGGACTTGCCACCCATCGGTCCATGCACCGTTAGCGACGACCGAGACTGCCCGGCCGCGACGCGCAGCCTCGGCGCGCGCAGACGTGATGGCCTGCACCAGCTCATTGACATTTGTGCGCACCGTATTGTTGATCGACAATTCACGGAAACTCGGCATCGCGATTCCGGCCAGGATCATCAAGAGGGCGACTGAAATGAGCAGTTCGAACAACGTGAAGCCTTCGTTGCGAGATCTCACAAGCACCACCATTTGTTGGTTGATCGCAGTTTAGTGTTGCACAAAAGAAATGCGCGGGATATCCGATGACCGGCAAGTTCTGCCGGAGGAGTGCAGGCGTGCCCTGGTGCAAGCGCGACATCAGCGGTGCTGCCGTTCCCAGAGGACCTCATTGCCACCATCGGCGCGCGCCAGAACACGGGCAATGACGAACAACAGATCCGAGAGGCGATTGAGGTAGCGAATGGCCTGTGGACGCACGAATTCTTGACGCGAGAGTGCGATCGTGTCGCGTTCGGCGCGACGCACGACGGTGCGGGCGACATGGCAAGCGGCGGCCGATGGCGAACCGCCGGGCAGAATAAAGTCTTTGAGCGGCGGCAGTGGATCGTTGAAGCCGTCGAGATCGAGCTCCAGAGCGTCGATGTCGGCGTCGAAAATCAACTCCATGCCGGGAATACACAGTTCGCCGCCGAGATCGAACAGCTGATGTTGCACGCGGGTCAAACAGCGGCGAATGGCTTCTGCAACAGAGGCCTGGGCGAGCACAACGCCAATGCAGCTGTTGGCTTCATCGACGGTACCGTAGGCGTTGACGCGCAAACTGTCTTTGCCGACACGATTGCCATCGCCCAATCCGGTGCTGCCGTCATCGCCGGTGCGTGTATAGATCTTCGAAAGGCGGTTACCCATGATTGTGATTGCTCAGGATGAGATGCGAAGAGATGTTGGCGGCTTGAGCGCCCGGCGCAAGTGTTGAATGCAAGCCGATGGCCTCGGAAGCATCTCATACGAGGACATGAAAGAAGCAAGAACGTCGGCTTCGCCGCGCTGCGTGCGGTGATTGAAGTTGCGTACGCGACGATTGTTGTGTGAGCACTGGTGGGAACAGCTAACGGCGTCGTGCTATAGCGCGACCCACAACGTTGGCGTGCGAAAAGGGGATTCGTCGCGCTGAGCAATCAATCTCGCGCGCGACGGACTGCCTCTGGAACTCTTCGTGATCAAGTTGAGAGTCGTGCCTGTCCACGGCGAAGAAGCGCCATACCGCCAAACATCAGTGTCGAATACACAGCCATGCCCAATAGCGTCCATTGAAAGAACGGCAGTGCGGCAACGTAACAAGCGACCAGGCCGCTCAAATCGCGGGTGTAACCCAGGCCGCCGCCGCTTGCCCAGACAAAGAGGTTACTGACAACGAAGAACAACGTGGCAGCGAAGAGCCCGTAACCCGCGATGCGCGCGCCGGTGGGATTTGGGCCAAGCTTGAAGCCCAAGGCCACGTTGATGGCAATCAAACCGTAGATCACCCACATACCGCTATGCAAACCCAGAACGACATCAGAAATCGCCATTGCAACCAGCGGAACGATCAGCGCCAGTCGACGATCTGCCAGATACGCGCCGGCGAACAAGCCGATGGCCTCGATTGGCGTGAAGTTCGGTGGGTGCGGCAACAAACGCGAAAGCGCAGCCAACAAGATGAGGCCGATGATCAGCGTCGTGCGCGGATTCAGGCGCGCCGCGAGTTGGGTCATGCGATGTCTCCAGTTTCGATGTGGATTGCGACGCTCAGGGAATCGTCCCTTGGAAGCGCTCGGAATTGACATAGCATACGTCAATGCGGTCGTCGCTCTTGTGCAATAGCGTGACACTGGCGTAGTCGATGCGAAATCGGAAGGCATGTCTGAGCGGCAGGCCTAACGCGTGACATAACAATGCACGAACCACGCCCGCGTGGCATACGGCGATCGTTGGACGGTCTGACGGCAGTTCAGTCAATACGTCGACTGCGCGCGCCTGCATATCGAGGAACCGTTCGCCACCCGGCGCACGCTCGGTGTCGAAGGCCGCCATGAACCGTTGCCAGCGCTCGCCGTCGGTCGATGCAATGTCGTCGAAGCGTTGGCCATCCCACGCCCCAAAGTGCATTTCGCGCAAACGCGGGTCAGTCTGGAATTCGACGCCAAAGGCTGCAGCCGTGCGTGTTGCGCGAATCAGATCCGATGAGATCAAGTGAGCTGCGCCACGCCAGCTGCGTGCCAGGCGGTCGGCGGCCAGAACACCCGACGCTGAAAGCGGCACGTCGGTATGTCCAAGCCCGCGGCCCACGGCGCCCTCCGGTTCTGCGTGTCTGACCAGATAGACGTGACTCATCGATGGCTGACCGCCCAGCATCAGGCTGGCAAGCGAAAAAAGCGCTGCGCTGTTGCGGCGCTCGAATGTGCCAAAGCTGCCTCGGACTCGCCGCGCGCGGCGGCCACAGCTTGCAAAACAGCCGTGAGGTACCGCGGCTCATTGCGGTGCGTTTTTGGCTTCGGCTTCAGCGTTCGCGGCAGCAAATACGGCGCGTCAGTTTCGATCATCAGCCGCTCGCTTGGAATGCTCTTCATTAGTGGCAATAAATGCGTGCCGCGGCGTTCGTCGCAAATCCAGCCCGTGATACCAATATGGCAGTCCAGATCCAAGCACTCGAACAGCTCACGTTTGTCGGCCGTGAAGCAATGCACCACGCAATCGCTGAGGCGATCGCGAACCTGGCGCAAGATGGCGACAAAATCGTCGTGAGCGTCACGCTGATGCAAAAACACGGGCTTGCCACACGCGATCGCCAGTTCCAACTGTTGTTCGAATGCGAACCGCTGCGTTGCGCGGGGCGAAATATCGCGGAAGTAATCCAGCCCGGTTTCGCCGACGGCGACGACCACGTGTTGCCGATGCAGACCAGCGAGTGTGGCATGCGTTGCGCTCGTGTAGTCGGCCGCGTGGTGTGGATGAACGCCTGCGGTGGCGTACAAAAACCTGGGCCATCGCATCGCGAGTGCGTGCGCGTCGACGCTGCCCTGCTCGCTCGCGCCGGTGACGATGATCTCGGTGATGCCGACGGCGCGCGCGTGATCGAGCACGTTCGAGAGATCGTGCGCAAAGGACTCGTGGGTGAGATTGGCGCCGATGTCGATCATGGATGTCGTGAGTAGCGATTCATGTTGCGAAGATTGCCAGAGTAAAGGTGTCTCGTGCGCACGCGCGCCTAACTGCTAACATCCGCGGCTGACGCTTCGTTGTTGATGCCACGTGATGCACAGGGATCACACATTGCCATGAACGAATCGGTTGTGCCGAAGCCTTTGCCCACCCGGCGTCGGCGCATGACGATCGGGCGACGCTTGTTCTACACGCATCTGCTCGTCGCCTTGCTCGTTGCCGTCGCGCTAGGTTCGTATTGGCATTTTGCCGCCGAATCCGAGCTGCGCGATGAAATCCGGACACGCCTTCGCGACAACGCTCAACTCACCGCTCAGGCGCTCGACAACCGCAATTGGGACGGAATCCATCGCCCCGCCGATGCCGAGACGCCCACCTATCAGGCACTTCTGAACAAGCTCCAGGCAATTGCGACGACGAATCCGAGCGTGACCCGACTGTTGGTTTTCCGCACGACCGATGGCGCTGTTGTGCTGGCCGATTCGGTGGGCGCCACGAGCGGGTACTCCCCGGGCGATCGACTCACATCGCTCGATCCCTTGACAGCACGGCTTGACAAGGAACCGCTCCTGGAATCGAAGCTGCCGCCGTTTAATGTGCTGTTGGCGATACCCGGCAATGCCGACTATGGCCTGGCGCTTCAGGTGCAAACCAATGACCTCGCGACCAAACTGCAGAAATTGCGCCTGAATTCCGCTGTTGCCTTTATTTTTGCGGTCGGGCTGGCACTGGCGATGAGCCTGTGGCTGGCGTCGTCGGCACGCGCGATTCTGGATCGTTTCCAGACACGATTACGCGATATCGCGGATGGCAAGCCGGGACAGGCGCTGGATATCGACGTTGACGACGAGTTTTCGGATCTGGCCGTTGCCATCGACGACATGGCGACGCGTCTTGATCTGTCTCAGCGCGAGCGTGAGCAAGCGTTACTGGATCTCAACGGCACACGTGAGCGCCTGGAGGACATGGTGCGCCAGCGCAGCGCAGAGCTGGACAAGCTCAACGTCATGCTGCGCAACGAGATCGAGCAGCGTTGCCAACTGGAAGCGGCGCTGGCTGAAGCTGCCGCGACCGATACGATGACGCTTTTGCTGAATCGACGCGGCATGGTCGAAGCACTCGACCACGCCGTCGAACAGGCAAAGCGACATCGGAATTCGTTCATCATTGCGATCGCCGATGTTGATCATTTCAAACGCATCAACGATCAATACGGACACTCGGTGGGAGATCAGGTGTTGATTGCGCTGGGCCGACGGCTCAAGAACTCTCTTGGCCATAGCGACGTGGCAGCGCGCTGGGGCGGTGAGGAGTTTTTGTTGTTATGGCCGCGCATCAACATCACCGAAGCGGAACAACGCGCCAATGCGCTGCGCCAGGTGCTCGGGGAAGTGCCCATTTACCCGGGCGGCCCGCAGATCACTTTGAGTTTTGGCGTTGCCGAATTCACCGGCCTGGACAACCTGGACCGATGCATTAACCGCGCAGACAAGGCGCTTTATCGTGCCAAACAGGACGGACGCAATCGCGTCATGGTTGCGGTTTAGGATGATCCCAATGGCATTGCGCTACATCGGTATTTGAGCCGCGCACCGAGACAACGCTTGCCCCAAAGACCCGACCTGCGTTAAGTTTCGCGTCCATGACGACTGCTGCCACCGACATCGCGCCAAAGAGCGCCATTGCTGACTTTGAGAAGTCGCTGGACGAACTCGAGTCACTGGTCAACCGCATGGAAAAGGGCGACTTGACCTTGGAAGATTCGGTCAAAGCCTTCGAGCGCGGCATGTACTTGTATCAGAACTGCACCTTGGCGCTCGACGAGGCGGAACTGCGCGTTGACATGCTGCTTAAGGGTGGCGAACGCACACGTTTCGATCCGGAAACACCGTAGGTGTTTGCACTGGCCGAGCGTGCGCTGGCGCGAAGCGCCGAGCGCGCCGAACAAGCGCTCGCACTTGCCTTGCCCGGCGCGACGCAGCCGCCGGAAGTGCTGCATCGCGCGATGCGCTATAGCGTGCTCGGTGGCGGCAAACGGCTGCGCCCAGCGCTGGTCTACTGCACGGCGCAGGCGCTCGGTTGCGACGACGCAGCGCTCGATGCACCGGCGATCGCGGTCGAGATCATCCACGCCTATTCGCTGATTCACGACGATTTGCCGGCGATGGACGACGACGCTCTGCGCCGCGGCAAGCCCACGTGCCATATCGCCTTTGGCGAAGCACTCGCGATTTTGGCAGGCGATGCTTTGCAGGCACTGGCTTTCGAAGTTCTTGCCAAAGAGCACGCCTGGCCTGCGGCGAATCAAATAGCGATGCTGCGCCGACTGGCCGCAGCCTGCGGCTCGCTGGGTATGGCGGGTGGCCAGGCAATCGATCTTTCCGCGGTAGGCAAGAGCCTGACTTTGCCTGAGCTTGAGCGCATGCACCGATTCAAAACCGGGGCCCTGATCCGATGCGCCGTCAATCTTGGAGCGTTGGCATCGGGTTTCGATGAGCAGCAACCGACGTTTCAATCTCTCGACGCCTACGCCGACGAGCTGGGCATTGCGTTTCAAATTCACGATGACGTACTGGATGTCGTTGGCATCACCGCAGTGATCGGCAAGCCGCAAGGCTCCGACCAGCTCAGCGGCAAACCAACCTATCCGGCCATCATCGGATTGGACGCGTCGCGGGACTTGGCGCGAACGCACGCCGATCGGGCTATCGCTGCGCTGGCGTCTTTTGGCCGCGAGGCAGACACGCTGCGCGCGCTGGCGCGATATGTGGTGGAACGAGAAACTTAGCGAGGCTTCGCCTCAGACCGACGAGCATTGCTGGATTCGTCCGACAGCGTGCAACCTCGCTCACCGCATCGGCTAGACTGGCGACCTGAGTCCAACAGCCGGGAGGCGTTATGCGCATTGGTGTACCGAAAGAGACCAAAACTTTGGAAGGCCGCATCGCGCTGGTACCGGCTGCCTGCGGCGATCTGGTGCGTGCCGGGCACGAGGTGTACATCGAGTCCGGCGCAGGCATCAAGAGCGGTTTTGTCGATGAGGCGTTCACCAAAGTCGGCGTCAAAATTGCCCCGGATGCCGCCGCACTGTACGAAAAGGGCGAGTTGATCGTCAAAGTCAAAGAACCGATCGCCGGGGATTTATCGCACCTGAAATCGCACCACCTGCTGTTCTGCTATCTGCACCTGGCGCCAGAGCCGGAACTGACCAAACGCCTGCTCGATATTGGCCTTTGTGGTGTGGCGTTTGAGAGCGTCGAAGATGATCAGGGCGGATTGCCGCTGCTGGCACCGATGAGCGTGATCGCGGGGCGAATTGCGGTACAGGTGGGTACACACTTGTTGCATCAGCCAGCCGGTGGCAAAGGCATTTTGCTCGGTGGTTTGCCCGCTGCGGAACGGGGCAAAGTCGTCGTACTGGGCGCCGGTGCTGCCGGTGGCAACTCGGCATCGCTGGCCGCAGCGATGGGTGCGCAGGTGGTGGTGTTTGATAAACGCCCGGATCGCCTGGAGCAGATGATGGCGCTCGGTGCCAACGTCACCGCGCTGTATCCCTATGAGAGTTATGTTGCGCGCGAAGTGGCGACGGCCGATATGGTTGTTGGCGCCGTTCTGGTGCCCAGCGCCCGCGCCCCGCGTGTCGTCACCACCGAGATGATCAAGTCGATGGAACCAGGTAGCGTCATCGTCGATATTTCCATCGATCAGGGCGGGTGCGTGGAGGGCATACGCCCAACCACATACGCTGCGCCGACCTATGTCGAACACGGCGTCACCCATTTCGCTGTCACCAATATGCCGGGCGCCGTGCCGCAAACTTCCAGTCAGGCAATCTCGGCTGCGATTCTGCCGTACACGATGCGCCTGGCCAGCGGCAATTGGCGCGACTACGAACCGCTCAAGCGCGGCATCAACGTCGACGCAGGCAAGGTGGTGCATCCGGCGTTGCTCTAGCAGGCTGTTTCTCAACAGCCTGCCAGTGGCGTTGCGGTCCTCGCGGCTCGATGCGATGCGGGCGTATCGCAATACGGTCGTGTCGTTCCGTAACGTCACTCCCGTGTCTTCAATACTTCGATCAAATCCAACTGCCGCACGCGCCACGCGACGATCGCCGCTGCGGCACTTGCGGCGATCAGGATGACCAGTGTCGCACTGCCATAGGTCGCTGCGGACAAATACCCCGGTACGCGATACAGCTCGCTTTGCAGACCCGCCGAAATCACTTGCGCCAGCGCGTAGCCGACGATCCAGCCTGCGGGGATGGCAAGCAAAGTCAGTATCGCCAACTCGCCAATCAGCACATACGCGACTTCACCTCGGGTGAAGCCCAGCACGCGCATGGATGCCAGTTCACGGCCACGCTCGGAGAGATGGATGCGCGCGGTGTTGTACAGCACGCCAAACGCGATCAGGCCTGCAAGCAAGGTGGCGATGCCAGTGAAGATCAGCAGACTCTCTGCCATGGTGTCGTAGAAGTTCTGGATGGCCGCTTTGCGCGCGCCAACGCTGGCGACGTGCGGGCGTTCCTCCAACAGCGCGAACAACGCCGTTTGTGCTGGCGGATCGATATCCAGCAGCACGTGCGTCAGCAGCTCGCCATCGGCGAGCGCCCGATTGAGCGCATCGAGTTCCATGTACGCGGCAATACCAATCGCTTCGGAAACGGTGCCGGCGACGGGCAACCCAACCACCTGCCGGGCGCCTTGCTGCACCTCAATGATGACGCGATCGCCGCGCGCCACACCCAACATGCCGGCCAGATAGTCGGTGAGCAGCAGGCCATTCGCTGGCGGCGCCACCGGGGCGCCGTCCGCATCCAGCACACGCTTAAGACGGGCATTCGCGGGCAGTCCTTCAAGCACCGTCAACACACTGCGCGGCCCGGCGCGCAGACGCACACCAAGGGAACGCAGCGGCTCGGCATGTTGTACGCCAGGCAGTGCAGCGATCTCGATCAACGCATCGCGGCCGCGTGGCTCGTTGAAGCTCACGGATAAATCGTTGCGCTGGGCGAGCGCGAACTGGCGATCGACCATGAAGTTCAGTGCATCTTGTTGGAACATGCCGATGGTCAGGACGCCGGAAGCCAGCGCAATCCCGAGTACGGTGAACAGCGCTTTGCGTCGGCGACGCGACAAATTGCGCAGAATCATGCGCGTTGGTTGGTCGAGCCAGCGGCTCGGCAATGCCCGTTCGAGCAAGGAGCGCGAGAAACGCCCCGGTGATTCCGGGCGCATCGCTTCTGCAGGCGGCAAGACAATCGCAGCGCGCAATGATATCGCGCCACCCAGCACAGCCGCTGCCGTTGCGATGCCCAGCGCAGCGAATACGGCACTCGGTGCAAGCACAAAGTCCAGATACGGAAATCGGTAAAAGCTCATGTACAAACCGCCCAACATGCGCCCGAGCCAAACCCCTCCCAGCACGCCGCAGGCGCTTCCGAGCGCAACAATGCTCATCACCATGGCCGTGTAATGCGCGCCGATCTGAGTGTTGCGGTATCCGAAGGCCTTGAGGATCGCGATCTGATCCCGCTGGGTGGCGATCAAACGCGAGAACACCACATTCAGCAGGAACGCGGCCACGGTCATAAACACGGCGGGAAACACCGTTGCCATGGTTTTGAGCTGATCGAATTCTGCGCTCAGAAATTTGTGCGAAAGCTGATCCTCGCGCTCGATGGCGCCCAAACCCCCGTATAGATCCAGCAGAGGATCGAGCCGCTCGACGACCTCTCGCCCATTGGCACCCGGCGCCAGGGTCAACGCAACGCTGTTAAACGCGCCGTCCATCCCGTATGCCGCCTCGACTGCACGCCTTGAACCCCAGGCCACCACATAACGCTTGAAATCCGGGAAGGCGGCGCCCGCCTGAATTTGATAGACGTACTCTGGCGAGATGGCGATGCCAACGATACGAAATGGCTGCAAACGGCCGTTGACGACGGCGCTCAGGTTTGCGCCGGGCAATAATTGCTGCGCGGTTGCGAACGCTTCGCTGACGACGATTTCGTCGAGCGCATATGCCGCCGGCATTCGCCCAGTGCGAAGGTACAACCGGTTGAGGGGCTTGGGGCCATCCTCCGGTATGGAAATCAACAGTCCACGAATCGGGTCGTCGAACCCCTCCAGACGCACACGCATCGGCGCTCGGATGGACAACTCCACTTCGCCCACACCATCGATCGCTTCAATGTCCTGGCCGATCGAAAGCGGCGCCCGTTTCAGGTGCGAAAACACATCGGCAAAACGATACTCGCGATAGAAACGGTCGCGCGTGGCGACCAGCGAATCCAGATTCGAAATCGCCATCAAGTAGGTGGCGATGCCGCTGGCCATCACGAGCACGATCGCCAACACCTGCCCACGCAGATGCCAAAGATCGCGGATCAGTTTTTTGTTCAGGACCATGGATTGAGTGTAGTGCTTCTCGGAAAACGAAACGACACTCGGCGTTTCTCTCTCTGCTCGTCTGTCGGATTGCTGGTCTTCCTGGCGCATGCCTGTGACATTCGACCGTGTATCTTCAACCTTCGAACCACGCCTTCCAAAGCGCGAACCATGCGAACCGCCTTGCCTGCTGCCATTCTCACACTCACCGCTTGCGCCACACAGGAGCCTGCTTCCATGTCCGATCGTATCACCGCACCCTACGGCAGTTGGCCGAGCCCGATCGGCGCCGCGAGTCTGGCGGAAGCGGGGGTAGCGATGAGCGACTTGCGCGTGCATGGGAGTGACGTGTACTGGCGCGAAAGCCGACCGAAGGAACGCGGTCGGCAAGTGCTGATGCGACTACGCGGGGGCTCGATCGAAGAGCTCACACCAGCCGATTTCAACGTGCGCACGCGGGTCCACGAGTACGGCGGTAACTCGTACGTGGTGTTCGATAGCGGTATCGTGTTCGCCAACTTCGCCGATCAGCGCTTGTACTTTCAAAGCGACACGACCGCCCCTGTGCCGATCACGCCAAGCGACTTTCAGTACGCTGACGGCACTGTCGACCTGGCGAATCGACGCATGCTTTGGGTACGCGAAGACCATCGACCCAGCACCAAAGCAGCCAACGGCGAGGAGCGCAACGAAATCGTCGCGCTACCGCTGCCACCGAGCGACGAAAATGCCGGTGCGGTGCTGGTCACCGGCAGCGATTTTGTCGCCCATCCGCGGCTAACCACCGACGGCAAACAACTGGCCTGGATCGAATGGAACCATCCGTCGATGCCCTGGGATCGCACTCGCCTGAAAACCGCAACGCTCGACGATGTGCAACTCCATGACGTCACGACACTGATCGATGATGCGAAGATCGCCGCACTCGAACCCAGTTTCGTCGGCGGCGAGTTGTATGCGGTCGCCGATGTTGGCGACTGGTGGAATCTGTATCGCTGGCGCGACGGCCAGCGCTCGGAAGTAACGCCCATGGCTCGCGAGTGGTCCGGGCCGTTGTGGCAACTGGGTACGCAGAGCTTCGACGTGAATACACGCGGCGAGATCGTCGCGCGCACCAGCAAAGCTGCCGTCGATGAATTGGGCATCGTGAAACCGGACGGAGGCTATCGACGCCTGGATTTGCCTTACCAGAGTTTCGGTGAAGTCGCATGGCGCGACGACAAGACAGTCGTGGCATTCGCCAATGCGGCAGACGATACCGGCGCTCTGATCGAAATCGACGTCGCCAGCGGAACGCATCGGGTTGTGCACCAGCCATCGACCCTCCCCGTCGAAAGACGCTTTTTGTCGGTACCCACAGCCATCGAGTTCCCATCCAAGGCCGGCAATGCTCACGCGTGGTTCTATCCGCCGACGCATCCCACGCACCAAGGACCGAGCGGCACCAAACCGCCGCTGATTGTCACGATCCACGGCGGACCAACGTCGGTATCCAAGGCAACCCTGAACCTCTCGCGTCAATACTGGACCAGCCGCGGTTTTGCGCTGGTGGATGTCAACTATGGCGGCTCGACAAGCTACGGGCGTGCTTATCGTGAACGCCTGAACGGCCAATGGGGCATCGTCGATGTCGACGACGCGATTGCAGCCGTGGACTATCTGGTCGCGCAGGGTTTAGTCGACGAAGGCAAAGTGGCAATACGCGGCGGCAGCGCTGGCGGTTTCACGACGTTGGCTGCGCTGGCTTTTCACGATCGCTTCAAAGCGGGCACCAATCTGTATGGCGTCGCGGACATCGCAGGACTGGCGGCCACCAGTCACAAGTTCGAACGCAAGTACGATGTGTCGCTGGTCGGCGAACCCAACGAAGCGCTGTATCGCGCCCGTTCGCCGATCTTCCATCTCGAGGGATTCACCGAACCGCTGCTCACCTTGCAGGGCAGCGAAGACAAAGTCGTACCGCCCGAACAGTCGCGCATGATTGTCGCTGCGCTCGAAGAACGAGGAGTACCGCATGCGTACATCGAGTTTGCTGGCGAACAACACGGATTCCGCCAAGCCGGAAACATCATTCGCGCACAGGAGGCGGAGCTGTACTTCTACTCGCAGATTTTCGGTTTCGAGCTGTCCGAAGCGATTGAGCCGGTGGAGATTCGGCGTTGGCCGCGGGGAGGGTGAACCTGGAGTTCTTACGGGCGTTTGTAGCACTAACGGGTCAAAAGAAACGCCGCATACCGCAATGCGACCTCAATGCAGCGTTCTTTCAGAACGCATCGAAAATCGCATCCCTAACCCAGGGTTGCACCCTGGGACGCACCGCCGACACCATTCCTGCGTTCTGAAGGAACGCCGCATAGCACTTAGATGCGCCGCACGCTACTGCTAACGACATTACTGCTGGTCGGAAGCGGAGCAATCGCGACGATTGCTGCTGTGCATCAGGCGGCGCGGCAACAGTTGCGCAACATCGCCGCGCCAATGAGATCTGTGGCCTCTATGACGTACCGCCGGATGCAGGCATCTGGCGCGAAAAACCCAGTACTTCGGTCTGCTCAGCAGCTGACACGCCGCAAGGCCAAAACGCCGTTGCGATTGTTGTACGAACTACTCGGCTCGCCGCTTCATGTGTGAGCTCACACGCAACGGTGGCTCGTAAGGCTCGGGCCAATAGTCGGTGACTGCAACAATTCTGGATCCGTCGAGTTCAAAGATCGAAATGCCGACGACGACTTCGGCACCGATCGCAAAATCGATGACGCAAACTGCGCTTGCTTCTTCGCAGATCAACTTTTGGATCGTGGCTGTCCAAGCGCCCGGCCAGGTGCGGAACATATCGAGATAGCCCTCGCCAGACTCGATGTACTCGCGTGTCTGAGGTACCTCATACCGCAGCGCGGGATCCAGGAGACGCGCAAAGTTCGACCAGTCCCGGTGATTGGCGAAGGCCCAGTGTTGCTGAATGATCTCGCGAGCGGTACTCATGTTCGTGCGTCGATTCAATACAGTGATGCGCGGAGCTGTATCAAGACTATACCGCCGCCTGCATCACGGGTTGCCTGGCACTGATCCCTACTTCCTCAGCTCCCCGCGCAAAAACTACACGCTCTCGAACGCCGCGCACTCGAAGACGAATTTCCGGCCCGGCGGCACAGCGGCAGGTCGTTCGGATCGGCACACGCGTTTCGTGTAAGCGCCGGTCCTCAGCTGGCTACAAAAGCCAAAGCCGCTCGAAGAAACAGAGTCATTTGTCGAGATCCGGCTCCGTCAAAGGCTATGGGGCGCCCCACCGGATAATTTGCTCGCGATCGACATCAGGCGCAATACGCACGTCAATGCCGAGCCAAGCACGATCACCGCCAGCGTTGTCGGCAAAACCATCGTCGTCGCCAGCCAGCTCTGCTCGATGGCCGCGAGAATCAGTCCCAGCGTCATCACCGCCATTCGGTGCGGTTTGGCTTGCGGGCCGCGAAAATCTTGTGGGTACCCGAGCGATCCTCCAAGCAGTCGAATGTAAGCCGTGAATGCCGCCAGCAACGCGGCCAACCAGCCCACCCAGCCCAGTCCAGCGGCATAACCCAGAGCAACCAGGAAAACACTGTCTGCAATCCGATCCGGCACTTCGTTATACAAAACGCCCGTCGCCGTGCCTTTTTTGCCTTCCACCGCAACCATGCCATCGAGCAGATTACACAGCAGGCGCAGTTGTACGCACAGCGCGCAAAAGACAAATGTGACCGGCGATGGCCACTTCGCGATCGCCGCCGCGCCGATCGTCGCAAATACGATGCTCAGGACCGAGATTTGGTTCGGCGTGATCGGCGTTGCGGTCAATGCGCGCGCCAGGGCCCATGCCCACGCAGTGCTGCGCGACTTGAGCGGGCGGCGAGCATCGGTCATTGGCGGCGTCCTGTACTTGTACGAGCTGAGTCGATGCTATCGCGCCTGCTCGCGAAGTGCCGCCATCTCTGCGATAAAGCAGCAATCTCTACTGTCCGCCTGACCGATGCTCGAATCCGTTGCAAGGTCTTTGATGCTGGGTGCCGCACGATGGCTGACTGGCGTACGCGCGGTCTGGCCAGAGGGTGGACTTCCGAGCGGCCCGTGCGTGTTCTTCGGCAACCACGTCAGCCACGGCGACTTCGCGTTGATCTGGTCGGTGCTGCCACTGTCGTTGCGCGATCGTACGCGACCCGTTGCAGGTGCCGATTATTGGGAGAAAGACGCGCTGCGCCGTTACGTTGGGCGGCGTGTCGTGCGCGGCGTGTTGATCGAGCGCGACCCGGCAAAGCGCACTCTGGATCCGATCGCACAAATGAGCGACGTCTTGCGCGCCGGCGAATCGCTGATCTTGTTCCCAGAGGGCACGCGCAACTTGACTGACGCGCCGCTATTGCCACTGAAAAGCGGTTTGTTTCATCTGGGCAAAATGCATCCGGAGATACCCTTGGTACCGGTCTGGATCGACAACTTGCATCGCGTTCTGCCCAAGGGCGAGTTATTGCCGGTGCCGCTGTTGTGCACAGCCCGCTTCGGCGCGCCGATCGATATTGGCAACGACGACAAGGAGACGTTCCTGTCCCGCGCTGCTGCCGCGATGTTGGACTTGCGGCCCGCCTCAGCACATTGATGGCTTAGATTGCTGCCAGCCCAAGCGCGGCGACCGTAGGCACCATGCGTCCCGTTTCCTCCGCTTGAGTGCTGGAGGCGTTGCCCTGCAGCGCCCGTTTGGCGACGCCTTGAGCGATCGCCGCCAGGCGGAAAAAGTTGAAGGCGAGTATGAAGTTCCAATGTTCGACGCGTCGACCGCTGGCTGCCTCGTAGGCGGCAATCAACTCAGCCTCGCTGGGCAATCCCAGCGCCTCGCGATCCAGTCCCATCAAACCGGGAATCACTGGATTGCGCGGCAGCCGCAGCGCCATACAAAAGTAACCGAGGTCGGCAAACGGATGGCCCAGCGTCGCCAGTTCCCAGTCGACGATTGCCCGTATCCGCGGCGCGTCGGCTGCGAAGATCAGATTGTCGATCCGCCAATCGCCGTGCACCAACGAAACCGCGCCATCGTCTGCGGGCACATTTTCGCCCAGCCAATCGATGAGTTGCTCCATCGGCTCGATGCGATGTACTTCGCTCAAGCGATATTGCTCGCTCCAGCGTTTCAGTTGTCGTGCAAAGTAGCTGCCGGGTTTGCCGAAGTCAGTCAACCCCACGGCGGCAACATCGACGCGGTGCAACGCCGCGAGCGTGCGCACGATGGCGTCATAAAAGCTACGTCGCTCGCCGCGCACGACGTCGGGCAGCGACGGATCCCAGAAGATTCTTCCTGGTTCATGGCTCATCACGTAAAACATCGAGCCGATGACGGATTCGTCGCGGCACAGAAGCAACCCCTGTGCAACCGGTACGTCGCTCGCGGCAAGCGCCAGCAAAACTCGAAACTCGCGATCTACCGCGTGAGCAGAAGCCAGCAGCTGCCCTGGCGGTTTGCGCCGCAGTACGTAATGACCACTTCGCGCCGTCAGCAGATACGTTGGATTGGATTGACCACCCTTGAACTTCTGGCTCGTGAGCGGGCCTTCGAATCCATTGAGGTGTTGGGTCAAATACGACGCAAGCGCAGTATCGGGGAGAGCGAATGCATCCATCGTCAAGACCGAGGTATGTGACCCGCGCATGATGGCAGAACAGATTCTGCGGCGGTGTTTCCTATCCCTCGCGCAAGTATTCGTCTTTGAGCTTGACGTAATTTTGCGCCGAGTAATACAGCGACTCGATCTCGGTGTCGGTCAGTTTGCGTACAAAGCGCGCCGGGTTACCTACCCAGAGCGAACCCTCTTCGACGATCTTTCCGGGCGACACCACAGCGCCGGCACCGATCAACGCGTGTTTGCCGATGACAGCTTTGTCCAGCACCACAGAGCCCATACCAATCAGGCAACCATCGCCAATCGTGCACGCGTGCAGGATGACACCATGGCCCACGGTCA
The DNA here is from genome assembly GCA_022844165.1 of Lysobacterales bacterium. Classification (GTDB taxonomy): domain Bacteria; phylum Pseudomonadota; class Gammaproteobacteria; order Xanthomonadales; family SZUA-5; genus JALHMH01. The sequence goes on from JALHMH010000037.1 coordinate 40,285, forward strand.
CATCGTCCCCGATCAGGAGCGGCGCGCCACCGGGCGTATAGCGGCCGTCGTGCGTCACGTGCAGCACCGAGTTGTCCTGGATGTTGCTGCGTGCGCCGATGTCGATGCTGTTCACGTCGCCGCGCGCCGCCACCAATGGCCAGATCGAAACATCGTCGCCCAATGTGATGCGGCCCACCAATTGCGCGGACGGGTCGACGAACACACGTTGGCCGAGTGTTGGATAAATGGAACGGAAAGATCGGAGCATGAGCGAATAGTGGCTGTTGGCGTGTTTGGGTTTACGGAAGCCGGCAACAAAACTGTGGCGACCAGTGTCGATGTTGCCGCGTTCGGGTGACACTGCGGCGCATCACTGCCGTGAGGTGCGTGGGTTTCCATTCGCCGCGGTCGATGCCGCTTTCGTCGCGCGCGTGGATGGCATCGATTCGGGCGCGATCATCCGCGTTTTCCGGATCGAAGTGGTGACCGAAACTACGATCGACAAACACATCGATGATGTTGCCCCAGGCCAAAAAAGTGTCGAAGGCAAAACGTTCCTTCAGCAGCGGCAAAATGTCCTGCGCGCGAATTCCCTCAAATCCTGCTACCGAACAGTCCCAGTCGAGAAACGCTCTCTCGAGGCGTCTAAGCTGCAGGTTGTAGCGGTAGCGCTCAGGTAGCGTAGCCCAGATCTCGCCAACCGCCTGCAGCGCTTCGGGCCAGCGTTGATGGCCATTGCGGCCGATCATGTCGCAGGTCAGAAAGACGCCCTCGTCGCCGATGCCCGCATGTATCGCATCGAACAGATGTTCCAGCTCGACGACGTGATGCAGCGACTGATTGGCCATGACAACATCGGCCCGATCGCGCCAAGTGTTGAAGTCGCCCAGTAGCGGCACAACGACCTCGCTCAGATCCTGAGCCGAAGCATCGTTGGCGCAGCGGGCGAGCATGGCCGGATTGATATCGAGGCACTCAATACGAACGCCATCGACACCGCGCTCGCGGAGCAGGCCCGCGATGCGTAATTCGCTGTCGCCGTTCCCGGCGCCCAGGCTCACGACGCGGATGGGGCGAGCCCGTTCGGTGCGCGCGCGCGCGATCTCGCGGGCAAAGAAATCCTCAGGATGCGAGTAGCCGAATGCCTCAAACATCGGACGCAGATAACGATTCGACCAATAGTGAAAGATCGGCGGAAGATCGTGCACATTGACCTGATCCTCGAAGGTCGCAATTTCCGCCTGAAGCCGCGCGGCATAGTCGTCGCCGGCCAGGCGAGCCCTGGCGCGAGCGATCAGCGGGCGAAGACGGTTGAACATTCGATTGGGTCTCAGATCAGGCGGTTGCGGGTTTGGAATCAGCTTTCGGCCATCGGCACAGTCAAGCCTTGTTGCGCGGCACATTCCCTGGCGATGTCGTAACCGGCATCCAGATGCCGATACACACCCATCGCCGGATCGTTCCACAGCACACGTGCCAGTCGCGCATCGGCTGCCTCTGAGCCGTCGCAAACAATGACGATGCCGGAGTGCTGCGAATACCCCATTCCGACACCGCCGCCATGGTGCAGAGACACCCAGGTTGCGCCGCCAGCGACGGCGCCCATGGCATTCAACAACGGCCAGTCGGAGACCGCGTCGGAACCATCGAGCATGGCTTCGGTTTCACGATTGGGGCTGGCCACCGACCCTGAATCCAGATGATCTCGACCGATCACGATCGGCGCCTTCAACTCGCCGCTGCGCACCATCGCATTGAACGCAAGCCCGAGGCGATGTCGTTGACCCAGACCGACCCAACAGATCCGCGCCGGCAGGCCTTGAAATGCGATTCGTGCGGCCGCCATGTCGAGCCAACGATGCAGATGTTTGTCGTCAGGGATCAATTCCTTGACCTTGGCGTCGGTGCGTGCGATGTCCGCAGGATCGCCGGACAATGCGACCCAGCGGAACGGGCCGATACCGCGACAAAACAGGGGTCGAACATAGGCCGGTACAAAACCCGGAAAATCGAACGCACGCGCCAAGCCTTCGTCCTTCGCCATCTGCCGGATGTTGTTGCCGTAGTCGAACACGGGAATGTTGCGATCCTTGAACGCCAACATTGCCTCAACGTGATCGCGCATGGACGCCCTGGCGGCAGCCGCCGTGCCTTGCGGGTCGGAAACGCGCTGTTGAAACCAGCGCTCGACGCTCCAGCCGCGCGGTAGGTAACCGTTCACCGGATCGTGCGCTGAGGTCTGGTCCGTCACGGCGTCCGGCCGCACGCCGCGTTGCACCAACTCTGGCAGTAGCTCTGCGGCATTCCCAAGCAGACCAACGCTGATCGCCCTGCCCTCGCCTGCGTAACGTTCGATGCGTGCCAGTGCATCGTCCAAATCCGCTGCCTGCTCGTCCAGGTAACGCGTGCGCAGGCGCATGTCGATCCTGCTTTGTTGGCATTCGATATTCAGCGACGAAGCACCCGCCATCGCCGCCGCCAGGGGCTGGGCACCGCCCATTCCGCCCAGACCTGCCGTCAGAATCCACTTGCCCGTCAGATCGCCGCCGTAGTGCTGCCGGCCCATCTCGACAAAAGTCTCGTAGGTACCTTGAACGATTCCCTGCGTGCCGATGTAAATCCAACTGCCTGCGGTCATCTGGCCGTACATCATCAGGCCCTTCCGATCGAGCTCGTGGAAGTGTTCCCATGTTGCCCACTTTGGCACGAGATTCGAGTTCGCCAGGAGCACTCGCGGCGCATCGCTGTGAGTGCGCAGGACGCCCACGGGTTTGCCGGATTGCACCACCAGCGTTTCCTCGTCGCTGAGTTCGCGCAGGCAGCGCACGATGGCGTCGTAGCTCGCCCAGTCGCGCGCCGCACGGCCGATCCCGCCATAGACCACCAACGCGGAAGGGTCCTCCGCTACTTCCGCGTCGAGGTTGTTCATCAACATGCGCAAAGCCGCTTCGGTTTGCCAATTGCGGCAACTTCTACTGCTGCCCCGCGGCGCGCGAATGTGGCGGCTCGGGTCGCGTCGATCTGCTGTGTTCATCGGGTCGCTCTTTGTGCGGCGGTCGCCCAGTATAGAAGCGCGATGTCGATGTTCGGGAATCGGGACCGGCAAGCCGACCGCGCCGTTCGCCGCGGTAGCTACACCAAAACGGCAGCCCGTCGCCGATGCCGCAACGCCTATGCAGCCAGTGCCAAACCCTCGTCTGCCGCGAGGTTCGGGCGATAGACCTCATAGACGATGACCGGAATGCCAAGCTCGCCCAGATGATGTTCGATGAGCGGCTTCACATCGTCCCAATCAAGGCCGCCGACGCCGGTCGCCAGACGCGGCAGTGCCACACTGCTCCAACCTACCTGGCGCACTTCCCTGGCGAGCGCCTTGAGCGCGTGATTGACGTTGGCGGTGCTCGCCTTGCCCGGTTTCGCGCCGTGACCGTAGGCACCCTCCTGGGTGAACAGCGCGACCAGTCGTGGACCTTCGGCGCCGCCCCAGGTCCACAGCCCGCCGGGCTTTGGGTGCTGACTCTGGCAGTAGTGGCGAAAGTCTTTGTACATGGCGGGCAGATGTTCGCGCAGCGTATGCGCCAGCCCTTGCCCGAAGTCGTCGTTCGGCGCTACGCCATGCGCAATCGCCTTGGCATTGCTCATCAAAATATCTCCGCTCACATAACGAATCATAAAAATCTCCTGGGCTCGTACGCCGCGTTCCTAAGTCGGTTGCAGTTTGCGCGCGTGTGGCATGGCCGGGGTTGATATGGGTCAACCTCTGCGATCCGGTCGCTGGAGAGCTTGCGATGCCCACCCACTTGCGGCGAGCATCCAGTCTTCCGATCAGACGTCTACACATCCATGCTGCCCATCAGTTTCGAGTTTTTCCCGCCCAAAACCGAAGAACAGCGCAGCAATTTGCATCGCAGCGTGCAACGGCTCATCGCTCATGTTCCGGACTATGTCAGCGTCACCTTCGGCGCCGGTGGCTCGACGCTGAGTTACACCTACGCAACGGTTGCCGAATTGAAGGCACAGCATGGCTTGGATGTCGCGCCGCACCTGTCGTGCATGGGCGGCACGGCGGCCGAGATTCGCGAGCTGTTGCAGCGATATGTGGAACTGGGCGTCAGGCGACTCGTGGCGCTGCGCGGCGATTTGCCGTCTGGGATGGCGACAGCCGGCGAGTTTCGGCATGCCATCGACCTGGTTCGCTTCGTTCGCGCCGAATTCGGCGCGCATTTCCGCATCGAAGTTGCCTGTTATCCAGAGTGCCATCCGCAGGCGCGATCCGCTGAGGACGATCTCAAGCACTTTGCGGCGAAGATCGCGGCCGGCGCAGATGGCGCGATCACGCAGTACTTCTTCAACGCCGATGCATACGAGCAGTTTGTCCGCGAAGCACAACGCGCTGGCGTCTCGGCGCCGATCGTCCCCGGCATCATGCCGATCTCGAACTTCAGCCAGCTCAAGCGCTTTTCAGACCTGTGCGGCGCCGAAATACCGCGCTGGCTGGAAAAGCGCATGCAGAGCTATGGCGATGATGCAGACAGCGTGCAAGCACTGGGTGCGGACGCTGTCGCGGCGCTATGCCATCGGCTCAAGAACCTTGGCGCCCCAGGATTCCATTTTTACACGCTCAATCGGGCCAAGGCCACGCAAGCGGTGATCGAGCGGCTGTGATGCAAGCGGTATTCAGCGCCCGGCAGCTGACGCGCATCTACCGAACAGGTGATGTGGAGATTTACGCGTTGCGTGGCGTCGACGTCGATCTCTACGCAGGCGAGTTTGTGGTCTTGCTCGGGCCATCGGGGAGCGGCAAATCAACGCTGCTCAACATTCTGGGCGGCCTGGACATTCCGAGCAGCGGTACTGTGCGCTACCAGGATCGCGAACTGACCTTGGCCACTGATGCCGAGCTGACCTTGTTTCGGCGGCGCCACGTCGGCTTCGTTTTTCAGTTCTACAATCTGATTCCGAGCCTGACAGCACGGGAAAACGTCGAGGTCGTTACCGAGATTGCCGAACGCCCGATGTCGGCCATGGCCGCTTTAGGTCTGGTGGGTTTAGAGGATCGGGCGGATGCGTTTCCTGCGCAGCTTTCTGGTGGTCAGCAGCAACGTGTGGCGATTGCGCGAGCGATCGCCAAACAACCGGACGTTCTGCTCTGCGACGAGCCTACCGGCGCACTCGATTCGCAAACCGGCGTGCGGGTACTTGAGGCCCTGACCGACGCCAACGAACGGCTGGGAACAACGACCGTGGTCATAACGCACAATGCGGCGATCGCACAGATGGCGCATCGCGTCATTCACTTGTCGGACGGCCGGATTGCCCGAATCGATCGCCCAACCCAGCGCCTCAGAGCAGCGGAGATTCGCTGGTAAGCAAACGTTCCGGTGACTGCCCGCGATTTTTCAGCGATTCAGGCGAAGCAACGAGACGTTGTCGACGCCACCCTTACCCGACAACCGGCTGAGGCTATTGTTGTCAAAGCGCGCCAATTCAGCGCCGTTGACCAACAGACGGCAGGACCGCGGCGGGCCATCGCGGCGCAAAAGATCGATGGCGCAAATCAACTCGGCGCCGCGTGCCGTATCAACGAGGACAGCCTCGCTCGACGTGGAGCGCGCTGTCGAGTAGACAAGATCGAGCACCATCGGAGCCGTTTGTGCGCTGAACGAGGTTGTCGAGAAACTCCACGCGCCCTGCAGTCCTTTGCCATCCGATTCGTACGCGAAATTCAATCGACGAATCGAAATGGGCATCAAGTCGAGCGGCGCCAGTATGCCCTCATCAACCGCCTTGCCGAACCACATGACAGCCTGACCGTCATTCAAAAATTCAACGTCCAAAAGCCCGGTTGGCTCGATACCCTGCGGGCCGCGGTAGATACCCCAGAGCGGCTGACCGCCGACGCTGCGCAATACATCGCCGCGATACACGGAGCCTGAGAACGGGCCAGCGGACAGGTACCAGGTGGCCGCACCGGATGCCAGATAGGCATTTGCGGTGATCGCCAAACTTGCGCCCTGGCGCTCGAACAAGAATCCGATACCGGAGCCACTGGTTTGATACTCGCCAGCACCATCGGCGCCCCAGAACCCCGGCTCGGGATCAACCGAGCGCGTACCTGAAGCCTGCACATCCACTAAACGAAATGCCAGCAACTTTTGCTCGACGCCCACATTTCGCAACCACAACCGCACGCGGTAATCGCGGGCGGCGGGAAAGCCCGCGGCAATATTGGACAAATCCACAATCTGGCTATACGGCGTCAGTGCATCGCCGCACACGGAATCTGTTTGACGCAACGCCAGATCGATGTTCGCGCCGTCGACCGATGGCGGCAGAAATTGCGGCCCACAGGTATTCGGCCAGGTGCCAGAAACACGCAGTTGCAAGCCTTGACCCGGTTGCGGCGCCGCGGACATCGTTTCGATCTTGTGGTACGGCACTTGGGCGCACAAGCCCATCGGCGCAAAAGCCAGGACCAGCAATAGACGATTCCACATGAGGTCACCTCCGTTCGGTTGGCCGGTTGGTCCGGCTTTATTGTTCTTAAAGTCGCTCAAGAATGTCCGTTGAACGGTATTCGTCAAGTCGCTTGTTGTGATGCCTGTCTGCGAGCTAGTTTACTCGCCATTGGCGCCTCTTGCGTAGTACTTTTATGAACAAAGTCATCACAATTATTCGCGGCGATGGCATCGGGCCTGAGATCAGCGATGCCACGCTTCGGGTCCTGGCGGCGCTCAATACGGGATTGAGTTTCGAAGAGGCGGCTGCCGGCCTCGCTGCGTACGAAAGCTCCGGAGAACTATTGCCTGCCGCTACGCTGGCCTCGATTTCACGCACTCGTGTCGCACTCAAGGGTCCGTTGACAACTCCGGTCGGTGAGGGTTTCTCTTCTCTCAATGTCGAGCTGCGTCGGCGTTTTGATCTATATGCCAATGTCCGACCTGCGCGCTCGTTCCCGAACACGCGTTCGCGCTATGCGAACATCGATCTGCTGACCGTGCGCGAAAACACGGAGGGCGCTTATCGCAGCGAAGGTCAGACGCTTTCGGCCGACGGCGAACAAGCTCAATCGCTGATCCAGGTAACGCGGCGCGGCTCAGAGCGGATCGCTCGTTACGCCTTCGACCTGGCGCAACAGACCGGCCGCAAGCGCGTCACGATCGTCCATAAGGCGAATATCCTGAAGACGACATCCGGTTTGTTCCTGAAGACTGCGCGCGCTGTCGCTGCCGACTATCCTGGGATCGCCTTCAACGAGATGATCGTCGACAACGCCTGCATGCAACTGGTGATGGATCCGCAGCAGTTCGATGTGAT
>JALHMH010000038.1 GCA_022844165.1 Lysobacterales bacterium
CCTTGGATCAGGTTTCACTTCCAACGACGGGGACATTGCAAACCTCCTCTGAAAGCCCTCTTTATCTTAAAGATAAAAAGCTACAGCAAAAGCGTTGGAGGTATGTTGACACAGAGGGGTTGGCGACAGCGCCGCCCAGTAGTCCGGCGTTGCAGCCTTACGTTGAAATCTATGTGGATCTGGGGCTGGCCTATGCGCGCGAAGAAGGCGCGGACATTGCCGCTGGTTTGGATCGATTGCGGGCTTTGTTGCGCGCGCAGACACAACCGGCCGATCCACGTCTGTTCGCGCTCCCCGAAGTGCTCTCCCGGTTGTATGCGAAGCCGCCGACAATCGACGTTGAAGCCCTTACCGCAGCGGTTTCGGCATTCGAGCAAGATTTGCGAGCGGGATTCCACAATAGCGATCAATACCAATCGCTCATCGAGTCCGCAGCCCGGTTTGCGCTCACGCAGCGGCGGCCGGAGGTCGTTGAGACCTGGCTTGCGCCACAGCTGATCGAAGCGCCAGGCAATCCGATGTGGCGGGTTCTGGATGCATGGCGCAAAGCTGTTTCGGGCGACCGCGAAGGCGCACGGCGGAGCGCCGATGAGCTGCGTCCGATCCTGACCAGGGCCGATCCCGAGTCGGACCTGGCGAGACGATTCGGCGATCTGGAAGCAGCGCTTCGCTGAAATCGCGGCGCTCAGTAGTCCTGGCCAAGTGCATGTACGATCAACTCGTCGACCACGAGATGGCCGAGCTGTCCTTCGATCAAATCGGCAATCAAACGCGCAAATTCACGCGGCTGCAAACTGGCGTGCGCTGGCCTGGAGCCTTCGCTGGCACCGCCAAAGTCGGTATCGATGATGCCGGGGTTGATCAGGTTCACACGTACGCCGCGGTCCTTGACCTCGCGCAACAGCGAGTGCGAAAAGCCGAGCAAAGCGTGTTTGCTGGCCACATATGGCGCCATGTTGGCCAACGGCCGGCGCGCCAGATCCGAGCCGATGTTGACGATGTGCCCGGCGCCGCGCTGCAAGAAGTGCGGCAGCAGCGCCAGACATAGCTGCATCACCGCTGCGATGTTGACTTGCACCAATGTCAGCAACTCGTCCTCGCGATGCTCAAGAAACGGCCGGTAGTCGCCGATAGCGGCATTGTTGATCAAGCCATCGATGGGACCATGATCGAGCAGCGCGCGATCGATCGCAGGGCGGATCGCCGCACTGTCGGCAAGATCGAGTGGCAGCACGATGTTGAGAAAGTTCTTTCCTGCACTTTCTATACGTCGCGAGTCCCGCGCAGGTCCGGACTCGCTCTACATGGATCAAGCACTTGAGTGTTCGATCCATGAGCGAACCATCCATGGTTCGCGCTAGCAGACTGTTTCTCAACAGCCTGCCAGGGCAATCCCAGCATCAACGCAGCTTGCTACTCAGAGCTTAGATGATTGCATTTTGTCCCATCGCAGAATCTTGCCTGGAGCTTGGGTGTTGCGCTAAGAGGTATATTGACACCGAGGAATTTGGGGCGCTGCCGTGCGCGAGATTAAGTTTTTCTCAAGCCGCTCGCTAAGGGCAGAAAAGTGAATCAACAGTCAAGTACATTCTCTCTCCTACGCACTGAATATTGATACTGCTGTTCTCGCCGACGCCGACGCAGACCGACGTGAATCCTGTATCAGTCCCGTTTTGGTGGACAGTGCCGCCCCTACAGGAATATGAGTCTCCGCCTGGGTTCAAATTTTTCCCTGTGCTATTCCGGATAAAGGTCAGTTCGCTCCCTTGAGAAAAACTAAACTGCCCCATTTTTTGATCCAGAATCGCATTGCCAAATCGCACCTCGTCCCTATTCGTAAAGATAAGGACCGATTTTCCCTCAACGCGCATCGCAAGATGCTCGGCTGGTTCGCCATCGCCCCATTGAGAGAAGATGGCGCGGGGAGAAAATAATCGGGCCTGCTTCACGGGAATCTCGACGCTATCGGCAAATTTCAACTTATCGTCAGCGATCACGACCGACGCACTCGAAAATTTCAGATTCCCACTGGCATCTTGCGATGTTGAACCACCAACTTCAGCGGCGACCAAGGAGGGTGTAGAAAAAGTGACCGCGATCATGGCTAAAAAATTCTTGACACAAACTTTAGCATTCATTTTTTTGACCCTATTGCAATTATTGATGAATAAAATTCGAGCAAGTTAGACAAGATCAGCAATTGTGGCGGCAGCGTTGTGGAAATTCAAACTACGCCACGTGTGAATGAATGCTACGGGCTCAAGTCGCGCTCCGTCAAGGCAAAGAAATGTAGTTTTTTTGTATCAGTACATTGGCAGCGCTGATCCGCACCGAACTGGCCAGGGCCGCCCGGAGATGTTGTTGAACGGTGGCTGGTGTCGCGGCTCACCGAAGCGCCGGGTACGCCAACGTTGCGCATCCTGGACGCCCGGCGCAAAGCGATCGCGGGCGAGCGAGTCGGTGCGCAAGAGATCGCCGACGAGCCGCCGCGACCAATCATGGCAATGGCCGATCCCGAGTCGGACCTGGCCAGACGATTCGGCGATCTGGAAGCAGCGCTTCGCTGAAATCGCGGCGCTCAGTAGTCCTGGCCAAGTGCATGTACGATCAACTCGTCGACCACGAGATGGCCGAGCTGTCCTTCGATCAAATCGGCAATCAAACGCGCAAATTCACGCGGCTGCAAACTGGCGTGCGCTGGCCTGGAGCCTTCGCTGGCACCGCCAAAGTCGGTATCGATGATGCCGGGGTTGATCAGGTTCACACGTACGCCGCGGTCCTTGACCTCGCGCAACAGCGAGTGCGAAAAGCCGAGCAAAGCGTGTTTGCTGGCCACATATGGCGCCATGTTGGCCAACGGCCGGCGCGCCAGATCCGAGCCGATGTTGACGATGTGCCCGGCGCCGCGCTGCAAGAAGTGCGGCAGCAGCGCCAGACATAGCTGCATCACCGCTGCGATGTTGACTTGCACCAATGTCAGCAACTCGTCCTCGCGATGCTCAAGAAACGGCCGGTAGTCGCCGATAGCGGCATTGTTGATCAAGCCATCGATGGGACCATGATCGAGCAGCGCGCGATCGATCGCAGGGCGGATCGCCGCACTGTCGGCAAGATCGAGTGGCAGCGGAACGATGTGGCCGTTAGAGGATTCGTTGGCCAACGTTGCGAGCAAACCCGAGTCTCGTGCCGCTGCGATCACGGTGTGTCCACGCCGCGCCATTTCGCGGCTCAGGTATCGTCCAAGTCCGCGGCTTGCGCCGGTGATCAGCCAGATAGCCATGGGCGCGTCCGAGCGCGTGAAAGGGAGTGAATGATGGCAGACTGCATCGGGCACTGTTCCGCGGGCGGCGGCAAACCCGGCGCAGCAAGAGTGGCGCCTTCCCGCAAGGTCGAGCAACAACAAACCTACCGATCCCTTTCCTTCAGCAATTCTGCCGAGTACACCGGATCACCGTCGGGTCGCGTCTTGAAGCGTCGGTGGGCCCAGAGATACTGCTCAGGCGTGCGCCGAATCCGCATCTCGAGCAGCGCCATCCAGCGCGCGGCGTCGGCGGTATCTTCATCGCCGCGTGCGAACGGCTCGATTTCGAGCAAAAAGCGCTCGCCATTGCGCGTGAACCAGACGCAGAAAGTCGCCGCAGCGGTCAGACGCGCCAGGCGCGCGGTGGTTGTCAAGGTCGCCGCCGGCTGGCCGAAAAATGGCACAAAGGCGATGTGACGCTTGAAGTTTTGATCCGGTGCGTAACCGACGGGATGGCCATCGCGCAGTGAACGGATGAAGTCCGCCAGTTGCTGTTTTTCGATGGTCTTGGCGCAATAGCTACGTCGTGCGGCGTCGATGACCTGTTCGATGCGCGGGTCATTGTGGCGCCGCACCATTTGATGCATCGGTCTGCCCAGGGCTTGGGAAAGCGCGCGGCCGCCGAGCTCGATGCTGTGAAAATGCGCGTAAACACAAAGCGCACCGCCGCGCTTCAAGGCCTGTTTGAGATCGTCCAGACCAGACACGTCGACACGACGATCAATTGCGCAGGCGTCGCCATACCAGGCCAATAGCGTATCGATCACGCCCTCGGCGGTTGAGCGCACATTTTGGCGAACCAGCTTTGCGCGCTCTGCGGAGGACAGCTCGGGAAAACACAGGTCGATGTTCGCAGCGATGATCGCGATTCTCTTGCGCGCAAAAACGTGCATCAGTGCGGCAATCAACCTTGCCGAAACCCGCTGTGTAAACCGCGATCCGCGTGCGATGCGACGCCCGACAGCAAAAGCCAATCGCCAGATCAGCGTGCTATCGCTGCCGGGCTTCATACAGTTTCGCGTATTTCAAGAACGCGTAGTACGCCATGGTGGCGCTGGCGATGAAGCCTGCCCAGCCGTCGAGAAAATGGCGTTTGAACAGGTATTGGCGCAGAAATACGAATGCTGGGTAAGCCAGCATCTTCCAGCGAGCTCCACGCGCGCCCCTGGCAACTTTTTCGTTTGCAAGCGCGGACGAGTAAGCGTTGATCTTCGCCACTTTGGTCGCGATGTCGGGTTCGCCATCGTGCACAAAAAATGCGCCAATCGCACGCACGGGACCTGCGACTTCCGGTGCCGCGTGTATGCCTGCGCTCATCGAAAAACGGTTGCGGTCGACGATGCGCAGGTAGCGATTCATGCGCAAACGCCGGTGCTGATATCGCCAAAAAACCTGTTCGCGCCGCGGCAGCGTAAAACCGGCGGCATCCCCGGGGCTTTCGAGCGCCGCGGCGATGGCTTGCTGACAGTCGCTGGGTAGCCACTCATCGGCATCGAGCAACAGTACAAGACGATTCTTGCAGGCTTGGATCGCGATTCGTTTTTGCGGGCCGTAGCCGAGAAACGCCTGATGAATAACGCGCGCACCAGCCGCAGCGCAGAGCTCAAGCGTGGCATCGCTGCTACCCGAATCGACGACCACAATTTCATCAGCAAAAGCGACGCTGGATAGGCATTTCCCCAAGGTCGCTGCGTTGTTCAGGGTCGTGATCGCGACGGACAGGCGCTCGCTCATGGGCGTCTGGTCCCGACACCATGCAAGGCCACGAGCCATGCCACAACAATACCCATGAAGCTCGAGTAGAAGGCCAGATGTGTGTTCAACGGGAACATCAAAACGAACAACGCCGCTGCGGCGCCCGACAATGCCGCCTGACGTTGACGCCACAATAACCTGGCTGCGGCGAGCCAGGCGACAAGCCCGAACATGCCGGTTTCGCTGAGCAACTCAAGAACGATCTGATGCGCGTGTGCGGCGCCATATGTGCCACTCGGGTCGATCCACGGGTCATCTGGCGCCGCATAGGTTGGGTAGGCGAAGCGAAAGCTGCGGACACCGACACCGTTGATCGGATTCGCAGCAATCATGGTTGTCGCCGTTCGCCAAATGGGAAGGCGTCCGGCTAACGCTGTATTGGCGTCACCCGATCGAAAGGCGAGAGTCCGATCGACGCGCGCTTTAAAGTGATCCGACACACTGTAGGCACCGATGCCAATCAACGTCATCGCTATCAGCGCGGCAGATGCAAACCCAAGCCCAAGTCGCATCGAGTGCTGTGTCACTTGTCGCACCATCAACAGGGTCACCAGCAGGAAACTGACCCAGCCGGCACGAGCGCCCGCAAGCAGCACGACCAGCGCCAACAGCAGGTAGGCACTGATCACAATCGTGACTCGCAACGGTGTCGACTTCTGGAAAGCGCGGGTCAGCAAGGGCCACAACAGCAGTGGCGCGAGCGCCGGCAACAGCGGACCTAATTTCAAGTCGTCCGCGCCAAAAATGCCGCTGAGTCGATCTGCGTTGAGCGGCCCTCCGAGCGAGACGCCGAAGAAGGCTTGCGCGGCGCCATCGACTGCCCAGAGTGCCACGGGCAGCGCGGCTGCCCAGGCGAGCCTGGAGTCCGGCGCATGGTCGATCAACAGCCAGCGAATTCCGAGCGCGAAGAACAGCAAACGCAGGCTCGCCAGCGATGTGCTCCAGGATTTCTCCGCGTCCACTGCGTCGATTGCTGAGATGCAGGCTGCCAGCACATACAACCCAAGTGCCATACCCATCGCGCGCGCGCTCACGTCGCCGAGCAATCGTGCTCGATCGCGCAGCAACGCGTAAATGCCAATCGCGGCGCCGATTACGATCGGCAGCTCGGCCGCTCGCGAAAACGGTAGCAGTGCGGGCACCAACGCGATCAGCGTCACTGCGGTGACGTATCGACTCACGGCGCCGGCGCCGGGTTGGTCAACTCGGCGTAGACACTGAGCGTCAAGCGCTGCATTTGTTCCAGCGTCGGGATCGCCGATCGATCGATCGGGTGATCCCCAGCGAGCACTTGCCCCACCACAGTTGCAAGACTCTCCGCATCCCGCAAAGCCACAAGACCGGCAGGAAAGGCGGCGCGCAACAACTCGCCAACACCGCCGTGATCGTAACCAATCACTGGTCGATTCATGTGCAGCGCTTCGGTGACGACGCGGCCGAAACTCTCCGGCCGATGCGAAAGCTGCAAGATCGCATCGCTGCTTGCGTAAATGTCGCGGACATCGTCGCGAGCCGGCGAATACGCCACATATTCGGCGACATCGCTCGCTTGGGCGAGATCCTTGATCTCTTGAACGTAGTGACCACGATCGTTCTCTAAGACACCGAGCAGCAACAACGCTGCGTCGACGCCGCGTTCGCGCAGACTCGCCAACAGTCCGATTGCATCGACGTGGCCTTTGAGCCGGCTGCCGCGGCCAGGTAGTGTCAGGATCCGCCGCCCGATCAGTTGTGGAAATTCCGCTGCGAATAGCGCTTTCCAGGCGGAATCAGGTTCATAGCAGGCTGGGAACTGACTCGGATCGACGCCCCGCGGAATGAGGCGAAGCCGCGCTGATTCTGCCCGAGGGTAGTGGCGTCGCACATGGCGCATCGTCAGCTCTGAGACCACGATGACACGATCGCCACGGGTCATCACTTCGCTGTATCGATTCACCGAATTCAAGCCATGCACAGTGGTGACAAAGGCCGGTCTCGGCCAAATCGTGGGGCGCACGATGCGCGCCATCCACGCAGGCATTCGGGAGCGCGCATGGATGACATCGGGACGTATGGATACAAGCAATCGCCGCAGAGCAAACAGGCGAAAAACGCTGAACAATGACTTCTCGCCGATCGCGAAAACGATGTGCTCCGAGCCTTCCGCCAGCAACGTCGGAACCCAGGTGCCGCCGGCCGAAATCACAATGGAGCGGTGGCCAGCCTCAACCAGCGCGCGCCCGATTTCCAGCGTCGATCGTTCGGCCCCGCCGGTGTTCATCGCCGGGACCATTTGCACGACGGTCAGGCGCCGCGCGCCGATAGTCGACATCGGTCACGCTGCTGCAGCGAAACCTTTGAGCACGTAGACTGCGCCGCAATAGGGGCATTTGGCAGTGCCGGAGGCCTCGATCGGCAAATACACGCGGGGATGGGAATTCCAAAGATGCATGCCAGGCATCGGACAGGACAATGGCACGTCGTCGTGCGTCACCTCGTAACGATTTTCTTCGTTTGGCGAGATCAACTGTGCTTTGCTGGGATCTGGGCGCATGGAAAGCAGCATCGATTCAGAGGCCTGGAAGTCTACCAGTCATCGCTCGGATCCGCGTGGTGCGACGCGCAGCATTCTCGGCTGCAAAGCCAGCGCGCAGCGTAGCGCTTGATCGAGTAACTCGGCATGGCGTTTGGAAAGAGTGCTGGCGCGCTCAAGCGCCAAACCACCGTGATCGCTCAGCCAGCGCAGCAATT
The DNA here is from genome assembly GCA_022844165.1 of Lysobacterales bacterium. Lineage (GTDB taxonomy): Bacteria > Pseudomonadota > Gammaproteobacteria > Xanthomonadales > SZUA-5 > JALHMH01. The sequence continues at coordinate 7,787 of JALHMH010000038.1, forward strand.
TCCCGGTTTCCGTCGGAATCGGCGTATCAGTCTCGAACTGACCACCCAGCAGTGCCGCTTGTGCAGCGAATTCGATATCGACCAGACCACCCTGGCCTTGTTTGATATCGAACCACTCGCTGTTGCTACGATCCAGCGCCGAACGCCAGCGTTCCCGCATATCCTGCACGTCGCGGTTGACGCGGTCGGCATCGCGACGGGCCAGCAAAATTTGCCGTCGAAGAGTTTCAAATTCGCCGCCCAATCGCGCATCGCCAGCTGCAAATCGCGCACGAACCAGTGCCTGGTGTTCCCATAGCCAGGCCTCGCCGGATTGGTAGCTTAAGAATGCGCTGGCTGGTGTGACCAACAGACCCTTACTGCCGTTCGGGCGCAGTCGGGCGTCGATTTCATACAAGGGGCCGTAACGCGTTTGCGCAGTGAGCCAATGCAACAACCGTTGGGCGACACGCGCAACATAACGCTGGCCATCCAGACTTCGAGTGCCCAGACTTTCGCTGTTTTGCAGTTCGTCGCGATACAAAAACACGAGGTCAAGATCGCTGGCGACATTGAGTTCCCGGCCACCCAGGCTGCCGTAACCGATGACCGCCAGGCCGTCTGTCGGCGTCAGGCCGCGCAGCGCACCGTGGCTCTTGGCGATATCGCGCGTGGCGAAGCTCAAACACTGCCCAACCACACAGTCAGCGACATCGGCGAAACCGGCCATTGCCTGGTCGGCGGCGATTCTGCCATCCAAAAAACCCAGGGACATTTCGAGCCGTGCGCTCTGTTGGAACTGCCGCAGACGTTCGAGTTCGTGTTCCTCGTCGGCGTTGGCGACGGCCGCCATTTCGATGGCGAGCGTGTGCTTGAGGTCGATGGATCGCGCTTGGCTGGCGAGCCGCGCATCGAGCAGGTCATCGAGCAGAATCGGTGACTCGGTGAGTGTACGCGCCAGCCATGCGCTGGCCTTCAAAAGACGATGAACACGTTGGATGGTCGCGGGCCGTTCGGCGAGCAAGGCCAGATAGCTGGTGCGCCCGGCGATCGCAGCCAGCAGATCGATCCAGCGTTCGAGCGTGGCATCGTCGCCATCGCTGGCGGCCAACACCAGCGGCACAATACGATCCAGCCGCGCGGCGCTGCGGGCGCTCATCGAGCGCACCGCAGGTGTGTCCAGTAGCCGTTTGAGCGCCGTTTCAGAGGTGTCCGGTGTGTAACGCTGCGCTTGCCAACGAAGCGCGAAGGCGTTGTCGTCTCGTCGCGTCTCGCCACTTCGCGGCAAGCAGCTGGCAAACGCCGCTGCTACTGTTTCGCGATGGTGGTCGAGTTCTGCCAGCAGTTCGGCGAACGACTGGTATCCGAGGGATGCGGCATACCGTTGTCGATCGAAGCTCTCGGTTGGCAAGCTATGCAGTTGTTCGTCGCGCCACATCTGCACCCGATTTTCTAAGCGGCGCAGATGGCGATAGGCGGCGACCAGTGCCAGGTGCTCTTTGCTCTCGATGACGCCACAATGTGCCAGACGATCGAGTAGTTCAATGGTATGGCCAATCCGCAGGTTCGGATCTCGGCCGCCACGAATGATCGATTCCAGCTGGGCGCGGAATTCCACCTCGCGAATGCCGCCGCGTCCGAGTTTTAAGTCCGCTTCGCGTTCGTTTTTGCGGACTTCACTGTCCACGAGCGATTTAAGTTCGCGCAGGCCCTCCAGCGCTGCGTAGTCGAAGTAACGCCGCCATACGAAAGGTCGCAGGCGATCCAGCAGCGCAAATCCGGCAGCCATATCGCCCGCGACGGGCCTCGCTCTGAGCAGCGCGAATCGCTCCCAATCGCGACCCTCACGCTGGTAATAGTCCTCCATTGCCGCAAAGCTCAATGCAAGTCGCCCAGCGCTGCCGTAGGGTCTGAGCCGCCAGTCCACCCGATAACAAAATCCCTCCGCGCGCGTTTCTCCGAGCAGCGTACTGGCGCGTTGTACAAGCCGCGCAAAGAAGTCCTCATTATCGATGCTGCGACGTCCGTTGGTTTCTCCTGGCGCGGGGAAACTCGCGATGAGGTCGATATCGCTCGAGAAGTTCAGTTCTCGCGAGCCGAGTTTGCCCAGCCCGAGAACGACGATGGGTTGCGGGTCACCTTGTTCGTCACAAGGTTCGCCGTGGCGCGTAACCAACTCATCCCGCGCGGCTTCAAACGCAAGCGCAATCAGCGAATCGGCCAGTTCCGTGATTCGCGCCAGCGTCGTATCCACGCTATCGCGATCCAGCACGTCGTCGATCAGTATTTTCAGCGAATGAAGGCGTCGGTATACGCGCAAAGCGTCGGCGAACTCAGGGTGGCGCTTCTCCGGCAGTGCGATGATTGGCGCCGAGTGAAGAAGCGCCAGCGCCTCGGGCGATCGCCGAAACTCATCGAACGCGAACTCGCTGGCGAGCAAAATTCGATCGAGTCGCGGATCGTTGCAGCCCAACGCTTCGCGTCGCTGCGCCAACCAGGGTTCAAGCGGGGTCTTTCCAGCTGAAGGTTCCAGGATCATTTCGCAGTGAATTGAACGCGGCGAGTAACGCCGCAAACCAGCTCATAACCGATCGTGCCGGCGGCTTCGGCGACCCGCTCCACCGGTAAATCCGATCCCCACAACAATACTTCGCTACCGATATCTGCGGCGGGTGCGGCACTCAAGTCGATGGCCAGCAAGTCCATCGAAACCCGCCCCACGATGCTGGCCGATTGTCCGGCCACGCGCACCGGCGTGCCGCTGGGTGCGTGGCGCGGGTAACCGTCACCATAGCCGATGGCCGCGATGCCGACACGCATTGGGTGCGCACAGATGTACGTTCCGCCGTAACCGATGCGATCCCCCAGCGCGCAGTCGCGTACCGAAATCAGACGCGTGCTCAGCGACATCGCCGGTTTCAGGCCCAGATCGCGCCCCATTTTGCGTGGAAACGTGGAAAGCCCATACAGCATGCCGCCGGGACGAACCCAATCGCTATGGCTGGTTCTGAAGGCCTGCAATGCGGCGGAGTTGGCCAAAGAGCGCTCTCCCGGCAGTTCGCCGATGGCGCTCGAAAAGCGCTGCATCTGCAATTCCGAGACCTCTCGATCATTGTCATCGGCGCAGGAGAAATGCGTCATCCAGCGAATCGATCCGATGCCGGGAATCTCGCGTACCCTTTGATAGACGGCGGCTGCACTCTCTGGCGAAAAGCCAAGACGGCGCATGCCGGTGTCGACCTTGATCCAGACATCAATGGGTGCCGGTAGTCTGGCGCGTTCGAGCAGCGCCAACTGAAAAGGGTGATGCAATACGGTATCGACGCGCCACTGTGCGAGCGCTTCGATATCGCCATATTCGTCGAATCCCGACAACAGCACGATGCGATGCAACAGTCCGGCCTGGCGCACGCGTTCGGCGTCCGTGAGTGTTGCGACGCCGAACGCATCGGCATCGGCTAATGCTTTGGCAACGCGTTCGAGACCATGGCCATAGCCGTCCGCTTTGACGACTGCGATGACTTTGGCGGCGCTCAGTGCGCGCACGCGCTTGAGATTGTGTTTGAGCGCGTCAGCGTCGATCGTCGCAGTGGTGGCACGCATCGTTAATCGCAAAGGCTGGTCTGGCGTCGAAGGTTCGCCAATTCGATGCGGGCATGCAAGGGCAAAATGCGGTCGATCCGATATCGACGGCTCAGCGCATCATCGCAACGAAGCGATTGAACAGGCCCTCGACATCGCGCGGTCCAGGGCTGGCTTCTGGATGGCCCTGGAAAGAAAACGCGGGCGCATCGTCCAAAGCAATGCCTTGGTTGGATCCATCGAACAACGAACGATGGGTGACACGAACGTGGGGTGGTAGCGTCGATTCGTCGATCGCAAAGCCATGGTTCTGGCTCGAGATCATCACTTTACCCGTGTCCAGATCGATGACCGGGTGATTCGCGCCGTGATGGCCGAATTTCATCTTCAGCGTGCGTGCTCCGCTTGCCAGCCCGAGCAATTGATGACCCAGGCAGATGCCAAATACCGGTACCTTCAGCCGCAGAAATTCTCTGATCGCCGCAATGGCGTAATCGCAGGGCTCAGGATCACCTGGGCCATTGGATAAGAAGATGCCATCCGGTGCCAGGGCCAACGCCTCTGCTGCCGTGGTTTTTGCCGGAACAACCGTCACCCGCGCGCCGCGGTCGACCAGCAGGCGCAGGATATTCCGCTTGATCCCGAAGTCATACGCGACAACGTGGTGTCGCGTCATTGGCGCACTAAACTCGGCGCGATCCAGGTCATACGTACCTTGTGTCCACGCATAGCGGTTCTTGCTGCTGACCACTTGCGCCAGGTCGGCGCCTTTCAGACCGGGAAATGCGCGTGCCGCCGCGAGCGCTCGCTCAGCGCTCGCATTCTCACCCGCCGCGATCGCACCGTTTTGCGCACCGTGCTCACGCAGGTGCCGCGTCAAAGCACGTGTATCGATATCCGCGATCGCCACCACATTGTGTGCAACAAGGTAGTCACACAAGTTCGACTCGCTGCGCCAGTTGCTCGCGAGCAGCGGCAAATCCCGAATCACGAGGCCCGTCGCGTGGACCTCGGCAGCTTCTTCGTCCGCTTTGTTGCAGCCGGTGTTGCCAATATGCGGATAGGTCAGCGTCACGATCTGCTGCGCGTACGATGGGTCCGTCAAAATTTCCTGGTACCCGGTCATGGCCGTATTGAAAACGACTTCGCCGCTCCGGGTGCCAACCGCGCCGATGGAGCGGCCCTCGAAATTAGTACCGTCGGCGAGCGCCAGAATCGCTTTTTCGAAGGCCATCGAACACTCCTTAAAGGGCGGCAAGGTCGGCGCGGAGCATAGCGGGATCGGAAACCTGGCGTGGTCGCCTGATGAATGCGCATTCATTACCTGCGCGCAACTTGAATGAATGTAGGTTGCATTGTCACGACCGTGGGGTTGAGTGGCGCCGCAGAAGCGGGCCGTGTTTGGCATTTTTGCAACCACACATGCGTCGCAACGAAATGCTAATCTTCACGTACCTCAATGACTTAGTTTCGAGGAGCGTTGCGATGAGAGCAAAATGGGCGTTGTTTGCTGGCGTGTTTGCACTGGCGACAGGCGGGTTCGCACATGCGGATCGGCTGCTGATCGAGCGTGTCGATCGTGCCAAGACACAAACGCTGCCACGCAAGGGCTCGACAATGGATCAGGTGCAGGCGACGTTCGGTGCGCCGAGCAATACGCGTGAGGCCGTCGGCCAGCCGCCGATTACTCGCTGGGAATATCCGACATTCGTTGTCTACTTCGAATACAGCCATGTGATCAATGCGGTATTGATCAAAGCCTCTGATACTGAGAAGGGTCCGCGGCCGGTACCGGCGCGCGCGCCGCGCTGATGCGTCGGCGCTGGCCCGCCGAGTGGGAAGAGCAGGATGGCATTCTTCTCGCCTGGCCACACGCGGACACCGACTGGGCGGCGAATCTGGCGGCTGTCGAGGGCACATATCGCGAGCTGATTGTCGCTGCCTTGGGCTTCGAAGATGTGTACCTGATTGTGAGTTCGGCATCGGTTCGGGCGCGGGCAGAGGAGGTGATAGGGCGTGCTGCAACTGGCCTGCCAGGTGCATTGCATTGGATCGAACTACCCTACGACGACACGTGGCTGCGCGATTCAGGTCCGATTACGGTCTTCGATGGCGCAAAACGAACCTGGTTGGATTTCCGTTTCACCGGATGGGGCGAAAAATTCGAGTCGAGCCGCGACGATCGGATTCCTGAAGGACTTCATGCGCTGGCGGCTTTTTCGCATCTCTCGCGACTGCGAATCGAATTTGCGTTGGAAGGTGGTGCCGTCGAGAGTGACGGTGATGGTACTTTGCTGTCGACCTGGACCTGTTTGAAGCGACGCCACCCCGGCAAGACGCGCGGCGAAGTCGAGAAAATTCTCTCAGAAACGCTCGGTATCGACCGTTTTCTGTGGCTGGAGCACGGCGAACTCGATGGCGACGATACCGATGCGCACATCGACACGCTGGCGCGTTTTGCGTCGCGCGACAGCATCGTCTACCAAAGTTGCACCGCGCCGGATGATCCACACTTCGATACGCTGCAACGAATGGCCTCCGAGTTGCAGGCGCTGACGACACGGCAACGCCGGCCTTTTGAGCTGTTTCCATTGCCCTTCGCGCCGCCCATCGTCGATGCTGATGGGCGCCGACTCGCCGCGTCTTACGCCAATTTTTTGATCGTCAATGGTGGCGTGTTGATGCCCGGATACGATGAACCCACGGATATCGATGCCGCCGAAGTGTTGGCGAGTGCGTTTCCGGATCGTGATGTGGTCATCGTTCCTTGTCGTCCGTTGATCGAACAGAACGGCAGCCTGCATTGCGTCACCATGCAGCTGCCCGCTGGTGTGGTCGCCTGAGCCGCTGCGTCGTTCCGCTTTCTACAACTCACGATAGTCCGATCTTATGTCCAAAACGCTTACCGTCGCTCTTGTCCAAGATCGCGATCGTGGTTCCGTCGATGCGAATCTCAAGCGCATTGAGTCCTGTCTGGCACAGGCGCACGACGCTGGCGCGAGTTTGGTGCTGTTGCAGGAGCTGCATAACGGCCCGTACTTTTGTCAGACACAGGATGTCAATCAATTCGATCGCGCCGAGACGATTCCAGGGCCGGGCACCGAACGCCTCTGTGCCGCTGCCAGGCGCTACGGGTTAGTCGTGGTTGCCTCGCTGTTCGAACGCCGAGCACCGGGTCTTTATCACAATACGGCAGTGGTCATCGAGCGCGACGGCGCGATCGTGGGTCGTTATCGCAAGATGCACATTCCCGACGACCCGGGTTTCATGGAGAAGTTTTACTTCACGCCGGGCGATCTGGGCTTTAAGCCGATCGACACCAGCGCAGGTCGCCTCGGGGTCTTGGTTTGCTGGGACCAGTGGTATCCGGAAGCAGCGCGTCTGATGGCGCTGGCCGGGGCAGAAATATTGCTCTATCCGACCGCAATCGGCTGGGACCCAAGGGACGATGATGCGGAAAGATGCCGCCAACAAAGCGCCTGGCAAATCAGCCAACGTGGCCACGCTGTTGCAAATGGCCTGCCGGTACTCAGCTGCAATCGCACCGGATTCGAAGCCGATCCGGCTGATGGCGCCGGTATCCAATTTTGGGGCACGAGCTTCGTCGCCGGTCCGCAAGGTGAGATCCTGGCGCAGGCGGGCATTGAGAACGACGAGGTGCTTGTCGCGACCGTCGATCTTTCGCGCAGCGAAGCAGTCCGCCGCATCTGGCCATTCCTGCGCGATCGCCGTATCGATGCGTATGGCGATCTGACCCGGCGCTATGTGGATTGAACAGACCTTCGTCAGGCGGATGAGGCTGCACAACCAGGATGAGCCACGCTCGTGCATCATGCGCGGTCAGAACTGCCTCGCCCAGAATCCTTGACGGAGACTGATCTCGACAAATGAGTCAAATTTTCTACAAAGAGGCTTTGGTTTTTGAAGCCCCCTTGAGTCAAGGGGGGGAAGACTCGGCGTTGACACGCCGCAGGCGTGTGCCGAGTCGAACGCCCGGCGGCTGCGCCGCTGGGCCGGAAATGCGGAGCGCGGGGTTGTGGCGAGTACGGTGTCGGACGAAGCCAGCAATGCTCGTCGGTCTGAGGCGAAGCCTCGTTAGCGTTTACTTGGGGAATGGACTCCGTGACACCCACTGACTTCGATGGCCAGCCCATCGTCGAGCTTGAAGCCAATGGTCGACACTACACGCTGCTCGGAACGGCGCATGTTTCCAAAGCCAGCGTCGAGGCTGTCAACCACCTGATTGCCACGCGACCATTCGATCGCGTTGCCGTGGAACTCGACGACCATCGGCATCACTCGCTGCTGAAGCCAGACGATTGGCGCAACGTCGACCTCTTCAAAATCATCAAGGACGGTAAGGCCGGTGTGCTGGCCGCCAATTTAGCGCTGGGTGCTTATCAACGTCGGCTAGCCGAACAGTTCGGCGTCGAGCCCGGTGCGGAGCTCAGAGCCGCGTGCCTTAGCGCTGAGGAAAAACAAGTGCCCGTGTCGCTGATCGATCGCGATGTGGGTGTGACGCTCAAACGCGCCTATGCAGCGGTCGGGTTCTGGGACAAGCTTTCCATCATCAGCGGTTTGGTCGGCAGTGCTTTCATCAGCGAAAAGATCACCGAAGCGGATATCGAAAAACTCAAACAGGGCGACATCCTGACCAATACCTTCGATGAGTTTGCGCGCGAGAGCAAAGGACTGCATCAGGCGTTGATCGTCGAGCGCGATCAGTTCATGGCGCAAATGCTCGATCGCGAATCCAAGCCGGGCGAGCGTGTACTCGCCGTCGTCGGCGCCGGACACCTGCGCGGCATCGAGCGCGCGCTTACGGGTGAGGATCCGGACGATCGAGTGCCGCTGGAACAGTTGGCGGCCACGCCAGCGCCGAGCCCCGTGCCCAAGCTGATCGGTTACGCAGTGATTGCGATACTGTTGGGTGGCTTCGCCTGGGCGTTTCGCGAGGGCAGCGATGTGCTGGCGCAAGTGCTGTCGTTTTATGTGATCGCAACGGGTGGTATGGCCGGGCTCGGAGCGCTGGTCGCCGGCGCGCATCCGCTCAGCGCGCTGGCTGCGCTATTGTCCGCTCCGCTGACGGTGCTGCACCCGGCCCTTGCTGCGGGCATGTTCAGCGCTGGCGTTGAGGCCTATTTGCGCAAGCCGCGGGTTGCGGACTTCGAGGCGCTGCGAAGCGATCTGGTGCAAATTCGCGGTTGGTGGAAGAACCGGGTCGCGCGCACATTGTTGATTTTTTTCTTGACCAACGCGTTTACCGGTATTGGCGTTTGGTTAACCGGCGTCGAGTTGGTCCGACGCATTTCCTGAGCGAATGCCCGTTGCCATCGGGCGCAGTGAGTGAGCTTATGTCTTTGTTCGGATGGTTCAAAAAACCTGCGTGGCAATCGCGCGATGTCGATGCCCGCGCCCAGGCCGTTGCGAGCGATCGCGATCCGGCATTGGTTACCTTATTGCCGCAGCTGTTGCGCAGCGATCCGGAGCCGCGCGTGCGCCGCTCCGCACTGGAGCGGATCGATGATCTGACAGCATTGGCCGATCGCATGGCCAACGATGCCGACGCGGGCGTTCGTGAACGGGCTCGCGAGCGGCTCGTTGAACGGATGCAGAAGGGTGCGCCGCTCGACGAACGTTTGCGTGCTCTAAAGTTGCTGGACGACACAGTACTCCTTGAGGGGATTGCGAGGCGCGCGCCAGAACGTGAGTTGCGTTGGGCGGCGCTGGAGAAAATAAAGCGCCCAGGGTTTATCGCGGAACGCTGCCTGGAAGACCCCGACTTCAGCGTGCGCGTAGATTTGCTGGCGCGCATCGATGGGACAGCAGCGCTTGAACGTCTGGCCGAGCAGGCACGCACTAAAGACAAACGGCTGTTTCGTGCGATTCGCGAGCGCGTCGATGCCGGCAGAATGGCTGCGGGCGACAGTGCGGCGATGTTGCACCAGGCCGAAGTGCTCTGCGCATCTTTGGAAGCGCAATTGCGCCGTCCTGATGCCGGGAGCGAAGCGGCATTGCTGAAAGCAGAGCAAGACTGGCTGAGCTTACGTGCCAGGCTCAGCGATGAGCGTTTCGACAAGCGTTTCGAAGGCGCGCGTCAGACCTTACGCGCCTCGATCGACGCGATTTCAAGAAAAGCCCGCGGCGAAACCGAGCCGGTCAGCGAATTGCCCATCACCAAGCCCATGCCCGTATTGGTGGTGCCGGCCAGCGAGCGTATCGAACCCGATGCGTCGCTCGTGAGTTTGCTGCAGGAGGCACAGTCTTTAGCGCACTCGGCGGCGGTGGGATGGAGTCGGCGCTGGGAGGCGGCATGGAACGCCGAACGCGATCGTCCTGCGGTGGATCAGGCGTTGCGCGCTTCAGCCTTCGAACAGCAGCAAGTCTGGCGCGATGCGGCGGCGGCGCACGACGCTCGCGTCGAAGCGGCACGCGGCGAGTTTGCGTCGGCGCTGAGCGCGGCGCGAACGGCGGTGGAAGAGGGGCAATTGGCCAGCGCCGTGGGCGCACGCGCCAGAGCGCTTGCAGCAGTAGAGGTGTTTGCCGACTCCGAGGCGCGCAGCGCCAAACAGCGGCTTGCCGATCTTGATCGCGATCTGGACAAACTTGGCCAGTGGCAACGTTGGTCAGACAACAAAGTGCGGATGCGCCTTTGCGATGAGGTCGAAACCCTTATCGGTAGCGGCATGCATCCCGATGCTCTGGCGACGCGACTGAATGAGCTGAAACAACAGTGGCAGGCATTGGAACATGACCCGGCTGACAAAACATCCGGGCTTGCCAGGCGCTTTCGGTTCTTATGTTTTAAGGCCATCGAGCCGGCGAAGGGATATTTCGAAAAACGCAAGGAGGTTCGCGGCAAACGCGCCGAGGAGCTGGGCAGTTTTATCGAGCGTGTATCCGCGCTCGTCGACAGCGCGCCGGTGCGCGAACTGATTGAGATCAAACGCGACGTCGCCGATCATCTGCGGCGTCTCGACGAAGTCGATCCCAAACTACGCGGTAATCGCGGCAAACAGCTGAAACAACTGATCGATCGGATCAGCGCACGCATCGATGGCGACTTCGCCAGGGTTGCGGAGGAAAAACAGAAACTGATCAATCAGCTCAAACGACAGTTGGCGCATGCTGAACTCGAAGTTGCGCTGGATCTGTGCAAATCTGCGCAGCGCAAATGGAAAGAGCTTGGTGCCGGTTCGCGCAAAACGGATCAGGCCTTATGGGAAGAGTTCCGTGGCGTGGTGGATCCGTGGTTCGCCCAGCAGAACGAGGCTGTCGCGGCGGAAGCCTCTGCCGTCGAAGCGGAGAATGCGGCGGCGCAGGCGCTGATCGATGGCTTGAAGCAGCTGATCGACGAGCCGCTGGATGCCGCACATCTGGCAGTGCGTATCGAGAAAGCCGATGGCGAATGGCGCTCCTCGAAACGGCCAGCCAAGCTTGAGTCACGCTATGAGCGCGCGCTCGCGGCGGTGCAAACGGCGCTGCAAAACCGATTGCGCGAGCAACAGAGCTCGGAGCTCAAACGATGCGCGGAGCTGGCGCAGGTACTCGATGGCGTTGAGGCCAGTGGCGAGGGTACGCCGGAGTTTGTGATCAGCGCGCTCACCACTTTACCAGCTTCAGCCGCAGAGGCGATGCGCGCTCGTGTCACGCGGATCGCGAAGCGGGATCCTGCGATTGAAACCGAGCAGCTGGTCGAAGGACGTGCATTGCTGCTGGAAGCCGAATATCTGGCGGGCATCGACTCGCCACCAGAAGACCGGGAGGCGCGTCTGGCACTTCAAGTTCGTTTGCTGTCGGAACGAATGAATGCACGAGGGGAACTCGACACTGCGGAGGCACGAGATCGCCTGCGCCTGCGCTGGTGGTCCTTAGGCCCGCTGGCGACACAATCGCGACAAGAGCTGCACGCGCGCTGGGCGAAACTCGGGCTTTGATGGCGGGTTAGACGATGGCCGACATTCTGGTTTTGTACTACAGCCGATACGGCAGCACTGCCACGCTCGCGCGGCGAATCGCGGACGGTATCGAAGAGGTCGACGGTATGGTGGCGCGCCTGCGGACCGTGCCGGCACTGCGCAGTGTGGCCGACGAAAGCCCGGCCCAATCGGTGCCGAACGATGGTCCGCCCTATGCAACGGTGGACGACCTGAGGGCGTGTAGCGGCCTGATCTTCGGCAGTCCCACGCGGTTCGGCAATATGGCCGCTCCCATGAAGGCGTTCTGGGATGGCACCGGTGGCGCCTGGATGAGTGGGACATTGGCCGGGAAACCTGGTGCCGTGTTCACCTCCACGAGCAGCCTGCATGGCGGCCACGAGAGTACGCTGCTCAGCATGCTCACGCCCTTGATGCACCACGGAATGTTGTTAGTTGGCTTGCCTTTCACGGAGGCGGCTCTGGCGCGCACGACGACCGGCGGTGCGCCCTATGGGGCTGGGCATATTGCGCGCAAGCAAGACGACACGGCGCTGAGCGACGACGAGAAGTCCCTGGCCCGTGCCCTGGGGCGTCGAGTGGCCGAAATTGCGCGAAAGCTCGCGTGCTGATGGGCACGCGCATTTGTGCGGGTGCGCTGCTGGCGTTAATCGCAATCAAGCTCGCGTGGTCGGCGCTGTATGGTAAAACGGAAGGCGCGCTGGTGCTCGGGCTCGTCGGTGTCGTCCTACCGCTATTGCCGGCGCTGATTGCCAGAGTCTTTTCGTTGTCGGGTTTCTGGGTGTACGCAGGATTTGCGCCGCTCTGGTATTTCTGTCACGGTGTCATGGAACTGGTTGCCGGTCGCTACTTGTTTTTCGCCGCTATCGAAGTGCTCTTGGCGCTCCTTTTTTTCTCCGGGTATTGGCTACGAACGAGGGCGATCAAGCGGGCAAAAGCCGTTTGACGCGATTGCCAAACAGTCGCGCTGCATTGGCGCTGGTCGCGGTGGCGAGATCAACTTCGGATACACCGCGCAATGCTGCGATAGCTGCCAGTACCGAACGCAAATGTGCGGGTTCGTTTCTTTGCCCGCGGTGCGCTTCGCCGGGCTGATCGGGAGAGTCGGTTTCCAACAACAAATGTTCGATTGGCATATTGGCTGCTGTCGCGCGCAGCCGCTGGGCGCGCACATAAGTGACCGGGCCGCCGATGCCTACGAAGAACCCCAGTTTCAGCAATTGCCGCAATTGTTCGCCGCTACCGCCGAAGCTGTGTACGACGCCACGCAGACCCGGCACTTTTTTGAGTTCCGCATGTACGGCGTCAAAAGCACGGCGGGCATGGACTACAACTGGCAGATCAACGTCGCGCGCAAGCCGTAGCTGAGCTCGAAAGAACACGAGCTGACGTTGCCAGTCCAGGCCTTCAACAAAGCCGTCGAGGCCACATTCGCCGACAGCCACGGCGTCGACCAGCGCATCGCGCACAAGGCTCAGGTGTTCATCGCGATGTTGGTCGAGATACATAGGGTGCAGCCCGAACGCTGGCAGCAACTCGGCGCGTTGCGCGCACAACGCCCGCAATGCCGGAAACGTTGTCGCCGTTACCGCCGGTACAATCTGGCAAATCACGCCTGCCGCCGAGGCGCGAGCCAGGACCGCTTCTCGATCAGGATCGAACTCGGGCGCATCGATATGGCTATGCGAGTCGACGATCATTCAGACGACCACCGACGTCGTAACCGTTACTTATTGCCCCAATTGTCTTCTTTGCGACGTCCGCCAGCGCGGCGATCGCCCGCGGTCGTGAAATCCATGCCGGACTCCGCCGCGCCCGCGCGGCGTTTGCGCTGCCTTGAGTCGGGAACCGGTTTGTACTTGCATTGGCAGTTTTGCGTACATCCCACAGCCGGAAGCGGAATCGAATCGTTGGTGAGAAAGCGCCGATTGCTCCACTCACGCGCCCAGGTGCATTTGGTGGGCGTATCGTCCGTCTTCAACTCCCAGATCTTGAGCGTCCGAAGGTCCTTGTGCTCTTTCGGATTGGTCACGCGTTTGGGGAGGGCTTCGATTTCGATTTGTCGTTTGGCTTTGTACGCGCGATCGCGACGTACCCAGCCCAAGGCAAGCAGTATCAAGACCACAATGATGACGCCCGCCAGGGCCAGATTCATATCGTTCATTACCATCACCTAAGAGCGTCTTCACTCGCTGATCATGACCTTTTGCCTTGCTCGGACGCAAGCGTAGGCGATGTTATAGTCCGCGCCCCGCCGCCACCGGCGGTCCTGTTTCGCTGTCGAACCCTGATTCTCCGATGCGCCTAGCCACGATAAAACTGGCCGGATTCAAGTCTTTTGTCGATCCGACCACACTTCACCTGCCAACCAACCTGACCGCGGTGGTGGGTCCAAATGGGTGCGGCAAGTCCAACATCATTGATGCGGTAAAGTGGGTTTTGGGCGAGTCTGCGGCCAGTCGTTTGCGTGGCGACGCCATGACTGACGTCATTTTCAATGGAACGACCGAACGCAAGCCAGTAGGCCAGGCCACGGTCGAGCTCATTTTCGACAATAGCGACGGAACGGTGCTGGGCGAATTCGCCGGTTGGAGTGAGATCTCGGTCAAACGCCAGGTCGGACGCGATGGCCAGTCGCAGTATTGGTTGAACGGCACCCGGTGCCGGCGGCGCGATGTGACCGACTTGTTCTTAGGGACCGGCTTAGGCCCACGTTCATACGCGATCATCGAGCAGGGCATGATCTCGCAGATCGTCGAGGCCGCGCCCGACGATTTGCGGGTACATCTGGAAGAGGCAGCAGGCATCTCCAAATACAAAGAGCGCCGCCGTGAGACCGAAGCGCGGATGCGCGCCACGCGCGAAAATCTGGAACGGTTGACCGACGTGCGCGATGAGGTCGACAAACAGCTCGAACACTTGAAGCGCCAGGCGAAACAAGCCGAACGCTGGACGGAACTGCGCAACGAACAACGGCGTATCGATGCGCAAGCCAAAGCGCTGGCGTGGCTCGACGTTTCGCACAAGCTCGAGGTTGAGGTCAAGAAACTGAGCAGCGTCGAAGAGCAGGTCCTGAGCCTCGATGCCGATCACGCGCGCAACGAACTGGAATTGGAACAATCGCGCGAGAAGCACCGCGAAGCGGCTGAGTACTTTCGCAGCGTTCAGGCAGAGCACTATCAGGTCGGTGGCGACATCACGCGCATTGAGCAACAGCTGAATTTTGGACGGCAATCGGCCGAACGATTGGCCACAGAAATGGCTGAGGCCCAGGCACAACGTGTACACCTGGACGAACAACTCGCACTAGATCGGCAACAAATGGCGATCTTGCAGCACACACTGGACACCGAGTTGCCGCAGCTCGCCGCGCTCGCGCAGTCGGCAAAAGAAGCGGGTCTGTCATTGCAGGGTGCCGAGCAGGCAATTGGCCAATGGCAATTGCGGTCCGATCAGGTCAGCCGTCAAGCCAGCGAGGCAACTAAAAGCGCGGAAGTACAGCGCACACGCATCGAAATGACCGAGCAGCAGGTTCGCCAACAACTTAAGCGCCGCGATGTACTCGAGCAGGAGCAAAAGCTGCTTGCCGGGCGCAACAGTGCAGCAGAAATGGCGTTGTTGAAGGACACTCAATCGCAGTGCGATGCAGACGTCGCCGTGCTGACGGCGGCACTCAACAGCCGCAAGGCTGAGTTGGTCGATGCCGAAAAACAGCAACGCGAACTTCAATCCACAATTGCCCGCGAGCGACAGAATTTGAGCGCGATGCGCGGACGATTGGCCTCGCTTGAGGCGCTGCAACACGCTGCGCTGGGCGAGGACAAACGCGATCTTGCGCAATGGCTCAAGCGCCACGGCTTGGATCATGCACCGCGTTTGGGCACGTTGCTGACCGTGGAACCGGGTTACGAGCGCGCAGTCGAAGCCGTGCTTGGGCACGCGCTGGAAGCGCTCGTCGTGGACGATGCGGCGCAGTCGCTCGATTTGGACGCCTTGCCCAAAGGCGTACTGATGCTCGCCAGTCGCGTCGACGGCATCGCTGCCAGCGCCGATACCCTGGCGGCGAAGGTCACTGGACCGGCGGTGATCCAGGACGTGCTGGGAACCGTGCGCGTGGTCGACGATACCCAAGGCGCAATCGAATTGAGCGAATCACTCGCGCCTGGTACCAGTATCGTGACGCGAAGCGGAGAGTGTTTTGGGCGCCATTGGCGGCGCATCGACAAAGGTTCGTCGGGGCATGAAGGCGTGATTGCACGCGGCCGCGAGATCGCTCAACTTAAAGATGAGGTGCGCGCAGCCGACGAAAGTCTGGTGACTGCCGAACAGTCTTTTTCGGGCGCCCGTCAAGCGCTGCAGACGGCCGAAACTGCGCGCGAAGCCGCACAAACTGCGCTGTATGCGGCGCACCGCAAAGCCGCCGATGCCGCCGGGCGCGTGCGCAGTGTGGAGGGACGCGTCGAACAAGAGCGCTTGCGTCAGGAAGCCATTCGCAATGAGTTGGCACAAATCGCGACGCAAACCAGCGAGGCCGAACAAAAGTCCAAAGCGGCGCGCAGCGACGTCAGCGCTGCCATGGATCACTTGAATCAGCTCAATGACGAGCGCGCTCAACTCGACCAGGAACGCATCCGACTGGTCGCTGCTCGCGATGCCGCGCGCGAACGCGCGCGCAGCGAACAGGAGCGGGAGCGCCATCTGGCACTGAATGTGGAAGGCAAGCGCACCGCAGCCAACTCGTTGCAAGCGGCAATCGCCCGTATCGCCGCTCAGCTCGACCAACTGCTCGCACGCGCCGCTCGTCTGGGTGAACAGCATGCGCAAACGCTGGCGCCGCTGCCTGCTTTGGAAGCCAATCTCAACGTATTCCTCGATCAGCGTGTGCTGGTAGAGCAACGCTTGACCAGCGCACGGCAGCAACTGGAGACCCTCGACTTAAACTTGCGCAAGCTCGATATGGATCGGCAACGGATCGATCATCAGTTGA
This sequence comes from Lysobacterales bacterium, assembly GCA_022844165.1. Taxonomy (GTDB): domain Bacteria; phylum Pseudomonadota; class Gammaproteobacteria; order Xanthomonadales; family SZUA-5; genus JALHMH01. The sequence goes on from JALHMH010000038.1 coordinate 24,272, forward strand.
ATCAGGCCCGAGAGAAGCGCGGTAGATCTCAGCTCGACGAACAAGCGCTGCGAATCAAGGCGGAAGCGCTGGAACAAACACTGAGCGATGCCGGTTTCGAGCGCGACACCGTGGTGGCATCGCTGCCCGAAGGTGCGGATCTCAAATTGTGGGAAAGCCAACTGATCGATCTCGAACAACGGATCAAACGATTGGAGCCGGTTAACCTGGCAGCGATCAATGAGTTGGAAGAGCAGTCGCAGCGAAAAATTTATCTCGATTCGCAGCACGCGGATCTCACTGAGGCATTGAACACCTTGGAAGACGCGATCCGCAAAATCGATCGCGAAACGCGCACCCGCTTCAAGGAGACTTTCGATCGCGTCAACGCCGGTGTGCAGGAGTTGTTTCCGCGCCTGTTCGGCGGTGGGCATGCGTATCTGGAGCTCACGGGCGAGGACTTGTTGTCGACCGGCGTCAACATCATTGCCCGTCCACCAGGCAAAAAGCCCGCGAGCATTGGCTTGTTGTCGGGTGGCGAAAAAGCGCTGACTGCGGTTTCCCTGGTGTTCTCGATTTTCCGCTTGAATCCGGCACCCTTCTGTTTGCTCGACGAAGTCGACGCGCCGCTCGATGAGGCTAACGTCGGCCGCTTTAGCCAGATGGTGTCCGAGATGAGCAAAGGCGTGCAGTTTCTGGTTGTGACGCACAACAAAGTGACCATGGAGTCGGTCAACCATCTGGCCGGCGTGACCATGCGCGAACCCGGCGTTTCGCGCCTGGTCAGCGTGGATCTGGCGGAGGCGACGAGGTTGACGGGTGTTTGAGGCAAGAAGTTTTCGACAGTTCGTTGTCGACTTCCGGCGCCGTCAACGACTCATGTGAATCCGGTCGCGGACTGGCGTAGTTCTCCGACGCAATCAACTCCACATGATCTTCCTGGCGCACCAGCTCGGCGGCCATCGCCGCTGCTAACTCAGGATCGAAATCGGCCAGCGAAGTCTGTTCGTTCATAGGACTACCGTTCTTGATGCGAATGCATCGAAGCATAGGCGTTTTGTTGGGGCGATTTTGCAGACGCTGCTGACGAGCAACGCAGCATTCGGTCCAAAAGGCGCTGAAATAATTCCAGATGCTCTTACGACACCACACTGGCACCCGCAACCGCCGACTGGATTGTCGGCCAAAGTTACGACCGGCGAGCGAGCCAGGCTGACATACCTTCGAAGTAACCGTCGACGATGCGCGAGCGGCTCGGATATTCGCTTCGCACACCAGTTTCAGAGTCGAACATGAGATGGTTGGCACGCGGCAGTACGGTCGTTGTAAGATCGACCGCAGGCGAAACCGCCTGTCTCAAGGCGGAGACATTCTCCTCGGCCGGGACAACCCAGTCCTTGCCGCCGAAAAGAGCCAAAACCGGCACCAGGCTCGCCCGCCAAAAAGGTGCCGGATCGAAATCTGCCATCAAACGGATCATTTGGCGCTCCGGCGCATCCGCCGATGCGGGTGGTGCCAATATCCACTCTGCGCCATTCGAAATCGCTCGGCGATATGCCGAGTCAATGTCTTCGAATGGCCTCAGTCCGCGCGCAACATCCACGTCGATGGCGTAATAGCCGAGCGCGTCATCAATGTCCGACTGAGGGAATCCGTAAGCTCGCAATTCGGCGTCGACATTCGCCAGGATCTGGCGCGCTGGCGTTGTCGCCGCGCCTGCCTGCAACAAGATTGCATCAATCAGGCCTTTGGCACCGAGTTGCGGCAATATCCAGCCAGCCTGACTCGCACCCCAGCCATAAAAGGGTCGTGGCGCACTCGCTGCGCCCAGTATCGATCGGGCATCGGCCGCGAGATCTGAGAGACCGGTCAGACGCCAATCGCCACCTGATTGACCGCACCCTCTCTTATCCGCTGTGACGACGGCAAATCCTTGTGAGAGAAACCAGAACGCCCAGGGATCGAATGCTTCGCGGGTGGCAGGCCCTGAACCGTAGACCATCAAAACGGTCCCGCGGAGCTTCGACGATTGTGGCCTTGTCAGTTCGCCGCGCAGTTCGACGCCACCATTGTAAGCGTCAATCTGGCGCCGACGAATCTGGACTGGCATCAGCAACCTCGAACCCCATTGCAACGCCTCATGATGAAACTCGATCAGATCGCCTGATCCGTCGGCATCGTTAGCCGATTTCGCGGGAGCCAGCGACCGGCATACCTGCCATCGCGACCGATCGACCGGTCTCAACGCGACCATCTGTGGCGTTTGGTAATCGAACAGAAAAGGACCAGGGCCAAACTCGGGAAAAGAACCAATCGCGACATAACCGTCAACATCGCGCCAAAGTCCGCGCGGTTGCCGCACCAGACCCGGGCGGTTCAGCACGCAAGCCGGAATCAGCGATGCGGTGGTTGCGATCAATGCTCTACGCTTCATTGCGGTTCCTCGATTCCTAGAAAGAGCACGTGGATCCTGGGTGCAAAGTGGTCGACCAGGGCCGAACTTTCCTCGGATTGCAACCAGTCGCGCATCGCGCCTGACCACGAATCAACAACCAACGCCGCGGCCCAATTGCAGTCGACGATTGAACGAATCGCACCAGAGTTTTGCGCGGTAGCGAGAAACTCGGCGAAGTCCGAAATGTCTGAGCGACCCGAAGCAGCATCAATCCGTCGCATCTCCGGTTCATTCAGCGTTGCCTCCAGTAGCTCGCGCATCAGCGCCCCTTCGCGCCGTAGTACGGTTTCGACATCGCGGGCATAGGCCAAGAGTTCAGATTTCGGAACTGACGGATTCATCTTCGCTCGACGCGCGGCAATTTCTTGGTCGATCTGGAGATAGTAGGACTTCAAAACATCGATTTTGCTCGCGAAGAAGTTGTAAAAGGTACCCTTGGCCACCGCGGCCAGTGCCACGATGTCGTCGACGCTTGATTCGGCATAGCCCCGGCGTCGGAACAAGTCGATGGCCGATTGATAAATCCTGGATCGCAACTCATCCCGGGTAACGCGACGATTCGAAATGACTGTAGTCATGACCGCAGTCATAGCGATCTTCGGGGCTCGCGTCAATAGCCGGATTTCGGGATAGCCCGCCGCCTCGTCATTTGGATGCCCTGAGGTGGGTCCGCAGAAAAGTCGCGATTTTCGGGTAGGTTTCGATCGCAGAGGCCAGGCCGACCAGCCCATGTCCGCCATCGTCCGTGGCGATGAGCTGAGCAACTGCCTGATCCTCCGTCATCCGACTCAGCAGTCGCAGCGCATGTTCGAATGGTGTAACCTCGTCGCGCCGATCCTGCACCAGTAAGACGGGGATTTTTGGACTCGCGCTGTGAACTGGCGAGAGTTCGCGAAGTAGTTGTGCATCTTTGATCGGATCTCCCAGATGTTTCGCGTAGAACTCGTACGCATGTTTGCTGCGAGAGGATGCCCCTGCGGTGAATATCAATGGCAAGTCGTACACGCCAGCGATGCCGATGGCGGCGCGATATCGATCCGGTCGCAACTGAGCAAGGCGAACCGCAGCGTAGGCGCCGTAACTCGTTCCCATGGCCGCAATTCTCAATGGGTCAACTGGGAATTGGGTCAATGCTGATGTGACGGCATCGTCGATATCGTCGATCATCCCGGTGCCGAACTGGCGGATGCCGCTGTCGCGGAATGCCTGTCCTTGGCCGGCCGATCCTCTGAAGTTCACTTGCAGCACTGCATACCCCAGCTTGGCGAAGTACTGTACTTCGTGATCGAAGGTTCTGACGTCCTGCACATCGATGGGGCCACCGTGCGGCAGCACCAGGAGCGGGAACTGACCGTCCACGCCGTCCGGCATCGTCATGAACGCCTCGATGTCCATTCCGTCGCGGGAACGGAGGTTGAATCGAGTTGCCTGCGCGAAGCGACGATCCTTCAGATGCGGCGCGCTATGTGCGAGTGGCTCTGCTTTACGTTCTCTAATCCAGTGTACGTAGTACTGGCCGGGTTCTGTTGGGCCATAGACGAAGAACAACTCTACGGTTCCGGCCTTCGCGATCGGAATGACGTTCTGGCCAGAGAACTTTCGCTGCAGGGGGGCAATCCAGTCGGTCGCCGAAGCCACCGGTAGTTCGTAGCGCAATCCTGCGCGGTAATAAACGGCAGCGATGACCTCATCGTTGCGGCCGGATCGAACCGCAACAATGTCGGCCCCCGAGACGGCGGCGACCTCTTCGCCAAGTTCGCCGCTCTCATAGTCAAAGACGCGCAACGTGCCGAACTCGCGGTCGCGCTGACTGATCGCCAGAATTCTGCCCTTCGAGTCGAAGCCAACCGGTAAGATCGCTTCATCCTCGTTGAGTGCGATATTGAAACCGTGTTTTCGTCCTTTGTCGTCGAGATACACCATCTTCTGCGCATCGGCATTGTCGCTGTCAACAGCAACTAACCTCACGACCCCGGCGGCGTCTAAGAGTGCCCATCGGGCGCGCCTGGGCATGTCCTGATGGGCGCGAATTTTCTTCGCCTCGGCCATATTCATCCCGCCGTCCAAGGCGAATCGAATGACCTCATGACCGCGACCTTTGAGTGTGTATACCAATTCGCCCGTGTCCGGAACTACGCCCAACAGACTGCCCGGGGGAAGCGAAAGGGGCCTGACATTTGCCAGGCTTTTTGTTTCAAGCGCAATTTGACCGTCGTTATGCCAAACGAGCAACGTCGACGAATTCGACCATGCCGCTTTCCGCACGTGAGTGCCGCGATACACAGTCCGCTGCTCGAAGGAACTCAGCTCAATCAGATTCAACGTCGAACGGTCCCGAACGCGATTCTCCTCCAACGCGAAACGACCATCCGGCGAGAGCGCGAGTACCCAATTCTCGCGCGGTCGGAACATGATCTCGGAGAGATCGCGGTCGCCTAGCGAGCTGTCGGCGATTTGCTCGCTGGTGTGCTCCACGAAACTCTCATTATTCCGTCCATCGTAGTACGGGTCGGGGTACGCGCGAGCATGTCGCCAGGGGTACCTTGTCATTGCGCCAGGGAACTCCCTGGCCAGATAGGCTCGCGCATTGGATGCGGTGTTTTCGATGGTGACGGTGCGCCGTTTGAGATCGCCCATCGATTCGATTCGACCAACGTAGTTGATCGCGCCGGCAACCACGGTGAATTCGTTGTTCCAGTTGTCGCTGACATCCCACATCAGGCGAAAGTTCCGAAATTCAAATTGCAAAGACTTGAGCCTGTACTTGCCGGCTGGCAAAGCCATGACACGAGTGTATTTCCCGGCCTCAAGGTCTTTGATTTCGGGGATGCTCAAAAATCCGTCGATTCGATCAAGGCTGATGCGTTTCAGCGCCAAATCGAGCGAAATGTCGAAAACGACCACACCTTCGTTGGCGCCAATTTCGATCTGATCGCCCGGCTGGAATTGGTCCGCATGCGCGAAGCTGTTAAGCGAGAAGCTGATGGCCAGCGCGAGCGCGAGGCTCAAGAGTGTGGACAAGATGATCTGCGGCATAAGCTTGTTTAGGAGTGGCTTTGGGGCTTCGTCGCCCTCGGGCGACTGCTTCAGGACAATACCGCGGAAAACTGCGACACGGCGACTGTAAAACTTTGTGTCTCGCGTTGGCGTTCTTGCGCGCTATCGTCATCGCCTGCAATTCAAGCGTCTGCAAAATCGCCCCAACAAAACGCCTATGCTTCGATGCATTCGCATCAAGAACGGTAGTCCTATGAACAAACAGGCTTCGCTGGCCGATTTCGATCCTGAGTTAGCAGCGGCGATGGCCGCCGAGCTGGTGCGCCAGGAAGATCATGTGGAGTTGATTGCGTCGGAGAACTACGCCAGTCCGCGCGTCATGGCAGCTCAGGGTTCGGTGCTGACGAACAAGTATGCGGAAGGGTATCCGGGCAAACGGTATTACGGCGGGTGCGAGCATGTCGATGTCGCAGAACAGCTGGCCATCGATCGCGCTAAGGCCCTGTTTGCGGCCGACTATGCCAATGTGCAGCCACATTCCGGTTCGCAGGCGAATGCCGCAGTGTACCTGGCGCTACTGAATCCGGGCGACACGATCCTGGGTATGAGTCTGGCGCATGGCGGCCATTTGACTCACGGCGCCAAGGTGAACTTTTCCGGAAAACTGTTCAATGCGGTGCAATACGGGCTCGATCCAAAGACCGAGCTGATCGATTACGTGGAGATGGAACGCCTGGCGCACGAGCACCGACCCAAAATGCTCATCGGTGGATTCTCGGCGTATTCGCAAGTGGTCGATTGGGCGCGGATGGCGGATATCGCCAGGTCCGTTGGCGCCTGGTTCGTTGTCGATATGGCGCATGTGGCTGGATTGGTCGCCGCTGGTGTTTATCCAAGCCCGCTGCCCTTCGCCGATGTGGTGACGAGTACCACGCACAAGACCTTACGAGGCCCGCGTGGCGGCATCATCCTCGCCAGGTCCAATGCTGACATTGAAAAAAAACTTCAGTCGCTGGTGTTTCCCGGCACGCAGGGCGGCCCGTTGATGCACGTCATCGCCGCCAAAGCGGTGGCTTTTCTGGAGGCGCTCGATCCGGATTTCAAAGCCTATCAGGCGCAGGTGGTCAAGAACGCCCAGGCGATGGCTGAAACGCTGGTCGCGCGTGGTTTCAAGATCGTCTCTGGAGGTACGAAAAATCATCTGTTTCTGCTCAGTCTGGTGGGTCAGGAGCTCACCGGAAAAGATGCCGAAGCCGCGCTGGGCGCGGCGCATATTACGGTCAACAAAAACGCAGTTCCCGGCGATCCGCGTTCCCCGTTCGTGACCAGCGGCTTGCGGATTGGTACGCCGGCGATCACCACACGCGGGTATCTGGAAAGCGATGCACGCGAATTGGCCGGTTGGATAGCCGACGTGCTTGCTGCCCCAGCAGACACAGCGGTGATCGCCCGTGTCCGCGAAGCGGTGACTGCGCAGTGTCGGCGTCTTCCCGTGCACGCAAACTAGCGCAAAGAACCCGCGCCCGATGCGATGTCCATTTTGCAATCACGACGACACGCGCGTGGTTGATTCGCGGGTGACGGAAGACGGCATGCAAATCCGCCGTCGCCGCGAATGCCCCAACTGCAGCGCGCGCTTTTCGACCTACGAGACTGCCGAAATCAAGATGCCATCGATTGTCAAGCGCGATGGCCGGCGCGAGGCCTTCAGTGAGCAAAAACTGCGTGGTGGACTGGCTCGCGCATTCGAAAAGCGCCCTGTGTCGATCGTCGATATCGACCACGTTGTCGATGTTGTGATGCGTCATTTGCGAACCAGCGGCGAGCGCGAGGTGCCGGCTGGAAAAATGGGCGAGTGGGTGATGGAGGAACTCAAGCGCATCGATCAAGTCGCCTATGTGCGCTTTGCATCGGTGTATCGGCGTTTCGAGGATGTGCAGGCTTTCCGCGAAGAAGTCGAACGATTGGAAAAAGAGCTGCCTGGACTGAGCTCGCAGCAGCTGCCGTTGCTGAGCGACCTGCCGAAAAAATGACGGTTGCGATTGTCCCGTTGAGTTCGGTTCCAGGCCACGTCGATCGTTTGGCGGATTGGCATTTTCGCGAGTGGGGCACGCTCATGGCGCCGTGGTCGCTCGATGGGGCCAGGCGCGAGTTGGTATCGCACCTGGACGGCGAGTTTCCGACCACGTTTGTGGCCTTGTCCGCCCACGGGGATGTACTGGGTTCGGCCAGTTTGATTGCGGAGGATGCTCCGGAGTTGAGCGCTTACAGTCCGTGGTTGGCGAGCCTTATTGTGCACCCCGACTGGCGCGGTCGCGGCATTGGTACGCGTTTGACTGAAGCGGTAGTCGAACGTGCTCGCTGGTGTGGGTTCCGGGCGGTTTTCTTGTTCACCGCTGACCGTTGTGGGTTTTACCATCGGCTGGGTTGGCGTACCGAACGGCAAACCTGGCTTGGGACGGTGCAGGTCGATGTCATGGCCAGACCGTTATGACGGATATCGAATACATGCGCCGCGCGATTGAGCTGGCCGCGCGCGGCAGCTACACGACTGACCCGAATCCGCGTGTCGGCTGCGTGATTGTGCGCGGCGGCGAAATCGTCGGTGAGGGTTGGCATCAATGGACCGGGCAGGCACATGCCGAAGCACACGCGCTGAGCGCAGCAGGTGACCGCGCAAGCGGTGCAACCGCGTATGTCACACTCGAGCCCTGCGCCCACCACGGCCGAACGCCACCGTGCGTCGATGCGCTGATCGCGGCTGGTATTGATCGCGTTGTGATCGCCACTGAAGATCCGTTTCCTGCAGTCGCTGGCCGCGGCATCGCGCGCCTGACCAAGGCAGGCGTCGCCGTCAGTCTTGGATTGCTGAGCGACGAGGCCAGGGAACTCAACCTCGGGTTCTTGACACGAATGACGCGCCATCGTCCCTATGTGCGCCTCAAGTTGGCGCAGTCGGCGGACGGCCGAATCGCGCTGCCGGACGGTCGCAGCCAATGGATCAGTGGGCCCGATGCGCGGCATGACGTGCATCGTTGGCGCGCACGATCGAGTGCCATTCTGACCGGCATCGGCACGGTGCTCGCGGACGACCCCAGGCTTACGGTGCGCTTGCCCGGTCACCCACCGATGCGCGATGTGGTGCGCATCGTTCTCGATCGCCACGCCCGACTCCAGCAAAGCGCCCGGCTTCTCGCCGAGCCAGGCCCGATCATTCATGCGACGCTGGCGCACAAGCCCTCGCCCCTGGGCGGGCGTGTTGAGCCGCTGGCGCTCACTGATGCGCATAGTTCCGAACAGTTGGCCCGCTTGATGTTCGCATTGGGGCAGCGGGCGCTCAACGACATCTGGGTAGAGGCGGGCGCAACGTTATCGGGCGCGCTTCTGTCCAGTGGGCTGGTCGATGAGATCGTGCTCTACATCGCACCGAGTATCTTCGGCCATGCGTCGATGCCGGCATTCCTGGTATCGGCACCTCAATCGCCAAACGCACATCACTGGCGCTGGATTGCAGTCGAGCAGGTCGGAGACGATCTGCGCGCAGTACTTCGACCAGCTCAACTTTGAGACGATCAATGTTCACTGGATTGGTTCGCGCAATTGGGCGTATCGAAAGAGCGGTTGCTACGGAGAATGGCAAGCGCCTCGTGGTGCGTTACCCCGTGGGTACGCTGGGTCCTGTTGCGCTGGGCGACAGTATCTGCGTCAGCGGCGTGTGTTTGACCGCTCTTGAACCGAACGCAGGTTCGTTTGCAGCGGATGTGTCCGGCGAGACGCTCCAGCGGACCTTGCTCGGATCGCTGGCTGCGGGCGACGGCGTCAATCTGGAGCCTTCGCTGACGCCATCCACCTTACTTGGCGGCCATTTGGTCACGGGTCATATCGATGCAACCGGCCGCGTATTGGCGTTCGACGGGGAGCGCTGGACATTTGCATTGCCCCACGATCTGGCGCAATTTGTGGCGGTCAAAGGTTCGATTGCCGTCAACGGCGTCAGCTTGACCGTCAACAGCGTTGCCGACGATCGTTTTGGCGTCACACTGATTCCGCACACGCTCATGCACACCACATTTGGCGAAATTCAGTCTGGCGCCATCGTCAATCTTGAGGTCGATCTGGTCGCGCGCTATGTGGCTCGGCTCTTGAATCGCAGCTAACGCGCCCTATTTGGCGCTCGGGTTCGCAGACGCGAACGTACACGCAAAACGGAGTTTGCCCATGCCGATCTATGCTTTTGAATGCGATGCCTGCGGCCATCGTTTCGACCGCTTGCAAAAACTCTCCGACCCGGACCCGGAGACGTGCGAAAAATGCGGCGCATCGCGCGTCAGGCGCTCGATCACCGCGGCGGCCTTCCGTCTCAAAGGGGGTGGTTGGTACGAAACTGACTTTAAGGGCGACAAAGACAAGAAGCGCAATCTGGTCGAAGGCGCAGCTACGGAGAGCGGCAGCGAAGCCAAACCGGCAGAAACCAAATCGGAACCCAAGCCGGCAGAAGTGGCAACGAAGCCCGAAAGCAGCCCGGCGACTTGAAGTTCGGCATGCCTGTGATCGAATTTGCCCCTGTTGAAGGAGGCCAACCGAGATCTTACCCACGGCTTACGCCCTGCAAATTGCCGCCTGCGGGGCTCGTATCCGTGCGCCTGCGTGCTGCCGCGGCGTCGCTCGTGCGATGATGTTCTGTTAGTCGCCGTCCGACGATACGCGGCCCGCCGTCGCTGGACTCGGTCCAAACCAACATGGCGACCGAGCCGTTGGCAGCCAATTTGGGCATGCCGATATCCCGTCCGCGCGGCAACGCCGCGATTGCAACTCGCGACTGCTCTGCCAGGGCTGAATTAAAGCGCGCGAGGCGAAGCGTCGTGCCGTCCGCTGCATCGCCCAGCCAAGTGATCAGCCAGTCGTCACCGAACGCTACCGCATCGACGCGACCGAGAGCGTCTCCGCGTTCCAACTCTCGCATAGCGCCCGACGACAGTTTTGCCCGGACCGCCAGTCCCGCGCCCCCGCCCATGGTCGCCCAGGCGACGAGGGTGTCGGTGCCGCGGGTAGCAATCGCCGGGCCATTCACTGGACAAGCGGCGATGGTCCACAGGTCGGGATGTACGATGCCTTCGTCGTGCCAGGATGTGCCGTCGAAACGCGCCATCCCGATATCTCGTACTTCGTCGTCGGTTCGGTTACGAAACACGACGCGAAACTCGCCGCTGTGCAGCCGCACCAGATCGGTGGGACAGCAGGAGCACACGTTGTTGTCGATTTCATGCTGATGCGTCAGGACATCGGTACGCGAAAACACGGCGCTACGCAGGGTCATGTTTCCGCCGGCATCGCCATGATGGTCATGATCATGGGCGCCGCCCGTGTGGCGACCGTCCAGCCAGACCATGAGGACGCGGTCGTTGCCGGCGCGAGCCATGGACACGAATCCATGTTCGGTTGGCGTGCCATCGTCGTGAATCGTGGTTGGCGCCGACCAGCTCAGGCCTTGATCGCGCGAGCGCGTGGCGCGCACGTCGTAGGCGTAGGTTCCGTCGCCCGATTTTTGCAACCAGAAGCTGACCCAGTCGCCGTTCTCGGTGACCAGCAACGAAGGGAAATCGGCCCAGTTGACGAACCAGTCGCAACCACGCGCTACTTCACGAACAGGGCCCAGACGGCCTCGCGCTGAAAGAGCGGCAGCACGCAGCGCTACACAGCCATCGCCCAGCTTGGACTGCCACGACAGGACAAATCCGCGATCCCCGTCGGTTGTCAGACTCGGTTGAGCCGCAGCGCCGATGGCATCGAGCGTCAGCGGCTCAGTTTTCAGCGCCGCGGCGCTCGCGCCGGTCGTCAAAAACGCCGCTGCCAGGAAACTTCGTACCATCGTGGCTCTCCCAGCATGAAATGGTTGGCCGCATTGTAGGGGCGCGTTGCGTAGGCGGGCGCGCCGATGTTCAGGGCGCTGTAACGCAGCAATCGGCGCAGGCCGATAGCGCCGATGCTGGCGCCGATGGGCCATGGCAATGCGGCTGCGAGCATGCAATCGACAACGAGCAACCGCAATGATGTCGTGGCAACATTCGCAAGCAGCCCGATGGAGAATCGACGATATGCAGCGCTTGGTCCGACGCCGCCCGACATCATGCGCTGAACCGACAAATAGGCCGCGTTTTTGTCAGGCAATCGCGTACGGATTCGCTATGGCGATCTTCTGTTTGCCTGGCGGTTGTCGTGGCGTCGACGAGCCACTGTCATCGAATCGCGCCGCCGGAGACGCCGTGCAACTGCGAATCGCAACCTTCAATACCGCACTCGCGGGCGATGCTCCCGGTGCCTTGGTCGAGCGCCTGACGGGTGATGAGGACACGCAGGCGCAAGCAATTGCGGCGATCCTGCAGCGTGTCCGTCCGGATATCGTGCTGCTGAACGAGTTCGACTACGATCCGGAGGGTCGCGCGGTCGATCAGTTTCTCGCCAACTATCTGGCCCGTGCGCAACGCGGTGAGGCGCCACTTCGTTACGAATTTCGCTACTTTGCGACCGTCAACACCGGTGTGCCGAGCGGTTTTGACCTGAATGCCAACGGACGCAGCGACGATCCGGACGATGGGTTCGGTTTCGGGCGATATCCAGGCCAATACGGCATGCTGTTGTTGAGTCGCTTTCCGATCGCTCAGTCCGAGATCAGGCGCTTTCAGTTGTTACGCTGGTCAGCAATGCCGGGCGCGCTCAAGCCAGTGAATCCGGATGGCACCGACTACTACCCGCCATCCGCCTGGTCCTCGCTACGCCTCAGTTCGAAGAGCCATTGGGATGTTCCGATCGATATCGACGGCCGGCGTTTGCATGTGCTCGCGGCACATCCAACGCCGCCGGCGTTCGATGGTCCTGAAAAGCGCAATGCGCGGCGCAATCACGACGAGATTCGGCTTTGGGTCGATTATCTTGAACCCACCGCAGCTTCCTGGATCGTCGACGATGGTGGAGCGTCTGGCGGTTTGCCGCGCGATCGTGACTTCGTGATCCTCGGCGATCTGAACGCCGATCCGAATCGCGGCAGTGGATTCCCCGGCGCAATTCGTCAACTGCTCAATCACCCGCGAGTCGACTCCAGCGTCGTTCCACAGAGCGCCGGCGCGGTCTCGGCGGCGCAACGAGCCGGGCTTGCTGAGGTCGACGCGCATCGCGCCGACACAGCTGACTTCTCGGAGCCCGTGCCCGGCAACTTGCGTGTCGACTATGTCTTGCCATCGCGAGGCTTGGACATCGTCGCTGGCGGCGTGTTCTGGCCTGCCGAGGGTGAGACAGCCGATTGGGTGCGCGCGTCCGATCACCGGTTGGTCTGGATGGACGTTCGCATTGAGTAGCAATCGCCAGCTTAACGATGACCGATGAGAGATTGCTCCTGCAGGCAAAGCTGAGGAGAATGGGGGCAGTTTTGTCACTGAGTGCCAGTGTGAGCGAAAGTCCGTCGAACCCAACCCCAGTCAACCTGCGCCAGTTGTGCGCACCCTTCGCCAAACCGCATCTCGGCCGCGCGCTCTGGCAAATCGCCAATACGCTCGTGCCATTCCTGGCCTTGTGGACGTTGATGGCCTACGTGGTGTATCGCGAGTGGAATTACCTTTGTGTGCTTGCGCTGGCGCTGCCCACTGCTGGTCTGTATGTCCGCCTCTTTATCATCCAGCACGATTGTGGGCATGGGTCGTTTTTCGCCAGTTCGCGTGCGAACAACGCGCTCGGTGCGATGCTTGGCGTGATTACGCTCTTCCCTTATAGCTACTGGCGCAAGACACACGCTGTGCATCACGGTACCAGCGGCAATCTGGACCGCCGCGAGTTTGGCGATGTCGATACACTGACCGTTCGGGAGTACCTGGCACGATCCTGGTTTGGTCGCTTCTGCTACCGCTTCTATCGAAGTGCGCCGGTGTTGCTGCTCATCGGACCGATGTATCAATTCGTTGTCAAGCACCGATTTCCTTTTGATTTGCCATGGTCCTGGAGAAAAGAATGGGCCAGCGTCTGGCTCAACAATCTGGCGCTATTGGCCATGATTCTTACGCTCGCGTACTTTGTTGGCTGGAAAGTCGCGCTGTTCGTACATCTGCCGATTGTGCTCATAGCGGGTGCGCTGGGTGTGTGGCTGTTTTATGTGCAACACACGTTCGAGGACGCCTATTGGGTGCATCAGGCCGATTGGAGCGCTGAAGAGGCTGCTGTGCGCGGCAGCTCGTATTACGATTTGCCGCGTTGGTTGCACTGGTTCACCGGCAACATCGGTTACCACCACATTCACCACCTCGCCAGCCGTATCCCGAATTACCGACTGCGTGAAGCCTTCAAATCGCATCCGCTATTGCAAAAGGCGCCGCGACTGACGCTCTGGCGTAGCCTCAAGAGTGCGCGCTTGAAACTGTGGGATGAAGACCTGCAGAAAATGGTGGGTTTCCCGCGGCGTGCTCGAAGCTAAGGGCAGAGCAGATGGTGCCCCATGAAGGTCAGGAGAAGTGTTGTTCGGATGCCTGAAGTTCGTGTCGCAGCTCTGCTCAACCACATTGGTCGTGCGACTTCGCGTCACGACCGTCATGCTGTTGTCGCACAAACGTCAACGCAATGCCGTCTGGCGGCACGAGACTGAGCGCCCATCCGAATCGCGGGTGGGATTACATGCTCAATTTGCAGCAACGGATCGAAACGAAGTTTCCGAAGCTGTTCGCGCCGGGACGTGCGCGCTATGCGCGGCCTTTGCTCGCGAGCTTGACGCGATTCGCGCGGCTCGATCGCTGCGAGCAGTTCCTGGCCGACCACCCGCATCTTGAGGGGTTGGAGTTTGTCGAAGGTCTGATGCGCCATGTCGATGCCCGTTATCGGATCGACGATCTGGAACGGCAGCGTATTCCCGTCGAAGGGGCGTGCCTGATCGTCTCTAACCATCCACTCGGTGCGCTCGATGCGATGGCATTGCTGAAGTTGGTTGGCGATATTCGGCGCGATGTGCGCATCGTCGCCAACGACTGGCTGGGGATTCTGGCGCCCCTGCGTTCGCTGCTTTTGCCGGTGCGGGTGTTTGGTGGGCGCAGCGATTCTGAACAAGTCGGTGCGATTGATGCCGCTTTGCAGGCAGGGCAGGTGGTCATTTTTTTTCCAGCTGCGGAAGTGTCGCGATTGAGTTGGCGCGGAATACGCGACAAACCGTGGCGAGCGGGCTTCGTGCGTCTGGCACGCACTCATGGTGTACCGGTGATCCCGGTCCATCTGTCAGCGCGAAACAGCATCAGCTTTTATGCCGGCGCAGCGCTGGCGGGCCCGCTTGGTACGGCCATGCTGCCTCGCCAGATTTTTGCCGGACCGAAACGCATTGATGTTCGCGTGGGCCGCCCGGTTCAGCTCGATTCCAAGGCTCAGCCAGGTGTTTTGGCGCGCACACTGCAGCGTGCAGCGGCGGGACTGAGAAACGGACTCGACGCTTTGGGCGCGCGTCCCGAGGCGGTTGCCCACCCCTCATGCGGCGCAGCGGTTCGTGCCGTTGTCCGGTCCCTGCCCGTGCTTGGTGAAACGCCAGATGGAAAGCGCATTATTCTGGCGCAACCCGGGACGCCCTGCGTGCTGTTGCGCGAAGTTGCGCGCCTTCGGGAACTCACCTTCAGGGCTGTGGGGGAGGGTAGTTCTGCGGCACTCGATTGGGACCGGTATGACGCCCATTACGATCATCTGATCTTGTGGGACGAACAACAGCAGCGTATCGCAGGCGCATATCGCCTGGCGCGTTCGCGCGAAGTCATCGCGCAGTGCGGGACGGCCGGACTTTACACGGCGAGCCTGTTTGCGTACGACCAGCGGTTCTTGCGGTTCGCCGAATATGGCCTCGAGCTGGGACGCAGCTTTGTGACCCCTGATTATTGGGGATCTCGAAGCCTCGACTATCTTTGGTGCGGCATTGGCGCGTATCTGCGCAAGTACCCGGAACTGCGCTACCTGTTCGGCACGGTTTCGATCAGTGCGGACTTGCCTGGACCCGCACGCGACCAGTTGGTTGCTTATTACGATCGGTACTACGGAAACAAGGAAGGCCTGGCGCGGCCGAGCCATCCCTATTCGCCGCCGCCGACTGCGGCAAACGATCTTTGCGCGGCGCAAGCTTTCGCCGTACTCAAGGAAAATCTGGCGCGTCTGGGGGCGAGGGTGCCGACGCTCTACAAGCAGTACACAGAGTTGTGCGAACCCGGTGGCGCGCAATTCCTGGCGTTCGGTATCGATCCGAAGTTTCAGAACGTTGTCGACGGGTTGATCCTGGTTGACCTGACGAAGCTGACACCACGCAAACGTCAGCGGTATCTGCTGACGCAACCTTAAGCCTGGCGAAGGGCTGGATTTTCGATCTGGTTCCCGTCCCGAAAAAAAGAACGACAAGAGGGATCGATGACTATCATTCAAGCGCGTACGGCGTTTATCTCCGACCTGCACCTGGGTTCACCCAACTGTCATGCGCAGGCGCTCGTCGATTTCCTCGCACACTTGCGCGTCGAGCGGCTATATCTGGTCGGCGATGTCGTCGACCTTTGGTGGATGAGCGAGCGACGCGCGCAATTCGATCGCCATCAAACCCAGGTATTCGACAGGCTCCGTGAGATGGCCCGTCGTGGTACCGAGCTGGTCTACATCCCGGGCAATCACGATCGCCCCTTGCGCGATCTGTGCGGGCTGGTGTTGCCGAAAATGACCGTTCGACGCGATGCGGTTCATCGCGCGCGCGATGGGCGCCGCTATCTCGTCACGCACGGCGACGACTTCGACGGCGCCGTGCAGCATGGTGGCTGGGCCGAGCGGCTGGGCGATCATCTGTATGACTATGTGCTGGCGGGTAATCGGTTGACCAACCGCGTGCGTCAGAAAATGGGCATGCGCTATTGGTCGCTTGCGGACTTTGTGAAACGACAAAGCCATTTGGCCGAGCGGTACATCGAACGATATGTGAGTGCGTCGATCCAGGCGGCCCGCCATCGCGACCTTGATGGCGTGATCTGTGGTCATATTCACCGGCCTGCATTGATCGAACGAGACGGCATCGTGTATGCGAATGACGGCGACTGGGTAGAGAGTTTGACCGCCCTCACCGAGAGCGAGACGGGGCAGTTATCGCTCATTCGTTGGCATGGGCATGGCGAAGTGATCGCCGAGTTACCGATGCCACTGTTGGCAGCTGCCTGAACGGGGCGAGTATCGTCGGTCAGGTCGGCGTGCGGGCGTCGAGCAACGCGCTGGCAACGTTGTGCAGCACCACGGCAACATCGCGCATCAGCTGTTCTCGCGCATCACTCTTGCGCCAGATCAACGCAATCCGTCGCTTCGGCGGCGGATCGAAGAACGAGCGCAGGACCAGATGCTCGTTCGTTGGTACCGGCGGCAGCACGGCCAGTTGCGGGAGCAGCGTCACTCCGACGTTGGCGGCAACCATCTGACGCAATGTTTCCAAACTGGTGGCCCGAAATCCAGCTTTTTCGGATGCGCCGCCCAATTCGCACAAGCTCAGCGCCTGATCGCGCATGCAATGCCCCTCCTCGAGTAGCAGCACCTCGCGTTGCCGCAGATCGCTCAAACGGATTCGCCCGGAGAATTCGTCCGCACGTTCGCGGGGAACGGCGAGAACGAAGGGTTCTTCGAACAACACCGCATGCGCGAACATATCTTCGTCGATGGGCATGGCGAGCATCGCGCAATCGAGTTCGCCACGTTCCAGTCGGTGAACGAGTTCATCCGTTTTTTCCTCGATCAGCAGCAGATCCAGGCGCGGGAATCGAACGCGCAATGGTGGCACTACGTGCGGCAACAAGTACGGCCCAAGTGTCGGAAATACGCCAAGTCGCAAAGTGCCCGCTTCCGGGTCTCGTGCGCTGCGTGCAATGTCTTTGATCGCCTCAATCTCGCGAAGAATGACGCGCGCCCGTTGTACGATGTCGGCGCCCGCGCGAGTCGGCATAACGCCCCGCGTTTGCCGCTCGAAGAGCTGTACGTCGAGTTCTTCCTCGAGCTTCTTGATCTGCGTCGAAAGTGTTGGCTGGCTGGCGAACGAAGCTTCCGCCGCGCGGCCAAAGTTCTTGTGTTCGGCCAAAGCAACCAGATACTTGAGGTCGCGCAGGTTCATCGCACTAGAGTCCTTGTCGGAGCGGGATCTTTACAGTTGAGTCAAATTTTCTGCGGAGTGGCTTTGGCTTTTGCAGCCCCTTGAGTCTAGGGGGTGAGACTCGGCGCTGACACGCAGGCGTATGCCGAGTCGAACGCCCGGCGGCTGCGCCGCTGGCCGGAAATACGAAGCGCGGGGTTGTGGCGAGTATGCTGTCGGACGAAGCCAGCAATGCCCGACGGTCTGAGGCGAAGCCTCGCTAGTGTGGTGTCCCAAAAATAACTTGAACTATTTGTGGCGAGGTTTGTCTTTGTAGAGTACCTCACAGAGACTCTCGCGATGCGCAAGAAAGGGCGGC
>JALHMH010000039.1 GCA_022844165.1 Lysobacterales bacterium
AGCCAATAACCCGGTCAGGCGCGGATCGAAAGGCGCCAGTCGGCGCATGCATTCGGCAGCCGCTATGAGCATATCAATGCGCATCAGAAGACTTCGTAGGGATCTTGTTTGCCGCTCGCTCCCGTACCTCGCGCCAGCCGCTCCATGTCTTCGACGCGAAACATCTCCATCATCGAATTGTCGTCGCCAGCGCCGGTCAACAAACCCGATGCTTTGTTGATTCGCGCAGTCGTAATGCCGGTAGGCATGACCGGCGCGACGTCAGGCACGTCTTTCAACGCCTCAGCCATAAATCCGATCCACATGGGTAATGCCGTTCTTGCCGCAAATTCGCCTTCGCCCAACGAGGAAAAATCGTCGAAACCCATCCAGGTAGTGGTCACCATCGCGCGGTTGAAACCTGAGAACCAGGCGTCACGAAACTCGTTGGTGGTCCCGGTCTTCCCGGCAAGATCGTTGCGACCCAGTTCCAGAGCCTTGCGTCCCGTTCCCCGCTTCACAACATCAAGCAACAAGGACGTAATCAGGTATGAGTTTCGAGCATCGATCGCCCGCGGTGCCAGATTTATCCCTGGAACGACTGAGGGATCGCTCGCGCTCGCAGCAGGCTCCAGCGCGAATTCCTGGGCGATGCGTTCAGGGCAATCGGCACATGCCCTGGGCGGGTTGGTCGCGAAGACAGTCGCGCCATTGGCATCCTCGATGCGCTCGATCAGGTGGGGATCGATGAGAAATCCGCCATTCGCGAATACGGCAAAGCCTCGTGCCATCGCCAGCGGTGGCGCAGACGATGAGCCAAGCGCGATCGACAAGTTTGGTGGCAAGCTGCTGGGCGGGAAGCCGAATTTGGCAATAAACTCTTGCGCGTGGCTCACGCCTATTGCATCGAGGATACGGATCGAAACCAAGTTCTTGCTGCGGACCATGGCCTCACGCAGGCGAATCGGTCCGCTAAAGGTCTCGTTGTCGTTCTGCGGACGCCAGGCCTTCTCGACGCCCGGTATGTCAAACACGATCGGCGCATCGTTGACAATGGACGCCGCCGTGAAGCCTTTGTCAAAAGCCGCCGAGTAGATAAAGGGCTTAAAGCTCGATCCTGGCTGGCGCGCACTCTGTGTTGCGCGATTGAACTTGCTGCGCCCAAAACTATAACCTCCCACCAGCGCACGAATCCCGCCATTTTCCGGATCCAGGCCGACAAGCGCCCCTTGGACGGTAGGTAGTTGGGCGAGTCGCCACTGACCTTCTGGCAGCTGTCGAGCGCGAATCACGTCGCCGGGCTTCAAGACCGACGTCAGGTTCTTCGGCGCCGGCCCTCGCTCATTCGACGAAACCCAGCGGCGAGCCCATTTCATCTGCTCGAAAGGCAACTCGCCGGTGCTACCATCGGCGAACTTCAGTTTGGCGCTCTCCGGACTGGCCTCCAGCACCATGGCCGCCATCAGTCCGCCCGGCGCTGTGAGTCCACGTAGTGTTGCCATGACTTCCGCGTCGGATGTTCCCTGGGCGATGGCAGCCTCCGGCCCGCGGTAGCCGTGGCGCTCTTCATATTCGATCAGCGCGCTGCGCGCAGCTTCATTGGCTGCTGCCTGGAGTCGGGAATCGACGGTGGTGAACACCGAATAGCCACCTGTCAGCGCTTCTTCCGCGCCAAGAACTCGCTCCGCCTCGAGGCGAGCCATCTCAGCTACGTAAGGCGCTTCGAGCTCAATGGGCAGATCGTGAAGCCTGGCCCGATCCGGTTCGGCATTCGCCTGCGCGAACTCTTCAGCCGAAATAAATCCAGACTCGCGCATGCGTGTGAGGACGTACGAACGTCTTTCCAGCGCTCGGGCCGGGTTCTGAACAGGATTGAGATCGGACGGCGCCTTTGGCATCCCGGCAATCATGGCGGCCTCCGGAAGCGTCAAGTCTGCCAATCCCTTGCCGTAGTACACCTGGGCAGCAGCAGCGACGCCGTACGCCCGGTTACCGAGGAAAATTTTGTTTAAGTAAAGACCGAGAATTTCGTCCTTGCTGATTTCGCGCTCGATCTTTAAAGCCAGCATCATTTCCTTGAGTTTGCGTTCAATCTTTCGTTCTGGCGACAGAAAGAAGTTGCGGGCAAGTTGCATGGTGATGGTGCTGCCGCCGGTGCCGAACTCACCACCGGCACGAATAAACTCCCATCCCACCCGCGCCATACTTTGATAGTCCACACCCGGATGCTGATAGAAACGTTCGTCTTCCGTGGCGATAAACGCGTTCTTCAGAACCGGTGGTACATCCTCAATTCGCGCCGGGAAGCGCCGGGCCTCGCCGAAGTTCGCAAGCAACTTGCCGTCCCGCGAGTACACTTTCAGAGGAACCTGGAAGCGCACATCGCGAAGCACTGCGACGTCTGGCAATTGCGGCAGATAGTGCCGATAGACGGCGTACACGACGATTGCGGCGAGCAAAATGCTGACCAGCGCCAACAGACCAAGCCTGCGTAGCCAGCGATAGCGACGTTTCATGAACAGCCCGGAGCAGTGTGCCAGACGGCATTCTACGGCCTTTGCTGCGGCCAAATTTCGGGCGCGCAGATGATGCATTCGGATCAAAAGCTCAGAGTGTGAGCGTCCTAGCAAACTTCATGTTGCCAATGACTTCGGTTTGGGATTTAATGTAGAAGAACACGTATCGCTCGTAAGGGCTCGTCGGAAGGGGAAAAAATCCGTGGGTCTGTTCACACCGAAGAGGCCGCCGTTGGTTGGAGTCGACATCAGCTCAACGGCCGTAAAGCTCTTGCAGCTCAGTCAGGCTGGAGGTCGTTACCGCGTGGAACATTACGCGGTAGAGCCGCTGCCACCCAATGCCGTGGTGGAAAAAAACATTGTCGAGGTCGAAGCCGTTGGTGAGGCGATCAAGCGCGCGGTTCAGCGCTCGGGCGTCAAAACAAGGGCCGCGGCCGCGGCGGTAGCGGGTTCAGCCGTCATCACCAAGATTATCCAGATGCCTGCAGATCTGTCGGAAGAAGATTTAACCGACCAGATCCAGGTTGAGGCAAATCAATACATTCCGTACCCGATCGAAGAAGTCAGCCTGGACTTCGAGGTTTTGGGTCCGGTCAAGGACAACCCCGAAAGCGTGAACGTCTTGCTGGCTGCGTCTCGAACGGAGAACGTCGATCTGCGAATCGCTGCTTTGGAAATGGGTGGTCTCAGCGCCAAGGTCGTTGATGTTGAAGCGTTCGCGATGGAAAACGCTTTTCAGCTACTCGCCGATCAAATGCCTGCCGGTCGCGACGGTCTGGTCGCAATCATCGATGCTGGCGCGACAATGACCTCGCTCAACGTTCTCCGTAACCAACGCTCGATCTACACGCGCGAGCAGGTTTTCGGCGGCAAGCAGCTCACCGATGAAGTCATGCGGCGTTACGGCTTGTCCTATGAGGAGGCTGGGCTTGCCAAACGACAAGGCGGCTTGCCGGAAAGTTACGAGATCGAAGTCCTGGATCCCTTCAAAGAGGCCATGGTTCAACAGGTGAGCCGCTTACTGCAGTTCTTTTTTGCAGGTAGCGAGTTCAATCGCGTCGATCAGATCATCCTGGCCGGCGGTTGTGCATCCATCGCTGGTATTCAGGAGATGGTCGAGGAGCAATTGGGTGTTCCGGCGATGATTGCCTCGCCAGTGGCCAATATGGCGGTTTCGTCCAAGATCCAAGCCTCATCTCTAGCTGCCGACGCACCGGCGCTCATGATCGTCTGCGGTTTGGCACTCAGGAGTTTCGACTGATGGCCAGAATAAACTTACTTCCGTGGCGCGAAGAGCGTCGCAAACAGCGCCAGCAAGAATTTTATGTATTGCTGGGCGCCACCGCCGGCGCGGCTCTGCTGGTTGTACTGGCCGCACTTTGGTTTATCGGTAGTCAAATCGATGCTCAAAATGCGAGAAACGCGACGTTGGATCGCGAAATCAAGGCGCTTGACGCACAGATCAAAGAAATCGAAGAGCTGGACCGCCAACGCTCACGCCTGATTGCTCGGAAGGAAATTATCGAGCAGCTGCAGGCAACACGGACTCAAATGGTCCACTTATTTGACGAGTTGGTGCGAACACTGCCTGAGGGCGTTCAGCTCACCGGTATCAAGCAGGCGGCGACGACGCTCACGTTGAGCGGCGTAGCCCAGTCCAATGCCCGAGTCTCCGCTTACATGCGAAACCTGGATCGATCGCCGTGGTTGAAGGAGTCGGAGATCATCAAAATTGAGGCTGCCGGTGACGACAAGTCGGTACCGTTTACCTTCTCATTGCGCGTGAGTCTCGAAGACCCGAACGCACAGCCGGAAGCCGAGGGTTCGGCCGATTCAGTCACTGCCGGGGGGGCGCCATGAGCCTGATCGACGATCTTCGCAGAGCAGACGTCAATAACCTGGGTTCGTCGCCGACGTCAGTGCAGATGGTATTCGCAGCGTTGCTGTTCGCGCTGATATGTGGAGCAGGTTGGTTCTTTTACTTCAAGCCTCAACACGAAGCATTCGATCAGTTGGTCTTGAAGGAAAAAGATTTGCGCCTGGACTTCGAAGGCAAACAAGAACGAGCTGCCAATCTGCAGGCATACAAAGAGCAGCTGCAACAAATTGAGCTGGTGTTGCAACAAATGCTCCGGCAGCTGCCTGGTAAAACCGACATGCCGGACCTGTTGGTCGATATTTCCCAATCGGCGTTGGCAACCGGCATCGATAACGAGCTCTTCGAGCCGTTGGCGGAGATTTCAAAAGAGTTCTACGCTGAAAAACCGATTTCACTTCGCATGATCGGCAACTATCACCAGTTCGGGGATTTTGTCAGCAGTGTGGCATCGCTGCCACGGGTGGTCATTCTCACCATGCATGACATCTCCCTGAAGCGAAACGACGTCGAAAACGCGCCGGCCGACCAGCTCATTCTTGAGGGCACCGTCAAGACTTACCGATACCTTGACGATGAAGAAATGGCTCAAGGAACCGCCGAGAATTCAACTCCTGCGGCGCCGGCGCGATGAGGCAGATATGAACCTGACGACCAAACTCTACCGAACGACGTTACTGTGCACCGCGATCACACTGACCGCCGGGTGCGCACAGAGTCGCGCGGAGCTTGATGCTTACATAGCGGAAGTGAAACAAAGGCCAGGGCAGCCCTTGCCGCCGCTCCCAGTGATGAAAACGTTTCCACCGTTCGAATATGCCGCACACGAACTGCGAGACCCCTTTTCGCCGATCGGAGACGGCGATGACGAGGAGTCCCAGATTGCTGCCGCCAGCGGGACCGGCATCGCGCCGATTCCAGGTCGGCGGAAGGAGGAACTGGAATCGGTTCCCCTGGATAGCCTGGATATGGTGGGTACGATTGGCGCAGGCGAAACGATCGTGGGTCTGATCAAGGATCCACTCGGCGTGATCCATCAAGTAAAGCCCGGTAACTACATGGGCCAGAACCATGGGCGGATCCTGCAAATTTTTGAAGATCGAATCGAGCTCACAGAGATATTCCCCAACGGCTTGGGTGGATACGAAGAGCGGCGGTCTCCGATTGCGTTAGACGACAAATGATGTTCTTGAAGGGGTTAAAGTGATGAGCACATACATCCAAAAGCCAGGCGCAAAGAACATCAAGGCATTGCTACCGGAAGGGGTGGTTTCGATGTTCAAGAACTGGGGCGTCATTCTCGCCATCTCTGTGGCGGCCGTCGCGTCGGCGAAAGCCAACGATACGCTGGACTCAATCAGCTACGAGGCGAAACCCGGCGGCGCGGTCGACGTCATACTGAATCTCAAGACGGGGGCCAGTGAAGCCACGGTCTTTGCCACCAGCGAGCCACCGAGAATCGCCATCGATCTGCCGAGCACTTTCAGCAACGTAAAGGACAAGATGCTTGACGTCTCCGTTGGGGCCACGAAGTCCGTAACGACAGTGGAGGCGGGCGGAAGAACTCGCGTCGTCATCGATCTGTTTCGAGCTGCGCCTTACAAGTCGAGGCGTCAAGGCAAGAGCGTCGTGATTGAAGTTGCAAACGGATTCGGTGAAGTCGTCGACTCGCGTTCGCCAGTCGATCCAGCGAAACAAGTGATGGGCGAAGGCAGCGAATTGACCGGGCTCGATTTCCGCCGTGGAAAGGCTGGCGAAGGCCGACTGATTCTGAACTTCTCTAACGAAAACGCGACTGCAAACCTGCGCGAAACCGGCGGCCGGCTGGCGCTGGAACTGGCCAACGTCACGATTCCAGATCGCTTCGCACGGAAACTGGACGTGAACGATTTCGCTACGCCCGTAGAAGCCATCAATGTCTCCCGCCGGTCAAACGGAGGTTCGATGGCTTTCGAAATCAATGGCGAATACGAGAAGCTCGCGTATCAAGCCGGAACGGAGTATGTGGTTGAAATTTCAAGAAAAGTTGAGCAAGAGAAAAAACGACGTCCAGACGAACCGCCCGTTTACGTTGGCAATCGGGTGACATTTAACTTCCAGGATATTCCGGTCCGTTCGGTTCTCCAATTGGTGGCGGATGTTTCGGAACTAAACATTGTCGTCGCTGACAGCGTGCAGGGCAATGTCACACTGCGCTTGATCAACGTACCGTGGGATCAGGCGCTCGATATCATTTTACAGGCCAAAGGGTTGGACAAACGCCGGAACGGCCAGGTGATCTGGGTCGCGCCCACAGAAGAGATCGCCGAACGCGAGCAGGCGCTTGAAGATGCGCGAATTGCCATGGAAGATCGGCAGGAACTCGCCGTCGACTACATCGCCATCAGTTACGGCCGCGCGGAGGACATGGCCAAACTACTGACTGTCGAGCAGTTGGAAAACATCGGAGGAGGCACTGGGAGTGGCCAGGGGGCGGCCGCCCAGCAGCAAGGTGTACTGTCACCGCGAGGTACCGTTGCATTCGACTCACGTACAAATACGCTCATCGTGACCGACATACCTGATCGCATCCGCAAGGTGCGCGAGCTGGTTGCAATTCTTGATCGGGCAGTCCGTCAGGTCCTGATTGAATCACGGATCGTCATCGCGGAAGAGGGTTTCCGGAAGCAGCTTGGCGCGCGATTTGGTCTCAGCGGTGGCACCGAAGATAGTGATGGCAACCTGATCACCATCGGCGGCACGCAGTTTGCGACCGATCAAATGCTCAACGAAGGCCTAAGAAACCGCGAACGGGGCCAGTCTTCCGCACTGCCGATTGGTCGCGCCGATCCCATTCTGGGTGAGCCAGTTCTGGTGCCCGCGGCACCCGGCCGGCTCAATTTCAACTTGCCTGTCGTCCAACCTGGTGCGGGAAGCTTTGCGACCAGCATCCTTGGCGCGGACTACATACTGGATCTCGAACTGTCAGCACTGGAGTCAGAGGACCGTGGCGAACTGCTGTCCAGCCCGAAAGTGATCACCGCTGACCAACAAGAGGCTGTCATCAAACAGGGGCAAGAGGTCGGCTATGTCACATTGCAGTCATCAGGTGGGGGAATTCCGACCGCCACGGTGGCCTTCAAAGAGATTGTTCTGGAACTCCTGGTCACACCCCGAATCACTGCGGATGGGCGAGTATTCCTGACGCTCAAAGTCAAGAAAGACAATTTGGCCGGCTTCATACAAACCCCTGGCGGTCAGGTCCCGATTATCGATAAGCGCGAGGTTCAAACGGGTGCGCTGGTTGACAATGGGCAGACGGTGGTCTTGGGAGGTATCTACGAATTCGAGCGCAATAACAGCCTGAGCAAAGTGCCGATTCTGGGCGATATCCCAGCCGTTGGCGGTTTGTTCCGAAATCGGGATAACCGCACGAACAAGGTTGAGCTACTCATTTTCGTCACACCCAAAATCCTGACTGACGCCAAGCCGTAATTGGGCCGCGCAAGCAAAGCATAAGAAATAGGAGAAGCCATGAGCGCCTTTACGCGAATCCTGATAGCTGGTCTGGCGGCTACGGCCCTGGCCGGCTGCGGAGGAGGAGGTTCCAGTTCGAGTGGGAATGCCAACGGTGGCTTCACGCCGCCGCAAGCAGGCACAGTCCGATTCGAAACCGTTGGGAACCGGACTTCGCTGCCATCCAATCGAGCCGGCATTCCAGTCGAACTCAACTCGCCCTACTTTGTTCAACTGAATGTCCGCGTTCAGCGCTCGAACCAGGGTCCTGCGCCGGACGGAACCGTCGTCAATTTGAGATCGAGCAATGTCCGCGCACTCGCGGTCTCGAAGCTTGACGATCCTGAAACCACCGACGTCAACGAGTTCACCACGTTGTTTGGTGTGATCAATGAAGAGACCACAGGTGGCATCGCCACGTTCTTCGTGCACGCCGGGGCAGACACCGGTACGGCTGTGCTGACGGCATCGGCTCCAGATCCGGAATTTGCGGGTCGAACCATCAGTTCTGACTTCACGATGACTGTCACGGAAGGCCCTGCGCCGTTCAAGCGAATCACGATTGAGCCACTGCGTACCGTGCTGCCGCCGAATCTGTTTGGCGTCCCGCCATTCATTGGATCTCCCTTTATCGCGGAACTGACGGTAACTCGCCGTGACGTTCGAGGACAACTCTTGAGCGGCGGCGACATGGCCGCGGCTGTCACACCGGTTGCCTTCGGCGGATTCTCGCAGTTGGATGACCCAGAAACCGAAGACGATCCCAACACACCGGAAATCGAGAACAATGAGTTCTTGACGATTCTGGGCGCAGGTCCGCTGACCTTCACGGCCGGTCGGAAGACCCTCTTCTTCCACGCATTCGACCGACCAGGCACCGCAACACTCACGATCACCGCGACGGACCCGGACACGGGCGCGCGACTGTCCGAGACACAGAACTTCACGGTTGCCTCGCAGACGCCGGACCTGCCGGCAGACATTGACATACTTCGCCCAACTAACGCGCTATACATTCAAGGATCGGGTGGCCGCAATACACTTCCCTTGCAGGCCATTGTCGAGAATGGGGCCGGTGCACCGATCTCCGATCCGCCGGGTGCCTCAATCGTCAACAACGTTCAGTGGGAGATCATTGATCAGGGCGCCGCTGGAGGCGAGGTGCTGACCGGTGTTAACGGTCAAAACCAGAATGTCGAAGGTCGGATGATCCGCGTTCGGACGCAGCAGGGTGCTTCGTCTGTGACACTGCGGTCGGGAACGCGTCAGGGTACCTTTGTGATCCGCGCAACGGCGGACCGCGCCGACAACAACGTCGATAACAACGTTCAGAGCCCGGTGAGCGAGGACATTTCCGTTGTCATCTCCGATGGCAAGTTGTTCTCCCTGAAAATCGTTACCCCAAGTGTGAACGCGCTGCGAGCCAACCTCGTCTCCGGGGGCGTTGCGCCGATTGGGGGAAATCAATCGATACCGACCGACCCGAACGGAACTTACGCGTTGACCATCAGCGTGCTCGGTACCGACCGTCAGGGTAACCCGGTCCTGCCGGGCACGCCGATAGACTTCGGACTGATCGACGCACCAGCCGCGGGCTTCCCCGAACAGGGCGCAGGTAGCTTCCTGATCAGTGGTGGTGATGGTGATCCACAAGAGGGTGGCAATTTGTTCACCGCCCCCAGTGGTCGCTTTACCACAGCAGGTGGCGGCGCCGGACCTGGCGACACGCTGATCGTCTTTGGAGAGCAATCCAACGCCGACAGAGATCTGGAAAGCGCCCGCCGCATCGAGCGAATCTTGGGTGCAACAAGCCTCAATGTCACCCAGCGTTTCAACTTCAACAACGACACTGGCAACATCATCAACTCAGGTGCGGTACTGCCTTATGTTATTGGCAAAGCGACGGTCGCGAACATCACCCCCAACGTGCTGACCAACGACATTGGCGTTGCCACAACTGCGATGAACTACCCGGTGAATCAATTGGGTCGCCTGGTCGCCGTGTGGGCGCGTGGAACTGGCGAGCAAGTGAATGGCCAGCAGGAGTTGGTGACGGACGCTGAGTTGATGGTGTTTGCGGGCGCTGGTCCAGCGGCGCTTGTGGCATCTCCATCGACCATCGCACCCAATACGACGGTCCCGGTCACGGTGTGCTTGACGGATGCGCTGGGCGCTCCGATTCGCGGCGCGAGTATTGCCTTCCGAGTAGCACGCCCGTCGTCCACGACAACGGTCGATGGCCAATCCGGACAAGGTTTCCTGTCGAACCGAACCGGACCTGGCGGCTGCGTTGAAGCGACGGTGCTCACAGCGGGAATCGCCAACGCGAATCAGACGCCAACCATCACCTTCGCTGGTGGCGGGCGCGAAGCCGTGGTGAACGTCGCTGCGCCGAACATATCGTTCTTGCAGGCGTTCCCATCGGCCTTCTTCGGTGGCAACGGTGGCCCAATCCAGCTCAGGTTGATCGACGGCAACGGGCAACCGATTCCTGGCGTCCTGATCAACGGGGTGTGCACCGGAACTGGCGGCGCGCAGCTGATTCTCTCTGTACCGCCTGGACTGACGGATCAGAATGGACGCACTCAGGCCACTGTGGTCGCCGTCAACCTCGACCAGCCGCAAGGCGAGGGTGGTGGCGAGTGTGTCTTCACCGCAGCCGGCGGGACGCCCACGACGCGGGTACCGTTTGAAGGTATCAACGTCTGCGAGATCTTCTTCTCACCCGCTTGCGGATAAGGCTACCGACAAGGCAGAACAAGGGCCGCCCCGTGCGGCCCTTGTTGTTTGTGAGACAGACCGCCCCTAAGCTGGCTCGGCAACTGAGTTTAGGCCTATCCTCAGCGACATAAACCCCATCACGCGAAACCCATGCCTTCTGTCAGCGCATCCCGAATTTTCGCCGCCGGTGAGCGCATCTTCACCGAAGGCGATGAACCTGATGTCGCGTTTCTGATTGAGTCAGGTCGTGTCGAAGTTTGGGCGAACCAGGGCGCCAAGCGGCTGACACTGAGCTTTCTGGGTGCAGGTGAAATACTCGGCGAAATGGCTGTGATCGATCGTGCGCCCAGAAGTGCCTGTGCGGATGCCATTACCGAAGTGGTGGTCACGGAAATCCGTGCCGATCAACTCCGCGAGCGACTCGACGAAGCTGACCCGGTTTTACGCAGTCTGCTCATTGGGCTGCTGACCCGCTATCGGCGAGGACTTCGTGCCGCCCGCGTAGGAACCGGCAGTGCCGAACCGGCTGCGGACGATCAGGCCCAGGAACAACAGCGCAGAATTGCCGACAAGATACGCTTGGAGCGTGAGCTGCTGGAGGCGATCGACAGGGAGGAGCTGCGTGTAGCGCTGCAACCGATTTACGATCTGGATGAGCAGCGCATCGTCGGATTCGAGGCTCTGGTACGTTGGGATCATCCCATTCGCGGACCAGTCTCGCCAGCCGAGTTCATCGCCCTCGCGGAGGAAACCTCACTGATCGTTCCCGTCGGTCACTACGCCTTGAGAAAGTCGTGCCAGCTGCTCGCTGAGCTCGATCAACAACTGCCACCTGAAATTCGGCCGTGGGTTGCTGTGAACATCTCCGCCCGGCAGTCGATCGTGCCTGACTTTGCCGACTTGCTCGCAAGAACGGCGCAGGAGTTTGGTTTGAGCCCGCGGCGATTAAAGGCCGAAATCACGGAGAGCCTTGCGCTGGACTACGAGCGAGTCACCGAGTTGATCCAACGATGTCGTCACCATGGCATCGGGGTGGCGCTTGACGACTTCGGAACCGGTCACTCGGGCCTGGGGCACCTGCATCGCCTGGACTTTGATTCAATCAAACTAGACCGGGCATTCGTGACTCCTTTGCCCCAAGACGCCAAGGCAGTTGCACTCGTCCGTGGCATCGCCACGATGCTCAATGGGCTAAATGCGGAAGTCATCGCCGAAGGCGTGGAAACGCTGGAGCAGGCCAAGGCCCTGCGCCAACTGGGCGTCCGTTACATACAAGGCTGGTTGGTAGGCCGCCCACAAGAACCTCAAGCGGTCCTCCGGCAGCTGCTGGACCCACCGACCGTGATTCTGGGGCAGTAGCAAGAATGCCTTGAACCAGCGAAAAAGGAATGCCGGATGCGTCGGGATAAATCTGGCAAATCAAGGCTGGCAAAACATGAAGTGGCACCGGCGCCCGTTTCGCAACCCGTTCGACAGCACCTTTAAATTTCGAACCCGTAGACAAACATCGAGTCCGGACCATTCAGATCGAGCACCGATACGCGAATCGGTACATCGGGCAGACCGGATGACGTAACGCTAACGGTAGCAAGGTCGTCCGTCAGATCTGCATCCGTGGCGACGCTGATACGGACGGCCTGAGGTTGCGACCAATTGCCTGGCGTGAAGGTCAGGGTCGAACCGGAGACGATGCCCACATCGTTGTCGCCCGCAGTTCTGGCGACGTTGACGGTGACATTCGCCACAGGCGCAATGGCGAGACGAACGGTGGTAACCACTTCACCGCCTTCGTCGGCACGTAGATTCTGGTTGGCTACCACCAAAGCCTGCACCGTTGCGTTGAACGCTGCCCGGAAGACGTTTGCCGTGCCAACGCCGACGTAGTAGAGCGCGCCATCCGGTCCGACAGCGATGTCGACCTGGGACGCGATTCCCGTTGCCCAGTAGTCGGTACTCAAAACCGAATTGGTCACTGGATCGATGCGTGCGCGCATAATGCGGTTGGAATTGCAGTCGCCATAGAAAAAGTTGCCGCGATAGTCGGCGCTGGCGCCGGTTGCGTCGTAGAACGTACCGCCCGTAAGGCAGCCGCCCTGGTTCAAGGTTGCGGCACTGCCACCGCTGCTGGTTGCGTCCGCTCCTGCTTGCTGGGCGGTAAACGTGGTCGACGTCGGCACAGACGCGACATAGAGATTGGACTGATTAAACGACGTGTTGCCAACGCCGGAGATCGTGAGGTTTCCACCGACGCGAAAACCATGGTTGGCGCTGGTCGTAAACGAAGCGACATTGCCGCTGCGCGTGGCAGAGGTAATCGTTCTCGTATCGCTGCTGTTGGTTCGATACACGATCTTGGGCGTGATGAAGCCAGCCGGTTGGTTGTTTTCAAAATCGTTGTATCCGGCGTGATCGCCGCGTTTGACGACAAACACCTGCTCGTAACTGGTGCCCACGGAATTGACCCAGAGTAGCCCTGTTGACGGCTGCACTGTCAAGGTGAACGGGTTACGCAAGCCACGCGCGAAAATGAAGTCGTTGTTGGGCCCCACGCCATCGTCGAAGGGGTTATCGCTGGGCAGTGAGCCATCGCGATTCGCCCGCCCGACTTTGGAGGCCAGCGACGTCAAATTGGCATCGACGCCGGTCCCGTTGCCCAGATCGCCGATCGACCAGTACAACTTTCCATCGGCCGCAAAGCCAACGCCGCCGCCGTCGTGGTTGGCTCCAACGGTAGGCAGGCCCGGTCTGACAACGGTTCGATTCGTGCCGACGTTGGTGGTTGCATCGTAGTGAATAATCTGCTGCTCGCTATTGCTGACCGTGACAAAAAAGTAGACCAGTTGATTGCGCGCGAAGTCCGGATCGAAGGCCATGCCGATCAGGCCACATTCGCTATTGGTGAAGATCGGCGACATGGTCGCAAACGTGGACCATGTGGGCGTGCCGCCGGTCAGTGCCCCACCCAGTACGCGAACGCGACCGGTCTTTTCCAAAACGAACAACCGGTCACTGCCATCCGGCGCCCAGCCCAGACCCGTATGTTGCGAACCATCCGACGAGAAGATCGTTTCGGTCCAGTTGGTATCGATGACCGTTGCCTGGGCGGCTTGCACCATGTACATAGTGAGCGCGAGAGGAATATGGCGAGCGCCTTTCACTGAAGCTTCTCCTGGAGGTGCCTATGGGCCGTCGGGGCTAGATCAGCACGATTCGTCCGTTAGCGCCGTTTACCCCAAACGAACACGCAGGGTTCACTCCGACTCGAATCCACTCGCCTGCAGACCGCCATTGTCGCTGTCCGAGGTGAATTGAAGCACCGATCCGCCGTTGTTCGTGACGTACACGTTTCCAGACTCGTCCTCGCCGAATCCAATCACGTTGCCTGGCGTGTCCTGCCAGATGTTGACGTTGGGAATGGCTGGATCCCATACCCCAGCGCTGTTTCGCGAAGAGAAGTAGATTTCACCGGTGCAGAAGTCGGAGCTCATGTGCATGCCGCGCAAGGCAATGATGGGTCCCCGGTAGCGGTAGCCGCCAGTGATTGAGCAGCGGCCACTAACATGTTGGTATGACTGAAACGGCGCGATGTACCCGGTGAGTGCACTGGCGCAGGGACCGGTACTGTTGAAAACTACATGGCCTTCAAAACACCGCCAGCCCAGGTTGACGCCCAACGCCCCGGCAGGGATCCGAGTGGTTTCCTCCCAGGTGCCTTGACCCACATCGCCAACATACATGTCACCATTGGCCCGATCGAAGGTGAATCGGTAGGGATTGCGCATTCCATGGTGAGCAATCTCATCGCAGGTAGTGGTTGTTCCCACATGCGGATTGTCCGCCGGGATGCTGTAACCCGCGGGCTGGCCTGTCACTGCGGCGCACATTTCGCTGGTCGCGCTGGCCGTGGGCGTCGGGTCGATTCGCAGAATCTTGCCCAAGAGATAAAACGCGGTCCCTGTTCCGCAGGCACTTGGATTGTTATCGGCGTTCTTTTTCCACAGGCATTGGGCGAAGCCGTGCGGATCGTTCTGCGGGCCGCCATCA
Source organism: Lysobacterales bacterium (assembly GCA_022844165.1). Taxonomy (GTDB): domain Bacteria; phylum Pseudomonadota; class Gammaproteobacteria; order Xanthomonadales; family SZUA-5; genus JALHMH01. The sequence continues at coordinate 14,632 of JALHMH010000039.1, forward strand.
CCAATTGACCAATAAAGAAACCCATCAGGGCCAAAGTGCAGATCGCCGCCGTTGTGGTTGCTGGCGATGTCCGGCACGGAGATGACTTCACGACGAGTGCTCACGTCGGCAACATTGGGGTTGCCTGCCGTGGTCTGAAATTCCACGACACCATGTGCGAACGACACTGGAATGGTGTACGACAGATAGAACCGACGCTCGTTTACGCCATCATAGTTGGGATGAAAGGCCAAGCCGAGCAAGCCGCGTTCGCCAGCGGTATTTGTGGTAATCGACACCAAGGGTGTCGCCAACAGCGCCCCGTTCTGATGCACACGAACAACGCCATCGCGCTGAATGATAAAGATCCGATGCGAGCCATCCGCAGCGTTGCGCACACCAATGGGTGTGCCGACCGTGCCGGCGGCCAGGAACTGAGTCAGCGCCAGATCGCCCGGCGGCGTCTGTGCAAACGCCGATGTCGCCAGGAGCGAGGTGATGATTGCGATCAAACGCATGGGTCAGCTCTCTAATCCGCGGAATTGCGGCGAAGCATAACGGTGCTCTATGCACTGAGTTGTGAAGCGCGCCGGACTTTCTGAAAAAACGGCTCAAGCACCGGATATCTTCAGCAAATACGCCACGTACGCCACATATCCGAGCAGCAACAGGGCGCCGTTCCATCGGGTGATCTTCAGGCCTATCAACATCATCGGTACGAGGATGACCGAGAACGCGATCATGACGGGAATGTCCAGCCACATCAGTGTTGGGGCAGTCGTCGGCAATGGTGTGATCACCGACGTAATGCCGAGTACGCAAAGCACGTTGTAAATGTTGGAGCCCAGCACGTTGCCGATGGCGATATCGGCGTGACCACGCCATGCGGCCATCACGGACGACGCCAGCTCGGGGAGTGACGTGCCAACGGCAACAATCGTGAGCCCGATGACCAGTTCCGACATGCCCCACATCTTCGCCAGCGATACGGCCGCCCCAACGCACAAATGCGCGCCGCCCATCAGGCCCACCAAACCAAGCACGATCAGGCCTGCTGTCCAGGCCATTCCGCGATGCGTTTTTGGGTTCTCTTCTTCAAACTCGACCTGGACGGTCTTGGGTTCATCGCGCGAGGTCTTGACCAGGTACGCCATGAACACGCCGAAGCCGGCCAACATCACGAGGCCCTCCCAACGCACCAACTGACCCATGCTCGCAAGAGCCCACAACAGCAGGCTGACGCCGATGACAATCGGCAACTCAACCCTGACCATTCGCAACTGCACTGCCAGCGGCGCGACCAGCGCTGCTAGCGCGAGGATAATTCCGACATTGGCAATGTTAGAGCCGACCACATTGCCGATAGCGATATCCGTATTGCCGTCGATGGCTGCGCCAATGTTGACGGCCAGTTCCGGCGTCGACGTTCCGAAGCCGACGATGACCAGTCCAATGACGAATTGACTGATGCCGAAACGTTCAGCGACGGAAGAGGCACCTTTCACGAAGAAATCGGCGCCGACCGCCAGAATGGCAACGCCGAGTGCCAGAATCAAAATTTGAATGAACATCGGAGCCTATGCTCTGGGAGATCGCCTGAGATTAGCAGACACAACCACGCCCGACGTGCATCAGCCGTGTACACGTTCGCCGACGACGTTCGCCGCCGCATTCACATGATGCGGACGCTACTGCGGAGCAGCGTCTTTCTTCTTCTCGCCGCAATAGTCGGCCAGGATTTTTTCGGTTTCGGCAATCTGCGCGTCGCGTTCCGCCTTCGACAGCTCGCGCTTCTTGCCGCCTTCCATGATTTCGAGTTTGTCGGGGCCTTGCAACATCTTCAGGTTCTCGCCATGCGCCTTGCAGCCCGCCCTGCGCTGCGCGTTGATTTCTGCGCGCTCCTCATCTGACATGGGTTTCGGATTCACGGCCTGCTGCGCAAAAGCATCAGCCGCCAACAACAGACAAATTGCAGCACTGAGTCGAACAAACATGGTGATCTCCCGTTTGTGTTTTCGCCGGCAAGCACGCCGGATTGGCGCATGTTACCGAATCTGGGGCGTTGCGGTGAACAACGTTCGTTCCAGAGCCCTGAGCTAACATAGTGCTTGACAGCGGCGCGCGAACTTGGAAGCGTCGGATGATGCTCGCCCGATGGATCTGCGCATGAGTGTGACCACCGAGCCGCTCGCGCGCCGACTTTCTGTGATCGGCTTATGGCTGCTGGCGATCAACGGCATGATCGGCGCAGGAATTTTCGGATTACCAGCCGCCGTGGCCTTGTCCGCCGGGGACTTTGGACCGTGGCTGTTCCTGATCTGTGCGCTACTGATTGCGCCGATCTTGTTGTGCTTTGGCGAACTCGCAAGCGCATTCTCAGGCACGGGTGGGCCAGTGCTCTACGTCGGGTCTGCGTTCGGTCCCTACGCTGGCTTTCAGGCCGGGTGGGCGTTCTACATTGCCCGGCTGACCGCTTTTGCGGCCAATCTGAGTTTAATGGTGACTTCGATTGGCTACTTTTGGCCCGCAGCGAGCGGCGGTCATACGCATACGCTGTTGCTCGCCTTGCTCTGCGCGGGCATGGTTTGGACCAACGTTGCCGGAGCGCGGACGGCGATGGCTTCTCTTGGTGCGCTGACCGCGCTGAAGATGTTGCCGTTGCTGGCGCTCGCGATGATTGGAATGATCCAGTTCGATGAGGCTTTGCCCGCTGCATTGACGCCCCCCGACGATCTTGGTGCCGCTTGCCTGTTAGCTATGTACGCTTTCGTCGGATTCGAATCGAGTGTGGTTCCGGCCGGCGAAGCGCGTCACCCGCAGCGCGATTTGCCACGGGCCCTGTTGGCCGCGCTCTTTGTCTGCGCGTTGTTGTACGGACTGGTGCAGTTGGCGGCGAGTCATTTGTTGCCAGCGCTGGCGTCCAGCGAGCGGCCGCTAATCGACGTTGGAGACGCGTGGCTAGGGCAGCCTGGCGCGTTGTTCATGGCATTTGGCATCGTTGCATCCGTGGGCGCGAATCTGGTCGGATCGATGTTCTCCACGCCGCGCGTCAGCTATCGGCTTGCACTCGATCGCCAATTGCCGCAGTGGTTTGGTGTTGTCCATCGGGTTTACGGCACGCCTTCGAATTCGATTCTCTTTTATGGACTCGCGGCCTTCGCCCTGGCGGCCAGTGGCAGTTTTGTCTGGCTTGCGGTGATGAGCGTACTGACGCGATTGTTGTTGTACCTTGGCTGCATTGCCGCGATGCCGGCCGTGCGCCGCCGAAACTCGCCGCAATTCCACCTGCGCGGAGGTCTGCTGGTGCCGATGATCGCGTCGGCAATCTGTCTTGCGCTGCTGTGGCAAGTTCAATGGCGCGCCTATCTTGCGACTGCGGCGCTATTGGCCGTCGGGACCCTGTTGTACGCACTGGCGGCCCGGAACCGAGTCGACACCTTGCCGCCACGGGCCTGAGGCAAAATTCGATGGGACCACGAAGCGATGGAGCGAGCATGGATCGAGGAACGCGTCAGCCAGAAACGCGCTTGAGTCGCAGGGGCAGTTCGACGATGAAGGTGGTCCCGACGTTCGGCGCGCTCTCAACCCGTATACGGCCGCCGAGTTTCTCGGTGACAAGGTTGAAGACGATGTTGAGTCCCAGGCCGGTACAGCCCTGGCCGCGGCGAGTTGTGTAGAAGGGCTCGAAGATCCGAGTAAGGTGCTCGGCGCTCATGCCAACGCCGTCGTCCTTGAATTGAATAAGAACGCGCTCGCCGTCGCGCTGCGCTCGAAGCTGCATCCGGCCGTTGTTCCGGTCGGCGAAGGCGTGAATCAACGCGTTCTGGACAAAGTTGGTTAACACCTGCCCGAGCGCTCCTGGATAACTATCCAGTTCGATTCCCTCCGGGCAATCAACTTCAAGCGAAGTTGCCTGGTGCTTCCACAGTAGTCGCAGACTGGGCAACAACTCGGCGATGAATTCGTCCAGCAGAAAGCGTCTGCGATCGTCTGTCGAGCGATCGACGGCGACCTGTTTGAAGGTGCGGACGAGTTCTGCAGAGCGCTGCAGATTGCGCGCGATCAGGCCCGCCGCCTGATCGGCAAATCCGCAGAATTCGTCAAGGCCGGTGCGCGTCAGGCGCTGTGCGCAAAGGTCGGTGCGAAACTCGCTGACGCGATGTTGCAGAGCAGTGATTGCGGTAATCGAAATTCCGAGCGGCGTATTGACTTCATGTGCGACGCCAGCCACCAGCTGGCCGAGCGCCGCCATTTTTTCCGCCTCGACCAGATCGCGCTGCGCAGCCCGCAGTTGGTCGAGGGTTGCCTGCAATTCGGCGTGACTGCGATGTAAGGCGTCTTGCGCCTGGCGACGTTCCAGTGCGCCAGCGATATTGACCGACACAAAGCTCAGTAGCGCCTGATCGCTCTCGGTGTATGTGACGCCCGGCGTGTAACTCTGGACTACCAGCACACCTACAACGCGCTCGCCGGCACGCAGCGGAACGCCCAGCCAACATTCGCTGGCGGTTCCGATGAGTTCGATTTCGCCGCTGGTGTGCAAGCGCCGGATGTCGTCGCCGTGCAGCAGTAGCGGTTGACCACTGCGGAGCAGATACTCACTCAAACCGCGGCGCAGACGGCGCGGCTGATAAACATCGCCGGATTCATCGACTTGATAGGGGAAAAACAAACCCTCGCCCGTATCGTCAATCAAGGCGATGAAGAAATTTCGTGCGATCAAGAGCTCGGCAACAATGCCGTGCAATGCGGCATAAAACGCATCAAGCGATATCGGACTCGCCGTGAGTTGTGCAATCTTGAACAACGCCTGCTGCACCTTTACGACGCGGTCGCGTTCGGCGACATCGGCGCGCAGTGCCTGAGTTTGCTGTTCGACGCGAGCATCGAACAGCATTTGCAATTGCGCGCAAAACGCTTCGATCGTCGTTTGAGCGTTGGGGCTTACGAGCACGGCATCGGCAAAACCTCTGAGTGCCGATTCAAACTCTGGATCCGCAGCGTTTGAAGGTATCGACGACAAAGTGGTGTGCGATTCTTCCATCCGACAAGCATAGCCGGAATGCGCATCGTACCGGTTCGTCAGCGCGGGTCAGGCTGCGGCCTTGCGCCTTGAGAGCAGGTACTCGGCTGATCAAGCCCGCTTTGCCATGCGCCCATTCCGCTCACCGGGCGCCGGGACGCCCACTGTTCTGGCGAGGGCCACTGCGTTGCTGCGGGCGACCTTGGCCGCGCGGCGATTGGCTGGGGCGCGCGGCTGGGTGGCCTTGGCGCCCTGCTTCGCGGGGCGGGCGCTGCGAACGTTGCGGCTGGCGTACCTTTTGGGCTTCAGGTGCAATCCGTTCGGGCAAGCAGTATTCGCCCAGCGGCTCACGCTTGAGCGGCTGTTTGAGCAAGCGCTCAATGCCCTTCAGATGCGATTGGTCTTCGCGACCGACCAGCGAAATAGCGAGTCCAGATGCGCCTGCGCGACCTGTACGACCAATGCGATGCACGTAGTCTTCCGGCACATTCGGTAAGTCAAAGTTGATGACCGCGGGCAGCTCTTTGATATCGATGCCGCGTGAGGCGATGTCGGTCGCCACCAGGATCTGGATGGTGCCCGCCTTAAAGCCATCGAGTGCACGCGTGCGAGCATTCTGGCTCTTATTGCCATGCAATGCGGCCGAGCGTAATCCGTAAGAGTCGAGGAATCGCACGACCTTGTCGGCGCCATGTTTAGTGCGGCTGAAGACCAGCGTTTGCCGCGGCTCGGCGTGCAGCAAGTGCAGCAGCGCATCGCGTTTTCGCGCGTCATCCACCAGATGCACGCGGTGTTCGACTGTGACCGCCGTGCTATTGCGTGGACTGACGTCGACTTGCGCAGGCTGGTGCAACATCGACGCCGCCAAATCGCGAAGCTCCGGTGCGAAGGTGGCCGAGAACATCAGTGTCTGGCGTTGCCGCGGCAGTTTTCCGAGGATGCGTTTGATCGATGGCAAGAAGCCCATGTCGAGCATACGATCGGCTTCATCGAGTACCAGATGGCGCACTGCCGACAGTGAGACGGCGTGTTGTTGCATCAGATCCAGAAGCCGGCCTGGCGTCGCGATGAGTACATCGAGGCCCTTCGCAGCCGCAGCGATCTGCGGGCGCTCGCTGACGCCGCCGTAGATGGCGGCGCTGGACAGGCGTAATTCATCGCCATAGCGCTGCACGCTGGCGAGCACCTGCGCTGCGAGTTCTCGCGTTGGCACCAACACCAACACGCGCACATTTTTCGGCGCAGCCTTTTCGCCGCTCGCTTTAAGCAGATGCAGCAATGGCAGAGCAAAAGCCGCGGTTTTGCCGGTGCCGGTTTGCGCACTGGCCATCAGGTCGCGGCCTGCGAGCACATCGGGGATGGCTTTGACCTGGATGGGAGTGGGTGTGGTGTAACCGGCAGCGGCCAGCGCGCGCAGCAGTTCCGGGCGGAGCCCGAGCGATTCGAAGTTCATTTTTTTGCCTTGTCGGGAGAGTTGCGATCCCGATGCGTGCCAAGGCTGCGCGGATCGCTGATTTGTTAACTGAAATGCGGGGCACCACAGAGCGATGCGGAACGTACAGCAGTTGCGCCGACTTTGCGACCAAAGTGCGGTCGGCGCAGCGGCTGGCGTTCAGTCTTGGCTAGGCGAATCGCGCGGAGATAACGATACTGCGACTTCTCGTCCCTGCGGACTCGATTGATGAAGCGCCTCGTCGTTTTCGGTTTTCTGGGCATTCAACTCGATGACGCCGGTGGTCCCGGGCGCTGGCAAAAGTGGCGTCCAACGGTGGCACTGGGCATGCACGAAGATCTTGCCGTAGCGCGCATCGAATTGCTCGCCGACCGGCGCAAATCCGCCCGCCTCATCGGCACCATCATCGATGATCTGCGCGCCGTTTCGCCGGATACTGAAGTGCGTGTGCACGATGTACATCTGCAAGATCCGTGGGACTTCGAGCAGGTCTATGCGTGCTTGTTCGACTTCGCACGACGCTATGCGTTCGATACCGATGAGGAGGAGTACGCGGTCCATATCACCACGGGCACGCACGTGGCACAGATCTGTTGGTTTCTTCTTGCCGAGGCACGCTTTCTACCGGCGCGGCTGATCCAGACCTCGCCGCCGGCACAACAAAGGGCCGGTGGTGCCGGCAGTTACTCGCTGATCGATCTTGACTTGCAGCGCTACAATCAAATTGCGCAGCGGTTTTCGAACGTGCAGCACGAGACGACGCAGTTTTTGAAATCCGGGATTGCCACGCGCAGCGCGGACTTTAACCGGATGATCGAGCAGATCGAACGTGTTGCCGGAAAGTCCAAGGCGCCAATGTTGTTGATGGGTCCAACAGGCGCGGGTAAAAGTCAATTGGCACGCAATGTGTTCGAACTCAAGAAGCAGCGACAAAACTTGCGGGGTGCATTTGTCGAAGTCAATTGTGCAACGCTGCGAGGCGATGGTGCCGGCAGCGCGCTGTTTGGCCATGTGCGTGGTGCGTTCACTGGCGCGCAACACGAACGCGCAGGACTGTTGAAGTCTGCCGATGGCGGTCTGTTGTTCTTGGATGAAATCGGTGAGTTGGGGCCGGATGAACAGGCGATGTTGTTGCGTGCGATCGAAGACAAGCGCTTCCCGCCGCTTGGAGGAGACAAAGAAGTCAGCAGCGACTTTCAACTGATCGCCGGCACCAACCGCGATCTCGCTGCCGCCGTGCGCAATGGCGCTTTCCGTGACGACCTGTTTGCGCGTTTGAATCTCTGGACGTTCCAGTTGCCCGGGCTCAAAGAGCGCCGCGAAGACATCGAGCCGAATCTGGATTTCGAACTGAGTCGCTACGAGCGCAATTACGGCGAACGGGTGCGCTTCAACCGAGAGGCGCGCGCCCGCTTCCTGGCCTTCGCGACCAGCAGCGAAGCGATCTGGCCTGGCAACTTTCGCGATCTCGGCGCATCGGTGACGCGTATGGCGACGCTGGCCGATGCGGGACGCATCACAGTTGATGTGGTGGATCAGGAAGTCGATCGTCTGCGCCAATTCTGGCGTGGCGAGAAAATCGAATCGGGTGGGGCGCTCGCTTTGTTGAGCGCCGAGGCACTGGCCGCGATCGATCATTTCGACCGGCCACAGCTGGCCTATGTCATCGACGTATGTCGGCGTAGTACGAGCCTGAGCGATGCCGGACGCTACTTGTTCCAGTCCAGCCGCTTAGCGCGCAGCAGCACCAACGATGGCGATCGTTTGCGCAAATATCTGGCGCGATTCGGCCTGAGTTTCGATGGGTTGCGCGACGACCGCCTTGGCGGGCGACCCGCGGGATAAACCGCGGGCCCTATTTCCGTTACCAACGCGGATCTGGCACAAAACCGGGAAAAGCCTGTGGCGAGTTACGCTGTGCATAACCGCGATACGGTGGTGGCAGAATGCCGGCCGCAATCAGATTGCGACGCGAATCGTAGTACACGGTGCGCACTTCGTCGGGCACGTGGCTGGCGCGCACAAACTGCGTTGTGCGTGCCTGACTCCACTCTCGCTCGCCGTGCCCGGTGCCGAGCAGTGCACTGCCAAGGCCTTTCCCATATGCGTCGGCTGCACCGGGCGCCTGCGCGCTGGGCGCCGGGGCTGAGTTGCGGCTGTGCTCGCGCTCGCGCTTGGCAATCCATTGATCGTCTTCAAAATATCGACGGCGTTCTTGAAAGACGGCGACACCGATCACACCGACATCGTTCGGTCGGCCGGTGCGCGCTGCGTAACTCTCGGGCAGCGGCGCGAAATTGAACGCGGCGATCTCGCGCATGTTCTTACGCCAGCCGTTCACGACCATCGACTGCCACGGGCCCAACACATAACCCGATTGCCCCGGATTGGCCGTTTGTCCGGTCACGACGTTCACGCCATCGACCGACAGTACCGCCAGCACACGTTCGCCACTCCGATTGGTCAAACGGATGCCGTAGCGATGGCCGGGTTCGCCAACCGCGAAATCCTGCCCCTGATGATTCACCATCGGCACATCGCTACCGAGCGTTCGGTCTTCCAAACGAACGTCCACCTGCGCGAACAAGGCCGGTGCCGCACACATCAAGGCCACCACCAGCATGCTCTTGCCTTTCATAACCTGCTCCTTTGGGTTGGCTCAAGCATTAAAACGGTCGTGAGCGCACAGTGGGGTTAAGGGTTGCGGGCGGTGCGTTGCTGCTAGAGTTCCGACGTCCAGGAAACGCCAGAGGTCGACTTGACCACAACGTTAAGCGAATCCGCCCTGCCGGGCCTGCCGCTGGTGCACCGCGGCAAGGTGCGCGATGTGTATGCGTTGCCAAATCAGCGCCTGCTGCTGGTCGCGACAGACCGGCTCAGCGCCTTCGATGTCATCCTGCCCGACCCGATCCCCGGGAAGGGAGAATTGCTCACTCAAATGTCGAACTTCTGGTTCGACAAGACGGCACATTTGTGTGCCAACCACCTGACCGGCATCAACCCGGTGAGTGTGCTGCCCAAACCCGTGGACCCGTCTGCGTTCATCCATCGCAGCGTGGTTGCGATGCGCCTGAAACCTGTGCCGATCGAGGCCATCGCGCGTGGCTATTTAATCGGCTCGGGTCTGAAGGAATACCAAGCCAAAGGCAGCGTCAGCGGCATTGTGCTGCCGGCCGGTTTGCCGCTCGCCGCAGAGCTGCCTGAGCCGATCTTCACGCCTTCCACCAAGGCGGCGGTTGGCGATCACGACGAGAACATCAGTTTCGATCGTGTGGTCGCCATGATCGGTGGCGATCTGGCAGAACAGGTTCGTTCGGCGACACTTGCGATGTATCGGTTCGCGCGCGCGTACGCGGCGCAACGTGGCATCCTGATTGCCGACACCAAGTTCGAGTTTGGCCTTGACGAAAACGGTGTGCTGCGCGTTATGGATGAAATGCTGACGCCAGATTCGTCTCGGTTCTGGGAACAGGCTGGTTGGCAGCCAGGGCGCAATCCGCCCTCATTCGACAAACAATTCGTGCGCGATTACCTCGAGTCCCTCGATTGGGATAAACGGCCGCCAGCGCCGCATCTGCCTGCAACAGTCATCGACGGCACGCGTGAGCGCTATGCGCAAGCCTTGCGGAGGTTGACCGCATGAGCCTGACGCCGGAGCGGTTCGCTGCGTTGAAGGCGTTTGCGGAAGCTCAGCTCGGTACTCTGGATCGCGAGCCTGTCAGTGCTTCGTCCGACGCCAGTTTCCGAAGTTATTGGCGCGTTTCGCACCATGGCCGTACTGCCGTCGTCATGAACGCGCCGCCGGACAAAGAGAACACCCGCCCGTTTCTTGATGTGGCAAGACGATTGTCGGCCGCCGGTATTCGCGCACCGGACGTTCTCGGTAGCGACCAGGCTCGCGGATTCCTTTTGCTCGAAGATTTTGGATCGGCAATACTTTTGCCCGCGCTGAGCGACGCCACCGTCGAGGAGCACTACAGCCGTGCGCTCGATACCTTGTTGAGAATGCAGCTTGGCGCGAGCGTTGAGGCACTGCCGAACTACGACAGCCGCCGCTTGATCGAAGAAATGCAGCTGTTCGAGACCTGGTTCTTGCGCCGCCATCTGGGGCTTGAGTTGAGCTGCGACGACAGCGATCGCATCGAGGCTTGTATGGCATCTCTGGTGGGCAGTGCCCTCGAACAACCGCAGACTTTTGTGCATCGCGATTACCATTCACGCAATCTGATGCTGCTCGAAAACGATTTGGGCGTTATTGACTTTCAGGATGCGTTGTGTGGGCCGATCACTTACGATCTGGTGTCGTTGCTGAAAGACTGCTACATCCAGTGGCCCCTGGCGCGCGTCTATGCGTGGGCCGACGATTATCGACAGCGTGCGGCAGCCGCAGGGTTGGTGAGTGTCGGCCAGACACGCTGGCGGCGCTGGTTCGACTGGATGGGTTTGCAGCGCCATCTGAAAGTGCTCGGCATTTTTTGCCGGTTGTATTACCGCGACGGCAAAGCTGGATATCTGAACGATTTGCCTCTTGTGCTCGACTACACGCTGGCGGTTTGCGAACGTTACGGAGAATTGGCGGGATTTGGCCAGTGGTTGGAGAGCCGCTGCGCACCAGCGCAAAGTCGCCTCGCGCAACCGAATAGATAGCAAGGCACTGAGGACGGGCTTTCCGCTTTCGGTTGCTTCGAAGACCGCAACGCCGGGATCGAGCGTTGGACTGGCGATGTTGTTGCCCATTGGCGCATTTCCGGCCCGGCGGAACAGCCGCCGGTCGTTCGGCTCGGCACACGCCTCGCGGCGTGTAAGCGCCGATCCTCACCCCCCCCTTCTTCTCAGGGGGCTTCAACAGCCAAAGCCGCTCCGACGAAAATTTGACTCAAAATGAGAATATCCGGCTCCGTCAAGGACCCTAACCCACCAGCGCCTGCAAAATTTCGCTGGCCACTTTCAGGCGTTCGTCGAAGCTGCCCATCTCGCGCTTGAGCTTGAGTTTGTCCTGGCCTTCAAAGCTGTAGCGTTTGGGTTCGCGCTGCACCAATCGGATTAACGAGGCGGGATCGATTTTCGGTTTGGCGCCGAACAGAATGCGGCCGCCCTGTGCGCCCATTTCGACGCGTTTGAGTCCCAGAGTTTGTGCGCGTTGTTTCAGGCGGGCCACCTGGAACAGGTTTTTTGCCGGTTCGGGTAACAAGCCGAATCGATCGATCATCTCGACTTGAATGTCTTCGAGCGCAGCCGGCGATTTTGCGCCACTGATGCGCTTGTAGAGCACCAGGCGGGCATGCACATCCGGCAAATAGTCGTCCGGGATCAGCGCTGGGAAGCCGAGTTCGATCTCTGTTCCGCGGGATGCGATATCGAGAGGATCGTCTGGGATGCGGCCCTCCTTGAGCGCGCGCACGGCCCGTTCCAGCATCTCGGTGTAGAGCGTAAACCCGACCGATTCGATTTCGCCGGATTGGCCCTCGCCCAACAACTCGCCGGCGCCGCGAATTTCCAGGTCGTGGGTCGACAGCGTGAAGCCGGCGCCCAATTCTTCGAGCGAACTGATTGCATCGAGGCGCTTTTGCGCATCGGCCGTGATTTGCTTCTTCGGCGGCACAACAAGGTAGGCGAAGGCGCGATGGTGCGAACGGCCGACACGGCCGCGCAGCTGATGCAATTGCGACAGGCCGAAGCGATCGGCGCGATTGATGATGATGGTATTGGCGCTCGGCACGTCGATGCCGCTTTCGATGATCGTGGTGCAGACCAGCACGTTGTAGCGCTGCCGGTAAAAATCGAGCATCGCGACTTCCAATTCGCGTTCGGCCATTTGTCCGTGCGCGATGCGCATGCGCGCTTGCGGGATCAGCTCTCCCAATTCGCGCGCGGTTTTTTCGATGGTGTCGACTTCGTTGTGCAGGAAATAGACTTGCCCGCCGCGTCCGAGCTCGCGCTCGAAGGCTTCGCGTAGCAACTGCGGATCCCACTGCACAACGAAAGTCTTCACCGCCAGCCGATGTTCCGGGGGCGTCGCGATGATCGACAAATCGCGCAGCCCGGTCAGCGCCATGTTCAAGGTGCGCGGGATCGGCGTTGCCGTCAACGTCAGCAGATCGACTTCGGCGCGCAGCTTCTTGAGCTGCTCCTTCTGGCGCACGCCAAAGCGCTGTTCCTCATCGACGATCACCAATCCCAGGTGTTTGAAACGCACATCGTCCTGAATCAATCGATGCGTGCCGACCATCACATCGACGCGACCGGCTTCCAGCTCCGCTAACGCCGCCTTGATCTCTTTTGGGGATTTGAATCGGCTTAACACCTCAACGCGGATCGGCCAGTCGGCAAAGCGATCGGCGAAGTTGCGATAGTGTTGTTCTGCGAGCAAAGTCGTAGGTACCAACACCGCAACCTGTCGTCCTGACTGTGCGGCCACAAAAGCAGCGCGCAAAGCGACTTCGGTTTTGCCGAAACCCACGTCGCCGCAGACCACTCGATCCATCGGTTCAGGCTTGACCAGATCGGCCAGCACGGCTTCGATGGCGTTCAGCTGATCGGGCGTTTCCTCGAATGGGAACCCGGCGGCGAATTGCTCATACAAGGGTCGATCGATGCTGATCGGTTCGGCGATGCGCGCGCGGCGCTTGGCGTACAGTTCCAACAGTTCAGCGGCCACGTCGCGAACCTTCTCGGCGGCCTTCTTCTTCGCTTTCTCCCAGGCATCCGAGCCGAGCGCGTGCAACGGCGCGCTTTCGGGCGCGCCGCCAGTGTAGCGACTGATCAAATCCAGCGCTGACACGGGCACGTAGAGTTTGTCGCCGCCGGCATATTCGATGCTCAAAAACTCGCCAGGGGCGCCACCGATATCGAGCGTGAGCAGTCCCTGATAGCGACCGACGCCATGATCGATATGCACTACGGGTGCGCCGGTGGCCAACTCGCCGAGATCGCGAATGATCGATTCTGGATCGCGCTCGGCTTTGCGCCGCCGCCGTTCCTGGCGCGCGCGTTCGCCATACAGCTGGCGCTCTGTGAGTACACACAACGGTGGGTCGCTGATCGCAAAACCATCCGAGAGCGGTGCGACAGTGATCGCCCAACGTGTGTCGCTGGCCATGAATGCCGCGAAATTCTCGACGGTCGCCGGCCGCAGATCGATCCCGCCGAGCAGATCCAGCAGCGCTTCGCGGCGCCCGGCAGAATCGGCGGCCAGCAGTACACGACCCGGATACGCGCGCAGGAACTGCTTGAGCTCGGCGCCTGTGTCCTCGCTCTTGCGCGCCAATGGCAGCGAAGGCGCGGGCAGTGCACCCGGGTCGCTCGCTTCGCTATGTGCGGCGATCAACACACGTTCGCGATTGTTCAGCAGCGCGCGTAAATCATCCGGCGGCAGGTACAACTCTTCCGGCGGCAGGATTGGCCGTTCCAGATCGTGTTGGCGCTGCCGGTAACGTTCGCCGGTGGCGGCGAAGAAGTGGCTGGCGGCCTCCAGCGACGCGTCTTCGATGATCAGCAACGCATCCTTGGGCAGGTAGTCGAACAGCGTCGCGGTGCCATCGAAAAACAGCGGCAGGTAGTACTCGATACCGGCCGGCGCGTTCCCGGATTTCAAGTCCTGATACAGCGCCGAGCGGCGCACATCCAGATCGAAGCGTTCGCGGATGGCCTCGCGCACGCGGCGCTGATCGTCTTCTTCGAATGGAAATTCGCGTGCGGGCAGCAGATCGATCTTGTCCACCGCGCCGGACGATCGTTGCGTTTCCGGATCGAAACGCCGCAGCGTATCGATTTCATCGTCCAACAGTTCGATGCGAAACGGCGTGGCCGACCCTGCGGGATAAAGATCGAGCAGACTGCCGCGAATCGTGAAGTCGCCAGGTTCCTGCACCTGTCCTACACGTCGGTAACCGGCGCGTTCCAGCCGCTCTGCCTCTCGGGCCAGATCGAAACGATCGCCACGCTTGAGCAGCAGCGCGCGATCGGCGATGAACCGAGTCGGCGGCAAACGCTGCAGCAGCGTTTGTACCGGCACGACCAAAACACCGCGGGTGATCTGTGGCAAGCGGTACAGCGTGGCGATGCGTTGCGAGACGATATCTGGATGCGGTGCGAACAGATCGTACGGCAGTGTTTCCCAATCGGGAAAATGCAGTGGCTCTGCGCTACCGAGTGCCTTGAGATCGTCTTCAAGCGCATGGGCGCTCGCCGAATCTCTGCTGACGGCAACAATCAGCCGCTGGGTTTTCGCCAGTTCCGCAATCGCCAACGCATGCGCCGCCCCCGGCAGGGGTTTCCAACGACGCCATAACATTGGCGCTTTCGGGAGCGGAAGATCGAGCATGCCAATGGCCGACGCGAGAGCAGGGGCGCGGAGCATAGCCTCAGTGCGAGAAAACCGACGATTCCTAAAGGCAATCGATCAGGAATGGGCCACGTTGTCGAACACACGAAGTTGTCGCGACACATGGAAACTACCGAACGAGCTTCTTGCGTTCGCGGGAAATAGAGCTGACGGGACCATGACCCGATCAGCCCGCCAGGGCTTCGCGCTGCAGTTGCTGCAATTGCGCGATGCCGCCGCGCGCGAGAGCGAGCATTGAAGTCAGTTCTGAATCGCGGAAGGCGTGGCCTTCGGCAGTACCTTGGAGTTCGATGAAGCCGCCGGCATCGTTTTGCACCACATTCATATCGGTCTCGCAATCGGAATCTTCGGTGTAGTCGAGGTCGAGGACCGGCTGACCACGCCAGATACCCACCGAAACCGCGGCCACCTGGCCATGAATCGGATCCTTGCTGATGATCTTGTCGCGCAACAACTTTCGCGTTGCATCCATCAGGGCCACGTAGGCGCCGGTGATTGCCGCGGTGCGCGTGCCCCCGTCGGCTTGCAGAACATCGCAGTCGAGCACGATCTGGCGCTCGCCAAGCGCCTTGCGATCGACCACAGCGCGCAGCGCGCGACCAATCAGCCGTTGGATTTCGTGCGTCCGCCCCGAAACGCCGCGTGCCGACTCCCGGGCGGAGCGCGAATGTGTTGCGCGCGGCAGCATGCTGTATTCGGCCGTGACCCAACCTTCACCGCTGCCGCGCAACCAGGGGGGTGGTTTGTCGTCGACGCTGGCGGTGCACAGAACCCGGGTGTCGCCGAAGCTGACCAAAACCGAGCCTTCAGCGTGGCGCGTGAAATGACGGACGAAAGAAACGGCGCGCAGCGCGTCGGGCGCGCGGCCGCTGGGGCGGGCAGGGTGCATAGACTCTCGGTACGCAAACACGGTCCGCGATGTTAACAGCGACGATCACTCAACATCGTTCAATTGACTGCGCCCGCGCTGGAATTTCGCCAGTTCGGTCCAGGTCGGGTCGGCGGCGCTCAACAGGCGATCGACTATCGCCGCTTCCAACTGCTCGACATCGAACTTGGCCCAATCGACGATTTCGAGCTTCACGTCGTGCCAATGATGCGCCGCTTCGCGCAGGTCGTAGCGCAGAACATCAACAACACGTTGCGCTTCGTCCCGCGTCAAAGACTCGGCTGCCACGAGGTACTCGCGCGCTTTGGTCATCACATCCAGCAGTGACGCAGCAGCATGCATCTCGGCGTTAGGCAACTCTTCGCGTAGCCAACGCCGTGCGGTGTCATAGGCGCGTTGCAGAGGGGACATGGGACGTTCGCGTTCATGACCGGGTCGCACATCGTAAACCTGAGGCACCGAATGTCAATCCGCAAAGCGACTATGGCCCTGGCGCAGAGCCGCTCTGGCGACCCCTGGCGAGCATTTCCTGAGCCGCAGCACGCGTTGCTGCCGTAATCTCGATGCCACCTTGCATGCGCGCCAGTTCTTCGATGCGTTCGGTGTCGGTCAGCGGCTCAACCCGAGACTGTGTGCGGCCCGCAACGACGTGTTTGCTGACGCGCAACTGATTGTGGGCACAGGCCGCCACTTGCGCCAGATGTGTCACGCACAACACCTGGCGTTCAGCGCCCAGCGTTCGCAGTTTGCGCCCAACGATCTCGGCGATCGCGCCGCCAATGCCTGAATCGACCTCGTCGAACACCAGGATCGGCGTGTCGTCCAATGCGATCGTGGCGACCTTGATCGCGAGACTGATGCGCGCCAGTTCGCCGCCGGACGCCACTTTGCGCAGTGGGCGCGATGGTTGGCCTGGGTTGGCACTGACCAGAAACTCGACAAGCTCATTGCCGGTGCCACGCGGGCTGCCGTCGCTGGACTCAAAAGCGCATTCGAAACGCCCACCGCGCATGCCCAGTTCTTCCATCAGCGCCGATATCTTTTGCCCCAAACGCGCGGCCCCTGCACGGCGCTTCTCGCTCAATCGACCCGCTGCCGCGCCGTAGGCGTGCATGGCCACATCGCGGTCGCGCAACAGCTGTTCGAGGCGTTCGCCTGCGGTCGCGGCGTCCTGGACCTGGCGTTCCAGGTGTGCGGCGAACTGACCAAGCTCGAACACTGGTGTACGGTGTTTGCGGGCGAGCGCATGCAGCCGCGCCAACTCTGCTTCCATCTGTGCCAGGGCTTCAGGGTCGATATCGAGCGCATCGCGACGGTCGCGCAAATCGCGCGCCGCCTCTTCGAGCGCGATCGTCGCCGCGTCGATCTGACCCACAAGCTCCGTCAGTTCTGGATCGAGGGCGCTCAGTCTCTGTAGTTCGGCCAACGCTCGACGTAACACGGCGACGGCAGTCATCTCGTCGTCGCCGCAAAGTTGCGCTTCGATCTGCCCCATTCCATGGATCAATGCACCGGCGCTCGCCAGCTTGCGGTGCTGCGCCTCGAGCGCGGAGATGCGTGCCGGTTCGAGTGTAGCTGCATGCAATTCATGCAATTGATGACGCATGAAATCCGCACGATCCGCATTGTCGCTGTGCCGCAGTTTGTCGATTTCCGCATCCAGCGCGCGCACCGTTTCCGCGGCATTCGCCACTCGCTTTCGCTCGCCGCTCGCTTGTGCAAAATCGTCGAGCAAGTCGAGTTGATGGCTGCGTTGCAGCAAGGCCTGGTGCTCGTGCTGACCATGGATCTCGATCAACATCGCCGTCAGGTCGCGCAATTGTTGCTGGGTGGCACTGCGTCCGTTGATGTATGCCCGCGAGCCGCCGTCGCTCTTGACCACACGCCGTATCGACAAAGCGCCGTCATCGTCCAGATCGTGCTCGGACAACCAGCGCGAAGCGCTGTGCCCCGACGGCAAGCGAATGTCGATAGCGGTCTCGAGACGTTCGGCGCCACTGCGCACCGCACCCGAATCCGCCCGGCCGCCGCAACACAAGCTCAGTGCGTCAATCAGAATCGACTTCCCGGCGCCAGTCTCCCCAGTGATCGCCGAAAAACCGGGTGCCAGCCCAAGATCCACGCGGTCAGTCACCGCAAGATCGCGAATCGTCAGAGAGGTCAACATGGCCGAAGACGTGGCTAAGATACTGCGCAATATAGCGAGGCTGCACGTCTAACCGACGGGCGACGCAATCGCCGCAAAAAAGGCATGAGCCTTTTTTCCCCTTTCTTCCGCGCTAGTGACCAGGTGGAAATCCGCCTTGAGTCCGATTGACCAAGTTTCGATTGAATTTGTAGGAGCAACCATGCCGCGCTTCAGCATCGCACCCCCATGCGCCAGCCTCAGAGAACCCGTTTCCGACGGATTGAAAACGTCACAACTTGCAACTGCTGGGGGTCTCCAGCGCGCAGTCTTGCGCCGCCTCGTGGCTTTGCTGAGCGCTTGCGTGCTTTTGGTTTCCCCATGTTTCGCGCAAGACGCTGGGATTGGATCGGGGCTGACCGAATCGCAGTTACTGTTGCTTGGACGGCCAGACCCCTTTACCTGTCTCGATTCCCCGTCCGGGCCCTTGTCGGCGACAAATCATCCGGGCAACTGGCATGAGGCGAACCGTTTTGGACAGGGCTGGGACCTGGTGCGAAACGGCAGCTCGGTGCATGCCTTTTGGTACACGTTCGATGGCGCACGCCGTCCGGTTTGGTACCGAACATCGATTGCGCAAATCGACCCCTTACGGCAAGAAGCCCTTACGTTGCTGTATGCGGATAAGGGCCCCGACGGCGAGAATTCCGTTCTTGCTGGAGCAGTGGTGTTTCGCTTCCTCGAACAGGACGAAGGTCGCGTCGTCGCACGCGTAAAACTCATCTCTGGCGCTACGCGGGAAACGTGTTTGACGCGGGCGGCGAACGAATCGGTGCAGCAGTTGAACCCAACACCGGCGCAATTTCATTGGTTGACCTCCGGTACGGGCGCCAAAGAGCGTTCGACATTGGCCGCCTTCAACGCCGACAACCTCCCGGTCTGGTTCACGATCGGCACGCCAATCAATGGTGTCAGCACGCTGTTTTATGCGTACTCAAACTACCCGGGCGGCGAAGGTTGGCGAGAGTGCAATCACGCCGGATGCGTGTCTGCGCCGAAGCCAGTCGGCACATGGACCGCTGCTGCGAGCGCGTTGTCCAACGGCGATGTTCAGGTGACTGCATCGGTAAATTCTGCTGTCGCTGAGGTAGGTCACCAACTTCAATTGCAGTTTCCAGTGCAGCCGGGTGCGGGCGTTGTGCGTAATGTCATAAGTTCATCCATCAACACCGTGCCGGCAAACCAGAACCTCTGCACTATTCCATCCGGGCAATCGACTTGCGCGATCACGCTCACTTGGGCCTTCAGCGGCACGAACTTCGACGGTGTCTGGCGCCGGGACTCCTTTACGGGTCAGTTCGTCACCAGAATCAACACTAGCGTCAGCGGCACCATGGTCGATAACGTAGGGCCGGGTACTTGGAGTTACTGGCTGCGGCGGCGCAACACCGACGGAGTGCTGGTGAACGTTGTAGGTACCAACCCTATCAACGTCGTAGGCGGCTCAGGCGGTGGCGGTGGCGGATCGCAAGGCAACACGATTGGCTTCCCCGGCGCGACCGCATGTTCGGCGTCTGCGGCGCCCGTTTCGGTGCCGGGTCTTCCGGCGGTTCCCGGCCTTTATTGGAACCCGGCGCGCAATGGAACAAGTTGGATGCTGAGTTTCTTGGGCAGCGGCGATACCGCCAAGTTGGTGTTGGCCTGGTTCACTTATGGTGCCGACAGTCAGCCGCTGTGGCTCAGTGCCACCCCTGCGCAAATCGAAACCGTCACCGAAAACAACGTATCGGTCCGGCGTGTTTGGGCGCCGTTGGTCAAGTACCGCTGGATAGGAACCAGCGCCGCCGGAATACGGGATGCCGGAACCCAGGTCGGCGAAGTCGCGTTGACCTTTCACCCGAACGATGCGACGCGCAGTGCGCTGCGCTGGAAACTCAATAGTCCCACGACGATCGTCCAAAACGAATGTCTCCAGGATTTCCGGGATTTCATCGTTCCGCCCAGTGCGATGCAAAAGAACCTCGCGATTTCCGGCTTCTGGCACGAGCCGTTGTTCGATGGCTGGGGTTTGTTCCCCTACTTCCTGGATAACGGCAGCGGAATGCGCGAGTTGTCTACTTTGTCGGTATACGACAGCGCCGGCGAGCCGCGCTGGTTACAGACCGATCCTCGGAGTGCGGGAAGTGCCTGGCTCAGCGGAGCGCTGAACTACAAAACATCACCGTTCAGCGGTGGCCTGCCCCTCGATCTTCCGAACGTTGCGGTGACCCCTGCACCGTCTGGCGTCTTTGGCCGGAGTTTCCTGGATTCGCAAGGCGGTGTTTCGGCCTCGACCGGCTACGCCCATGTCGCAGCTTCTGGCGCAGGTAGCGTCAATTGGGCGCGAGGAACAGCGTCTGCCCCAATCAGCATTGCCAAGGTGGTGAGAGTTAGCGAGATCACGACAAACAAACGCAGTTGCACGCTAACGCCGTCGGCGCCGAGTTGCGCCGTGACCGTCAGTTGGGCCAGCCCCTTGGGCGAGGCCCGGGCCTGGCGGCAGAACATCGATAGCGGCGTGTTCGAGGCCCTCAATCCCACAACGTCGATCAGCACGATCACACAGACCTTCGTCAGTGCGGGCCGATACCGCTATTTCCTCAAGAACGCCGCGGTGCCGACCGCTGCCGATCTGGCGGTCAGCGCTGAGGTGGTGGTGACGGGTTCCGGTGCAGCTCCCTGCGTACCAACACTCACCGCGCCCGCCACGGCCACCGGCGATTTTCCGATCAGTTGGCAAGCGGGCACCGGCAGTTGTACGGCGCCGACAAGCTACGAATACGGCGTCTCCTTTGCGGGTGGCAGCTTCAGTAACATCTCGGTACCCGCAAGCACCTTGGGCGCGACGATCTCAGCTGGAACACCGGGCATCTACCAGACGCGAGTACGCGCCTGTGCGGGGACTTGTAGTGCCTATAGCGCAACGCGCAATACGACAGTCGCTTCCGGCACCACGACGACGATACCTGACGACATCCGCGGTAACGCACCGTTGGAATACACGCCGGCCAACGGCGAGTTTCTGGCTGGCTCAACGGCGATGCAGGTCGACACCAACGGCGGCAGTGCGGCGCTGTCGATACCGATTGCGGTGCCGCCGGGGCGCGCCGGCATGCAGCCGAGTGTGGCGCTGAACTACTCCAGCCGTGGCGGCAATTCCAGCGTCGGCGTCGGCTTCTCATTGAGCGGCACGATGGCGATCACGCGCTGCGGCAGCACCATCGCCATCGACAATCAGCGGCGACAGGTGCAGTTCGATGGCCTCGATCGGCTCTGTCTGGATGGCCAACGGCTGATTGCGGTCAGCGGTGGATACGGGCTCTTGAATACACAATATCAAACCGAGATCGACGGTTACTCTCGCGTCACTCAACTCGGCAGCAGCTTGGCCAGCGATACCAGCACCTACTTCCGCGTCGAGACCAAGTCGGGCGAGGTCATTTACTTCGGCGCGAACAGCCTGGGTTCGACTTCACGTAACGCCAAAGCGAAGCCGACCGGCGCACCAGGTGGCGCCACGATGGCGTGGTTGGTCGATTCTCGCCTGGATCGCGCGGGCAACAACGTGCACTACGTCTATCGGGACTTCACGCTTGGCGAAGTACTGCTCGAACAGATCCGCTACACCGGCTTAGCACAGGCCGATGGCGATCGCGTGGTCGATCTGGAATACGAAGATCGCACCGATCTTAGCAGTGGCTACACCTTTGGGGCGCTCAGTGCGCAAACCAAACGTCTGAAGCAGATCGAGACGCGCGCTGGCAGCTCGATCCTGCGCCGCTACCAGTTGACGTACACCCAGTCGCCCAGTTCCAGGCGTTCGTTACTGCAATCGATCAGCGAGTGCGGTTTTGAAAACAGCGCGCCAAAGTGCCTGGCACCAAACGTGTTCCATTGGCAGCTGCCCACCTCGCCAACGGGGCTGGATCTTGAGGCTCATACATTGACGTGGCCTGCAGGAATGCCGCAGCCGCAGCTGCCCACAGAGATACCGGCATCATTGAACTACGCCCGGTTGGTGGATGAGATCGTGCCGCTCGGCGATCTGGATGGCGACGGCGTGACCGAGTTGCAACGCACGATCAGTAATGCCAATGGCACGCTCAGCTCCTACGTCGTGTCGTTCAGCGCCGACCGCCAACCGCGCGGCTATTTCCCTATCCCAGATGGCGTGCGCCTGTTCAATCGCAGCGCCGATTTCAACAACGATGGTCGTGTCGATCGCTACACCTGGGCGAGCCAGAGCGCGACCAGCGGCACGATCACGTTCAGCCGCTACACCGGCACTGGCGGATTCGATGCGGGTAGCTTCACCTCAAGTTCTCAAGGCTCGCTGTGCGCCTTGGGCGAAGGAGGTACGGGAACTACGAGCGTTGAGGAGATTTTCGAGGCCGATGTCAACGCCGACGCGCTGCCGGACCTGGTGGTCTGGTCCGGACAACAAACCTGCGGCGCCGCACAGAACAATGCGGTTTACGTGCACCTCAACACGACACAGCCGGCGGGCACACAGCCCGGGGCACCCACATTCAATACCACCGCACAGGTTCGACCACTGAGGCGCGACAAGGCTGACGACGAAGAGGTCGTGCGCGTTTCCGATATCGATGGCGATGGGTTTGCCGACTTACTGACCCGCGAAAAGATAAGTGGCGTCGGGTCGGTGGACAACCCTGTATTCGAGTTTTGGATTTATCCCGGCAGTGCCGCCGGCTTTGGTGCCCCGGTGTTACTGCGCACTTGGATGAACGTCCCCAATCTCCTGGGCCACCACCCGGGCAACGCACGCCGCCATCAGTTCATGGATGTGAATGGTGACGGCTTGCTCGACATCGTGATGGCCAAGCGCTCCAGTGGCGCCGCGTGCATCAGCGCCTGGAGTTATGCACTGAATCGGGGCAATCGGCTGTTCTCGCCACTGACTGAGTTCACAGGCGCGCGGACTGCTGGACTTGAAGAGCAGTACAACGGTCCCTCAGGGCTTTGCGACAGCGTTGTTCGCGGCTGGGACGGACCGCTCGGCGCGCTGGTCAGCTACGAAGATTACGATGCTGATGGCCGACAGGAAATCTTGATCCCGAGCGGTTTCAAGAATGGGCTGCTAACGCGCGCGGCTTTTGTCAAGAACCAGGGAGATGCGTTGCAAATCTTGTTCCTGAGTTCGCCACACCCGCGACAGCCCAATCCTTACACCGCCCCGGACAGCGGGTTCCTGAGTCTCGCCGACCTCGACACTGAGGGCAGTCGAATCGTGCTCCCCTATACCCAACCCGACCAAACGGTTCGGGTCGACAGCATCGCTGATCGCTCGGTACTCGATCACAGCTCCTACACCATGAGCCGCCTGGTGATTAGCGAACCGCTGCCCGGACAACTGCATCTCAACGAAGTGCCGATGCCAGCAAGTTTCGGCCGGCAACTCGATGGTCGTGCCGAAAGTCTGGACTTGCACGGCGACGGACTCACAGATGTCTTTGGCTCAGAGGGTTGCAAGTTCCGTTGGACCGTCAGGATGAACAGCCCGCCGCCGAATCCGCGCTCCTGTGTGCTCGCAGGACAGCAGGCTCCCGAGAGCCTGGATCCACCCTACGTGCCCCAATGGTTCGTCAACGCCGGCGCCGGCCGCAACAACTTCAGCGGCCAGCTGGGCGCCAGCCGCTCGCCGGATCACGTCAGAAGCGTGAGCGACGCTTTCGGGCCACTCGCCACCTGGGCGTATGAGCCGCTGTCGAGCCGCGCGGGGCGTTCCACGGGTCTGCCGCTGTACAGCGTGCCGGCGCGTAATTCGGGGCAAAGCTACGCCGATGCCGATCACTTCTATTTTGCATCGAGCATGGTCGTCGTTGCTGAAATGCAGCGGCGTAACGGCCTGGGCGAGAGTCAGAACACCATGCGCTACGGCTACGAAGAGGCCATGTTCAACAACAAGGGCCGTGGCCTGATGGGCTTTCGCAAGATCCATGTGGAAGACATCGCACAGGGCATCCGCAGCGCCACCATCTTCCATCAGAAGTTCCCGCGCACTTCGCTCGCCGAATGCAGCGCCAGCCAATTGTTGTCCGAGAGCCCCAGTCAGTTGCATTGCACAACCGAACAGGCCATTGCGCTGACGACCCACCGATATCAATGCAGCGATGGCCTCATCTGCGCTGGCCAGCCCAACACCGTGAACCAGGTCGTTCCGTACATCACCACAAGCACACAGCGCGATCTGGCGAATCGGACGCAATTGCAGTCGCGACAGCGCGTGCAGCAGTTCAACGACGCCTACGGTAATGTGACCAACGAATCCATCCAGCGCTGGACCTACGACTGGGCCACCGGCGCCTTGGCAGTGGCGCAATATGTGGGAATCTCGACGACCAACGACTATCAGCACGACCCGAACATCTGGTGGGTGAACCGGCTCATCCGCTCGAACACGGTGATCGGCACAAACTATCCCAACAACCCGTCCGCGCCGCTACCACCCAATCGCGAAACCACCACGTTATTCGATTACGACGCGATCCACCGCCGCCAGAATTGCGAGGCGCTGTTCGCGGGTAATGTGACCGG
The DNA here is from genome assembly GCA_022844165.1 of Lysobacterales bacterium. Classification (GTDB taxonomy): domain Bacteria; phylum Pseudomonadota; class Gammaproteobacteria; order Xanthomonadales; family SZUA-5; genus JALHMH01. Next base: position 39,042 of record JALHMH010000039.1, read on the forward strand.
CGCGTGTGCCACCACCAGCGGCTTCGAGCGCCGCTCACGGGTGACCGCCTTCGATAGCTTCGGCAACCCCACGCAAACCATTGTGCAGGCGCGCGGTGTGAGCCCGGATCGATCGGCGAGCGTGTCGTTCGCCGCATCGGGCGGCTACTTCCCGACGTCGTCCACCGATGCGTTCGGCGCCTCCTCAACAACGACCTACGACGCCCGCTTCGGCCTGCCCACCACATCGACGGACCCGAACAATCTCACCACCACCACCCAATACGATGCACTCGGTCGACCCAAACGCATCCTGCCGCCATCGGCCGGTGCGAATCAGGCCGGGTTCCCGATGGTGATGGCTTACGAACGCTGTGCCGATGCGCCGTGCCCTGCCAGCGCCATCGTTCGTGTTGTCAGCAGCCAATACGGCGGCTCGCAAAGTGTCGAGTATCTGGACCGGCTTGGCCGCGCAGTGCGCAAGAGCACCAGCTTGCTGCAATCGAGTTTTGCGACAACGGCCGCGCAATTGACGGACGCCGGACGCAGCGTGGCGGATACCGAGTACGACTGGCTGGGCAGATTGAATATCCAGTACGAGCCTGCGCTCGGTATGCGCAACGAGAATGCGTTCACCCACTTCCAGTACGATGCGCTGAACCGCCCCATCGTTAAGATGTCGCGCTTTGCGCGTGCCGACGATCTTGCCTTGGGCAGCCTGAGCAACTTCGCGCGCACCGAGTATTTCCACAACGGCATCCGTACCGATATCACGGTATGCCAGCGCAGCAGTTTTGTCGGCTTTTGTTCTGCGAGCGGCAACAACGCCGATGGCTCGCCGGTACTGCGCATGGCGCGTTGGTTCGGCGATGGCGGCAAGGTGCTGCGCACGCTCGACGCCGAGCAATACGCGGGCGCACAAGCGACCACCAGTTACTTCCACGACGGCCTGGGCAACCCGGTCGAGATTCGCGATGTGCTGGGTTTGGCGATCACCGCGCAATACGATCACTTCGGCAATCGGCTGTCTGTCACCGATCCGAGCCGCGGCACCTTCAACTTCGCCTACAACGGCCTCGGCGAGCTGACCTCGCAAACCGATGCGCGCGGCAAAGCGACCAGCCTGCAATACGATGTGCTCGGTCGCATCACCTCGCGCAGTTGGAGCGAAGACAGCCGCTTCGCAGGCGGGGTGGTGTCGATGCAGGAGACCACCGCCTATCGCAACACGCCGGCCCAGCCGAACTATGGCCAGGTCGATTCGCTGATTCGCCAGGGTGGCAGCGGTGCCGATCAGGAGCGCCACACGCAGCTTTTCAGCTACGACGGATTGCAGCGTGTCACGCAGTTGCGCACGCAGATGCAAGTCGGCGGTGGCGCGCAGATCGAGTTGACCAC